>NZ_CP125854.1:600271-1200543 GCF_030169785.1 Bdellovibrio sp. 22V
CTCTGTCGTGATTCAATGTTCAGAATGTTATTGCTACTCTAAAATCTACGGCAGCAGAGGATTTGCGGAGATATATTCAGTGAAGAAGCTCGTTTTACAACTCATCTTTGGATTCGTTATTCTTCCTTTGTCTTTGGCAGGAACTCTTTATTATCTGAACAAAAACGGATTTTTCAACATCAGCAAAGTCGAAGTTGTTTTGGAAAATCCACCCCGGGGTCAGGAGCAATTTCTTCGCCCACTCGTAGACAACCTCGAATCTTCACTCGCAAAATACAAAGGTCTCTCGCTTTGGAATATCAAACTTAAGAAAGTTTCGGGTGACGTCAAGAAGCTTGGCTGGGTGGAAGGTTTGAACGTGAAGCGCAGTTGGCCGGCGACATTGTCGATTCGTGTACGTCCCCATGAAGTGAAACTTCTTTTCATGGCAAAAAGTGGCAAGCTTGTTCCAATCATCAAAGACGGTTCGTTCTTGGAGCCGATCGAAATCAAGCAAGCTCCCGATGTCGCACTTCTTGAAGGCGAAAGTTTCGTCAAGAAAACGGAGCTCAGAAAAAAAGCAGTGGAAGTGATCGAGCAAATTCCTGCTGAAGGATCGTTCAGTAAAAAAACGATTTCTGAAATTCGCTACGACAACAAAGAAGGTTTTTGGATGACTCTGATCAAAACCGGAATTCAAGTGAAGATGGGTGAAGATCAAGTGGCTCTGAAGGCTGCCCGAGTTTCTCAAGTGGTTGACTATCTCGAATCCCGCCAGTTTGACGCGCGCGTCATAGATGCGAATCTGTCAAAGAAAGTCCTTGTCAGGTTGCGTAAGGATCCCTAAGCTTAAGTCTGGAGGACCGATCAAAGTCGGGTTAAATCGGCTTTATAACTCATTGAAATGATTTTAGTGAGTGGTCCAACGACATTTTAGCGAAGCATCCGTGAGGACTTAAGGATGAGTACAACAAAACCGAAAGCACCGGTATTGGCTGGTTTGGACATTGGTTCTTCCAAAGTCTCTTTTGTTATCGGCACAGTCAATCCCGACGGAAAAATCGAAGTTGCAGGCGTAGGCACGGCTCCTAATACAGGCATTCGCCAAGGCGTTGTCGTTAATATCGAAGCGACAACAGAATCCATTAAAAAAGCAAAAGAAGAAGCAGAGTTGATGTCTGGATATTCCATCTCCGAAGTGTGGGTGGGAGTTCTTGGAACGCATATCTCTTCTTTCGATTCTAAAGGCATGGTTGCGATCAAGAATCGTGAAGTCACAGCTTCAGAAATCGACCGCGTGATTGAAGCGGCGAAAGCGGTGGCGGTCCCTGCGGATCGTACCGTTTTGCACGTTCTTCCGCGTGAATTCAAAGTCGATGGCCAAGATGGAATCACAGATCCTATCGGTATGTCAGGCATCCGCTTGGAGGCCAACGTGCACATCGTGACGGGCAGCCAAAGCGCGATCAACAACACGGTAAAATGTGTTGAAAAAGCCGGTCTTAAAGTTGCGGGCCTGGTGTTAGGCCAATTGGCTTCTGCAACAGCAGTTATTTCTAATGACGAGAAAAACTTGGGCGTGAGTGTTGTCGACATGGGCGGCGGCGCTTGTAACGCTTTGTACTTCGTCAACGGAAGTGTGGCGCATTCTTCAACTATTCCTGTTGGCGGCCAACACTTCACTCATGACGTCGCTGTGGGATTGAGAACTCCACAAGTTGCGGCTGAGGAGTTGAAAAAGAAGCATGGAACTGCCATGGCTTCTCTTGTGAATGAAAATGAAACCATTGAAGTGGAAGGCGTGGGCGGAAGAAAAGCTCGCGTGATTCCGCGCAAAGATCTTGCGGATGTTATTGAGGCACGTGCAGAGGAAACTTTGAACTTGATCGCTAACGATATTCGCATGAGCGGTTTGATGCCGATGTTGGGATCAGGAATTGTTCTTACAGGCGGCGCAAGTCAGCTCGATGGATTGATTGAGATGGGCGAGTTTATTTTTGATATTCCCGTACGCAGAGGAACTCCTCGCGAGATCGGTGGATTGACGGATGTAGTGAAGTCTGGAGAATTCTCTGCAGCCGTTGGACTTTTGTTGTACGCGTTGGCGCAGAAGAAAGAGCTGCTCAATTCGAATCAACAAGAAGTCAACATTGGTGAGTCCTTGGATGGAATCACGAAGAAGATCAAAGATTTTTTTGGACAGATTTTTTAATTTTACTCGGTGAGCGCCAAGAGGGCGCTTGATTCTGTGGGGAGGATCGAATGTTTGAATTAGAAGAAAATATCAATATCGGTGCAAACATTAAAGTCGTAGGTGTCGGTGGAGGCGGAAGCAACGCGGTTTCCACAATGATCGAATCTGGCATGGGCGGCGTAGAGTTCATTGTTGCGAATACAGACATCCAAGCTTTGAACGCAAATAAGGCATCTAACAAAATTCAATTGGGCCTTGATTTGACAAAAGGTTTGGGCGCAGGCGCGAATCCAGATGTGGGTCGCAGAGCCGCGATTGAATCATATAATGAGATTGTTGAGAAATTGGAAGGCGCGGACATGGTGTTCGTCACTGCGGGTATGGGTGGCGGAACAGGTACGGGTGGCGCTCCGATTGTTGCGAAGATTGCGCGCGAACTTGGCGCTTTAACAATTGGTGTAGTCACTAAGCCCTTCCTGTTTGAAGGTAAAAAGCGCGGCAAACACGCTGAAGGCGGTTTGTCTGAGCTTAAAGACAATGTTGATACATTGATCGTAATCCCGAACCAAAAACTTCTTTCTGTGGCGGCAGAGAAAACTCCTCTTCTTGAGACATTCAAAAAAGCGGACGAAGTTCTTTTGCAAGCCGTAAAAGGGATTTCAGACCTTATCAACATCCGCGGTTTGATCAACTTGGACTTCGCGGATATCCGCACAGTGATGTCTTCTAAAGGTATCGCTATCATGGGTACTGGTTCTGCAAAAGGTGACAACCGCGCAGTGGAAGCAGCAACAGCAGCGATTTCTTCTCCTCTTCTTGAGAATGTAAAAATCGATGGTGCAACTGGCATCATTATCAACGTGACTGCAAGCTCTAGCTTGTCATTGTACGAAGTGAACGAAGCGACAACTTTGATCACGGAAGCGGCTCATGAAGATGCGGAAATCATCTTTGGTGCAGTTATCGACGACAACATGGGTGACGAAGTTCGCGTGACTGTGATCGCAACGGGTTTTGACTCTCACGATGTAAAACTTGTGAACGACATGGCTCAAGTAAATCAAATGCAAAATTTCTTGAACCAGCAAAATGCAATGCAGTTCGGTCAAATGAACATGCAAGGTATGCAAATGCCTCAGATGCCACAAATGCCATCTATGCCGCAAATGCCGACAATGCCACAGATGCCTCAGTTCCCGCAAATGCCTGTGATGCCGACAATGCCACAAATGCCGCAAATGGCTCCTGTGGAATTGCCGCCGATCTCTGCAGTTCAATCTCAAGTGATGAACTTCACGCAACCTTCACAACAGGAGGTTCCCCAGGTAACTGAGACTGTTGTTGTTCCGCCAGTAGCTCCTGTCGCTCCACAAGTAGCGCAGCAAGCCGCTCAGAACATGATGCCTCAAGCACCTGTGCAACAAACTGAAGTAGCAACTCCGATCCAACCACAAGTTGAAGCGGCAGTTTCTCCTCGCGATATGTTGCTTGCGAAAGCACGCGCTTTCAAAGAAAGCCAAGACTTGAAATCACGTCACAACAACCCTGAACAGTTGTCTATGAACGTGGATCACGAACAGCAATCTTTGGAAGAAGCTCGTCGCATGGCTCGCGAAGTATTGAGCTCTCCATTCTCTAGCCAAAATCTTGAAGTTCCAGCGTTCATCCGCAAGAAACAAGGTTTTGATTTGAACAAAGAATAGTGGAAGCCTGGTTTTTATCCGACATTCACTTAAAAACCGCAGAAGAGCGCAATGGGAAAATCCTGTTGCGCTTTTTGCGTTCTTTGCTGGAGAAAAATCCATCTGAAATTCATCTTTTCCTTCTCGGCGACATCTTTGATTTATGGGTGGGCGGTCATTCTTACTTTGCAAAAAAGTTTAAACCGTTGATCGACGCTCTTCATGATTTGAAAAAGGCGGGCGCGCGTATTACATACATCGAAGGCAATCACGATGTGCACGTCGAAGGATTCTTTCAGAAAAAACTCGGCGTCGAAGTTTTTGTCGAAGCTCAATACTATCGAATTGATGGAGTGACCGTGCGCTGTGAACACGGTGACTTGATCAATTTGACGGATGAAAAGTATCTCAAATACCGCAGCATCATCCGCAATCCTTATATTAAACCCCTGGGAAATATTCTTCCCGGTCGTTTCTGGGATCATATCGGCAATAAAGCGAGCAAAAAAAGCCGCGCACGCACCGGGCACTATCGTTCAGCCAATGAGAGTTCATTGGTCGAAATGATTCGTTCGCACGCGACGAAAGCTTATCAGGAAAAACCCTTTGATATAATTATCTCAGGCCACATGCACGTTTTTGACGATCACACAGTGGATGTGGACGGGCGCAAAGTGCGCTCGATCAACCTCGGTTCGTGGTTTGAGGAGAAGGTTAAAGTCTTCCGAATCCACCACGGTCACGGCGAGTGGGTTTATCTCGACTCACAAAATTTATAAAGATCTCTATCTCTAAAAGACATCTGGTACCTTTTTAGGAAAAAGTACCAGGTATCTGTATTAGTAGGAAGAAACAGAAAAGGGCGTTGAAAGTTTCACAGGTCTAACTTCTTGTGTGGGGATGTCTAGTTCCATCCCGTATACTTCCAAGGTTCCAGCATACGAAGACATGGCATTGACTTGTAAACCACCGCAGTACATGGCGCAATCAGTGTCGAATTGAGTGACCCCAGCAGGGATGACGGCATTTTGTTTATTCCACCAGTCAGAACTCAAAGCCTTGAGATTGTCTCCGCCAATTTTGCAATAGTAATTACCGCCATTGGCTGACTTAACTACAGCGCGAAGATAAGCGATCGTGAGCTCCGTATCCGGGTTATTTCTCTGAATTTGAATCCTTGGAATTCTGAAGTAGCTCGCAGGAACATCAACAACAGGTTTATCTAAATCTCCGGCTTGACGGAGGTTAATGCAACTGCTGGCTGTTGCGGGAATAATTGGGAAGCTTAAATAAGGAAGAACTACGGCATTCTCTTTGCCTTCGTTTGAAGGAAAGCAATCAAGAATGTGCTGTCCCGACTTTGAGTCGATATAAAGATATTCCTGGATAGAACGAGGCGTGATCTTTCTCTTGATGCCCACTGTAAAAAAAACCCCACCTTCAAAATTGGAAGAGATATCGCCACCGGAGATATTGCAGCCGTCGCCATCTGGGCAGCTTGCTGGAACATTTTTTAGCCATGGAAGTTGAAGGGGAAGAACGACGGTTTTTTTACTGAAGACGGGCTTTCCTTCAAACCACATAAATTGCAAGACGGTGTGTCTCGCATTGGAGCTCGGGTAATAAGCAAATTGATAGGTCATTTTTCCTTTGTTCTTTGCAGAACAAAATTTGGCTCCTGGCGGGAGATCTGCATCCACTTTTTCAAAAGCAAAATCAGAGAATACATGACCTACAATTTTTCGGGCTCGACGTGAATCCTTCGCGCCATAAGTTCTTTCTAGGCGATAGATAGCTTCGTGGGTAATTAAAGCAGCCTTGTCTGTTGCACTGAGGGCGTTCCAAATTTCTTGGCTTACGATCAATGTTTCGTCATCAACATAATGAGCGAGTTGCTCGAGTTTACAGTTTTTAGGAAGTACCACTTCTGCTGCATCGTCCACTGGTTTAATGACGGCTGTCGGTGGAACAAATTTCATAATCTTCGTTACACGCTCAAAAAGTGGAAGGAGATGGAGTTCTGCCTGAGACATCGTGCCTTCAAGTTTCTTTTGAATTACTGAAACAATGTCTTCCACTGAGCCTTTTTGAGGAACCAATGTCAGTCCATAGACATTCTTGGCTTCATACAAGTCCAGTGTCTCAGCTGACGTAATTTTATTTTTTGAATCACGGCAGACGACGCTTTTTCCGCCTCCTCCATCGACGCCACCCGTGGAAGTCGCCGCATGTGTGCACACTGAGTAACTCATCACTAAAAGAACGAAAATCCGGATCATTGATACCTCCATGTTTTGCTTGTCAGTATCGCAATCTAAGTAGACTCTCTCTACATTTATTAATTTATTTGTTATCTATAAAATTAACAAATATGCTAATTTTCTTGAAACTCAAAGGGAGCATTTCATGAATGTTTTCGACTTTCACGACTATAAACACTGTGTCAACGCATGGATCGGAGAGCAACCACGCAATGGTCACGGGCAACTTCGACAGCTCGCGCTTTATCTGGATATAAACTCAGTTGTCATGAGCCAGATTTTTAGAGGAGAACGTGAGCTAACTCTAGAGCAAGCTTTGTTAGTAACGCGATTTATTGGGCTTTCGGAGTTAGAAAGGGACTACTTTCTATTATTAGTTCAAAAAAGCCGGGCCGGTACCGTGGAACTAAAGAATGTTTTAGAAAAGCAGATCGCAAACTTAAAAGAATCCGCACTTGCGTTGAAGAATAGGGTGAAGCATCAAAAGTTCACAGACGAAGACAGAGCCACATTTTACTCTCAGTGGTATTACAGCGCTGTTCGACTGGGCGTCTCTATTCCTCAGCTTAATACGGCGGCCTCTATCGCCAGTTACTTGAACTTAGATCGTGTTCTTGTAACCAAGGTGGTGGACTTTCTCTTGCAGCATAAGTTGATTGTGGAGCATAAAGGTCATTTGGATATGGGTCCCCAGGTCACTCATGTTGGGCATGATTCCCCGTTTGTAAATAGACATCACACCAATTGGCGATTGAAGGGAATGCAGGCAATGGAGCGTGTTTCAGGGAAGAATTTATTTTATACCGGTCCGATGGCTTTATCGGAAGAATCGACTCAGGAGGTTCGCAAGCTCCTGATTGAACTTGTAGAGAAAACCACGAAGAAGGCGGCGAGCTCCGATTCTGAAGTTCTTCGCTGTCTAAATATTGATTGGTTCGCTGTCGGAAACGAACGATAAAGTTTTATTCCTCAAGCGGAATGCCGAGCGGACTGAATTTTTGCACGCGATGATTGTAGACATCCACGACATAAAGGTTTCCGTAAGAATCTCCGGCTATATCGGCGGGGGCTTGGAGTTCTCCAAGAAATGATCCGAGACTGCCAAAGCTGACCAAAAAATTTCCGCCACTATCGAATTTGTCTACTCTGTTTTGGTCATAGTTCGTGGAATAGATATTGCCTACCGAATCGACGTAAATACCGAATCTGTACGGGCCGTCACCGAAAGAGAACAAAAAGTTTCCGGAGGCATCGTATTTATAAATTTTCCTTGATGCTCCTATGGTGCAAACGTAGATGTTTCCGTCTTTGTCTAGATGGACTGTCGAAGGCTGATCTAGTTGCCCTGCTCCTCCGGAGTTTCCTATCTCACCAAGATAAGTTCCATCCTTACTTAGTTTTTGTACACGCGAATTGCCTAAATCAGCGACATAGATGATGTCATTTTTGTCGATGTAGATACCAGAGGGGCCATTGAATTGCCCAGGATTGGTACCAGCAGATCCAATTGTCAGAAGGTGGGTGCCGTCGGAAGCGAACTTCTCGATGTTGTTGGCTAGGTTGTCGGTGATATAAATATGGCCTTCGGAGTCCGTGGCACTGTCGAAACCATACTCCAATTGTCCAACACCTGTACCCTTGCTTCCATAAGTCACAAGATAATTTCCCCGCGAATCAAACTTATAAGATCCTTGAGGACTCGTGCCGGCTCCTGATTGGGCGACAAAGAAATTATCCGCAGAGTCGATCCAAAGCCCTGTCGGTAAAGATAAAGCACCTTCAGCAGAGGTATAGTTTCTATAAGTTTTTTGGTTCACGCCGTTTTTATCCCAAACTTCGATTCTTTTGTTATTACCGTCGGCAATGTAAATGGAATCATCCGGCCCAAAGAAAAAATCAAAAGGAACTCCAATAGGGTCATGCCCGCCGGCGTCGCCTTTATAGGTCGCTATGTAAGTACCTGCAGAAGAAAACTTAATAAGCTCCTGACGGGAGATCTCCGCAACCCAAATATTTCCAAGCGAATCAACTCGCACGCGGGCCGCTTGCTGAAATTGACCGACACCGATCCCAGAGACGCCAAACTTCATGACGAAATTTCCTGAAGAATCGAACTTCTGCACGCGATCATTATCATACTCGACGACATAAACATTCAAATCGTCATCCACGTCGATGCCGTAAGGACAATTCATTTGCCCATTTCCGGAGCCGAATCCTAAACCAATATTTCGATTGTGCGTGCCATTCGAATTAAAAACCTGCACACGGTCGTTGCCGCAATCCGCGATGTAAATAAGTCCATTCTTGTCGACAGCGATATCCATGGGAGAGTTAAACTGCCCGTTGGCGAAACCGCTAGTTCCTACCTTGCTAAGAAAAGTCCCGTTGCGGTCGAAAATTTTATAAGAATCAACGTCGAGAACATAAATAAGATTGTTATGAAGAGTCGCGCTGATCGGAGCATTCAGTTGTTGATCCGCAGAGCCTGGAGGGCCAAACGCCAACACAAGTTCATCCGTTGCCGGGTCATACTCATGCACGCCACCGGATAATTCACCTTGGCTTGCGACAAGAAGGTGGCCTTCGGGAGTCAGCTCAATACTTACCGGAAAGGCAAAATTATATTTACTTTTACCAAGAGGGAATTTTCCGGGCAGAGGACCAGAGGGGGAATGCACGGGATTTAGAGAATCTAAATCGAGATTCGCCAGCTTCATATCTAGCGTACATCCTGTCAATAAGAGGATCCCGAATAGAACTTGGAGAAAACCGACGTTCATGAATTTCCTTATGGTTACTCATTATATTTTTCGGTTTTTAACAAGGGGATCTGAAGTGTACAGGCTCAATAACTCAGGAGAATCTCAAAGTGAAACGCGAAAGTTAGCGGTCTGATACTTTTTTGCAGTAGTACTTGTTTACCGCCACCTTTAATGAAGGCTCTTTATCACAAAGAGATTCATCCAAGCCTTTTCCGCGTTGGCGTGCCTCGCTCAGAACCATGACCATTTTTAAGTAGGTCGGTGTCAGCGTTTCGCGGATCTTCAACACAACATCGCGATAGGGTTTTCCAGGGTTTCCCGCTTCATAGCCTCGCGCGCACAATTCTTTTTCAACGGATTCTGGAACAGAGGAATAAGTCCCGGCCCACAAGCCCCACAAACCGGCGAGGTATCCCGTGCGATCTTCGCCCACGGTGCAATGAAAGTAGAGGCTTCTATTTCTTTGCGCCGCTTCTTCGATCGTTTGCAAAGCTTGAATCGTCATCGTGCAAGCGCTTTGAAAATCGTGCAGATCTTTCCATGGAAATGAAATATGTGTGATTGAACTTTTTGTGATTCCCAAGTTTTGCAGAAGGGCTTTTTCTTTTTCCACTTCACCTTTGGTATCCATTTTAAAAATCAGAAATTCCGTGACGCCCAAATCGATCAATTCTTGGAATTGTATTTTATTTGCCGGAGCTTTGCCGCGAATGATCTGCGCTTCTTCCGTTTCGTAAATTACGTACGCATTGCTGATGGAACTGCCCTCCACAGCCGCGTGGGTGACAGAGGCAAGAATTAATAGGGCGGGAATTAAAAGTGTTTTCATGGACCCTTGTATAAGCGGGCCTCTAAAAAACGGCCAATTTCTAATAACCAAATTATTATTCAACTAAAGAATAATGGAGCCTGCCCTCTCAAATAGGCAAGCTCCGATGAGGTTTAGTCTTTGAATGAATTTGAGTAGATAGCCAGGGAGTCTTGCGAGAGGAGCTTATAGCGCTTCCAGTTGATCTGACCATTTTCTTTGTATTTCGGTCCGTAAACCTGCAGGACCAGTTCTTGCCCGTACTCCTCAGCGAGCATTCTTTCCATAGTGTCTAAGTCACGGAAAAGTTGCGGGCTGAAGTCCATCAAGCTCTCAAGGCTTAAGCGGCCGGAGATGCGTCCGCTGTCATAGCGGCTGATCACAGAGCGATAGCCTTGAGAGTAGCGTTCGTATTGTTGCATTCGGAGCAAATAGTTCGTGCCATCAAGACGACGTGAAATGCGCGCCAACTTCGCTTGATTTTGTTCAAGAGAAATCGGATCCAGGTGATGACCTTTTTTTGCCGCATCACGAGCTGCGATGATCGAAACCACCAAGCCGCCGACGATAACAACGCCACAAACAGGATGAGGCATAAAGCAGACAACAGCTTGCGACGGAGTCGCCGCCGCCATCACACCCGCAAGTGAAAGCATCGCTAATTTTTTCGAAACTGATTTCATAGAAATCTCCTTTGTATTTTTTGAATCGAGCGCGGGTTATAACAATTTTTTTATCGCACACAACAAAGGAATCAAAGGTGTCTTGTATTTAATGGAAATAACCGAAAATGCAGATCCATCTCGTGGAAACTTGCGGAAGCGAAAGGTACCCGCTTCCATTTCTTCACCGAAAGAACACCGTTCCTTCTGTTGAGAAACGGAAGCGGGTACGTTCCCAAATAAAAAAGGCTCTTCTTTTGGAAGAGCCTTCGTTTAGAAATCATTTATTTAAGAACGTTAGAAGTTCATCGTGTAACCGATAAGACCCTGAACGCCCGACATTGTTGTTCTTAAGTCGCTACCACCGATTTCCACTTCGCTGCTGCCACCACACTGCCTGACTCCCGGAATATCGTTCGCAGCGGAACAGTTACCGCCTGTCGTGATATTTCTCTCGATTGGCATATAGCGGATGTTACCTTCCACAGTTAAACAGTGAGCATCTGTGAAACAGAAGTCGACACCGATGCCGCCCATCGCTCCGAAGGCACTTCCTTTGAAATCAAGATTCTTTGCGCCCGCGGTGATCGCACCATTTAAGGAGCCATAGCCCAGACCTGTTTGCATGTAGAACTTGATGAACGAGTTCTCAAGCGGGTAAAGACGGAAGATTGGGAACACAGTGAAGCCCGTTAATTTGTAGTCATAAGAGCCATCCGCAGCGGAGCCCTCTGTAGATTGCGTGAAATAAGAAGGGCGGAAAACAAAAGCGTAAGGCGTGCCAGAGAAGCGATAGCTCCAGTTTGCATAAAACTCCCACGCAGAGCCTAGGTTCTTAGTGCTCGCTGTTCTATCCGTCACCGCTTGGTCGATCGCGCTGTTCAAGTCGTCTTGGCCCGCAGAAACGGTCGAGATACCTAAACCGATCGACATATCACCGGACAGGCCGCGTGAGCTGCCGAAACGTCTTTGCGCATTTGCATCTTGAACAAAGAAGACAGAGATTAGAAGTACTGTTGAAAGAAAGAGGCTTGCTTGATTGAAAGCTCTCATGAAGATCCTCCTGATCTAATGGCTATTAATATTAGAATCTTTTAATACAACTCCTTGAGCAACTATCATTCTACATCTTTTGGACAAAGGACGGGACGATCTTTCGTCCAGAGAATAATATTGAGACAACGGGGTCTCTCTATGAGATTGTGTTTGTATGAAACATCTAGAAGAAAAAACTCTGTCTACTAAGCAAATTTTCCGCGGTCGTTTTTTAAAAGTCGAACAGGACGAAGTGCAGGCTCCCGATGGAAAAACCTATACGAGGGAATACATACTTCATCCTGGCGCTGCGATGATGATTCCTCTGCTTCCCAATGGCAATGTGGTCATGATTCATCAGTACCGGCACGCAGTGAAAAAAGTTTTTCTAGAATTTCCCGCAGGAAAACGCGATCACGGCGAGGATTCTTTAGTAACAGCAAAAAGAGAACTCATGGAAGAAACGGGATATGATGCCAAGGAGTGGACTTTCCTGACCACAATTCATCCAGTGATTGGTTACTCAAACGAACATATCGACCTGTATTTAGCCAAGAATTTGGTGCACGTAGAACAAAAACTCGATCATGGAGAATTTATTGAGGTTGTCGAAATAAAACCTCAAGAACTCATGAGGTTTGTACGCGAAGGAAATGTCAGCGATGTGAAAACCCAGATTGGGGCTTTTTGGCTTGATAAAATCCTGCGTGAGGAGTGGAATTGAGAGGGGAGGACCCTCTCATGCATATCAAGTCCAACGATAGTTTTAAAACAAAAGAAAAGCTTCAGGTGGGAGCGAAAGAGTACACGATCTTCAATCTGCAAAAGATCTCTCACCCCAACATTAAAAAATTACCTGTTTCACTCAAAGTTCTTTTAGAAAATCTTCTTCGCCATGAAGACGGTCTTCACGTTTCCAAAGACGATATTGATGCGCTCTTGAGTATGGACAGCAAATCTCTGACCCGAGAAATTTCGTTCTTCCCGGCGCGTGTGTTGATGCAAGACTTCACCGGTGTGCCTGCGGTTGTCGATCTTGCGGCGATGCGAGACGCGATGAAAGCTCTGGGCGGTGATCCGAAGAAAATCAATCCTCTTGTGCCGGTAGACCTGGTGATTGACCACTCTGTGATGGTGGACTCTTTTGCGTCACCTCAATCCTTTGACGAAAACGTGCGCATGGAATTCCAGCGCAATCACGAACGCTACGTGTTTTTGAAGTGGGGGCAAGAAGCTTTCCAAAACTTCAAAGTGGTTCCTCCGGGAACGGGGATTTGCCATCAGGTGAATTTGGAGTATCTCGGAAAAACGGTTTGGCAAAATCAAGGACCAGAAGGCACGTATGCATTCCCTGACACTCTTGTCGGAACAGACAGCCATACGACGATGATCAATGGTCTTGCTGTATTAGGTTGGGGTGTGGGCGGCATCGAAGCTGAGGCCGTGATGTTGGGGCAGCCGCTAAGCATGTTGATCCCTGAAGTCATCGGTTTCCGTTTAGAAGGAAAACTTAAAGAAGGCACGACAGCAACTGATCTTGTTTTGATGGTCACCCAGATGCTGCGTAAAAAAGGTGTTGTGGGTAAGTTCGTGGAGTTCTATGGCTCGGGACTTGCTTCGATGTCTTTGGCGGATCGCGCGACGATCGCGAACATGGCTCCTGAGTATGGAGCGACTTGCGGATTTTTCCCAATTGATGACGAAACGTTGAAGTATCTGCGTTTGTCCGGTCGTGATGAAGCGACAGTGGCTTTGGTTGAAGGTTATGCCAAGAAAACCGGCTTGTGGCGCAATGAAGAAAATGAACGCCATTTTGCATTCAGCGACACACTTCAATTGGATCTTGCAACGGTCGAGCCGTCATTGGCAGGACCGAAGCGTCCGCAAGATCGGGTACCTTTGAGTCATGCGACGACAGACTTCCAAAATCAATTGATATCTGGCTTCCAAGTTCCGGCGGAGCTTACAAGCAAAAGACATTCAGAAGTCCCTGTTGAAGGCGGCAATTATTCCTTGGGCCAAGGGGATGTTGTTATCGCGGCGATTACGAGCTGCACGAATACTTCCAATCCATCCGTCATGATGGGCGCGGGTCTTGTGGCGAAAAAAGCGGTGGAAAAAGGTTTGAAGGTGAAGCCTTGGGTGAAGACCTCTTTGGCTCCGGGCTCTCAAGTCGTGACCGACTATTTGGAAAGATCCGGTCTGCAAAAGTATCTCGATCAAATCGGTTTTAATCTTGTCGGGTACGGTTGCACAACTTGTATCGGAAACTCCGGTCCATTGCCGGGCCCGATTGCTGCGGCTGTTGAAAAAGGCAATCTGGTTGTGGCTTCCGTGCTTTCTGGAAACAGAAACTTTGAAGGTCGTATCAATCCACATGTGAAAGCGAATTATCTGGCGTCACCGATGCTGGTTGTTGCCTATGCATTAGCGGGCAGCATGCATGTTGACGTGATGAAAGAATCATTGGGTACGGATAAAGAAGGCAAACCTGTTTTCCTTCGCGATATCTGGCCGACGAATCAAGAGATTCAAGACATCGTTAATAAAACGGTGGAAACAAAAATGTTCGACTCTCGTTACGGCAATGTTTTTGCTGGGACGACGGACTGGAAGCGCATTGAGACAACACCGTCACAAACATACTCATGGGCCGACAGCACTTACATTAAAAACCCACCGTACTTCGTGGGCATGACAAAAGAGCCGGCACGTTTGCAAGATATTCGGGCGGCCCGAGTGCTCGCGATTTTAGGTGACTCCATCACGACGGATCATATTTCGCCTGCTGGAAATATTAAGAAAGATTCTCCGGCTGGAAAATACCTCATCAGCAAAGGCGTGGACGCGATCGACTTTAACTCTTACGGCTCACGTCGTGGGAATGATGAGGTGATGGTGCGCGGGACTTTTGCGAATATCCGCATCAAAAACGAAATGTTGCATGGAACGGAAGGTGGCTTGACGAAATATATTCCTTCCGGGGATGTGATGTCGATCTACGATGCATCGATGAAGTATCAAGCGATGAACACGGGCCTGGTTGTAATAGCCGGTAAAGAATACGGGACCGGCTCATCACGTGACTGGGCCGCGAAGGGCACGCGTCTTTTAGGCGTGAAAGCGGTTATTGCTGAAAGCTTTGAACGTATCCATCGTTCGAATCTTATCGGAATGGGTGTATTGCCTTTGCAATTCCATCCGGGCACGGATCGTAAAACTTTGCAGTTAGACGGCTCGGAGGCGATTGATATCGTGGGGATTGAAGCGGGAATGAAGCCACTTCAAGATCTGCAGTTGATCGTCACTCGCTCGAACGGCAAAAAAGAAGAAATCAAGGTTCGCTCACGTATCGATACGGCGGTGGAGCTTGAGTACTACAAAAACGGCGGCATCCTTCACTACGTGCTCAGAAAGCTGAGTGTCTAATATTTGGCCACCCCTGTATTTCCTTCCGTGATGAGCGGAGGGGCGAGGGGTGGGCTATTCCACGGTCCACTTGAACCTTAAAAACTTGGCAACGAATTTGCTCACATTCTTGCGATTCGCAATTTTTATTGAAGAATGGAGCCTATATGAAATTCGGTAAATACGGTGTGGTTCTGGCTGCGTTGATGCTTTCCCAGTCCGCTTTCGCAATCTCTTTTTGGGGTAAGGTCAAGAACGCTTTTAACGACTGTGATTATTCTGACGTAGAATACAGCCAAACTTTGCAGCTCGAAAAGCAGATCACCGCACGCCTTCCTGAGCATTACAGTGGTCGCTTCGATGAACGCGATTTCAATGAAAAACCTTGGATGCGCGATTTCCGTTACGTGATCGTTGTGAATAAAGCTGAAAGAGGCCCGTATGCGCAGCAAATGCGTATCTATGAATATGGTCGTTTGACGCATATTTCGAACGTTTCGACAGGTCGTGAAGGTTTCGAGCTTCGCCGTAAAAACAAAGTTTGCGCGGGAGCTCCTCCAAAATCTTATTGGTCACAAACTCCGACAGGATACTACACTCCGCAATACCTAAATAAAGACCACAAATCGAGTTCATGGGATTCTGATATGCCATTTGCAATTTTCTATGACGTAGAAAACGGTTTGGCATTGCACGAAGTAAGCAAAGCTTACATCGGTCGTCTTGGTAATCGCGCTTCGGGCGGCTGTGTTCGTCAAGATGGCGACACTGCGGAAGCTCTTTTCAATCGCGTGAAAGAAACAGAAGGTTCTCGCATCCCGCAAATCAATCCTAACGGAACTCCTGTGTTGGATGAAAACGGACAAGTGAAGTACATCACTCAGCAACGTATCGTTCACTCTAGAACGGGCGAGTTGATGCGCTTTAATACATTCAGCGCTTTGATCATCATTGAAAACGTTCAGTAATAACGTTTGCCCAAATTGAAATAAAAAAGGCCAGGTTTTTCCTGGCCTTTTTATTTTAGTATGAGAACTCCAAGCTATTTATTTGCGGCGTCTTTATCTACCATCAAAATAAAAGCGTACTCGGTGGCGGTGTCTTTCAAGGCGTCGAATCGGCCAGAAGCTCCACCGTGACCGGATTCCATGTCCGTCTTAAGCAGGATCATAGAATCACCGGTGTTGTGTTCGCGAAGTTTCGCCACCCATTTTGCCGGCTCCCAATACTGAACTTGCGAATCGTGCAATCCTGTCGTCACCAAAGTGTTTGGATACTTCATGTCTTTCACGTTGTCGTAAGGCGAATACGTTTTAATGTAATCGTAAGCCGCCTTTTCATTCGGATTGCCCCATTCGTCATACTCCGACGTCGTCAAAGGGATAGTGTCATCCAGCATCGTCGTAATCACGTCGACAAACGGCACTTGCGCAACAATGCCGCGGTAAAGATCAGGACGAAGATTCATGATGGAGCCCATTAAAAGCCCCCCCGCGCTTCCACCCATTGCATACACACGGTGAGGATTTGCGTATTTGTTTTTGATAAGGGCCTCCGTGACGTCGATGAAATCGAAGAACGTGTTTTTCTTATTCATCGTGCGACCATGATCGTACCAATCACGACCCATTTCTGAGCCGCCGCGAATATGCGCCAAAGCAAAGACAAAACCGCGGTCCACCAGACTGAAAACAGATGAACTAAAATCTGGATCCATGTTCGCGCCGTAAGAGCCGTAACCATAAACGAGCACGGGAGCCGTTCCGTCAAGCTTATGCTCTTTCTTCATCACCATGGACACAGGAACTTTCGTACCGTCACGGGCTGTAAAAAACATGCGCTCTGTTTTATAAAGTTCTGGATTGTAGTTGGGAACTTCGCGAACCTTTTTAAGTTCTTGCAGATGGGTTTTCATATTGAAGTCGTAAACCGAAGGCGGTAAGCGCATCGACTCGTAGTTGTAGCGCACCCATTCCGTTTTATACTCTTTATTATTCCCAACATGCGCTAAGTAACTTTCATCGGCAAAAGGAATGTAAAAAGAGTTTTTTCCTTCGCGATCGAGAATCTGAATCTGAGTCAGGCCGTTTTTGCGTTCGTCGAGAACAAGATAATCTTTAAAAACCGTCACGTCTTCCAAGTAAGTGTCAGAACGGTGAGGAATGAACTCCTTCCATTCGCTGACATTCGTGTGGCCTGCTTTCGCCGTCATCAGCTTATAGTTCTTCGCATTTTTATTCGTGCGAACATAGAAGATATCTTCGCCGTCTTCAACGGAGTACTCGTGCTCTCTTTCACGCGGGGCAAAGAGTTTGAATTTGCCGTGTGGTTTGTTCGACTCCAGATATTGCACTTCCGTCGTCAAAGTACTGAACGAAGTGATATAAATGTACTTGCCGGAAAGGGACGTATTCACGTAGACGGAAAAGGTTTCGTCCTTTTCTTCGTAAATAAGGTCGGTCTGTTTAGTTTTGATGTTGTAACGGAAGACTTTTTCCCAACGCAATGTCTCTGGGTTTTGCTGCGTATAGAAGATCGTTTCATTGTCGTCGGCCCACTCTAAGTTGCCGGTGACGTTTTCAATTTTTTCCGGCAAGGTTTGTCCTGTCGTCAAATCCTTAAAGTGCAAGGTATAGAAACGTCTACCCACGGTGTCCATTCCGAAAGCCATCATCTTGTGATTGGGACTTACACGAGGTCCTGTCGTTTCAAAAAACGGGTGGCCTTTGGCGAGCTCGGGTCCGTTCAAAAGAATTTCTTCGGGTGCTTTCGTCGTATGTTTTTGTCGGACAAACAAGGGATACTGCTGGCCGACTTCGTAGCGGGCAGAGTAATAAAAATCGTCCCATTTTACAGGAGCTGTAGACTCGTCCTCTTTGACTCGGGATTTGAGTTCTTGAAAGATCTTTTGCTCCAGTTCTTTCACAGGAGCCATCATTTCCGCCGTATAAAGATTTTCAGCCGTCAGATGGGCAATGACTTTCTGGTCTTCTCTTTCACGCAGCCAAAAATAATCGTCCGTACGAACATCACCGTGTTTCGTCAGAGTGACAGGTTTCTTTTCGGGATGAGGATACTGCAAAGGACTTTTATGCATACAAGACGCTCCGAAGATGAATAACAAATAGATCCATTTTTTCATGAGGTTCACAGTAACATGAAGGTGTTTAAGGATCACCTTCGCTGAAGATCCAGGACTTAAGACGGTACTTCAAAAGTCTCGATAATGTAATAAACAAAATATGGTGTTGAATTGAAGTGTGGTTGTGCAAGGATTTCTTTTAAAAAAGGAAGGTCTATGTTCAATTGGTTTACTGTTTTGTTCGCGGGTCTTACGGTTTTAAGTTTGACGGCATGTCAGTCTTACAAGAAAGCTCTTGAGGATATTCGCAAAGGTGGACAGCCAGCAATGGTGACTGTCTTAGAACACCCCAAAAACCGCGTTGTCTTAAAAGGCGATTCTTCTATTCACTTCGTTGTTCGACAAGGGCTTTTGAATCCACTCAAGGTTCAAGTGAATGGACAAGAGATTGAATACGTGACTGATATTCCTCGACGCTCAAGCGAACTCATCGCACAGAAAAAGTATTTCTATACATCCGCAGATATTAAAGCGGACTCCGCAACGGCAATCTGGGAACGCAGTATTTCTATCAATAACCCGCATTTCAATGAGCCTATTGGCACGTCTAAAGTGATCGACATTGTATTCACGGAAGAGTCGATCAATCCCAGTTACGACAATGATCCAAATAAAAAAAGAAAAAGTATTTCCATGAAAGTAGCACGAGAAGGTAAGCCTCAGTTGGGGGTTGGCATCCCTGCGAATGTTCAACGTCTTTCGGAGGACACAACAAAGATTGATGTTCCTATTTCATGGGATGCAAAGGGAGCTTCTTGGGTGGGCATCTATCGTGGAGAAGATCTCATTCATACAGAGCTGGCAAATTCAAATTTTGAATCCCGAGGCCTTTATGTGGATCATAGAAAAGGCGTGCATTTAGGCGAAGGATCAATTTCATATAAAGTGGAAGCGAAGCTGGCGACGCATACATCTTCGATTTCTCAGAAGTCACGTTTTCCAGCGAGTACGGAAGTCAACCAGCCGACAACACCTGCTTGCAATACTCGTTTTGATCTTTGCAGAAAGTGTTATGACTCTGAAGGAAGACTTATGTGGTCCCCCGGTGTAAAAACCGTTTTCGCATGTCGTTTGGAAGATGCTCAGGCGATTTCAAAGTACTATGAGCCGCAGTGTACATTTGAAGAAGTGACCGCCGCAAATCCTTGTAACTAAATAAAGAAAAAGCCTCTTCCGAATGATGAAGAGGCTTTTTTATTCAACATTAAGGGCGGGCTTCGCCACCGGTTTCGCGGGGACGAGAGCGATCCGCTCCGGCAGCGGTTGGAGCGCGGTTGTAAGCATCCAAGAAGGTTGTGCGCGCGAATTCTTCCAAAGTCGTCGCGGTGGTGTTTGTCTTGTCACGTTGTACAGTCGCGCCGATGGTACCGTTCGAAAAGGACTCCGCCATTTCAAGCATGACGTCGGCCCAATCTTTTGTCATACCCGCGCCGATAAGAGAGTTACGCATTTCCTTCGGTGGCACCTCGACGTATTCCAAGTCAGGTTTGCCGATCGCCTGACCCAGTATTTTTGCGACTTCCGCATGAGAAACGTCACGCTGACCTAAAAGATACTCGACGTTATGGGATTTGAAATCCGGATTCATCAGCAAGAACGCCGCTCGTGCCGCAATATCACGAGTAGCTATCATTGGCATGGGAACATCTTCCGGGAAAACACCAAAGATGCGATTCATGGATTTGATGCTAGAGATATGCGCCAAAAGATTTTCCATAAAATAAGTCGGGCGGAGGTGAACGATATCGGCATGAGTGATTTCATTAAGACGCTCTTCCTGATCATGCAGTCCCAAAACAGGCCCGGTGCCGCTTTCAAGATCGGCGCCGATGCTGCTGAGGTTAACGACTTTTTTAATGCTCGCTTCTTCGATCGCCTCGGCAATGACCTCGCCGAATTTGTTTTGATAGAAGCGAACTTCCTCGGCCTGCATGTTCGGCGGAATCATCGTGAAAATCGCTGAACAGCCGCGCATGGCATCCATCAAGAAGGAAACGTTATTGGCATCGCCGATGGCCAGCTCGGCACCCTGGAAGGCTTCTTTATTCGGAAATTTACGAGCGACACAGCGAACCTTTTGACCGTTCGCGAGAAGATGAGTGACGATCTTAGAGCCGATATTCCCAGTGGCTCCCATAACCAGAATCATAAAAAAACCTCCTTGTGATCCCGATATTCTACGAGACAAGCAAGGAGGTTTATTACTTACAAATATTTTATCGCTCTAGGCTTTGGCATCTGCCAAAAGTTGTTCAGCATGCGCCAACGAAGTTTTTGTGATTTTTTCGCCGCTGATAAGGCGGGCGATTTCTTGCACGCGATCCTTCGTTTTGAGTTCTGACACAAGCATCGCCACAGAATCTTTTTGCGGAGATTTCTGAATAAAGAAATGGCTGTGACCAAAAGCCGCAACTTGTGGCAAGTGAGTCACGCAGATAACTTGTTGACCTTTGGCAATGGTTTTCAATTTTCGACCGACTTTTTCCGCCGTCTCTCCCGAAACACCCGTATCTACTTCATCAAACAGATACGTGCGTGGCTGATTGCTTGAGCCCACGACACGCTTCAAAGAAAGTAGAATACGGCTCAGTTCACCGCCGGACGCAAACTTCGCCAGAGGACGTTTGACGTCTTTTGCGGAGGTCTGACTTAGGAATTCCACATCAGACAAACCGGTTGAAGAAAGTTCCGTGAGTTTTTCGACTTGGACGTGGAAAGTCACGCCCTTCATGTTGAGTTCCGACAACTCGGCATTCACGCTGTCAGCCAAAAGATCGGCGCCTTTTTGACGGCGTTTGTGCAGATCCAAACCCAAGGCTTCGAGTTCTTTCAAAAGAACAGCGGCCTCTTTTTTCAAAGATTCGATTTTAGTTTCTGAGTTTTGCAGATTGGAGATTTCAATCTCCATTTCCATCAATGCTTTAAGAATATCATCAACAGTGGAGCCATATTTTTTCTGAAGCTTACGCACGTCGCTTAAGCGTCCTTCAAGCTCTTCCAGGCGCTGAGGATCGGCATCAATCTTTGAAGCATATTGACGAAGTTCGTAAACGCTTTCATCGATCAAAGCTTTTGCCTGTTCGAGGTTCTCTAGTTTCGCGGCGATTTGCGGGTCGACCGTAGAAAGCTCGAGACCTTTTTTAAGCACGGCATTCAAACGGCTGATGGCAGAGTCATCATCGGTATAAAGCGCGGATTCCGCGGCATCAACGAAAGAGCCAATGCGGTTAGAGTTTTTAAGCTTCTTTACTTCGACTTCCAACTCATGATCTTCACCCGGAGACAGATCCAAGTTCGCGATTTCATCGCGTTGATAAATCAGGAAATCCAAACGTTGTGCTTTTTGTTTCGCATCGTTTTCAAGTTTTTTAATTTCCGCGAAAATCGCATGATAGCGATTGTACTTTTCCGTGAACAAAAGACGCTTGTCCCAAGTTCCCGCATATTGATCCAAAAGATCCAAGTGATAATTCTTGGACATCAGATTGCGGTTTTCGTGCTGGCCGGTCATTTCAATCAGAGGTGCAGAGTGACCCGCCAACTCCACAAGGGGAGCCACGATGTCACGCAAGCTGTTCAACGTGCTTAGACCGCCGTTCAAATACACTTTCGATTTATCGCCGGAACTCAAAACACGGCGAACGATCAAAGTATCCTCGTCCACTTCGATCCCCATGTCTTTGAGAGACTGAATAACGTCAGGACGGTTGCTGATATCAAAAGAGCCTTCGATCGTCGCTTGTGAAGCGCCCGTGCGAATGGTGTCGCTGGAAGCTTTTCCACCCATCAATAAAGAAAGGCTTTTAAGAAGAACGGATTTGCCGGCACCGGTTTCACCGCTCAAGATGTTCAAGCCTTCTTTAAAAGAGATGTGCAGGTTTTCGATGATCGCAAAATTAGAAACTTTGAGTTCGAGTAACATAATTTCTCCAGATATCGTAAGAACTAGCTTCGATCGCCAAATTTAAGTTTTTCACGCAAGAGATGGAAGTAATTGTGATTCGGTTCGCGCACCATCCAATGATCGTAACAAGAACGAGTCAGGATCACTTCGTCATCCGCCGTAATTTCCATCATTTTCTGACCGTCGACGATGAAATGCGCTTTCTGCGTTTTTCCATCGAGTTTAAACGAGAGTTCACGGTCATCCGGGAAGATCAAAGGACGCGACGTCAAACTGTGCGGCGCCACCGGAGTCACCACAAACACCGGAGATTCCGGATGCAGAATCGGACCACCGGCTGCTAAGTTGTACGCCGTTGAACCCGATGGCGAAGCCACGATAAAACCGTCGGCTTTCACTTCGCTCACCAGGAATTTTTCTGAATAGATCGCTGTGTTGATCAATTGAGACATCGAACCTCTTTCGATCACGATGTCATTCAAAGCGTGGTATTCGCCGCGCGTTTTGCCTTTGCGAAGAATTTTTGCAAAGAGCATCGAGCGCGGACGCAAAACCATTTTTGCGGCAAGAGTTTTGTCGATGATTTCAAAAACAGACTCGGCACTGTGAGCTGTGAGGAAACCCAGCGAACCCATGTTGAAACCCAAGATAGGAACGCTACGTCCTTCGAGCAAACGGACGGCACGCAGATAAGTTCCGTCGCCACCCAAAACGATCACAAGCTTAAGATCGTCCATTTGTTTTTTCGTCTTAGCAGGCTTGGTGCCGGGAACGACTTTTTGTTCTGGAGCCGTCAGCACGTTAAAGCCGCGGTCTTTCAGATATTCGCCCACTTTTTTTGCCAAAGAGACCGCGGTTGCGGTCTCCAGGCGATAAACTAAAGCAATGCTGCAGTTTTCTTCGAGGATAAGTTTATTTTTGCTCATCGAACTCTTTCTTACTCCGGCGGGGCCGAAGTGCTAACCACTTAGATCAAACCATCACGGCGCAAAAGCGCGTTCGGATCTGGCTCACGACCGCGGAACTTCTTGTAAAGATCCATCGGATGTTCCGTACCGCCGCGGCTGAGGATGTTTTCTTTGAACTTCTGAGCCACTTCTTGATTGAAGAGGCCTTTTTCTTTGAAGTACTCAAACGCATCCGCATCCAAAACTTCCGCCCATTTGTAAGAGTAATAACCTGCAGAGTAACCACCTGCAAAGATGTGGCTGAAGCTGCAAGAGTTATTCGAACCTTCCACCTTAGGGAAGAGTCGAGTTTCGGCTGTCGCCTTTTCTTCAAACGCATCGACGTCTTTGATCGTCGCGGGGTCTGTCGAGTGCCAAGCCATATCCATCATACCGAATTGAAGTTGGCGGCAAGACATATAACCCGCTTGGAATTTTTGCGAGGCCTTCAGTTTTTCGATCAAAGAAGCTGGCATCGTTTCATTCGTTTCGTAATGACGAGCGAAAAGGTCCAAGCCTTCTTTTTCTCCGGCCCAGTTTTCCATGATTTGTGACGGAAGTTCTACGAAGTCCCAGTAAACATTCGTGCCGCTCAAAGACGGGTACGTGCACTCAGACAACATGCCATGCAAAGCATGACCGAATTCATGGAACAAAGTGCGAACTTCGTCGTAAGTCAAAAGCGATGGTTTTGTCGGAGTCGGTTTCGTGAAGTTGCACACGATGCTGACGTGCGGGCGCTTCATATCGCCTTCGATCAAACCTTGCCCACGGAATTGTGTCATCCAGGCGCCGCCTTTTTTCGTCTCGCGCGGGAAGAAATCTGTATAGAACAAGCCCATGTATTTGCCGGACTTCTCTTCATAGATTTCGTAAGCTTTCACTTCCGGGTGATAAACCGGGATGTCTTTGTTTTCTTTGAACGTCAAACCGTAAAGTTTTTTAGCGTGCGCGAAAACACCTTCAACCACATTTTCCAATTTGAAGTACGGGCGAAGATCTTCTTCATTGAAAGCGTATTTTTCTTCTTTCAATTTTTCAGAGTAATAAGCAATATCCCAAGGTTTTAAATCCGCAAGGCCGTCGATCTTCTTGGCGAAGTCGGCAAGTTCTGCCACATCTTTTTGACCCGCTGTTTTGGAAGCTTGCAAAAGCTTATGCAAAAACTCCGTCACAGTTTGCGGGCTCTTTGCCATGCGCTCGGCCAAAACGAAATCTGCATGTGTCGAGAAGCCCAAAAGCTTCGCGCGCTTAGCACGAAGCTCAACGATTTTCAAAACGGTGTTTTGATTGTCGAACTCGCCTTTGAAGGCGCGGGAAGAATAAGCCTTCCACATTTTTTCACGAAGGGCGCGATTTTTCGCGTAAGTCATGAACGGCAAGTAGCTGGGGATTTGCAAATTGAAAAGCCATTTGCCTTTGTGGCCTTTGGCTTCAGCCATGGCCGCGGCTCCCTCAAGAATTCCCTCAGGAAGACCGTCGACATCTTCTTTCTTATCCAAAACCATTTCAAAAGCGTTCGTCGCCTTCAAAACGTTTTCAGAGAACTTCGGTCCTAAAACGGAAAGTTCTTGGTCAATCTGGCGAAGTTTTTCTTTGTCGTCAGCTGACAACAAAGCGCCGTTGCGAGTGAAAGACAAATAAGTTTTCTCGAGCAAGCGAGTTTGTTCTTTATTCAAGTTCATTGTCGCGCGGTTGTCGTAAACGGTTTTCACGCGTTTAAAGATTTCGTCATCCAAAGAAACGTCCGATGCGAACGCTGTGAGTTTTGGATAGATCTCTTTCGCCAGTGCTTGCAACGCTTCGTCAGCATGAGCCACTTCCAAATTTCCATAGATCAAAGAAATTTTATCTGGAAGCTCAGACGCCGCCTCGAGAGCTACAATCGTGTTCTCGAAGTCCGGTGTCGCCGGGTTGCTTTTGATTTTCGCTACTTTGTCTTTGGCGATTTTGATCGCTTCATCCAAAGCGGGAAGGTAATGCTCCACTTTGATTTGATCAAAGGGCACAGCCTGGTCTTTGTTTGTGAAGGGTTTTAAGAGAGGATTTGTCGCATTCATAGGTGCCTCCATAGAGTGAAAAAACACCCTTCTTTTCTTCCACGATTGCACTGGAAAATAAAGCGAAAAAGCGATCGGTGAAAAAGGCTCATCTGCGTCGTTGTCAGACCTTCACTTGCTCTCCGGCGTACTAGGAGTACGCCTCCGTGGCAGCGAAGGTCCTCCGCCTAGCATCTGAACCTTTTTGACCGATCGTTAAGGAAAAAAGGAAAGGGCCCTTGGTGGTTTTATCCTTCCAAGGGCCCATGATAATGCGGCATATTATCCGTAAAAACGGTCGAGGAGTGCCGCTCTCACTCTAGTTCTGAACGCAGACTCCAAGATTTGATCCAGCGATCGCTTGGCGGCACGTCGCCCCTGCGCCGCAAGTAATCGTATTATCCAGTAAGCAGCTCTGAGTGAGGTTTCTCGAGCATGAACTTACGCTATTGCTGGCACTTGGAATATTAGAGTACTGAGGAATATTGATCGAGGCTTGTGGTGCGGCCGTCGTATAGCCCCAGCCACCAAATGTCCAATAAAAGAAAATGTCAGCTGTCGGGACAAGAAGGGCCGTTTGCATACAACCAAGACCGTAAACTCCGTTATACACCGGCTGATAACCAGCCGGGCATCCGCAGAATCCGTACTGATTGAAGTAGCCCATGTAGTTGTAAGCGTAGTTCGCCAGTCCCGGATAAGGAATGAATCCACGATACGTATAATAAATGTTGTTGTTGCAATAAGCTGAACCGTTAATGCAGCTCATGCTCAAAGGCGTTGTGACGGGTGCATTGCCGCCGCCATTGTCGTTGCCTTGGCAGGCTACGAGAAACAACGCAAATAAGAAGAACACCAAGCGTTTCATAAAAGGCTCCCTTACAGGAAAATTATCAACATGAGTCCTCATTCCAAGTTTTGTGCCTTATGAGGATTTCTTCTTCCCTAAATAAAATCGTTTTGAGACGTAAAACTTTTAGGGGCGGTGACTTTTTTGGGCCCCTTGCGCCGCAAAAGGGTTGGCAGAGACCGGCTTCTTCCGTACCCTAATTAAAGAGGAAAACGGTACCCGGTACCTTTTTCTTATGAAGCGAAGGAGTCGAGCATGAAGTACATGGGATGTATGATGGCGCTGCTTTTAGCCCTCCCTGCGGGCGCAGCTATTTCTTCACAAAAAGCGAAACCGTCTGTATCAAAAATTCTTGTGGGTGAAGGCGTGAGCTTCGGCGGTCTTGCCGGAACCGGTTTTACTTTGATGGATGTGCGCAGAACTGCGGACGCAAAGAAAAAAGTCGAGCGCATCGTCATTGACGTGGGTGATATGAACGGCGCGCTTTTGCGTGGGTGGCCGGGTTATTATTATGCGGAGCTGAAGAAAAATCCATCTCGCCTCGTGATTGACTTCGCGCAAATGCCAAATGCCAATTTGGATCAGAACCAGCTGACAAACCGTCTTAAAGGTTCTTTGGCCGTCACAAAAACGTCCATGAGTCTGGATCCTATCGACAGTTCTTTGAATCTGACTTTGGATTTGAAAAAGAATACGAAAGTGCGCGTTTACCAAGTAGCCGGAAAAAAGACGACAAGCAAAGTGGTCGTTGATTTGATGACGGAGTAAGAGTGACACGTTTGTTTTTGCCGCTTCTGCTTTTAGTGACATCAACGGCGCAGGCGCGGGTTTTCAATATCAATAAAGAAACTTTCGCCGCCTACTTCCTTGCGACAGGTGG
Organism: Bdellovibrio sp. 22V; assembly: GCF_030169785.1. NCBI lineage: Bacteria > Pseudomonadati > Bdellovibrionota > Bdellovibrionia > Bdellovibrionales > Pseudobdellovibrionaceae > Bdellovibrio > Bdellovibrio bacteriopascens. The sequence continues at coordinate 626,828 of NZ_CP125854.1, forward strand.
AGGTTCCGCCTTAGGTGACTCGGCGGTGAAAGGCGAAAGCGGCGCCACTATCGGGTTTAGCGAAGAAGTGAAATACAATTACTCCGGCGAGTTTGGGTTTTTGTATTCGCGTCCTCAGGCGAGCTTGCGATTTGGGTTTGAAATTTTAAAACCTCAAACGATGAACAACTCCACGGCAAATAATGGAACGGACGATCTCTACACGGCTTCAAGCGATCTTTTGGGATATGCTCCGAAGCTGACTTTGGAAGTGAACTTGCAAAGAACCAACACGTACCGTTCTTTTGTTTCACTAACGGGTGGTTATGCCAACGTCACGATGAAAAATGATTACACTTTGACGGCGGCAGGACAGACCGCGTTTCCCGGGGTTTCCGATCATGCCGTGGAAGCGAAAGGTTCTGGAACTTTGTTGGGCGCCTCTCTGGGGTATGAAGGTATTATGACCGACACGACAACGGTGCTTGTCGAATTTGGCTATCGTCAGTTGAAAGTCGACAATCTTGAATATACCAAAAGTGTCACGACTTTTTCGGGTGCGAAAAACAGCGGAGATCCTGTCCTCACAAGTTCCGGCTCTAAGAGAGAACTCGACTTTTCCGGCGCCTTTATTTCCATCGGTTTTCGCTTCTATCTCTAACAGAACATACGCTATCCTGTTACAACTTTAAGGAGTCGCAGCATGAGTGCACTTTATCGTCTCAAGGCGCTTGAATACTCGTATCTTTGGAACAAGCAACAAGTGCCCGTTCTCAAAGGCATTGACCTTGAACTCGAAAAGGGCTGCTTTGCTTGTATTGTCGGGCCCAGCGGCACGGGGAAGACGACACTCTTAAATTTACTCGGTCTTATCGACACGCCTTCCAGCGGTCACATCGAATTTTCCGGTGAAGATGTCACACATTTGAATGAGAATGAAAAAGAACAAGTGCGTTTGCACAAAGTCGGTTTTATTTTCCAATCTTTTTACCTAATTCCGACTTTGACTGTTCTTGAAAACACGTCTTACTTTTTACCTTCGTTAGGATATTCACATGCAGCGTCCATGAAAACGGCGATGGAGACGTTGGATCTTCTTGGTTTAGCAGACCATGCGAAGAAAAAACCGCTGGAGCTTTCCGGAGGCCAACGTCAGCGAGTGGCGATTGCCCGCGCGATTGCGAAAAAACCGGAAGTGGTTTTAGCCGATGAGCCCACGGCGAATCTCGATTCCGTGACAGCGGAAAAGACGATCAATGCTTTTAAAGAGCTGCAAAAAACAGAGAATACCAGTTTTATTTTCTCGACTCACGATTCGCATCTTGTGAGTTTTGCGAAGTCGGTCTTTCGCATGAAAGACGGTCAGATTGAAGGAAGGGTGTAGTCATGTTGGATCTTCTAAAAATTGCCTGGCGCAATCTCTTTCGCAATCCTCGTCGCACGTGGGCCAGCCTTTGTACGGTGGCATTGGGCTCTGCCGGTCTTTTGATTTATCAAGGTTTTAATACCGGGGTTATGAATCAGTATCGTGAAAACGTCATTCACGGTTACTATGGTTACGGCCAAGTTTTCCCGCAAAATTATTTCGGTAAAGTGCATGAACAGCCGTGGAAGCTGTGGTTTGAAAACGCCGAAGAAGTGGAGCAACAGATTCGCAGTTCTTCTTCCGTCACACAGGTGTTTCCGCGCGTTTCGTTTTATTCTTTTATCGTCAAAGGCGGGATCACTTTGGGCGGTAAAGGTGAAGGTGTGATACCGGAACGAGAAAACACTTTCTTCACACAGATGAATTTTATCGCAGGTCACGATTTACAGCACGACGATGAAATCATTCTGGGAAAAGGTTTGGCGGAAAGTGTGGATGCCAAAGTCGGCGACACGGTCACGCTGCTGACGCAAACGGTGAACGGACAGTTGAACGGTGCCGATCTAAAAGTCGCGGGGATCTTTTTTACGGGAAAGAAAATCATTGATGATTCCTTCTATCGTGTGGAGTTAAAGCAGGCCCAGGCCTTGCTTGATACGAACAGAATCGAAATGTTTTCTCTTGCGACAAAAGGTGTTGAGGCATGGCCCCAAGTCGAAAAAGACATTCGTAAGGCCAACTCGTCGCTAGAGGCCGTGCCCTTCGAAATTCTCGACAAGAACTACTATCAGAACTCCGTGGATTTTTTAAATGCGCAATTCGCCTTCATCCGCTCGATCATTTTGGTGATTGTCGGCATGGGGATTTTCAACGTGATCTCGGTCGGTCTTTTGGAAAGAGCCGGTGAGGTTGGAGCTTTGCGAGCGAACGGCGAAAAGCGCAGTCGTTTGCTAAGAATTCTTTTGATTGAAAACAGTTTGTTGGGAGTCTTAGGCGGAATCCTGGGAATTTGTATCGCGATTTTGATCGATAAAACTTTGTTGGTAAAAGGAGTGCCGATGCCGCCGGCTCCGGGAATCACAAGACAGTTCTTTGTCTTTTTGGATATTATGCCTCGCCACTACATCCAAGCTGTGCTTTTGCCGATGCTCGCAACAGTGATCGCGAGTTTGTATCCAACCGTAAAACTTTTAAAGAAGACTATTCCAGAGCTTCTGCGCTCAACATGATAAGGCGCTCACTTATTGCAGGAACTTATCGTCGGGAGTCGCGTTCGTTCCAGTTTCGTGACTTTCGATGGCTTTTTTCGCCACACTTCCTGTGATGCCAACCCACTCAGGGAAGAAAAACATCAGGAAAAGATAGACGAGGATAGAGGCGATCGACACAACCGCGATTCCGACAAAGATCCAAGTGTTCATAAACAACCCCTTTCCTAACGCCCTTATATTAAGGCAAAGTCCCCGTAATATGTAGAGACAGTCTTCCCTAAAAATAGCACAAACTTCCCATTTTCTTCTAAATTTAGCATTCTATGCTAGGATAGGACTAGGAGAAAAATCTCGTGCCAGTTAAGAGTCTTCATCAGCTTCACCCAATGCACGCCTTTGGCGTTGTGACCAACCTCGATACGCCTTTACGAATCCAGCGTTTTGAAAATCGCGTGGAGCCTTTGATTCCTTTTCCGCATAAACATAACTTTTATCATTTGGTTTTTGTCGTTTCCGGCAAAGGCTGGCACGAGATCGACTTTCAACGTTATCCTATTGAACCGGGCCGTTTCTTTATTATGAAACCGGCGCAAGTGCATGCGTGGGTGGTTGAAAAAGCCAAAGGTTATGTCATTGAGTTCGAGGAAGACCTGGTTTTTTCGCACACGCCGCACAGTCATAAAATCAGAAATCTTCTTTCGCGGATGCCCGATAGTTTTAAAGTCAGTGAGAAATGCCTGCGCGACATTCGCGTGCAGTGTGAAAACATGCTTACGGAATACTCAGAACAGAATAACCAATATGATCTGGTGCTCACACTTTCGTTGTTTTTGATTCTTGCGAAAGCCTTCCGCGAGGTCCCGTCGCAGGATCCGTCTCTTCAGCAAAGCTCGCTGACTGATAAATTTCTGCAATTGATTGAAGAAAACTATAATAAGCAGCACGACGTCGAATTCTATGCGCGCAAAATGAATATGAGCGCCAAAGCTCTGACGATGAAAGTTTCGCGACGCCTGGGAAAATCAGCGCGTACCCTGGTGCAAGAACGCTGTTTGCTTGAAGGCAAAAGGCTTTTGGCCTACTCGGATCTTTCCGTGGGTGAAATTGCAGAGACCCTAGGTTACGAAGACCCTAATTACTTCTCGCGATTTTTTCGAATGAAAACCAAAAAGACGCCGTTGGCTTTTCGCAAAGCCGCGAAGAAAGTTCTTTGAATCGACTGCGTTACAAAAAAGCAAATTTCTGACACTCACAGCAAAAAATAAATGTGAATCGGCGCGAAAATTTCACGGCCACGAAGCGTCTAGAGATTAGACAACGGTGCCAAAGTGACATTTTCCGCTTGATCTAGAGTCTCAATTCTATTTAATTCCCTCGTGGGAACTTGTGGAACTGGGTACGTTACTTGCTACCTCAGTTTCTCGGAGACAAAATATTATGAGAGTGTCCGTTCTTATTAACTCTAAAGCCGGCTCTGTGAATGCAGAGTTGATTGAAGCCAAGGTGCGCGAATCTTTATTTCGCTGCGACTTGCGTTTCTGTCGGCCTCAGACACTCACTGAAATGTGTGATTTCCTGCATGGCGAGCGCGCCGCGAAAACCGATTACATTATTATTTGTGGCGGAGATGGAACGATCAACGTAGCTCTGCAATGTCTTATGAAGTGCCAGGACTCTTCCCATATTCCTCCGATTGCGATCATTCGCTCCGGCACCGCGAATGACCTTGCCCATGAGATCGGCGTTTCGAAACGTATTGATCAGGCGATCCGAAATATTTTTGAAGGGACTGCAAAATATATCGATGTTATTGAAGTGGAAGCAGAAGGCGCGAAAGCCTATATGCTGACTAACGGCGGCTTGGGTCTGCCGGCGAAAGCGGCGGAGCTTGCCAATAAGTTCCGTTCACATCTTCAGAATCTTGCAAACTGTCCTAAATCAGCGAAGGCTTATAAATATCTCGCGCAAAAAAGTTATTACGCTGTGAAACGCATGGGACCGAGCGTTTACTCTTTGATGACAGCTGAAGCGATTCGCACGTGGAACCCTGAAGGCTGGGGGCTTGAAGTTTCTATTCCTGGAAAAGTAAATATCGAAACGCAATCTCCAATTGTTTTAGTTAATAATCAACAGACGATCGGTTCGAGCTTCTTGCCGGCGCCTTATACTTCGAACTCTGACGGAACGGTCAATCTGCTTTTGTCAGAGACGAAGAATATTCCGGAGCACGCTTTGGCGGCATTGCATATTCGCCGTGGCAGTGTTGAAAAATTCCCGGCGTTCAAGTCCTTTGAACTGAAAGAATTCAAACTTCGCAGCGTCAACCCTGAACGTAAACTGACGTTCTTTGGGGACGGCGAAATCCTGCATAAAAACGTTCAAGAGCTTTCTATCCGCTGCATTCACGGCGGTTTACCTGTCATGGTTCGTTCCTAATGAAACCGCGAATCCTTGTAACCGGAGGCACCGGTTTTCTTGGCAAGCATGTTGTTCCCTTGCTTCGTGAAAAATTCGAAGTCGATGTGCTTTCGCGCTCTGGAAAAACAGAAGTGCAAGGGGATTTATCCGCGTGGAACGGTGACTTGGATCTGGCGTCTCTAAAGAATAAAAATTATGCGCTTCTTCTGCACATGGCGGGACTTTACGATTTAAAAGCCAACAAGGTAGACTGCAACCAACACAATATTGCAGCGATGGGAACGGCATTGAAAATCGCCGGTCTTTTGAACATTCCGTTCTTTGTGAACACCAGTACTGTCGCGGCGGCGGTGAACTCCAGTCTTCCGACGGTCAAACCTTTCGATTTGAATTTCTCGAAACCGTTTCCGGATGCTTATTCAGAATCAAAAGCCATGGGTGAGCAGGTTTTGCAAAACTGGCCGCAAGACACCGTTTCGGGTCGGGTGAATCTGCGCTTAGGAATTTTAGTAGGAGACACGAAAAAGGGAACGATCGAAAGAGTCGACGGCATTTATCATGCGGCAGAGGGGTTTGCGAAAATTCGCACGTTGATTCAGGCTCTGCCAACCGCGCTGCCTTTGCCGGGTCATGAAAAAGTTCGTATGCCGATCGTCCCCGTTGATAAGGCGGCGGAAGCCATCGTCAAGTTTTGCGAATGGACTTTACAGACGAAGCCTCAAGGGTATCACAGCTTTCACGTGTCCCCGACGCGAGGATTGAGTGCCAAAGAACTCTACGAATCCACTTTGAAACGTCTTGCGATTCCTCATAATGGGATTGCTTTGATCGGTGCTATTTCTGATACGGTCGTTATGAAAGCATCGAAGTATCTTGTTCAGTTTCCTGAAGAAGAGATTTATTATTTACTGAACCTGCCTCGCTACGAAACAACGGCGACGAAAGAAATTCTTGGCGATAATTGGTGTCCCGAATTTAAAGATTATGAACTGACGTTCTGGAGCGGCTATGAAGCATTCCTATCGAATCGCAGAAATTAGTTTTGGTCGCCCTTATTGGGATGCCGCTTACGAATTTGAATTCGCTGGAAATCACTTTGAGGTTCAGCGTTTTAGTGCGAACTTTTCCGTGGAATCGGTTCAGCGATATATCGAAACGCTTCGCAATCAGGTGGATGCTTTTGCTTTAACGAGTTTGCCTCCCGTGATTCGCCTTGATCAAAAGTCTTACGTGCATCGTCAGTATCTTGATATTATGGCGACACCTTCGCCGGTGCCTCTTTGCGACGGAACAGGCCTGCGCGAAATTGCCAACATCAATTCCTTGGTCAAAAATATTGAATCTGGCGTGATTCAGCCGGATCAAGGTGTGTTCTTTCCTTCGGCCGTGTTTTCCACAGAGCTTGAAGAGTACATTCGTCATCGCTATCGTAAATCGGTTTATTTGGGTGACGCTTACTCTTTATTGGGCGTGCCCTGGTTGATTCAGCCTTTTCCGGGATTGATGACGCTTTCGAAGCTGGCGTTGAATGTCGCGAACTTCAAGGATCTGCGCAAGAACACTCCGTTGGCTGAAACGAAATTGCAAAAGATGAGTCGCTCGTCGCTGGCTGCGCAGGTTGAAAACATCCAGTATGTGTTTTGTGATCTGCCTTTTCTTCTTCTGTTTGATCAGGCGACAGAGTTTGTGCGCGGAAAAGATTTGGTGATTTGGTCGTCGCATCCGCAAATGGAAAAAGAGGCGATGAAGTATGCTCCACGCAGTATCATCAATCTCTTTCCGGAAGATTATCGCAAAATTTCTCCTTACATGAATTACTCCGTATTGGATGCGACTTTGCGTTTAAGTCATAACCGCACGGCCGCTTTGTCATTGGAAGAATGGGAAAAAATTCTGACGGAAGATACAGAGATTCGTCAGGTGACGCGGAAGTACGTTAAGACCCGCAAAACATCGACGCAGGCGAAGATTTCGCAGGGGATGAACTCGGTTCGCAATAAAATATTCAAGCAACCGGAACCTGATTTTGCTTTCGTGATTCACGCCTTGTCGCACCACGATTTCACGCGTATTCCCGGGATGTCGGTGATCAAGCACATGCCGAAGCAGTGGAACGATCCCTTTGATCGCATGATTGCGAATGTGCCGCCATTTGTGCATGGTCATGTGAAACACATCATCAGCTCTGAAACAGGCGAAGAAATCAACGGGATTATTTACGCTTTGCCGGCGACACCAAAAGTTTTGAAGCAAGCAGATCCTGAAGTGATTTACCGTAAGATTGAAGGCATCTGTTACGATGCCGCCAATCGCGGGGCGAAGATGATCGGCCTTGGCGCTTACACAAAGATCGTTGGCGACCAAGGAATCACGATCAATCAAAACAGTCCGATTCCGGTAACGACAGGAAACAGTTTAAGTGCTTCGGCCACTTTGTGGGCCTTAAACGATGTTGTTCGGAAAATGCGCTTGGTGCAGCAGGATGCCGACACGGGCCGGGTGAATGGCATGGCCATGGTGATTGGCGCGACGGGCTCTATCGGACAGGTGTCAGCGAAACTCTTGGCGATTGTTTTTAAAAAACTTTGCCTGGTGGCTCCGCGGATGAATCGTTTGCAAGAACTTAAACAGGAAATCGAAAAGATGGCTCCGCATTGTGAAATCACAATTTCGACGGATGCCAACGAACTGGCGTCGGATGCCGACGTTTTAGTGACCGCAACCTCGGCTTTCGACCATAAGATCGTTGATGTGATGAAGTTGAAACCGGGCGCGGTGGTGTGTGATTGTTCTCGACCGTTGGATTTTGACATCGAAGACGCAAAAAGACGTCCCGACGTTTTGATTATTGAGTCCGGGGAAGTGGTTTTACCGGGACCGGTGGAAATGACATGCGATATCGGACTTCCGGGTAATACAGTGTATGCTTGTCTCGCCGAGACAGCTCTTTTAACATTAGAAAAACGGTATGAGCCTTTCACTATGGGCCGCGACATTGAGTGGAACAAGGTGAAGCAGGTTTACAAAATGGCGAAACGCCATGGAGTGCAATTGGCAGAGATCCAAGGCCACGCCGGAATAATCACGGATAAGGAAATCGAGCTCACAAGACAGCTGGCATTATCACGAAGAAAATAGGGGAGACATCATGAAGATTCTTTGGGCCTTGAGTGCGTTATTGTTCACCTTGCAAGCTGGAGCCGCAGACGATCCTGCGGAGTGGGTCAAGAAAGCCGATAATATCCGCAATCCTGCGGAATCCTACGAAATGAAAATCAAAGTCGAAACCTCAGAGAACACGTCGGTCTTTCAAGTGTATTTGAAAGGCCAAGATAAAACTCTGATCGTGACCAAAGAGCCGGCTCGCGACAAGGGCCGCAATATGCTGATGCTTGACCGTGACTTCCACGCGTACGTACCAAATTTGAAAAGATCCATGCGTTTGTCATTGGCGCAAAAACTTTCCGGGCAGGTCGCCAACGGAGATATTTCGCGCACGCGTTGGTACGGCGATTACTCTGTTGAGCTGGAAAAAGAAACCGGCGACGAGGTCCAGTTGTTTTTGAAGGGCAAGAAGGACAATCTGACTTACGCGGCGATTCGCTTGTGGTTAAAGAAGGGCAGTTATCAACCGTTGCGTGCCGAGTATCTGGGCCTCAATGGAAAAACGGTTTTAAAGCGCGCGAGTTTTGAAGATTATAAAAACATTTCGGGCGCGGTCCGTCCTACGACTCTGAAAATCGAAGACACCAATAAACAAGTCAGTCACATTCGCATTCTTTCCATGGGAAAGAAAGATTATCCTGACTCGTTCTTCACCGTTCGCAATATGGAAAGCATGAAATAGTGAAACGCCTTTTTTTCTTGGCTCTACTTGTGTTCTCCTCTTTGGCCAAGGCGGATCTGGTTTTGGCGCCAAGGTATGAATACATTCAAGGCCAAGAAGAAGAGTTGGCGAATCGTTTTATTCTTAAAGGCAAATTAAACGCGACGGCCGGACCCTTTGGAATTTACGCTGAAGGTTTCGGTGAATACGAAATGAACGAAGACCAGGCTTTTATCCGCCGCTCTCCCTCGCGCGGTTATCTGCAAGAAGCCTACATGGAGTTCAAGCTAGAATCTTTTTTTGTGCGTGTCGGGCGCCAGGCTTTGCGGTGGAGCGAAAGCTGGACCTTGCCGTCTTTGGATATTTGGACGGGACGAAGATGGAATCGTTTATTCTTCGATCCGTTTGAAGACCAGCTGACTCATTCCACTGGAGCTTCTTTCACCTATGCCACGGAAGTATTTTCTTTAGAGTTAGTCGGCATCGGCGAACTTGCAGAGAATGATTTTCCTCAGCCCATTCCTGAAGTCGAGAATGAAGAAAACACCAGTTTCGGCGGACGTGCAAAATGGAATGTCGGTGGGTTTGCGTTTTCTTTTTTATCGGCGCAGGTCTTGAAAAAGTACTATTATGGCGGGACTGCGAACTACGCTTTTGATCATGCTGTCCCCAAAGTTGAAGTCGGATATAGCAATGACACCGGCAACGAAATTCCCGGTATCAAGAAAGAGCGTCTGTTTGGTTTGATCGGGGTGGATCTTTTTTTAGGAAACTGGGTGATCCTCCCGCAGCTGAGTTATTTTGAAACTGGCGACATCACGGGGAATGAAACCCAGACTTCGTTTTATCTGACGGCGCAGTGGAACCCAGACCGCCATGATCTGCATTTCCAGCTTTATCAAAATCCTAAAGCGGAGGATTCCTTCCTCAGTGTGACCTACGGATACAATCTTACGGACTATTTTACAGCCGCGATTTTCGCGCAAAACTATGAAGGTAATGACGGCCTTTATAAAATATATGAAGATATCACGGGGGGCTTCGTCGCGGGGCTTCGTTTGCAACTGACAGGAAATCTTCCCTTTTAAGGAGCGTTTGTGGCGAAAGAATATTTCTCTGATCTGAACTACACTTTGTCCAATGAAGATACACGCATCGAATTTGAATTGCTTGCGGATGACGTAGAGCGCGTGTTCAGTATTGCAGGTTCGGGCGCCCGTTGTTTGCCTTTGCTGGCGAAAAATCCCAAACATCTCGACGTCATTGATATGTCTGTGTCGCAACTGTATCTGTGCGAGTTGCGCTTACAGGCGATGAAAACGTTGTCGTATGAAGAGTATCTGTTTTTTATGGGGTATCGCGGTGGTTTGCAAGTAGGAACGGATTCGGGGGACGACCGAGAAGTTCTTTTCCATCGTTTGATTTTATCCAAAGAAGCGAAAGCGTATTGGGTCGAGCGCGTGCAGGGCTGGAAACCGCATGGTTTTATTTTATTAGGGAAGTGGGAATCGCATTTTCAAAAGCTCGGCTATGTTTTCCGGGACATCTTGCAGTGTGATTTCAGTAAAATCTTTTCCGCACAGTCTTTGGACGAACAGATCGAATTGTATGAACAATACTGGCCGAAGATTCGCTGGAACAGTTTTATCAAAATTGCCGCCAGCGAGTACGTCTTTAACAAGTACCTTTATAAAGGTCACTTCAGCGGACGTTCCGAAGCGAAAACAGAAGAGCGCGGACCTTCGCAATTTATCATGGAAGAGTTCGATCGTATTTTTAGAACGCAGCTGGTGCGCAAAAACTATTTCATGCAGATTCTTTTCTTAGGCCGCATCGCCTATGAAGAAGGTTTGCCTTTGGAAGCGCACCAACACATTGTCGATGCCGTGAAAAAATCAAAAACCGAAATTCATTACTTGCATGGCAACTTGTTAGAACATTTACCTCGCCACGCTTACAACTTTATTTCTTTGTCCGACACGATTTCCTATTTGGATGCGAACGACGCCAATCAGATCTTGCAAAAGCTTTCGCCGGAAACAAAAGCGGGCAGCAAAATGGTGATTCGTTCCTTCATGCGCGCACCGACGGCCATCGATACAACGGGCTGGAAAGCTTTGGTCGACAAAGACAAATGGGCCCACCAAAAAGACGGCACCGGCGTTTACCAGTTCCACATCTTTGTGAAGAACTAGTCAATTTTGGTCCAGCCACTGAGTTAGGGTTAAACAAATAAGTGATTATAGCGAACAATGATGTGCGGACAGGAGACAACCATAAAGCTCATCCGGGTCTTTTGAATATTAGTTCCTATGACTCCTTTAAATGCGGTCTTGTGGGGCGAGTGACATTATAGTTTTTTATCGTTTTAGTAACTCTAAAGCCTGTGCATACTCATAGAAGACTTCAAAGTGAGACATGTGCGGGCTTTTTTTATTTATATTCCTTAGTTTCCCGGGATTGTCTCATTTTGATTCTCAAGGGCGCCCAAAAATTCACCGATATTTATAAAGATGAAATTGTGGGAATTGAGGAAATTCAACATTTTAGCTTTGTTGTTTATGGTGGCAGGATGCTCCGACGCGAATCCTACCGTCAGTATTCTTCGTTCCATTGAAGGCTTTGACTTTAATCCCACAAATGTCGTGACTGCGAGCATGAACAATGTGCCCTTGCAGGCAACGTGTTCTTCGTTCGTGGGCGCTGTTGAAATGAGTTTCGACGGCGGCACAACATGGGTGACTCCGACGTCGTATGACCCTGCCGTGGCTTCCCAATGTGCGAATGGCAGTTTTCAAATTTCTCTTTCAGACAGCAAGGCCCCTTGGAGTTCGATGACGTTTACGAACGGCCAGATGGTGACCGTGAAGTTCCGCGCACAACCTCGTATCGGCAACTGGATTTATCGTAATGTCACAATCAAATACTCTCCTTCTACAACGATTTCACAAGAGATCTTAGCAGGGGCGAAGACACAAACCGGCACCAACATGGTTTTGAAGGGCCGCGTTCGTGCGCAAGAGCAGCATGTCGCTTCCGGCGGTGGCTTTGTGATTAAGGGAAGGATTGCGCAATGAAGTTCTTCCTGATGGTCTTACTTTTTTTAATCAGCATTTCTGCCATGGCGGTATCGCCCGGGTCTCTGTTTACTTATGAAGGTATTTTGACGGATGCGACGGGTACACCGATCACGACCACGCAAACAGTCACCTTTCAAGTGATCTATCCTCCCTCTTGTGTGGTGTATGAAGAGACGCAGAATATTGCGCCGGGAACACAAGGTGAATTCAGTGCCACGATTGGTGCGGGTTCACGCACAGACTCGACGGGAAATACGGCGGATCGTATCTTTGCGGCCAGTGGAAGTGTGAACTGTCAGGGCGGCACGACAGCGGCCGTCTCTGGATTTACTTCCCGTTCATTGCACATTCGCGTGGGTGCTACGGATCTTGCTCCCGATGTCACGATCAATAACATTCCTTTTGCGATCAATGCGCAAAGACTCGCGGATAAGACTTCAAGTGATTTCGTGCAAAACACGGGATCGGTGACTCAGGCGTTAATGAATTCTATCGCGGGAATTTTTGCGACAGCTCCTGCCGACAATCAAGTGTTGATGGGCAATAGCGGAACCTATGTTCCCGGAAATATCACCGCGGGTTCGGGCATTAATATCACTTCAGGAGCAGGTAATATCACGATCTCCGCGACGGGAAGTGGCGGCAGCGTCACCAATGTAACGTCAACAGCGCCGTTGAGTGTTGCGACCGGAACAACGACTCCGCATATTACTCTTGCGAAGGCGACGTCGACAACAGACGGATACTTGGCGGCAACAGACTTTGCTGTTTTTTCGGATAAACTTTCTTCGTCGCTGGCACCGGGAAATATCTTCGTAGGAAACGGCAGCAGTGTGGCGAATTCTGTTCCGGTGTCTGGTGATGCGACGTTGGCTCCGAGTGGAGCGTTGACGCTTTCTGCGATCGGAACGGCAGGCACTTATTATAAAGTCACGACCGATACGAAAGGCCGCGTGACTGCGGGAAGTACAAGTTTGGTTGCTGGAGATATTCCTTCTCTTGATTTTGCGACGAAGATCACTGGCCTGCCAACGACGTTAAGTGGTTACGGAATCACAGACGGTGTGAAAAATCTGGGATCAACTCTGGGGATCAAGTCGGATGTGGATTCAGCGAAAGGCGCGGCGGGAACTGCGGGTCGTCTTTTCATTGCGACCGACACTCTGAAAATTTATCGAGATAACGGCTCTGCCTGGGATACATTGGGCGGTGGCGGAGGCGGAACGGGCACTGTCACAAACATCGCAACAGGTACGGGCTTAGTCGGCGGACCTATTACGAGCACAGGCACAATTTCATTGGCGAACACCTCAGTGACAGCGGGTACATACGGTTCCGCAACGCAAGTTCCTACCTTTACCGTTGATTCACAAGGCCGTTTGACAGCGGCATCCACGGTAACCATTGGCGGAGTCACTCCCGGAGGAACAGCCGGTGGAGATTTGTCAGGAGTCTATCCGAATCCAAGTGTCGTGAAAATTCAAGGACGGCCTGTCAGTGCAACGCCCCCTTCAGGTGGACATGTTTTGAAATATAACGGAACAGATTGGACACCTTCATTTGTGAATGTCGGTTCGGAGACCACAGGTGTTTTGAATGTCGCTAACGGTGGTACGGGAACGGGAACTTTCGTTGCAAACCGTTTGGTTGCTTCCGACGGAACAGGCTCGACGTTGACGACCTTTACTTGCGGCATTGGCAATATGATCACCTTCGACGGTGCGGGTATGATGGGTTGTACACCTTACGATACGGCAGGTCTTGTTCTGAACGGGGGTAATAGTCCCGCATCGCCACTGACTATTGGAACCAACAACGCGCAAGCTGTTCATGTTGAAGTGAACGGAACTAACAAAATGTCGATTCTTCCGAACGGAAACGTCGGTATTGGCATCACCTCTCCATCGGCTCGCCTGGAAGTGGCCACTGACGGAGCGACAAGTTCGATCGTCAATCGAAGTTATATGTCGGATGTAAATGCCGCAGGACTTTTCTTCGGATACAAAGCTCGTGGAACCGCGGGCTCGCCGCAACATCCCTTGGCCAATGACCGTTTGGCGGTATTTGGCGGCGCCAACGGAGTGAGCACGAACACCTATGCGGGTGTGAGTATTTTAGCGTCAGAAAATCACACGGCTTCAGCGCAGGGAATGAAGATGGATTTCAATGTCGTTGCAAATGGAACCGTCGGACAGACGACGGCGATGACTTTGGATTCCTCCGGTAAGGTGGGTATTGGAACGACGTCTCCGCTTTTCCGTTTATCCGTCGAAGATCCTGTTGCAATTGCTCCCGTGCAGGTAGCCTCTGCAAACGCGTCCGCTTCCGGTTTGAGAATCCTCAATACCGTGGGCGGTAATATGACGGCGTGGACGCTGGCTCAGTCGAGCAATACTACGAGCACTTCATGGGGTTCGTCGAATGCCTTCACGATCACGAATCAAAACAGTTTGCCGGATGCTCAGCCTAAACTGACAATCGAGTCAGACGGTAACGTCGGTATCGGCGTGAGTGATCCAACGTCTCGCTTGCACGTCAACGGAAGCGGCTATTTTACGGGGTCGGTGACACAATCTTCTGACCGAAGATTCAAGGATCATATTCAAACCTTGCCGTTGGCATTGCAGAAAGTTTTGCAAATGCGTGGTGTTTCGTACACTTGGCGCCATGACGAGTATCCAGAAAGACAGTTCCAGCAAGGATCTGACATTGGTTTAATCGCGCAAGAAGTAGAAGAAGTATATCCTGAAGCGGTCACGACGGATGCAAAAGGTTATAAAGGAATCGCCTACAATAAATTGATTGCTCCGCTGATTGAGTCGACGAAATCACTCTATGGTATGTGCCATTCGCTTGAGCGTAAGATCGCTTCCGTGGAAGCGGACAACGCTGCAAAAGAAGCTCGCATCCTGCGTCTCGAAAAAGAGAATGAAGAGCTGAAAAAAGATCTCGAATTGATTAAAAAGAAACTCGGTCTTCAATAATCCCATTTTTAAACATCTCATTGTCACACGTTTCTTAACCATAACTTTATGGGTTCTTACATATTTGTTAAACTTTTAGATGGAACGTTGGGAATCATGAGGTACGTATGTTAAAAACACTCTTCGCTATCGCCATTGCATTTTCGTTTGCGTCGGCATCCGATGCCAAATCGTCGAATACAAAAAGTTCGAGCAGCGTGAACCGCTACCAAAGAGGGCTTCTTAAGAAAATCTCTTGTCATTTTTCCGGTACACGCACTTCCACTGGAGACAGCATCGGTTCCGTGGATTTCGTAGATCCTGAAAAAACCGTCTGTGATCCCCTCTCGAACACCTCAAGCCCGTCGCCTGAAAACGGTCTTTTAGGAAAATTAATTCTTAAAACTCCGGAAATGGGCAACAAAGTTTCTAGCGTGATGGACTACTATAATAAGGGACAAAAAATCGACAAAGACTTGTTCTTTGCCGACGTGAATGTTCCTACACGCTCTTTCACTCAAGGGTTCTCTACTTTATCGGGTGAGGTGTTGGTTGGTGCCGATGGGAATAAATTGATCGAGAATTTCGCGATTGAGTACACATCGACATTGAAGCTCTCTGAGAATGATAAGGAAGGGGAGTACGAGATTGCGGTCCTTTCCGACGACGGGGCTCGTATGTTTATCAAAGAAGGTGATAAGTGGAATGAGCTCATTAACAATGACGGGAATCATCCGACACGCATGGGCTGTCCTTATCGCACAATCACAATGACAAAAAACTCTGAAGTTCCTGTGAAACTTCTTTATTACCAAGGACCGCGCTATCATATCGCGAACGTCTTGATATGGAAGCATCATAAAAAAGCACACACTTGGAAAGAGCCTTCACGTCATTCGCTGTGCGGGATTGCAAGCAATCAATACTTCTATGATTCAAAGAACGGAAAGAAAAAACCGGCAATTCATTTCCTTGAAGCGACAGGGTGGCGAACCATCGCCGCTGCTAACTTCAAAATGCCAGAACAAAAGCCAAACCCTTGTTCACAAGAACCTTTGGTGATTAATGACTTCCGCGTTGTTTCAGCTCAAGCGCCAAACGCCACGGTAGCATGGACAACGAATTTACCGTCTTCAACTCAGCTGCGCATTCTCAACGTCTACACAGGCGAAGAAATGCTCACAGAGGTTGACGCGAACCTCGTAAACGAACACACCGTCGAACTCAGCGGCCTCGTCCACGGCATCTACTACCAAGTCCAAGCCATCTCCAAAGACGCCGAAGGCCGAGAAACTCGCAGCGCCCTCATAAACGTATTGCCATAAAAAAGAATTTCAATCATCTCCAAAACAAAAAAACGGAACCCCAAAAAAGGTTCCGTTTTTTTTATTCATAATCCACAACCAAAAACTCTTCAAAGCAAAACCCTGAAACAGTTTGATCTAAGCATAATTAAATCTTCATGATCCTATTTCTGATTCAAGCAAAGATTTGGCTGGCCCAGTTTGGTAGCTGGTCCGAAGTGAGGCCTCTGCCAAGCGTGACGCGTTCGCCCGCAGGGCGATGGCAGCAGAGCTCAAGGACGAGCGTGCCTCACGAAGCGACGAGCTACCAAACTAACCCTCATCAAGAATCTTAATAGTCCCCGCCTTAGCATCAATCCGAACCTTCATGCCGGATTTAATCCGCTTCGTAAGCCCCGGAATACTAACAATAGCAGGAATTCCCATCTCTCGAGCGACAATCGCAGAGTGAGACAGCAGACTTCCGCGCTCAACAAGAAGGCCCGAGATAGACGGATATAAAGGCACCCAGCCTGGATCTGTGCGGGCGGTCACTAAGATCTCACCGTTGAGTTCCAAGTTGTCTGACGGGTTTAGGATCACTTTTACGGTGCCTTCTAAAACGCCGGGACAGCACGGCAGACCTTTGAGGTGCCAGTCACCGGTTTCCGTCTGAATCTGAGACAGATCTTCTTCTTTGATAAACTGATTGTTCCAATAGACCGCACCGCGAGTCAGCACACGCGGATCGGTGTCCTCAGTGAAGCGCTCGTAATCTTTTTTGCGAAGATTGATAAAGCCTTTCAAGTCCATCGACGGCAAAGTGCCGTTGTAGATTCCAAAGATTTCTTCAATCGTAAGCCAGAAAATATCGCGAGGATGTTCGATCGCTCCCAATGAAGCTAAATCTTCACCTACGGTTTGGAAGATCGTGCGGGCAATCCCGTAAATACGTGTGCGGGCAAAGCGCGTGTTCTCTCGATTCTTAACGGCTTTACGAGCGTGCTTAAGAACCCAGAAATAAAATTTCTTCTTAAAGCCCGTTAAGTGCGCTGCCACTTTTTCTTCGGCCTGGGCACGCAGGGACTTTTCGTGAGAATCGTCATGAATTTCCGTCTGTCCCGATTTCAAGTAATTCTTCAGACAGACAAAGAGATAACTTGGATCGGTGAGAAGATCGATTTCTTCAAGTTTCATTTCGCTCATACAGCGGAATCCGAAGCGATCTAAATAATCCAGCACGGACTTGTAGAACTCTTGATAAGGAGATTGGTTGAGCGCCTCAAGACCCTCTTTCGGATCAGTGGTTTCAAGCAACTGACGAAGACCTTCATTCTGTGCGGCTTTATTCGCTAAACGCAGCAGGGCCTTTGTCGGCTCCGCACTTTCTAGTCCGCCCTCACCAGCGAGTAAATCATTTTGAATCGTCGAATCAAGTTCCTTCAGCCACGTTGTTGTGAGCTTGCGCAAAAGACCAAAGTGCACCATGCAGAGGAAGTCATTAATGATGGGAGCTTTCCACCGGCCCAACATGTTTCTTTCCAGTTCCATATAGACGCGAATGAGCTGGTCTCCGCGCATGCGTTTCAGTGGCATCGCACGGTACTTGTCATAGTCGCGATGGAAGGTCTGCAAGAAATCATCAACCACGCTTTGAATTGTGAAATGATACTTAATGAAATTAAAGCCCGTGATCATTTTGCGGATACGGCCCGAGAACGTATCCCATGAAGGATGCGGTTTAATGCGGTTGGCGATCTCGTCACTTAAGGCTTCCGAAACGCCCATCATGGTTTCCATGAATTCGCGATTTTGTTTGAAGCCGGGAAGTACGCCGACAAGTTTGTACCAGTTGAAAAGATTGTAGTACACGCGACCGTTCAACGAGCCCAGCATGTAACCCAAATATGAATCCATGTCTTTGATGATTTCATTCGGAACGCCCAAGACCTCACAAAACTGCACATAGACGGCTTTGTAATTGCGAAGGGCGAAACTAAAACTCAGAGGCGAAGTCAGACCGCCGTAAGACTCAATAATATTCGAGTTGTCCCAAAGATTGGGGTAACCGATCAAGTCCTGATCCAAGCTTGTGACCGGGCGGGTCTGCAGAATATAAAAACGGCCGTTTTCGACGGCCCACTCAATATCTTGCGGGCGATGATACTGCTCTTGAATCTGCGCACCCAGTTTGTAGAGCTTTGTGATCTCGTCTTGATTCAAAGAGGGTCCGTTGATCAGCGGCACCGGGACGGGAAGAGTTTCACAATGCCCTGATGAAGACTTTTTCATCATTTCTTTTTTCTCGACCAGCTCTTCACGCAAAAGTTTACCCGTCTTGGCGTCGACCCAAAACGAATCTGCATCGAGTGCTCCTGAAACCAAGCCTTCACCGACTCCGTAAACTGAAGACACGACAAAGGCATCCACTTTCTTCGCGACAGGATCGCAGGTAAAAAGAACTCCTGATTTTTCTGGATCAATCATTCGTTGCAATACAACGGAGACAGAAATTTTCTTAAGATCTATTTTGTTTTCAATACGGTAAGCAAGCCCGCGCTCGGAAAATGCGGAGGCCCAGCAAAGACGTATGAACTTTAAGATGTCTTCTTTGCCCGAAACATAAAGGAAACTTGAGAGCTGCCCTGCAAACGAATGCGCCAGACTGTCTTCATCCGCGGCAGAGGAACGCACAGAAAATACTTTGTCATGACCGAGAGTTTTTAAAGCCTCGTCCAAAGACTTTGCCACATTCGCCGGCAGAGCGGTCTTTTCAAACAGACTTAAAACTTCTTTTTCCGCCTGAGCGCCGGTGATCTGCGAGCTTTGCAATCTCTCTAGAATATTTTCCAGATTGATTTTTACTCCGGGCGTATCCAAGAATTCTTGAAAATATCGTTTGCCAAAGACCACCCACTCAGGGACGGGCAGGCCGGCTTGCGACATTAAATAAAGATTGAAGCCTTTGCCTCCGGCTTCATTCTTCGCGAAAAAAAGAGTCGATTTGGGTGTGACAAGCATGTTTAGGTCCCCAGTACGTAAATAAGAAGGATGTAGTGAAGAAGGAGATAAACTCCCGAGATGTTTCTAAAGAAACGCGCTGATTGTTCTGTTCGCTTAAGAAGATAAAAATGGCTGGCAATAATATAAAGAACCAACGCTGCAACAAGTACAACGTGCGGTTTGAAGTAACAGACAAGTCCGACACCTAAAATAGCTTGGCTGAGGGAAAGATACAAAGCGCCGTTGCAGCCGAAAATGTTTGAATAACTCGGGACATGCGGCCGTTCTTCCGGAGGCGCATAAGTTTTGCGGGCAAACTCGAAAAGGTTGAAGAAAGCCCAGTTCATCAAAAAGAACAAGACGTGTTGCAAAGAGAGGTTTGCGACGGATTCTCCGGTCATAGCAATGGCGGCACTCAATCCTAAAAGGCAGCTGACAAAAGTGTGAGTCACAGCATACGTCGTTAGATGAGGACGAAGGAGATCGCCGATAAAAAACTCTTCATACATCAAAAGGCTGTATGCGATCGCTACCGCGTGAACGAAGAAGGCGTTCAAGCCCAAAATTGAAATCGCCACAAGTTCAAAAATGATAAGCAGAAGCAAAGCTTTCTTAACCTGAGGAACAGTAAGAACTCCGCGAGCCAAAGGGCGGGTTGGATTCACTTTAAGATCGACCTCATAATCTTTGATCTCATCGAAAAGACGCATGCGCAAGAAGAAGGAGAGCAGAACACCGAACGCGATTGCAAAACGAGTCCAACTCCAAGAATAACCTTGAGTTGTGGTCAGAAAATACCCGTTGGCCCATGTGAATAATAAAATCATGGGCACGTAAGAAGCGGGACTAAATCTTTCGCGAATCAGAGTCCACCATTTAACCAATCACAACTCCTGGTTCTTTAAGCTGCTCGCGCAAGACTTTGTACTCTACTTTTGAGTGATGGCGCGGATCCATCGGGATCTTGCTGACGAATTTGATTTCATCCACAGGGATTTTGTTCTTGTCGAAGACGCGGCGGATCTCGTCTTTAGCTTTGACGAAGTCAAAAGAAGCCACGTTGATGTCGGCCTTAAGTTCAACGACGGCGTAAGTAGCCTGACCTAAACTCTTGTCGTCCATACCCAAGAAAGCGCAGCGGTATGTGAAGTCCATACGTTTTAAAAGAACCTCAGCGCGAACAGGGAAGTAGTACTTGCCAGCGCGTTCGATGGCATTATTCACGCGCCCTACGATCCAAAGATTTTTATCGGCGTCGATGTACGCTAAATCGCCGGTTCTGTGCCAAACACGGCTTTTTTCGTCGAGAATTTTTGTCGTTTTAAAGGCGTCCGGATTATTGTAGTAATCGCGGCAAACGTGGTCGCCCGTGCAGATAAATTCGCCGACTTCACCACGCGGAACTTCAATTTGACTCCACGTTGTTTCAGCCAAATCAATCGGTCCGTCTTTGATGCGAATAAATTTGAAATCAATGTCGTCACTGATATGGCCGACGTTCACACCTTCTTCAATAATTTCAGGGTCGGTGATCTTGCTTTCTTTAAGCATGTCACGGCCTTCGATATGCGCCATGGGCTCTGCTTCCGTCGAGCCGTACAGGATCCAGAGATCCGTTTGCGGAGCGATGTCATAGAAGGCTTTCACATCGTCTTTTGAAATCGGCGCTCCACCTGTCACCACACGGCGAAGTCCTGACAACGTAATGCCTTTTTCTTTACAGAAACGCGCCAGTCCCACAAGCATACTCGGGGATAAGGTCGTGCAGTTGATATTCTCGTTGATAATCTGGCACGCCAAAATCGCTGGATCGCGTTCGCTCGGTTGTGCTAAATCAAGGGCAGGTAAAATCGTCGTCACGCCTGAAGCCAGATTGTTCAAGCTGAAAATCGGGAAGGCCGGCATGTCCTTGTCTTTTTCGGTGTAAGGAATCACGTGTGAAAGAGCATGGTGTTGTGCCGACAAAAAACGATGTGTGCGGTTCGCACCTTTTGGTTTGCCTGTCGATCCCGTCGTGAAGGTGATGAGCGCTGTGAATTCGCTTTCAACCGGTTCAATTGGAGAAGCCTCTTTTTTCAGAAGCTCTTCAAATTTATGCGTGAATTTATCACCAGGTCCGTAAAGCACACGGATCGGCATTGATTTGAACTCAGGAACTTGATCGACCAGGTCGAATGCCATTTTAAAACTGATCATCGCTTTCGGACCGACGCATTCTGCGGAAGCTCCCAAGTGATGGCTGCGCGCCCAGGAGTCCAAGAAGACCGCGATCGCGCCGATTCTTTGCACGGCAAACATCGCCGTATACATATCAAGACTCATCGGCAAAAAGATAATGACCCGGTCGCCTTTTTTAATGCCGATGTCCAAAAGACCGCGGGCAAAAGAATTAATTCTTAAAGCGAATTGGCTGTAGGTGATTTGATCGTGAGGAATCGGCTTCTTGGGATCGCCATCCCATTGAGCCATTCCTTGTCGATTGGCCCAGCGGAGCGCCACACGATCCGGAAATTCACGCAGATGTTTTTCCATATAAGTAATGACGTTGTTACGTTCATCCGAACCAGGATAGTAGCCGATTTTATTCGAAGAAGAAGATGAAGACACGGGCGCTCCTTCCAATGCTTTAAGAATTTCGCCAGGATGAGACCACAAAAGACCGTGACCGGCTTTTTCCAGATGGATCACTTTGCGTGAAGGATATTGTTCAATAATTTTATTCTGAAGAGGGAAGTTGCTCAGTGGATCTTCCTTTCCGAAGATCGCAGTGACCGGAACGCCGCAAATATCCCGGGTTGTCCAAGGCGTGTTTTGCATGTGGATTTTGTTGAACGCGGTTCTTTTCCAAAGTTTCCAGTCCTGCATGCGCTCTTGCACTTTAGCGAAGTAAGGCTGGCTCTCTGAATTTTGCGGATGAAACAGCTCCTTAAGAAAACCTTCCTTGCTTTTTTTGTGACTGGACTGAATCAAAGAGTCGCCCAGTACAGGGATTTTTAGAAGAGTTTGCGCCAAGCCTGAAAGAGGTCGTTCCGCTTGCAAGTAAGGCGTAATAAGCACGACGTGTTCGACGTAGTCGTGCAATTCCGGAAGTTTTTTTAGAATGCGGTAAGAGCCCCAAGAGTGACCCATCAGAATCTTTTTGTCTTTACTCTTGGTTAGCAAAGAAATCCACTCATCCGTATTCGCATCGACGGCAACAAGCTGATAGCCGGCGGGCAGAGATTTGCTTAAAGAAGACCAATCGTCAGGATGTCCAGGGTTGCCATGCAAGGCAATGATGGTTTTCATATCCGTGTTCCTTTGCTGCGTAACTTGTAAAAATCTCTGAGCTGAGGGTTCGTGCGATAAACTGTTTGCGGTGTTCTCGTGTTTTCCACTCCGCGCACTGTTTTCTCCGCAGCGATCTGCCGCAGAACTTCTGCGGTCGCGTTGGCTTCCAAGGACGCTCCCGTTGCTAAAGACTCCAAATAATTGGATTTATCGGAGTGAACTTCCACGACCTTTAGCAGGGCCCCGTCATCCAATTTGGAAGTCATTTCATGAATGGAAAATCCAAACGAAGTGTCAAAAAGATGAGCCCAAAAGTCACACATTAGACCCCGCTGGTCCGGAAGAAGACCATGGTGGATGTTGATGCATCCCATTTTGGGAATAGCGAGAAGTTTCTTTTTAAAGAAAGACCGTGTTCTCGCATTCACGATCAAATCCGGTTGCAAAGAATGGAGGATATTTAATGATTCTTCCGAGTTGATGTCTTTCAAGACCCAGACTTTTTTTCCGGCGGCAGAGAAAGCCTTCTTTTTTCTTTCTAAGGAATTGTCGAAAAAATTTTTCAGAAGTTGCCAGCCCATGAGAGGAGCTGCACCGGAAAGTAAAAGAAGCAGAGCTTTGACGATAATATCCCAGCTCCTGTTGTCGATGACGACAAGAGCGGTGATGTGCGGGTCTTGCGCTAAGGGCAAAACCAAGCCGTCATAGTTTTGAGGAACAAAGGTCACCGCAGAGGTGACCAATAAAGTTCTCATAAATAGAGCTCGTCAATTTTATCCTTGTAACGTTGATCCAGTACTTTTCTTTTTACTTTCAATGACGGAGTCAGTTCGCCGCCTTCAACCGTGAACTCAATTGGCAGCACCAAATATTTTTTGATGCTTTCAAAGCTTGCAAGCTGGGCATTGGCATCAGACACGGCCTTACGGGCCAGTTCCTGAACGAACGGGCTTGAAACCAAGGTTTCCCATTTTTCAAAAGGCACGCCTTTTTCTTTCGCGAGTTTTTCAACAGACGGACGATCCAGGGTCAGCAAAGCCACGATGTATTTCTTTTGATCCCCGTGCACGTGGACGTGCGCGACGTAAGGTGAAAGTTTCAAAAGACCTTCGACTCTTTGCGGAGCCACGTATTTTCCGCCCGCTGTTTTGATCAAATCTTTCTTACGGTCAGTGATGCGCAGGTCGCCGCCGGGAAGTATTTCGCCGATGTCTCCTGTGTGAAACCAGCCATCCGTGAAAGCGGCAGCGGTCGCCTCGGGATTTTTATAGTACTCTTTCATGACCTTGTCGCTTTTAACAAGGATCTCGCCATCTTCAGCGATTTTCAGTTTCACTTCGCCGATAGGGCGGCCGACACTGCCGAAGCGATAGTTGAAAGGCGTATTGACCGTGATCGCGGCCGTTGTTTCCGTCAGGCCGTAGCCTTCAAGAATCAGAATACCTGCAGAGTGGAAAAACATAGCGATCTCGCGGGAGATAGGGGCGCCGCCACTGATGGCAAAACGCAGACGGCCGCCAAAAGCATCCGTGATTTTGCTAAGTACCAGCTTTCTTGCTAATTCGTATTTTACAAGCAAATCCAGCGGCAGAATTTGTCCACTCATTTTGTATTCGCCGACCTTTTTTCCGACCTCTAAGGCCCACGTGAACAGTTTCATTTTCAAAGGCTGCGTTTGGACTTGCGCCCAAATAGCTCCATATATTTTCTCAAAAATACGCGGCACTGAAACCATAATGGTCGGGCGGATGTCGATCAGATTGTTGCGGATTTTTTCCAGGCTCTCTGCATACGCCATGGTAAAGCCGATAAAGAGGTGTCCCCAATGTTCAATGCGCCCCAAGATGTGCGCGTAGGGAAGAAACGTTAAAGAAGTGTCTTTGGGTGAAGCTCCGCAAAAAGGGAAAGCTTCAGAGACTTCACTGAAAGCTTGAAGATGTGTTAGAACAACGCCTTTCGGTTTTCCCGTCGTTCCGGAAGTATAAAGAATCGTCGCGGTGTCCTCAGGCGTGATTGTCGCACAAAGCTCCGAATACTTATTCGGGTGAGATTGCAAATAAGTTTTACCGATCTCACGCAGTCGGTTCCATGTGATCGCGTCTGGATTCGGGCACGTGTCTTCAAAGACAATTACTTTTTCCACTTTCGGTGTTTTATCTTTTATCGAATCGAACGTTTTCAAAGGACCGCGTGTTTCGCAAACCAAAATGCGGGATTCACTGTTGTTTAGAATATACTCAACGTCTTCCGGAGTGTTGTTTTGGTAGATAGGAACGGTGATAGCTTTAATGCCAAAAATCGCCAAATCCATGACGGACCATTCATAGCGAGTGTTGGCCATAATTGCCACGCGATCGCCGGGCTTAATACCCAAGGAAAGCAGGGCGGAGCCCACTGTTTCAACGTCTTGATAATAATCAGACCAGTTTTTTGAAATCCAAGTTCCGTTGGTTTTGAATTTGACGGCAACATCGTGAGGGTCGCGCGAACGCATGTTCAGAATACAATCAGCCAAGGTGGTGGGCTTCGTCATGATGAAAAACTCCTCAAGCTCGCTGCATCTAACGAAGTGTGGTTCTATCGCAAATACAGATCGACAATTTTTCTTTGATCGGCTGGAACTGTCACAGTCGCTTCCGCAGAAAGACCTGTGGTTTTATTGCGGGCCTGAATCTTCACGCCCACTTCCGCTTGAATGAGATAAGCATCTCCGGAAGGTTTGATATTCACTGGTACGCCCGCGATGCGAAGTTCTGGATTGGCTCCGCCGTTCACAATATTAATAATAATGGAAGCCACGCGTGGAAGACGTTGCATAGTTCCCGTGAACGAATAAGCCTCATAAGTCGGCGTGATCGTTGTCACTAGATCCGTGTATCCTTCTTTAACGAGACGTAAACTGAAAGGCGTATTCGCTTTAACAGTTTTACGTGTCGGCGTGAACTCACCTGTATCGACTCCGTCAATAACAACACGCGCGCGATCGGGAGAGCTGTAGATCGTGACTGTGTATTCTGGAGACGTCGATCCCATTTCCACAGTTTGATTGCTGCCACCGTTGTTTGCAGTCGTCGTCGTTGTTGTCACAGGCGCCATCGTGCTCGCTGGAGCTTTACCTGCGCCTTTTTTAGCAAAGAAATTATTGTAAACCCACCATACGCCCACAACCGCCACCAGACCGATGACGGCCTTCATCACTTTGCCCGTAAGATCTTCAATCGAAGATGTTGGAGCAGAGCGATTGATCGAAGTCCGTGTTCCCAAACCTACGCCTGTCGGCGTGCGAGTCATTGTGCCCGAGCCTGCGGATGTCGCTGACGTACGTGTTTGTGTGATGTTGGTATTCGTTTGTGTCGATGCTGAAGGCGCCGGCGTTCCGCCGCCGAAGGACGGTTTAGGCGGAGTCTTGAGATTGTCCAAATTCACACGGATGTCCGTGGAAGTATCAATGTTCAGCTTTTCTTCGTCTTCTCCCGCATCCATTGCTGGAGCCGAAGCAGGAGTGCGCACCGGCGCGCGGTGATCTGTTTGCGTGACAACAGTTTTGTCTTCGCTGTTGTTGCCTTGAACTTTCGCGAACTCAACAAGTTTGCGGCGTTGCTCAAGGAAAACGGCAGAGAAAGCGTTTTTCATGAAGACGCTGAAATCGTGTGGAGAAAACTCCGGATACTGCGTATTCAAGAAACGGTTCAAGTCCCGATGCAAAGCCGCCGCCGTTTGATAACGAAGGCTTTTATCTTTTGCGAGAGCTTTATTAACAATTCTTTCCAATTCCGGAGGAACGGAAGGATTGATTTTGCGAATAGACGGAACCTGGCACTCGCGGATTTTTCTTAAGATCGCCGCTTCGCTGTTAGAAGTGAAAAGACGATCATTGGCCAAAAGTTCCCACAGGACAATACCCATAGAGAAAATATCCGTGCGCGGATCGATGGATTGTCCATCGGCCTGCTCGGGACTCATATAGCCGTATTTCCCTTTGAGCGTTCCTGCTTTTGTCGCTTCTAATTGTGTTTCCGCTTTAGCGATACCGAAGTCGATGATTTTCACTTCGCCTTCGAAACTCACCATGATGTTTTGCGGACTCATGTCACGATGGACGATATTCAACGGTTTGCCAGTGGTGCCGTCGATGCAACGGTGAGCGTGATCAAGACCGGCAGCGACCTCTTTCATCATGTAAATGATTTGCTCAATCGTGAACTGCGTATTTGATTTTTTAAGTTCGTTGAGGATTTGGCGCAAATTGCGGCCCTCAACGTATTCCATCACCAGGAAGAACTGTCCTTTTTCGACACCGAAGTCGTAAATAGAGACAACGTTTCCGTGATTGAGATTCACGGCGATTTTCGCCTCTTCCTTAAACATCTCAATAAATTCTTGATGATCAGAGTATTGGGGGAGGATGCGTTTGATAGCGACGAATTTATTGACGCCGACCGCTCCAGTTGACTTAGATAGATACACCTCAGCCATGCCGCCCGCTGCGAGTCTCTCTAGAAGGATGTATTTACCAAACTGCTCTACGGCTTGAGACATGAAAACCTGTTCCCCTTTGAGAAGTCTATCGGTAAAATAAAACTAATCCTTGAGGAGAATTGTCTATGAAATGGATAGGACTGACCGGAGGTATAGCTTGTGGCAAGAGCACGGTGAGTCGCTCGCTCAAAGAACACTCCATTCCTGTCATCGATGCTGATGAAATTGCTAAGGAAGTTGTGAAAGCGGGGTCTCCTGGACTTAAGTCTATCGGACAAACGTTTGGCTCTGAATTTCTGCTCGAAGACGGTTCCCTGGATCGTCGAAAACTCGGTCAACACGTCTTCGGTCATCCCGATCTCCTGCACCGTTTGGAAGCTATTTTGCATCCGCTGATTCGTGAGGAAACGCGAAGACGTCGTCGTATTTTGGAAGATATGAATGAGCCTCTGGCTGTGTACGATATTCCTCTGCTTTTCGAGACGAAGGCGCAAGATCAATTCGATGCTATCGTCGTTGTCTCGTGCACGAAAGGGCAACAGAAAGAGCGTTTACGACGTCGTCACAATTGGACAGATGACGAAATCGAGATGCGTATTGCCTCCCAGATTCCCATTCAGTTCAAAGAACAAGAGGCCGACTTTGTTTTGCATAACAACCGCGACGAACAACATCTTCTCAAAGAAGTAGATCGTCTTTTGCGTTGGTTGAATGAAATAAAGAACTCTTAGAAAGAAAAGTTATAGCCGAGCAGGGCAAACAAGTCGGGACCGTTCATCGCATAACCCACGCCGAATTCCGCTGTGAAGGTGTCGCCGAGTCCTGCGGAAGCATGCACTCTCCATCGCGCTAGATTCACAAGGCCCGCCAATTCACCAGCCCCATCCAGATAGGTCGCTCCTGCTAATCGCAGATAAGGAATGTAATAGTCTTCATCGAAAGAATACCAGCGATATCCCAGAGAAAGACCCACGGCTTTTGATTCGCTGACATCCACTTGATAGTCCCAAGTGGGACGACGTCTTGTCAGAGGCAAATAGCGAATCGCTAAAAGAACTCCCTGATGGTATTCGTCGTCTTCCAAGTAATTGCCGCCAGAGTAACCCGCCGAAACATTCAGAAGAAAAGTAGGTCGAGGAGGAAGCTGAGACACGTCCACGGTCGATAGTTCTGGATCGTCTTCTCCCAGGAAAGGTGTCGTTTCTAAAGTCGTTGTTGTTTGAGGCGCGGCGTGAACCGCATTCAAACCTACGACCAAGGTCAAAAAAAGAAGGGGGAGAAAAACTCGCATACGACAAAGTATAAATTACGTCTACAATCTTTGTTAAGTCATTTTGGAGGCAAAAATATATGTCTAGAGGATCTGTTTTCCTCGCAGGCCTTACCACTTTGTTCGTGGCGCAGGCGGCATTCGCAGAAAGCATTAGCACAACCATTCACCATCATTATCAATCACCTCGTGCTTTGGGGATGGGGGACGCCTTCGTTGCGGTTGCAAACGATTACACAGCTTTGTTTTACAACCCGGCAGGGTTGGCTCGTCGCGATGACGGGCAGATTAATCTTTCTCTGAGTGCTGCGGGAACACCGGGTGCAATGGACTTCTATAAAGAGTACCAAGACATCGAGCAATCCAATCAATCGGAAACGGACAAACAAACAGCCTATCTGCAGTTGATCGAAAAACATTATGGCGATGTGTATTCGATGCGCTTGTCTCCTCTTGAAGGTGTATGGGTTCGTCCTAATTGGGGTCTTGCTTTCATTCCAATGGATGTCTCTGTTGAGATGGCGATGCACCAACAGGTTGGACCAACGATCAACGCGACTGTTTATGCCGACACGACTTTGGCTTTAGGTTACGGAGATGACTTTCATGGTTTCAGTCATGGTCGCTTCTCTTGGGGTGTGACGGGCAAGTTCGTCAATCGCGGCTTCTTCAGTAAACCTATCAGCGCGACGGATTTGGCGGCGAGTGACGAGATCGTGAAAAAGGAAGATTTGCTGGAAGGTTATACCGTAGATGCCGATGTAGGCCTTTTGTGGACTCCGGAACTTCCTGATTCGGGCTTCTGGTCTGTGTTGCGTTTAGCGCATCCAACATTTGGTATGGTCGTGCGTAACGTTGCCGAAACCGGTTTCGGTCAAACGATGCAATTAGTGAACAAAGAAAAACAAAACGGCACGCCGGAAAAGTTGTATCGTGTTGTCGACATCGGAACACGCTGGGAATATCCAACGGCGTGGATTTTTGGTGGTCGTGGCGTTTTGGATTTCCGCGATATCGGTCATCCTGACTTCAACTGGAGAAAAGGCACGCACCTTGGTTTTGAGTTCGACTGGACCGTGTCCACTTGGTGGAAGGGTCACTATCGCGTGGGTTTAAGCCAAGGATTCTGGACAGCGGGGCTTTCCGCGGAGCTTGGTATTTTCAACTTGGATCTAGTCAGTTATGCCGATGACGTCGGGACGAAAAACACGCCAGTAGAATCTCGCGTCTACGGCACTCGCTTAAACTTAGACTTCTAAGAAAAGGTACGGCCTTACTTTTGGTTGCGCGGCTGCACAACCAAAAGTAAGGCCGTACCTATAGCAGTTGCGTTCGAAGTAATTAAGGATTTTTCCACTCTTCTAAAAGGTCCTTGCCTAAGGCAAGTAATTGAGTGGGATCTGCATTGACGATATCGACACCTGATTGAGCGATCGCCGTGTCGATCTGACCACAAATATCCGTGTTCACCGACGATGTTCCGCCGCAAGTAGTGGTATAAACTGTTTGAATCGATTCCGCGATAGCAACCACCGTTGCTTCCGCTTCGTCTTGAGCGGCGCCACCAGCCGTTAAGTTGGCGATTAGATCCGTGATAGTTTCCGTGATCTGTGCGGTATCGCAAGATTCAGGAGAAGAACAAGAAGCCAAGCTTCCTGCCGCATTGGCAAGAACTGTTGCACTCTTCATCATCGCGCCGATCAAAGCCAAACCGGCTTGACCCGACTGATTGCATGATTCGAATGTCGCGTTGGCTTCAGAAACACTTGGAAAGCTTAAAGAAGACAAAAGAGCTGCAGCGCCTTGGCCGTCTTGAATGGCATTCAAAGCCGTCGACAAGTTTGCAGGATCTGTCACTTCAGCACCGATAAAGCCAGCGGCACAACGCAGAGTCGAAGCATGCGGTCCAGACAGACCCGCAATCTTTGACATACAAGCATCCGCAGAAGCTTTGTCACGCGCTTTATCCAGACAGAATTGCGCTTCTGCCAACATATCCTTTTCCGTTTGCTCCGCCTCACACCCAGTCAGTAATGCTGCAAGTGTCAGACTTAAAATCAGGGCTGCCGTTCTATTGGACTTCATCAGTCTCCTCCAAGAGAATGTTCATTTCTTTACATAGAACTTATCGGAGTTATTACGTAGGTCTTAACTCACAAAAGCTGTCTTAATTTGAGAAAAGGCGGCCTTTGTTACGGCTTTAAAATTTTATAGGTATGAATGTATCTATCTTTGAGAATCGCCGTGTTCTGCAAAAGCCAGGATTCCAGACCGTGCGTACTTTTTTTAAAGAAAGGACGATGATGAGTCGCCAGAATTCCGACCTGCACGCGGAAGTACTCGCGCATCTCCGCGGGGTTCATTTTGTTCACATTCAGAGAATCATCAATTCGACTGCGTAATAAGAATGGAATTTTCTCCAACTCGACAACGGTGTAAAAATGCGGACTGCCGTGCCAGAGCTGTTGTTTGATTTTTTCAAGACGAGCGGAAAGTGGATCTGCGGATTCTGTCCAGCTTCCATAAGTCGTGCCGGGTTTATTAAGTTCTTTGAGCTCCAACACATCTTTCTTTTGCGCTTTCTCAATCAAGAGCAGATAGCGACGAAGGCCTGCGCTTCCGCCAGAGTCTTTTCCGGTTTCCGCGACATCAAGAAGCTGAACGTCTTTAAGCGTCTCATGTTTTTGCAATGCTGCCAGCATCTCGGATCTTTGGGGTGCTGGCAGAGGCTTCATCTCGGCAGAAGATTTGAAAGTGCCACCATGTGTATGCTTTTTCAAAAAGCTGGAGCGTTTCTTTTCAAGAGAAGGATAAAGCGCGGCAGGCAACGGTTGCGCTTTCTTTGCGCCGATGATGATTGCGGTATACTCGGCAGCCATTTCTTTCAAGAGAGTTTCATTGCCCGTAAAAATAACTAAGGAAGAAAAGTAGCGCAGGAGATCCAGAGGCACCGGGCAGAGTCCGCTATCGTCGAGATCGTTGAAGACAAATCGTGTCTTGTCAGGAAATTCCATGAAACCAAAGTTCTCGATGTGCGGGTCGCCAAAACAAGGAATTAAATCCGATGGGGTCGTCACGGCGGAAAGATCCGCATAATACGTATTCACAAAGGAGCGAAAGAACAGCAGAGGACTTTCCAGCGAGGCTTGAAGTTTTTTGTCATAAGCTTCTTGCGACAGATGAATGTAAGTCTTGCGAAGTTCTTGCTTGTCGATATGAGAGGAGGAAAAAGACAGAGCGGGCCAGGGTGTCGTCTCCTGGGCTAAAGCCAGATTCGCTGAAAACAAAGTAAGAAATGCCAGACGCTTTATCATCATATAAAGGAGTATCGGCTCTGCCGCAAAGAGCTTAATCCTCGACTTTCGACCTTATTTTCCTCCGTTGTCTCAATGTGAGGCTCCAAGTTGCCGATATGTCCATTGATATATCTGATTTTTTGTTAGCCGAGGTATCTATGAAAAGGATTTTGTGGATCGCGCTCATTCAAGCTTTTGTTCTTTTTGCGTTCACAGCAAAGGTGAATGCACGTGAGCGTCATAACTTTTATAGTGGAGTCCGCTGTTTAGGAATGGGCGGAGCATGTATTGCCGTCACGAATGATGAGACAGCGCTGTTAGTGAATCCCGCAGGGCTGGGAAAATTGCGCGATTTTTACGGCACCATTATCGATCCCGAGCTGGAGTTCGGCTCTGAAACCTACAGTTTTTATTCGGAGTCTTCGTTTTCAAATCCATTTGCTCTTGAAGATATTAAAGCGGCTTTGGATGCAAAACGCGGTGACTACTACCACGCTAAAATGCAGGTGTTTCCTTCTTTTGTCGGCAGAAATTTCGGCGTCGGACTCTACGGGAATTATCTTTTGGATGCGCAAATGTCAGATGATGGTTCTACGATCGATACTTTTTATCGCAACGACATTGCGTTCGTTTTAGGTTTCAACTTTCGTTTCTTTGACGGCCGTATCAAGCTTGGTTTCAATACAAAATTGATCAGTCGCGTGGAAGTAGACAATCCAACTCTCAGTTCCGCAGGTTCCTTGAGCTACGATAATATCGCGAGCGAGGGTGTGGGTTTGTCTACGGATGTAGGACTGATTCTCGCGGCACCGTGGAAATACATTCCAACAATCACAGCTGTTGTTCGCGACGTTGGCGGCACGAGTTTCGATAAAGCGAGTGGTGTCCGATTAGACACAGCCGCTCGTCCCAATATGGTAAAGCAAGATCTAGATGTCGCAGCGGCAATCTTTCCGATTCATTCTAATTACGTTCGCTCTGCATGGACTGTAGAGTACCGTGGCTTATTAACATCAAGTGACGAAGAAGACAAAGCGAAGTTGATACACGGCGGTCTCGAATTGAACTTCGGAGATGTGTTCTTTGCTCGTGCCGGTTATAATCAAAGGTATTGGACAGCAGGATTGGAACTCGCCTCTGAGCACTTTCAATGGCAATTCGCCACATATGGCGAAGAAGTCGGCACCGCGGATTCACCTAAAGAAGACAGACGTTATAATTTAAAGTTCGCTTACCGGTTTTAAGGATGAAGCATGACGATTAGAAATGTGTTTATCATTTTCATGAGTTTACTTCTGACCACTTCCTGTGGGCAGCCGAACGTATTAACGGAATACTCCAACACCGATTCGGATGAAGCTCTTTATCTGGATGCCAAAAACAAATTGGATGATTCCGATTGGGACGGAGCGATCAATATTATCACCACTGAGTTGTCCTCTTCATATCAGGCGCGCGTGGATGTGAAAGAAACGTTGATGTATGCCTATGGCGGGAAATGCGGGATTGATTTCTTTGAACTCGTGAATCAGCTGAAAAATGTCTCTTCGTCTAAAATGTTTGAGTTTGCTCTGCAGATTTTTAACGGCAAAGTCGTTGACGTTGCTGCCTGTGATAATGCCGTGGCCGTCTTAAGAAGTATCGGAACAACCGCAGCAGCAAGAACAAACAGTCAAAACCTTTTTGCCGCGATCTTGGGACTGACTCGCATGGCGACCACGCTGCACGCAAAGTTGGATACGGAGTCCAGTGGTCTTGGTAACGGGATTGTAGATGCCGGCTGGGACTCTTGCACGAACTCTTCCGCAGCAGGACGCCTGTCTGATGCGGAAGTCGATAAGATCGTCACGGGTGTAGGATTGATTTTTGAAAATCTCGCTGTGCTTGGCGGAGAGTTGACAAGCGGTTCTGCCGGCGGAGCCTTTGATGCCGCGAAAACTCTTTGTGAAACTACGATCCCTCTTCCGGCAATCGGTGAACCTCATGATTGGGAAGCGACCATTCCTCCAGGAACAGGATGGGATGATCCAATGTTGGATCTAAAACTGCCGGCAAGTCCAACATGGGCTGACTTAGGCCTTCCTGCGGATGTTGCCGATCCGATTGACTGTTTGAATACGGATGACACTGCGGTCCCTGCAAAGATGCGAAGAATCTTTAGGAGATTGATTTCAAGTTCAACTCAAGGATTTGGTACTTGCGACGTCGCGAATGTAACTTTCAACTTTGACGAAAACGCGAACCGCGATGTTCTTCCGTATGATCCACTTATCACAGCCGCTTCAAATTGTTGTCCGGCATTGGCGACACCATGAGATTTTGGCTGCTGATCTGTTTTCTCATTACTGGTATGAACTCTCACGCGCAGTCGCTCGGGGACAGTTCACGCTCCATTCGCTCTCGTGCAATGGGGGGCGTGCTTGTGCCTTTTGCGAATGACTCTGATGCTTTGTTTGTGAATCCGGCGGCTCTGAAGCGGGCCTCATTGATCGACATCAAACTGGTCGACGTTTCAGTCGGTGCGGGAAAATACATCGTAGAAAATCTTGAAGCGTTTCAAAACATTGATCCCAACGATCCCACGACGCTGGACCCATTTTATGGAAAAAAATTATGGGCACAGGCGACAGGAAAAGTTGCTGTGTCGCTCCCGTTAGTGGCCATCGGTTACTTGAATGACTCGGAAGTTTCGGCGGAACTACACAATCCGGCGTTTCCGCAGTTTGAGACTTATTTCCGTAATGATGAAGCCATTTATTTAGGGGGCGCGGTTTCAATCGGTCCATCCAGTTATCTTGGTATGAACTTAAAACGTATAAATCGCTGGGGTGGCACGGTTCAGGAGCTGGGAGTTTCCGATATCGCCAACGCGAGCAGTCTGTCTGACGTGGGCGATCGCTTTAGCGATAAAGGACAAGGGTACGGCGTGGACCTGGCTGTCATGACGGAAATTCCTTTGCCTGTTTTGAAACCGACTTTGACTTTAGTGTGGCAAGATGTCGGCAGCACGGCTTTCAAAGTCACCTCAGGTACGGAGGCTCCACCGCACATTGAGCAAAACTTAACTTTCGGCGCGGGTGTTGGCGTGGATCTTCCCGGCTTGGACTGGGTTATCGGTATGGAGGCTCGTCATCTTTTGGAGCCGGATATCGAGTTGGGAAAGAAGCTGCACTTGGGGACAGAAATTTCTTTGCCGCTGATTGATCTTCGTGCGGGTTATAATCAAGGGTATCTCAGTTATGGTGTGGGTGTGAATTTCTTCATATTCCACATTGATGCCGTTAGTTATACGGAAGAGACAGGATTTTATCCTGGTCAAGCGGGAGATGCCCGTTACATGGCGAGTCTGAGTATTGATTTAAGCTTTGATGCTAACTTCAAATTCACCGATAATAATGGAAAGAAGAGAAGACTCAAACAACGTCGGTAATTTGAAATGTTGCAAGTGATTCCATTTGAAAACAGATCTCAAATCTCAGAGATCTTTGCGAAGTACAACCCCCGCGAGCAATCGTGGCTGGTATCGGATCTTCGTACCAAGTTTGAGCTGCAACAAAAAATTCTTGCGCGTGAAGGTCAATACATTGACGAGTCTGTTCTGCGTGCCAGTGATCTCTGGAAAATTCTTTTAAAGCGTCTAGATCCGGGTTTGCGTTTGGTGAGCGATCCTTTTGCGCGTTCTCTTTTGCGCACAATCATGGATGAGAACGCCGAAATCTTGGGTGTAAACTCCTCGGCCGAAGACACGGTCTTTTCTTATATCGATCAAATGGCCGCGATTCTTTTCCATCCTGAAGGAACAACGCGTTTGCAGGAATGGTTTGAAACTCACCCTGAGGCCGAAAATCGTTGGCGCGAATGGTATCTGCGCGCGCGTTTCTGCGCGTTGAAACTTTTGAATGAACATCGCGTGATAACATCGGATTGGATTACATCCTATCTGCAAAACTTCAATGAGCTTGAACGCGTGTGGAATATTCCGTTGATTGTGGATCTCAGTGGCGAGATCTCGCGAGTCGAGGCCGAGATTCTGCGCGTGCTTTCTCGAACCATCGACGTCGTGATCCTAGAGCCAAGTCCGGCTTGGCGCGAAGATTTCCACTTCTTGCTCAAACCTTACGAGGATTTGCGCTCACAAAGCCAGAAGGCCACTCCGTTGCCGAAAGACACACCCAAGCCGAAAGAAACGAAAGTTCTGCGTTTCTCGGGAATGCTGGCGGAGATTAAAAACAGCGTCGGTCAAGTTCGTCAGTGGTTAGAGGAAGGGAAGTCGCCAGACTCGATCGCTCTGATTGCGCCGGATATTGAAATCTACTGGCCTGTTTTGCAAGCTTTCTTGGCGGAAGAAGGCATTCCCGTTCAAAAGGATATTACGCACAAAGCGCAAAGTCTTCCGTCGGTCACGCGCTGGCTTGCTTTGTTGCGCTCCAAGAGCGGACGTCTTTCCAGTTCCGACTTGGAAATTTCCTTTTTTGAAAAGGAAGAGTCGCAGAATCTTCGGTACGAAGAATTCAAATCTTTGTTCAAAAGTCTTTACGTTAACGAAGATTTAGCCCGCAACGAAATCGTTCATAAAATTTTCCACGAGCAACTGGATCTTACGGGATTGATCACTCGTGACGAATTTGTGGCGAAAGCTCTGCTTTATTGGAATGCGAGCGAGACAGACATCGTCCAAGTCGTGCTGCGCGAACTTTTGCAAAACGCCATCAGTTCGACAAGATTGATTTGGAAAGAGTGGCTTAGTTATCTTGAAAGCATTGTTGCCGCGAAAGAATACACGCTGGCCAAAGGACAACCTGAAGGGGTTATGGTCACGAAGCTGATGTCGGGTTATAGCGAAAAAGCCCAATATCGCATTTTCCTGGGTTTGACGGACGAGTCTTTGCGCTCTCGCAATAAGACACAGTTGTCGGGACAGGATTATTTTGAACTTGCAAAAGATATTGGATTTTATCTCGATAATCCGGATCAAAGCGATTTGGATTTTGAACTGCGTCTTTTGGCAGAGGCGGAAAGCGCTCTCGACATTTATTGTTTTGGCGCCACGGACTTAAACGGCACATTGTGTTCGCCGTCGACATTCTGGATGAGTCTCAGCGGAGACCACGAAAGTTTGACGTTGCCACTAGAGACTCGCTGGGATGAATTGCAGCACTCGGATCAGCGCGGACAACGGCCCTGGATCGCCGCACGTAAAGAGAGCGTTGAAAGACGCATCGAACAGGATCTTGGCAAAAAAGAAATGGAGCCGATCGCTCCGAAAGAGCTTCCTGGAATTTCCGCATCCAGTATCGAGAGTTTCCTTGAATGTCCGTTTATCTTCGCGGCGCAAAGATACTTTAAACTGAAAGACTTGCCTGATATCGACTTGGACGTTGACCATCGCACACGCGGGCAACTGGCCCATGCTTTGTTCGACAAACTGACTATCGAGCCGATGCGCTTTGACTGGACGACTCAAGAACTTGAAAAAATTCTTGAGGATATAAAAGTCGAAAAGAAAATGATCTTCGCCGACGAACGCCTGTGGATTCCTTTAAAGAAAAAACATGTGAGTCTCGGTCTTCGTTTTCTTGATTTCGAAAAACGCTGGCGCAACGAGTTTCAGAAAACGAAAACTCTGGCGCGGGAAAAACGCTTTGAGTTTTATCTCGATCCAAAAACGGAAGAAATTCACCGCGAACCGAAAGAAAACTGTTTCCGTATCTCCGGGCAAATCGACCGTGTTGACGGCGATGGCGGCCAGCACCTTCTTGTTCTTGATTATAAGAGCTCTGCGGGAGGAATTTCAGCACACGGTTCGTGGCTGAAGAACCGCGAATTGCAGCTGCTGTTTTACATGTGGGTGATCGAAAAAGAACTTCTCCATGAAATTCGCGGTGAGGTGATCGGTCTTTTCTATTACGTCTTCAGAACTTTTGAAAGAAAAGGCTTTAAAGTTGAAGATCTGGCGGGCAGTCTTTATCCGGCGTCAAAACGCAAAGACAAAAACGCAAGCTTCGAGGCCAAAGAAAAATATTTAACGGAATTCAGTTCCATTTTGATGGGAACTTTGGATCGAATCCAAAAAGGGGAAGCCAACGCGCAACCTGCGGATTCTAAAACCTGCGCAACGTGCGAGTGGAGACGACAATGTCGAGCACCTCATCTCAATTAAAAAACACGGTTCTGCGCGCAGGGGCTGGTGCCGGTAAGACGACGACGTTGACCCAGACGTTTCTTAAGTTCGCCAGTGACTTTAAAGACAAAAACGGCAAGTTTCCTCGAATCGTCGTCACGACGTTCACGCGAAAGGCCACACAAGAACTTAAAGAGCGTCTTTTAGCCAAAGCCTTGGATGAGAAGCGCGAAGATCTATTCCATTATGTCAGCTCCAAATCGCAGGTGCAGATTTCAACGATTCATGGCGTGTTGAGTCTTTTCTTGTCGCGCTATGGTTCTTCTATCGGGTTGACTCCAGATTATAAAATCATGGCGGACTCGGAAATTCGCAAGGGCGCGCGCAAAATTATGCGCAAGTATCTTTTGGAAAATCCGCAATTGCAGGAGCTTTTAGAAGAGTACGACTTTCACACTTTGGAAAGCGCTCTGTTCAAATACTTCTCTGAAAGCGTGATTTTCCCGGAAATGACTTTTGTTTCGCAAGACGAACAGAAGAAAGAAGTTTTAAAGCTTCTGACAGACCTTTCCGGAAAAATCCGCCGCGTTTGTCTTGAGATCGCGCAAGAGACAACAAACGACAAGTGGGAAGAGTACGCGCGCAGTCTTATGGGTTTTACTTGGGTGCCAGCCGATGACAACTGGACGGCTTACTTTGAAAGACTGCTGAGTTTTTGGGAATTCACTTCGAAGCCTGTCTTCCGCAAGGCCACGCCGCCATTTTCTTTGAGTCTGCATGAAGAACTTGAAGAGCTGCGGGATCGGGTTGATAAATTGATCGACGAACCTCGCTATCGCCCGCAGTACTGGGAAAAACACCAGAAGAACTGCGAGCTTTTTGCAGAGCTGGCGAAAAACTTCTGCCACGACTTTATGAAAACGAAGCTGGAGCAGGGACTTCTTTCCATGAGCGATCTGGAAACTTTGTCTTATAAAATCATTGAAGAAGCTCCGGAAGCGGCAAAGAAATTCTCTTTGGAATGGGATTTCTGGATGGTCGACGAGTATCAGGACACGAGCCCGGTGCAAGTGACATTGCTCCGCCATTTGATCGGTGAAAAACCACAGTTCGTCGTCGGCGACCCTCAACAAAGTATTTATCTTTTCCGTGGCGCACGCTCCGAGGTTTTCCAAGAAAAAGTCCACGAAGTCCAAGCACAAGACGGCGACGTTCAGGTGAAGCTTGTTAACTATCGTTCTTCTCCTGAAGTTCTTGAATTTTTCAATCACTACTTCACGCGTCTGGGGTCGCAGTTCGCGGCGATGACGCCGGCACCAGATAAAGTTCGTAAAGGGCTTGCAGACCCGGTCGTCCAAGTTCTTCTCACAGAAACCGGCGAAGAAGAAACCTCCGCAGAAATTTTGGGTGCTGTCGCCCGGATCCAGGAACTTCTTCAGCAGGGAGTTAGTCCCGAACAAATCTGTGTGCTGGGCCGAACTCACAGAACCCTTGAAGATATCGCCAAGGTGGCACAAGAATTCGGAGTGCCGTTGCAGCTTCATAGCGGCAGTGGATTTTATGAGCGTCGCGAAGTTTTAGACGCTTTGGCGTTATTGAAGTTTTTAGTGAATCCCCATGACAATGCGAACTTTGTGGCGCTTCTAAGATCTCCGTGGCTGGCGCTCTCAGACAGTGAGATCGCGACCTATTGTCACTCGTATCGTCATTCATTCTGGCGGGAGGCTTCAAAAGTCCTCGACAGCAAAGAAGAGAATCATCCTTTGCGTCTGTTGAAAAATCTTTCCGTCATGAGCGAAAAAGAAGGCCTGTCTTGGACGCTTAAAAAAGCTCTTATAGAATTGGGACTTTTCGATTACTCCGCAAAGATTGATCCAACGGGACGTCGCGAAGCGAACTTGTGGAAAGTGGTTTCACTTCTGAGTCAGGAAGAACGTCGTCCTGGATTTAATTTCCTCGATTTCTTGGATTCAAGCCTTGAAACTTTATCGGCGGATGAAGGCGGTGAGGATGCGGATGCGACACCGGTTATTGAGCCGAAGCGAGTGAACTTTATGACGGTGCATGCCTCGAAAGGTTTGCAGTTTGAACATGTGATTTTGCCTGGTATGGGGCAAGACCCGCGCGCGAGCCACGCCCCTGTTTTAAGTATTCGTGAAACAGACGGCCTGTGGTCTTTAAAAGTGCGCGATGAAGAATCGCAGGCTATGGCGGGGAGTATTCTTGCCGAACAAGTGACCGACGAACTTCGCAAAAGGGAAAGCGAAGAGTTCAATCGTGTTCTTTACGTGGCTCTTACGCGCGCAAAGTCGGGTGTGACGTTGCTATGGGACCGTAAGATGGGGAAAAAATCCTGGGCCGCGCAATGTCCGCTAAACCTGGAAGAAGGCTTGCACGAGGAAAAAGATTTCTCTTACGTCGTGCGGGTTGAAAATGCGCAACCGCATAAAATGTCCGAGCAGGATTTGGCTAAGAAAGACTTACGATCTTTATGGCAGACTCAAGCCAGCGAAACTCGCCGTAAGTATATTTCCGTGACAGAGCTTGTGGCACCGGAAGCATTAACGGCTGAAACTTATGAACCGAAGGCGTCGCAGTTAGGAAAGGGTTTAGCCCGGGCTCAACAAGGAACGAATGCCCATCGTCTTTTTGAAGCTTTGAAATACACGCCTTACGAAGAACTTTTGGCGATCTCGGAAGAAGACTTGAAGAAGCCCCTGGAGTTCTTGGCGAAGACGCAAGATATTCCTCTTTTAGAGATTATCGAAAAAGGTCATGTCGAGTGGGGTTTTGCCTTAAGCTATAAAAACTCTTTGATGCAAGGGCAGATCGACTTGTGGGGTATTGTCGATGGGACTTTGTGGATGGTCGACTATAAAACGGGATCCCAGCGCTATTCCGAGACCGCGTTTAGGCAGTTGGAAGCCTATGCTTGGGCTCTTTACCGTATGAAGTATCTGGCAAACGTACAGAATATTAAACTTGCTGTCGTTTATCCGATGGACGAAAAGGTAAAGATCGAAAATGTACGCAGCCTGGAAGAGATGGATGCGCGAATGGAAAAACGGATTCAAGAGTACATCGCTTCAGAATAGTCCTGAACTTTGTTTTCCCTTGTCTAGGTCCAGAGGCTTCCATATCATTTTCTTATGAAAAGAAAACCTTGGTCTCTCGTCATACTTGCTCTTCTTCATATCATCGCCCCTTTTGGAAACATGCTACTCAATGCCTTACGTGCCGGAAGAACTCTTCCCCAGCAATGGCATTACTGGTTTGATGTTTTGCCAAAATATCTTTTATTCATTTACATCGCGGTTCCGATCATGGCGGGGATTTTCATCTTCGTATGTCGCCGCTGGAGTTACTGGGCCTATCTCGGTTGCTTGGCTGTGATTTTCCTTTCGAATCTCTACAGCTTCTGGACGAGCATGAACGTGAATACGCTTTTGCTTCTTGTCCTTGTTGTCGTCGTCGATCTTTTGGTGGTGGCTTACTTTGTTGTGCCTTCCGTACAAAAGGTTTACTTTGATCCGCGCATGCGTTGGTGGGAAGCGGCTCCTCGTTACAACTTCAATCATGAAGGTCTGATCAACGGCACGAAAGCCTTTATTAAAAACTTGTCTCCCGGTGGAATGCTTTACACAACAGGTCCTTCTTTAAAAGAAGGTGACAAGGTGGAAGCGACTTTCCAATTCGAGGGTAAGGATTATAAAGTTTCAGGACAGGTGGTTTATAAAAACCCGAATGCTCCAGGATACGGCGTGAAATTTGAGCACACGTCTGAAACGCAAAAACAAATGAAACAAGTGACGGACCGCTTGCACGAACAAAAATTGATTGTGGTCGAGCGTTTGCCGGGCCCTGAAGACAGCTTCGGTGTTTGGTTAAAAAAACTCGTTACCCGCGGTGAAGGACTTTTCCCTAAAGCTCGCTCGTAATCAGAAAAAGGTATCAGGTGCCTTTTTCCCAAAATAAAAAAGGAATCCAGAGATGGATTCCTTTTTTTATTGGGAGAGAGTGAAGCAAGAAACTAATTGATTTTGCGATACTCGCAAAGAGCTTTGCCTTTTTTGCCCAAGCCAGCCACAGGACCTTCAAAAGTTTTTCTGACCGCGTAAGCTGTTTTACCGTCAGCGGAAAGTTTTAAAGCGAGGCTGTCGGATTCACGCATTGCCGGGATGCCCAGGATGTTGGAACGACCCGTGAAATCGAAAGTCAAAGTGCCGGATTTATCGAGAGTGACGGTGTCTTTACCTTTCGTCGACGTCATCGCTTCGCCGTGGGATGCAGAAACCTCGCGAGCTTCACCGTTTACTTCCGCACTGATAAGGGCTGAATAACTGATATCGCTGCGATAGAGACTCAAAAGGCCGTCATCTTCACGAATCATAATGCCTTGATAGCAAAAGGTTTCGCCGTCTACTTGGCTTTTTTGTAACTGATAGTCGCCAATAAACTTTTGCACCGTGGATGCGGATGATACAGACGTTCCGAGCATCAGCATTCCGAACAAAATCGTCTTTTTCATTGAAGGACTCCATTTTAAGGATGGTTGTTTTTAAACGTAAAAAAGCGCAGGTTCGTAGAGAGAGAACGAACCTGCGCCGGAGAGACCTATTT
Source organism: Bdellovibrio sp. 22V (assembly GCF_030169785.1). Taxonomy (NCBI): domain Bacteria; kingdom Pseudomonadati; phylum Bdellovibrionota; class Bdellovibrionia; order Bdellovibrionales; family Pseudobdellovibrionaceae; genus Bdellovibrio; species Bdellovibrio bacteriopascens. Next base: position 669,013 of record NZ_CP125854.1, read on the forward strand.
ATTATCTGTTGTACTCAGGATTTGTCATAAGAGTCAGCATGTTCAAGAACTCAAGGTTCTTCATGATGATTCCGTATGAAATCTCTGTTTGTGTACCGTCAACAAGTTGACCAACAACGTCGCCCATTTGCGCAAGGGCTTCCATACCTTTTTGTTGGCCCAATGCCTGACCGATCTTTGTTAAGCCCGCTTTCAGTGCCAAGTGGTCAATCGCTACAAGTGGAAGAGCTTCCGCCAACATATTTGCTTGTTCAGCAAGTTGTTGCGCCACTTCTTGAGCGCCTTGTTGCTCAGTTAACAAAGCAATAGTCACCTGAATCACCGAGTCGTTGAACATAATCATGTTTTCAACTTGGCCTTCAATACCGAACTGAGGATTCGCCTTCACGAAGTCAGGAGAAACAACTTGGCCATTTTTATTCAACTCGTTCAACTTAGCGATAAGCTCGGTTTTAGCTTTTGTAACTTCCTCCGCATTCTTACCTTGTGACATCAAGTTTTGGAACTGAGCCATGATCATTTTTTCCATCAATGGCTGGATCACTTCCGTATTCTGCAAGAAGAAGTTCTTTTCAGAAGCCACTTGCATGATTGTGTTCGTTGCAATCGCATTATCCAATGCCCAGAAGCTCAAGCGCGTCTTAGACTTTTCGGATACACCCAATTGGCTTAACACGATACGGTCTGTTGGAGCTTTACCTACGCTGCTTCCTACTTTGAAGAAGTTCGCGAAGTTGTCCTTGTCTCTTAAAGTGGAAGCTTCAAGATTCAAGATACCGTAAATACCTGCGTAAGCTCTCATTGCAGACGTTACAGTCGCTTTCTCGCCACGAACCGGAGACAATGTCGCGTGAGCGTTCGTGAATGTCGGTTGCAACTGATCCAACATCATTCCAGTCAATGTGTTCACGAAGAAGCTTTCCTCACCAGACATACCCAAGATGTACTTTTCGAAGTCTAGGAAAGAGAACTCGATGTTCGCAGACCAGTACTTGTACTCTGGGAAACCTTTCATAGTCAGGAAGTTCATCGCCATGATCTTATCGTACTCGATACCGATAGTGTCGAGACGGTCTTCACGGATCGCGAGGTCAGAAACCGCGCGTTTTTCTACGATTTCAACATCCGTGATAACTTTACCTGTCTCTTCGCCTTTCTCGTTTCTTTCTTTGTATTGGTATGGAACCGCTACGAAACGATCTGCGCTTTGGAAGTAAGAGTTCGCATCTGGTGTTTTGATCACTTGGTTATAGAAAATGTACGCTTTCAAAGCCGCTTGTACATAGTCTTGAACCTGATCTTGATTTGTTCTCAACACCAACATGTAGAACAACTCATCCATGAACTGGCGCATTTGGAACATAGTTCCGATGGAGCTGCCAATCACGTAACCAGCTGTACCAATACCGAAGTTGTTACGGCCCCAAGAGTGGTAGTTCGTAACGTAAGCGTCTTCGTAATCCGCGATGATGTTTTCAACGATCTCTTGCGCCGAAGTACCGAAGTCGAAGCGTTGGCACGTAGGTTCGTAACCAACGTGGATGTCCGTGCAGTACTTGTATGGCTTCAAGATGCCTTGGATCTTCGCTTTGCTGAAGTCATTCCAGCCGTTTTTCGCGAAGTTCGCTTGGATCGTCGCTACCGAGATAAACTTATCGTTAGTAAGAACTTTTGCCGCGATACCTTTGTCTTCAAGAGTTTTCTTGAACTCCGGAGTTACTTCCAAAAGACCAAGGTGAGAAGCTCTCAATGCATGCACATCGTAAGAACCGATACCGTCCCAACGGAACTTGCCTGGCTCGATGTAATCCATGATGGAAGAGTAATTACGCTTAGAAGCCGAACCGTCTTCATTCACGAAGTTTGCTTTATCGAATGAACCGATGAAGTTATGAGTCAAACCTTGAGAGTGACCCATTTCATGGCCTAGGTCGAAGAACAACTCTTCACGAAGAGCTTCTTTGAATGTCTTTTGTGCGAAATCGCGTCCGACAGACTCACGCTCAGAGAGCAAGCAGCCCGGCGCATTCTTGAATTGCGCGTTCATTTTGTTACGGATTTCACCGCGACGAACGGATCTTTCAAGCTGAGCTCTTTGCATTGAAGAAACCTTCATGCCTTTGGAAGCCAAGAATTCTTTCGCTACAAGACCTTCCAACTCAATTGGATCCATAGAGCGGTTTTCAGAAAGCTTGCGCATAACGCGATCCAACCAAGCGCTTTCCATTTGTGGAGCGGAGTACTTAAACTTACCTGAGCCACCCAACGCTTTTTGTTGTTTCGCTGCGTTTTGTACGTCGCGAGCAGACAATCCTAGGCTCTTCGCTTTAAGGAATGCTGAAGCGTCCGCTTTTTTACCTTGAGCCATTTTCACAAGTTGTTTTGTGAACTGAGTCGCCGCTTCCGCTTTTTCAGCAGCAGTGCCGCCGGCTTTAGGAGCGTCTTTTTGCGCTTGGGCTTCTTTCGCCGCTTTTTCTTGCTTAGAAAGTTCTTCCAAAGCTTGTTCTTTGAACTTCTTCTTCATATCCGCCCAGTTGTGAGCGATCTTAAGATTTCTTTGTGAAGAAGCTACGAACTTTTGCAAGTTACCTGCGTAAACAATCAAAGAGTCCGCGACAACGATACCAGAGCGTGGGTTGAAACCAACTTGTGATACACCCAAGATACCATGGTTGTCGTTGAACTTGTTTTCGAAGTGAACGATGTTTTTATCCAGATCACCGACGTGCGCTTCGATACCGTTTTCACCAGCGAACTGGATCTCGACGTAACGGCCTGCGCGCTCAAGTTTCGAACCTTTGAAGGCTTGTCTGTATGCCAAGTCCCATGAGTTAACTACGTCGCGAGCTGTGTCTTTGTAAAGTTGACGGATTTCTTCGTCAAGTTGTACGGAAGGCTCAAGACCTGTCACTGTGTAAACAAGAGTTTTACCGTTGCGGAAGTCATGGACAACTGGGTAGTTGATCTCTTGACCTTCACGACCGTAAAGACCTTCTTTGGTCGGATTCAATTGACCGATAGTCCATACACCGTAGCCCATTTCGTTTTGTGCACGGAACGGAACTTTTGCTACGAAAGACTTGTCAGTCGCGCCGTCATTCAATTTGAAAGAAACGCGTTCTTTAATACGAGCTGTCGTTTGGTAGTTTGCAGTACCGTTGTAATCGTTTACGACTGAATAGTCAGTGATACACCATACTGAAAGACCTGCAGAGTAGTTGAACGTGAAGTTCAATACACCTTGATCCAATTTCATATCAACATCAGAAACTTCTGTGTTAGCGATAGACTTAAAGCATTGATCCTGAAGAGACTCATAAGGAGAGTAATCAGAAGACAATGTGTTTCTTGTCCAATCAAGCTCGATGTACTCAGCGTCCTGGCGAGATGCAGAGACAAGGCGAGACATCGCATAGTCAGCACCTGCAGCGTCTTTTGTTTCGTGCTTCAAGTACTTCACTGGAATAGACATCAATTCTTCAAAGTCTGTGTCGTTAGAACCGGATTTGAAGTCGATCAATTTGTCAGCTTTACGAACAACCAGGCGGTTTTCCTGCATTTCGAATTTAACGATCGTCAAGTTGCCGGCCATACCTGGAGGGAAGATCGTCGTTACAGGAGCGTCTTCAAGAGTACGTTTAAAGAAGAACTCTTTACCTTTGATGTCAGAAACACGGATCGTCGTGCGAGGATCCATTTCGTTGTTGTTTTCAACTTTTCTTGGTTGAACGTTTTGAGCGATTTGTACAAGACCTACAGCTTCGCCCGCGCGAACCGACTTGAATTGGATTGTCGCGTCTTGGTTTCCGTCGTGGTCAACAACTGGAAGTTCAGGACGAACGTAGTCTACCGGAACATCGTAACGAAGGATCATCACGCAATCTTTTTGCGCGTCAGCAGGCAATGCTTTAACGATATCCGCAGAACATTGACGAACGTTGGATTTATTAGAACCCAATTTCAACTGTTGCAATTGAGAGTCAGAAAGATCCAGTTTACCCAATTGACCGATTTCAAAGACATGAAGAGCGTCGACATCAAGAAGAGTCAATACGCGAGTGCCGTCTTTGACGTTCACTGGAATTTGGTATTCATTTTTCAAAGTCTCTGCCGTCATGATCTTATTGTTGATACGATCCATAACGAATGTGCGGTCCAAATCACCGCGAGACGAAGGATCAATACCTACCGGCATACGATCGGAAGGGTTGATAGACATTTGGATGTGAGTCGCCTCAGACCAGTCTGTCGTCTTCATTCGCAAAGTCGAAGTCTCTTCGTTCAAAGCATTTTTCATTCTTTGTAGGACGCCGTATCCAGCTACTTTGAATTTGAAAAGAGGAACAAGAACTGTGGCATTTCTTTTGGTTAAAGCCGCTGCTTTTTGTGAACGAGCTTCTTTAAGCTTTGCCAACAAAGATTTTACTTTTGTATTGTCCTTAGTTCTTTGAATTTGTTTTTGCAAAAGAACTTCGTCTTTCACTTGAGCCAATTGTTTCTCAAGGATCGACATTTCAGAAGTGTCAGAGACAATTTTATAAGCCGTTACGAATTGCTTATCAACAGAGAGAGTGATCGGGTAGGAGCGACCCGCCTGTCCTGTCATTTCAAGACCTTTAAACATGAACTTCAAACGCTCAGGAACCTGAACGTCCGTCACGGCAACGATGCCTTTTTCCGCTGTCGCTTTTGAAGAGTCACCGAGGCTGAGGCTTGTAAGGCGCTCGTCCGTATTAACCTTCATTTGCGAGTTTTCAGTCTCAAGATTACCGAAGTCGGAAATCGCAAAAACAGTTTCCTGCGCTTCTTCCGGCAAAGAGGCATCTCTCTTTTTCGCACAACCCGTTACAAACAGGGCTAAGGCAACCAATGCTGTCAGGGCCTTTGCGTATTGAGACTTCTGAGTCATAGTTCTCTCCATTCCTAAATTGTCACCACCTCTAATCCCCATATCGAATATACGGGGGCTAGAAATAGGACACTCTCCTTAAGGGATATAAATGCACTGAAGGTGCCAGAGGCGATTTGACCGTATCTTGAATACATTTCATTTCAGCGAAGAAAGGCGTCTAGAGTTTGATCAGAGGACAAATCAGGGAAATTCCCGGAACGAGACAGGAATACCGAAGGGGGCGAGGGTGGTTAAGTAGTTAGAATGCGAAAACTTTTTCGCAGGAGCGCATCTCAAGATGAGAGCGGCCTTTGCGCAGGAAAACGGTGTCTTCCGCATGCATTTTCCAGGTGTTTTCTGTCGCTGTGGCGAAGTCTGTTCCGCTCTGACGGGATTCTTGAATCGAAGACTCAAGCATCGCCAGCCACAGAAGCGCTTTGTTTCTTTCCATCTCCCAGCTGTGGACGTCAGAAGGATAATAAAGCTCTGTCGCAGCTCGCGCATTGAAACGTTTTTGAAAGTTAAAATGGCCCAATGAGGAAACGGCCTTAAGAGGTTTCACCGCGAAGTTTTTCTGATCATCAATCAAGATCGTTCGCGCCGGATTCCAGTCAGGAATATGCTTTTCAACGACTTTCTTGTAGCGCTCAGAAAAGCCAAGATTCTCATTTTGAGAAACCACTGTCAGATGTTCCTTCGACAGCACCTTGTAAGCGATATCGAACAGCGTTCTGCCGTCGGAAAGACGCACGGTTTTAAGCAGCTGCTCATTGCGAGTTCTTTCGCCGCCGCTAAAAAAACTGATGCGAACTTCCGGATGATCTTTAAGAAGGATCTCGATGACTTTTCCCAAGTGATCGGTCGCGCGATAGGTTTTCCCCTCGACAGAAACGTTTTCGGAAGTCTGTTGAGCGGGATCTTTGGGGTCGATGGTGTAGAAGGTCGTCCAATCGATGTCGAAGATAATATCGATGGGGGGCAGCGGGCCTTGCGCGAAGGCCCAGGGTTGGAAGCTCAAAATGAGAATGAAAGCGACCAACCATCGGTTCATGTGCGGTCCTAGAAGACAACGGTCAAAGAGCCGTAGACGACAGAGTTGTTCTCGTCGACGATGTCCACGGCAGAGTCTTGACCGTTCGGGCGCAAAGTCGATCCGCTGTTAGAGTGGCCGGCGGCAACCGTAAATGTAGGATTGATTTCATAGCCAATTTCTTGACTGATATCGAAAGAGTCTCTCATCACGTCTTGATAAGACCACGTGTTTCTGTGCAAGAAATCCGCTGATACGTAAACACCAGAGTTAAAGCTATAACTGACGGAAAAACTTTGATTGGAAGAGTACTGCGTATTCACAGGTCCGTTCAAAGCCGTTTCATAGCGGTGAAAGCTGCGGGCCACGCTCAAGCCGCCCGTGATATCCAGTCCCGAAATGAGACGGTCGGGATTAATAATGAAAGTCACACCCGTTGAAAGCGACGTGATCAGGTTTGTGCGGATTCTAGAATCTTTGGAAACAGGCACCGTCGCTGCCACACGATAGTTCATCATCAAGCTTTTTGTTAGATCAAAAGGCGAACGCTGCAAGGTTGTTGAGATGTCAGAGAAGTCGTCGTACTCCGGGTCCTTAAGATCTTGGGAATAGCCGCCCTGAAAGCGCAGAGAATAGTTTTTACCAAGTTTCACATTGAGACGAGTTGAATAGTCCATGCCGTCGCGGCGAGTGCCGTCGTTGAAGTCATAAAGATTGGTCGAGCGGCTTGCGCTAAAGAATCCGCTCCAAATACGTCCTTCTTTTTTGGGTTGTTGAACGACGGCCGTAGAAGAGTTGACGGCGGCATTCGCAAACACCTGGCTTGCCAATAATACCGTCGTTAGAAAACCGAGAATAGGACGCATAGCTAAAGACATAGGACACTCTCCTCCAGGGTAAAGATTGCAGGGAGAGTGCCATTCCTGAAGCGGTTAGATTGCAGGCGAGAGGGGTTTGCCTGTCAAAGGATTAGTCAGGGGACAGTCTTAGGCGAGCGGCCTGTGGGAATTCAGCCAGCCTTATGATTTCATACAACGAGTTTTCGCCGATGTTGATTTTTCTGTGAAGCCTCGTGAGCATTCTGGAACACGGAGGAATCTCATGAAGATTTTAATTTTTCTAAGTGCTCTTTTTCTCTGCCTGCAAGCGCAGGCGTATTACATTTTTGGTGAGGCTGTTCACATAGGAAACGGCAAAGCAAAAGCATTTGCCGACATCGACAAATATGGTCGGGTGCAGAAGGTGGGAATGGCGATGACGGAGGGAACGATGCAAGGTCTTCCCGAACATGATCACGCTGAATACGTTCTTAGGCTTCCCAGTGTTTTAAATATCCCGCCCTATAATCACTTTGTGATCAACTGGGAGCCGCATGGTCACGAACCTGACCGCGTGTACACGTTGCCTCACTTTGACTTTCATTTTTATTTTATAACGAATGAACTTCGCCAAACAATCACGTGTATGAATGAAGACCGTGCAAACTGTCTGACTCCTATTGCTGCGAACAAAACTCCTCCGTTCTATGTGCCCACGCCAGAGGGAGTTCCTTTGATGGGCTGGCACTGGGTGGATCCGCGTTCGCCTGAATTTAACGGACAGATTTTTACGGCAACCTACATTTACGGTTTCTATAAAGGTGAGATGACTTTCGTGGAGCCGATGGTGACGCGCGAGTTCTTGTTGGCGAAAACTCACCACGAAAAAGAAGTACCACTACCCGTAGAGTTCCCGCATCCCGGTTACTATCCGCAGGCCTACGAAGTTTCGTTCGATTCCGTTCGTAATCTGCACATGATCACTTTGAAAAACTTCCTGCGTGCAGAATGAGGCCTAGGTCTAGGAAGCGACGAGCATTGACAGCTCATCTTCGTCTCGCGAGGATGGGCTGTGCAAAAACAACGAGATCACATCCTTATTTTTTCTGATGGTGCCTGCTCTGGAAATCCCGGCCCGGGCGGCTGGGGCAGCATCGTTCTTTTTCCCGAAGATCAGGTTCAAGAGCTTGGCGGCGGTGAAAGACAAACTACAAACAATCGCATGGAAATGATGGCGGTGTTGCAAGCATTGAACTTCATTGCCGGCGACAAGAGACCCGTGAAGTTCTATTCCGATTCGACTTATGTCATTCGCGGTATCACCCAGTGGATTTGGGGCTGGCGCAAAAGAAACTGGAAGACGGCGGAAGGGGACGATGTTTCCAATCGCGATATTTGGGAAGAACTTTCTGACGTTGTTCAAGCGCGAGGCGCCCAAGGCAAGATTGAGTGGCATTATGCGCGCGGGCACGTCGGAACACCAGGCAATGAAAGATGCGACCGCATCGCTGTGGCCTTTTCAAGAAACGATCACGTCGAACTTTATCGCGGCCCTTACTCTTCTTATTCCGTAAACTTGATGGAAGTCCCTGCTGACACTTCATTACCGGAAATGAAACAACCGGGAGAAAAAAAGGCCGCTGCTTTCAGTTATCTGAGCAACCTTGGCGGGCTTGTCTATCGTCACAAAGATTGGCCGTCCTGCCAGCGCCGTGTCAGCGGAAAATCCGGAGCCAAATTTAAAAAGGCGACTTCGGCCTCTGATGAAATTGAAATTTTGAAATCGTGGGGACTCAGTCCACAAACAGAAATCAAAGAAGGTTAAGAAAATGGAAATCGCAAACCGTCATGTCTTAGTAACAGGCGCAAGCCGGGGAATTGGAAAAGCCTTCGCGAAAATGTGTGCAGAGGATAAAGCTCATCTTCATGTCGTGATTCGTAAAGGTGACGGGGAGTTGCGCCAAGAGCTCGAAGCAGCCGGTGCAAAATCAGTCACGGTATGGGAAGCCGATCTGAGCGTTCGCAGTGACATTGAAAAACTTGTGAAAGACCTGCAAGAGACGCCGATTGATATTTTGTTTAACAATGCAGGCATGCTGACGGGCGGACTCATCGAAGAGCAGCCCATTGACGACATCTATAAAATGTTTCAAGTGAATCTCAATGCGCTCGTTCATCTGACGCACGCGTTTTTGCCTGGAATGATTCAAAGAAAACGCGGCAAGATTATTAATAACTCTAGCGTTTCGGCGTACATGCATTTTCCTTGTGCTTCGACTTATGCCGCTTCAAAAGCAGCCGTTGCAGCCTTTACGGATTGTATCAGATTGGAACTTAAAGACACCGGAGTATCGACTCTTCTTTTGGTGACTCCGGCGATTAAAACGCGCATGTTCGACGAAATCGAAACGCTTTATTCTAAAAACTTTCAAATTCCTACGGAATCTATTTCGCCGACTAAGTACGTGCAGATGATCCGTGAAGCGATCTTGCATGACCTCGAGACAGTGGAGCCAGCAGGCCTGACAGGCGTCGGTCTTAAAGTCGCGAAGTATGTAAAACCCTTGTTCGACATGGAAGTAGCTAGACGCTTTAAGCGTTCCTAGAAAATGTGAATCTTACTTTCTCGTAAGGTCGCTTATTATCTCACCTGATTTTTCCGTTAGAGTGTGCATGAAGATTTATGCTCGTGCCGCTCTAGGTTTGTTGTTTTTTGTGGGGTTAGGAATTCAAGTTCCCGCTTCTCACGGAACTAAAAACAGATCGCAGTGCGAACGACGCTTCAGTGTGGGTTTGAACAACTACAAACCTTTGGCCTACCGGGAAAACGGTCGTCTTTACGGCTTGGCGCACGATCTTATCAAAGAACTTGAAGAAAAAACGGGATGCGAATTCACCGAGATTGAAATGGGACGTCCTACGGCGGCAGAGAGAATCAACAACGATCGCGTTGATATGCTGGCGTTGTTAGTGAAGTCGACGGAGTACGAAAAAGGCGGCGTCTTCGTTCCGTTCTACAACAGCCATCGCGAACTGACTGTCGCGGCAAAAATTTTCGCCAAGAATAAAAAAATTGAAGATTATCTTGCCGACGAAAACATCAAATTCGCTTACATGATTGGCAATCGCACGGTTATCTCGGAAGAAGAAGAAAAAACTTTGTTAAAGGGGGCCCGTCTTATCGGAACTCCCGATCCTGAAGGTGCTTTCCGATTACTCAAAGAAGGGCGAGTTCAGGCGCTTTTGTTTTCTTCGCTTGTGACAGATTATTATATTCGGCAAATGAGCATTGATAAGATTCATCGTGTGGCGGACACTGGAAGAAAAGCCGAAGTGGGTTTCTATTTATCCGCTCGACGAGTCAGCTCCGCGGAGCGTGAAATGTTTGCGCATGCTTTGGCTGAAATTAAAAAAGATGGGAGTTTCCTCCGCATCTTTTCTAAATACATGAGCGAAGAGCAAGCTCTTCGTCGTCTTAATAATTAAGGATTAAATTCAAGAGTGCCCGAGCCAATGACGCCTGTGACTGTCACCTTAATCGGTTTGTTTTCAATTGTGCGCATGGGAACAGGGAAGATCACAGAATAAGGTGTGTAGAAGCGGTTATGATAAGGGTACATGCCTTCAATTTCCGCTAACTGCAATTTGATCTTCTTTGCTTTGCCTTCATAGCGACGTCCGTCGACATCAAGGAAGATCTTCCACATCGTGTTCGTCTTGGAAAGATCGTCGTTCTTTCTGTCGGGAGTATAAAAGCTCAGGAACAATTCGGTCTCACGACTGAGGCGGGTTTCATATTCCGCTTTCTTTTCATTGAAGCGAGCGTCGTCCCATTGGTAGAGCATCTGATTTTGCTCAAGCTGCGCTTGTGCGATTTTTGAGTTCAAGAGCGTCGCTTCGATATCAAGGGTATTATAGAAACCCGAATAGCGGCGTTCGCTGTCAGAGTAACGCTCGATCACTTTCATATAGTCATCGGCCGTTTTGATGGTGCGACCGGAAGGAGTCACTTCGTAACTAGCGCAAGCGGAAAGAACCAACAAAAATAGACTTAACAGGTATCTCATTATTTAGACTCCAAAAAACCATCCAGGAACTTTTTAATATCGGCGTATACAGTTTGACGATTGATATCGTTCACCAACTCGTGTTTTGAATCGGGATAAACGTAAAGCTCTTTGTGCGAGCTGCCCAATCTTTCATAGAAAGCTTTGCCTTCCGGCGTGCTTACGACCGGATCATTTTCAGGAAGAATGAAAAGAGCGGGCTTTGTGATCTCATTCGCCCGTGGTCTAACGTATTCAAAAGATTCCAGGAACCCTAAGAAGGCGCCCGGAGAAACACGATTGTGGCGAAGAGCATCTTGTTCGTACTCACGAATCACATCGGGATCGCGAGTCAGCATGTCGTTGGAAAGTTCATTGCTCATCGTGATCTTGGGCAGGATCACGTTCATCAAGGCAGCACCCTTTGCTTTGTAAACCGGAACTGGAACAGAAACTCCCAAGAGAGGCGCACTGACGATGATGCCGTCACAAGGAATATCAGGATTGCGCAGCATTGTTTTAAGCTGAATAAGACCGCCCATAGAGTGACAGAATAAAATCACCGGGCCTTTGCGCACTTTTTCTTCTTTCAAAACCATGTCGAGAAAGATTTTATAATCTTTGCAGTAGTCATCGAAATTTTCAACGTAACCACGACGACCGTCAGAACGACCATGTCCGCGTAAATCCCAACCATAAAAAGACCATTTGTCGTTTTCAAAAGCTTTGATCAAGCGGTGATAAGATTCGGAATGCTCGCCATGACCATGATTGATAATGATCGTGCCGCGCGCTTCGGGGTTTTCCCAAATTTGGAAAAACAGATTGATATCTTGGTATCCTTTGAAGAAGCCTTCTGATCTTTTATACATACATTCTAGATTGCCGTGAGACCCCGGGGGCGGGCAAGTTCAAATGAGGCCCCGGACCACGATTGTATCGTGAGCCGTCTCGCTCGTTTCAGGGTAGTCAATGTTGTAATGAATACCGCGCGATTCGTGACGGCGAAGGGCGCATTCCACGGAAAGATCCGCCACCACCGCGATATTGCGCAACTCTAAGATGTCCGAATGAATTTTCATGTGCGAGTAATATTCTTTCGTCTCCGCGAGAATATTTTTAAGACGGTGTTGGGCTCTTTCCAGACGTTTGTTAGAGCGGACAATCCCCATGTAGTTCCACATCAAGCGGCGGATTTCATCCCACATATGAGTGATCACGATCATTTCATCGTCGTTGGATTCTTGCGGATGAGTCCAGGGCTTCGGTTCTTTTGCCAGCTTCAGTGGCTCCGGACCTTGCTGCTGGATCATCTCAGCGCAATCATGCGCGGTCGTTAAACATTCAAGTAAAGAGTTCGATGCCAGACGGTTGGCCCCGTGTAGGCCCGTGCAGGCCGTTTCGCCAATTGCCCATAAACCCGGGATGTCGGTTTTTCCGTTTTTATCCGTAAGCACGCCGCCGCAAAGATAGTGAGCTGCAGGCACCACAGGAATCGGTTGCACGCTCATATCAATGCCGTACTCCAGGCATTTGTTGAAAATAGTCGGAAATCTTTGTTTTAAAAATTCACGGTCCAATTTGCGCATATCAAGATACACACACTCCGCACCTGTTTTTTTCATCTCACTGTCGATGGAACGTGCGACGACATCACGGGGAGCCAGTGAACCGAGCTTGTGATATTTGTGCATGAAAGCGTGACCGTTGCTGTCGACGAGCTCTCCGCCTTCGCCGCGCAAAGCTTCGCTGATCAGGAAGTTGCGCGATTCGCGGTGATATAAACAAGTTGGATGAAATTGCATGAACTCGAGATTCGCAATGCGTGCGCCTACTCGGTACGCCATCGCGATACCGTCACCTGTGGCGCCACTCCAGTTTGAGGTGTACAGATAAACCTTGCCCGCACCGCCTGTCGCAAGAACCGTGTTCTTTGCTAAAAATGTATGCACCTCGCCATCATTTTTATTAAGGGCGTAGCAGCCCACGCAAGTCACCGGATTCATGTCATCAGGATCGACCTCTTTGTTTACGATGAGGTCGATCGCATAAAATCTTTCCAGCAAAGTGATGTTAGGATTGTTGCGGACGTGCTGCAAAAGTGTGCGATGTATTTCGAGACCGGTTTGATCTTCAAAGTGCAAAATGCGACGGAAACTATGTCCGCCTTCGCGCGTCAAATCGATTTCATTGGTCTCTTCCGAGCCTTTTCTGCGCACATCGAAATGTACGCCCCAGTTTATCAAATCTTGAATGCGATCAGGGGCTTGCTCGACATAATCGCGTACGACAGTTTCTTTGCAAAGGCCGGCGCCGGCGACCAAAGTGTCCTGCACGTGCGCCTCGAAGCTGTCCTGTTCAGACATCACAGCAGAGATGCCTCCTTGAGCCATCGCGGAATTGCTGCCACCCGCAGTTTCTTTCGCAAGAATAGTGACTTTTCCGAATGAGGAGAGCTTAAGGGCCAAGGCAAGGCCCGCAGTTCCCGAGCCAATTATTAAAACATCGCTGCGATGAGTACTCATAGTGGCTCCTTCTTACTCCTTTTAATCGGATTTGCAAAGGACTCTTGCTTGATTCTTACCAGTTTCTAAAACTACAATAAAATCAAAGACTCACGTCGGTGCAAGAAGCCCGACACGGGGAGGAAGGAATCGTCTCCATGAAAACAAAACTCATCATTGTGCTGGTTGGAATTTCGGCGCTCTTTATCGGTGCGGTATTGTGGCGTACGGATAGTTTCGTTTATGGCGATCGCATGAGTTGGGTGGAGGCACAAACGCGCACACAGCTGGGCGCGATGAATCACTCCTTGGCGACAGAGCTGAAGTCTTTGCAAAGAGTTGTTGCAACCTTCAACGCGGAAAACTTTCAAAAAGGAAAATTGAATTGGAGTTCTTTGGCTCCTTACTACGCGGCGGCCTCTTTCAGCGTGAGCGGTTCAAACTTAGAGCCACAAACTATTCTTGCTAAAGAAAATTCAAAAGCGGCGAGCTGGAACAAAGACTTCGTGAAGTCGGCGTTGGGTTCTTTGGCGCGCACACCAGACATGCGTTTTTTTGTGAAGCCTTTTCAGGATTCTCAGCGCGGCCGTTATGTCGCTTTGGTTTTTCTTGAAGGACAAAGAGCCTATGCGCTTTTTGGTTCCGGAGAAATTTTTCAATCGTTGATCGATGCGCAAAGAGGATCGCTTTCGGCTTTTTCTATTGTGACGACAACGGGATTGACCGTAGGGCACTCGGTACCAGAGTACCTGGGTACGATCATGCGCGACGATCCGGTTTTTAAAGAAGCGCAACAAAGCGGTTCTTCTCATGGCAGCAATATTTTCCGTCTTAAATCCGGGGAACTTTACGGCATGTACGAAGCCGTGCCGCAAAGTAATCTTTTAGTTTTGAGTTCGGCGCCTTTGAAGGAAACGATGAAGGGTCGCACGGGATTGTGGTGGCAATTTCTGTTGATGGGCTGTGGTGTCGCTCTTGTGGGGATCGCCGCGGCACTGTACATCATCGCACCGGCGGAAAAAGAAATAGAAACCTTGGAACATCAACTGCAAGAGGCAAAATCAAAACCGGCTCCGGCGGCGGCTCCTGAAAAGGTGGTCGCTCTTGATCCTGAGGTGGCGCAAAAAGAAAAAGTGCAGGCTTCGATGCGTGTGGCTTCGGCATTGGCGCACGAGATGCGCGGACCTTTGGCTTCGATCTTGGGTTACTCGCAAATGATTCTCGCAAAAAATCCTGAAAGCGATATCGTGCAAAGCACGGATTCTATTTTGCGTGAAACACGCGCCGCACGCGGTGTGCTTGATAAACTCTTGGGTTATGCCGGCGAGCAAGTGAACGAGAAAATCACTATGAAGGTCGAAGGCCCCGTGGTGAAAGCGTTGAAAAATCTTGAAGCCCAGTTTTCTGCCAAAGGTGTAAAGCTAATTAAAAATCTTCAAGAGACGTCAGCGATGGATTTGCAAGTCGAAGCTCTTGTAAAAGCCATCAGCAATATTTTGCAAAACTCCGTAGAAGCTATGGAGCGAATGGCAAAAAAAGAAATCAAGATAGATCTTTTTGAAGACAGCGAAGGAATTCATCTCAATATCGAAGACACCGGCGAGGGTATTGAAGCTGCGAATCTGGGGCAGATCTTCGATCCGTTCTTTACGACACGCTCGTTCCACAATCATATGGGCTTGGGCTTGGCCGTCGCTTTCGGAATCTTGAAAGAACATAACGCTGAAATCAAAGTGGAATCGCAACGTGGCCAGGGAACAAAGGTCATGGTTGTGTTCAAAAAATTACAAACGCAAACGGTGTTGCGTGCGCCTGTTGAAGCTCCAAAGGAAGAACCGATGATGATCTCTCCCGAATTACCTCAGTTGAAAGAAGAATCGGCACATCGCGAAGAAGCGGAAGCGCAATTCGCTGAAGTGCAAGCGGCGATTCCTGCGGGAACACCGGTGTCTCCTCTGGATGTGAATATCGACAATCTTTTGGAACTACCAGAAGTCAATGAGCCCGTGAAAGAAGAACCTGCCGTTGTCACGAAAAAAGCCGCAGCCGTGTTGCCTAAAAAAGCAAACGAAGACGAGCTGACCTTCATTGACGGTTTCCTAGGGGAAGAAGAGCCCGTGGCGGCTGCGCCGGCACCCGTGGCGACGGAAGCAAGCGCGGAAACGGCGGTTCCCGCTGATCTGGCGGAAGCGGCAACGACTTTGGCAGAGATGCCTTTGGATGCCGCTCCGATCAGCGATGAATTGACTCCAGTGAATTTGATCGCTCCGCCGAAAGCGCCGGCAAAACAGAAAACTTCGAAACTTGATTCATACCATGTGGAAATTCGTCGTCCCGGAAAGAGGATTTAATTGAACATTCGTGATTACAGTGGGCAATTTACGGTTTTCGTTTTCACCACCAACGTGGACTTGGGGGCTTCGGCGAAAGTGTATCTTTCGCAAGCTGGATACGATGCTTATTTTTTCCAGGATCAAGAAACACTCCTGCAGCGCGTGCGCGAAAATCCCCCGCATCTTCTTGTGTTTTCGACGGCTTCGTTAGCGGGCGCTTTAAGCGATTTCGTGACGTCGATTCAGGAAATCAACGATGAGATTCGTTTTATCGCGGTCAGTTCCATTTCGCAGTTTGATATTCTCGCGCAGTACAACAGTCATGGTTTTGTTGACGTGATTTCGGATGAAACGGCGGCTCTTGAGTCGCGCATCGTGTGGTCCGTCGATCGCGCTTGTGAAAAAATCTATCTGACTTATCAGAATGAACAGCTTTTCGACGACTTGAATACGACCAAAGAAAAAATGGAAGAGGCGCATGCCGCCGCTTTGGAGAGCATGAAAAAAACCGAGATCGCGCAGGCAACGCCACCGATCTCCATGCGCATTGCTGATTATCGTTCCGCACAAAGCAAAGAAGATCTGATTCAAAAATATTTGCACCAGCAATCCGGTCTTATTTGTGTTTATTTTAAATTTCTTCCGTCCGTTCGTTCTTTTGTGGCGACCCATGCGCAGGGAATTCCGGCTTCCGACATTCAAGGTGTGGGCGTGCAATTAGAATCCGGCGATATGAAAGAACTGAGTTCACAGATGGCCATGGGTCTTTTGCCGCCGCGTTTTTCGGAAATGCTTGTCGAGGCTTTCCGCTTCAATCCGCCGAAAGCCTTGCCGCTTTATGCGCACAATGCTTTGGAAGGCGTGTTCACTTATTCGGGAAATGTGAGCGCCGCCGAGGTTTCCGC
Source organism: Bdellovibrio sp. 22V (assembly GCF_030169785.1). Classification (NCBI taxonomy): domain Bacteria; kingdom Pseudomonadati; phylum Bdellovibrionota; class Bdellovibrionia; order Bdellovibrionales; family Pseudobdellovibrionaceae; genus Bdellovibrio; species Bdellovibrio bacteriopascens. Next base: position 685,540 of record NZ_CP125854.1, read on the forward strand.
GTTGAATGAAGAATTCACTTTGATGTCTTTGTGTTATTCGAACTTCTCGTTAGAGAAAAAAGTCGATTCCTTAGAGGTCCAAGATTTCGTCACAGAACTCTTTAATAAAAATTATTACCATAAAGTTTTGGGTGACGAAGTGTCTCGCGCCCGCCGTTTGAAGCAGCCGATCTCGGTTGTGAAGGTGGCCTTGGATGACTTTTATGAGATTGAGTCATCTTTAGGTGAAGCAGTGAGAGATGAGTTGCTAAAATCCGTCGCGACCATCATCACTAAGACAAGTCGAACCAACGATGTGACTTGCAGAACGGCGGCCAATGAAATGGCGATGATCCTGCCCCATTGTCCAAAAAAAGGGGCGGCACTGCGCGCGGAAAGATTACGTCGTATAATCGAAGGCACTTCATTCATGGATAACGGAATGAAAGTCTCCATCAGCCTCGGTATCAGCGAATATCCTTCGCTGTGTGATTCGGCGAAAACTTTGGACGAAACTGCGACCAAAGCGCTTTTGCATATCACTGACAAAGGCGGAAATAAAATCTGTTTGTACAAAGCCCCGGAATCGCATCGTCCTGAATTTGATGTGCCAGCGGAGTAAAACAGAGAACTAGAATTGGAAAAAGATATTTAATGGAAATGTTTCGTCGGACTTTTGCAGAAATCAACTTGGATCACTTCGCACACAATATCCGTGTGTTGCAAAAGTCTTTTCCTCAGACGCCGTTTCTTTGCCCGATGGTGAAAGCCAATGCCTATGGACACGGGGACGTTGAATTAGCGCGTTTTCTCGAGACTTTAGGAATCGAGCATGTCGGTGTCTGTTTAATTGAAGAAGGACTTCTTTTACGCAACCTCGGTGTGAAAACCGATATTCTGGTTTTCCGGGGATTTGATCGTGCCGGAGCTGAAAAAATCATTCAGTACAATATGACTCCGGTCGTAAGCAATTGGGAACAGATTGAACATCTTGAGGCGGCGGCGTCTTCTCCTGTCACGATTCACTTGAAATTTGATACGGGAATGAACCGTTTGGGATTCCGTCCCGACGAAGCCCAAAAACTGTACGATCGCCTGTGGCAGAATAAAAAGATCCGTTTGAAGGCGTTATTGACCCATCTTTATAACGGCGAGGATGCGCTGGATCCTCAGGGGCAAAGTGCCACGCAGTTGCGTGCGCTTCACCAGGTCAGCCAGCTTTTTAAACCTTTTAATATTTTCTGCCACGCTCTGAATAGCGCGGGAATTTTGAATCACTTAGCGGCGCAGAAAAAATCTTTGCCAAAGGATCATCCCTTGTTTTTACAAAACTGGGGATTGCGTCCTGGTCTGATGATTTACGGTTACAACCCGGTGGCGGACAAAGATGTTTGTGAGCTTAAGCCGGTGATGAGTTTAAAATCGCAAGTGGCGACACTTCGCAACCTTCAAATCGGCGAAACCGTGTCTTACGGCGGAACTTGGAAGGCTGCGCGCGAATCTGTGATCGCTGTCGTGCCGATCGGATATGCTGATGGCTATCATCGTATTTTATCCAATAAGTCGTCAGTTCTTTTTGCCGGCCATAAAGTTCCCGTGGTTGGCAACATCTGTATGGACTATCTCATGCTCGATGTGACCGATGTCGTAAAAGGAAAAGATCTCAAAGAATTTAAAGAGCAAGAGGTCACTCTCTTTGGCTATGGCTTAAACGAAGAGTTTTTGTCGCCGGAAGAATTGGCACAACACGCGAAAACGATCACCTGGGAAATGCTCACGAGTGTCGGCGAACGGGTGCCACGAGTTTACACCGGGCTTGATGCCGATTTTATCAGTGCAGATATTGGAGGAGAGTAAGTGACTCTCACAGAGAATTTCTCAAGAATTGTTTCAGGAATCGGAGCTCTTGTTTTGCGCGTCGTGCGCGGCCTTGTGACCGAGACGGGTAAGATCATGCTCTTCTTCAATGAAAGCATCCGTCTCATCTTTGCAAAACCTTCGCGTTTTAACGAAATCATCCGTCACATGGAGTTCATCGGAAATCAATCCGTCGGCATCATTTGTTTGACGGGAATCTTCACGGGGCTGGCACTTTCTTTTCAGCTTTATTTAGGGTTCAAACTTTTTAACGCCGTTAATATGGTGGGGCCGACTGTGGCCCTGGGGATCACGCGTGAGCTTGGTCCGGTATTAACCGGCTTGATCGTGGCAGCCCGTGCAGGCGGAGCCATGGCCGCGCGCTTAGGAACAATGCGCGTGAATGAGCAAATCGACGCGCTGGATGTAATGGGCGTGAATACCAAACAATACTTAATCTCTCCACGTTTGGTGGCGGCATTTATTTGTATGCCGTTGCTTGTGGCGGTTTTCGACTTCGTGGCGATGTTGGGAAGCTATTTCCTGTGCGTGAAGCTTGTGGCTCTTGACGAAGCGGTGTTCTGGCAAAAAATCGCCGACTTTATCGAAGTTAAACATATCAATGAAGGTCTTTTTAAAGGCATGATCTTCGGCATCTACTTCGCGACAGTCTGTACGTATCGTGGATTTAATACCACAGGCGGAGCCAAAGGTGTCGGTGAAGCAACCAATCAGGGCGTCGTACAAAGCATGGTCGGCATCATCATTCTTGATTATTTCGCGACGAACTTAATTCGTTTCTTCTATAACGTGATGGGAATTTCTTAATGAACGGCGAATCTGCAGTCTCTATGCGAGACGTGAAAAAATCTTTTGATGGCGGAAAAGAATTCGTTCTTAAAGGTATCAACCTGGAAATTCCCAAGGGGAGTTTGACGGCGATCATCGGTTTTTCCGGTACGGGAAAAAGCGTGATGCTGAAACACTTGTTGGGATTGTTTAAACCCACATCGGGACAAATTGATGTTTTGGGCACGGACATCTCGCAACTCAGCCCCGACGAACTCACAAAGTTTCGCCAGAAATTCGGAGTGCTGTTTCAATCAGCAGCGCTTTTTGATGACATGACTGTTTTGGAAAACGTGTGCTTTCCTTTGTTCGAACATAGGCGCGAGTTGAAGGAAGCTCAGGTCCTTCGTATAGCGGAAGAAAAACTTTTACAGGTTGGTTTGGAAGCCAAACATTTCCACAAACTTCCGAGTCAGATCAGCGGCGGTATGCAGAAGAGAACAGGACTAGCCCGTGCTCTCGCCCTAGATCCAGAAATTTTGATCTATGATGAGCCGACCACGGGTTTAGATCCCATTCTGACGGAAATGGTGGATAATTTGATTCTGAGTACTCATAAAATGCGAGAAGGCGTGACATCCATCATGGTATCGCATGATTTGTCCGCTGCGTTTAGGATTGCCGACCATATCGCGATGTTAGATAGTGGCCGGGTTCTATTATTTGGTACTCCAGAGGACTTCTTCAACACCGATATAGAGTTGGTGAAGAGGTTCGTGAATAAAGGGATGAAACATCAATGAATTGGCTTCGCGGCGCCGAATTTAAAGTGGGTTTGTTAGTGATCGTGGTGGGATCTTTGATCGCCGTCATGTCTATGCAGGTGAGCGATGATCCATCCTATCTAGGTCGTTCTAAAAAAGCCTGGTTTCTTCTTCCGAATGCGGGAGGTCTGGTAAAAAATTCGGCGGTTCGTTCGGCGGGTATTCCGGTCGGTGTGATTAAGAACATCACTTTGCAAGACGGAATGGCGCGTATTGATATCACTGTTAAATCCGACGTTCCACTGACGACTTCTGCGGCTGTTGAAATCAAAGCTCAAGGGATCTTGGGTGACAAGCACGTGGAAGTCTATCCGGGTTCTCCGACGGATCCTCCTTTAGAAGACAACGCGCAAATTCTGACGATCAAAGACGGCGGTTCGCTGGATAATTTGATGGCGCAAGTTTCCGACGTGGCAAGTTCATTGAAAGTCGTCGCGAAAAACCTCGAAGAAGCGACGTCTGAAGATGGCACTCGCAAACATGTTTTGGGCCGTATCGTAAAGAATATCGAAACATTGACGGGTGATCTGGCGCAGATGACGACAGAGAACAAAGATAAAATCGGCGATGTCGTCGACGACATTCACGAGATCACGACCTCTTTACGTGAAGTCATGAATGACACAAGCGACACGGGTCTTAAGAAAACGTGGACTCGTTTGTCGAACTCCATGAAAAACCTTGAAGACATCACGGCTAAAATCAACAACGGCGAAGGCGCGATCGGTAAACTTGTCAGCGATGAGCAGACGGCGGAAAACGTCAGCTCCGCGATCGACGGTTTGAGCGGCATGTTGGATACGGCGAACAGAATTCAGACAGCCTTTGATTTCCGCGGTGAGTACCTGAACGATGTGGGCGCGACAAAGTCTTACATCGGGGTGCAAATCCAGCCGGGCCTGGACCGTTATTATTATATCGCGGTCGTGGATGATCCAGCCGGCGTTGTTGAAAAAACCCGTTACGAATACAACGGCACAACAAATGGCGATTACACTGAAAAGAAAACTTACTTCAATCAAATCAAGTTCACGGTTCTTTTTGCGAAGAACTTCTGGGACCTGACTTTGAAGGGTGGTTTGATCGAAAACTCGGGTGGTTTCGGAATCGACTACCATTTCTTCCGTCGTAAGCTGAAGTTCACTTTGGAGGCTTTCGACTTCCAAGATACCAATATCAGGGCCGCGCTTTCTTATACGCTTTATCGCGGTATTTACGTTACGGGTGGTATCAACGATTCTTTGAACGAAAAAGATTCTCGTTCAGGATATTTGGGTATGGGTCTATTCCTTACAAACGACGATTTAAAACTTCTTCTGACGAAAGCACCATTCTAGTGATATGAACGGCGATAATGTGAACAGCACGGAAAAGAATTGGCTCGTTAAGTCTTCTACAAGAATCCTTGGCCCTTTTACGTTGTCTGAAGTCACAGAACAGCTGCGCACCAAACAGATTTCAATCATTGATGAAATTCGCCAGCCCGAAGGCCGTTGGAGCTACATCCGTGAAAACAAACTTTTCATGGAAATCGTGCGCAACATTCGCGAAGAGCAAGATGCAAGTTCCGAACAGACCATGACTCAATCCATTGCGCAGCACACGGTGACGAATATCACTCGCACCGATGTTCCTGCAATGACCGACGAGTTGACGCCGACACCGGTTCCGCATCACTTGGATATTACGCCTCCACCAGCGTCGATCAAAGATGTGACGCCGCCGATTGAACCTGTCAGCAGCCGCTCGGTGGCTGCCGCTCCGGCAAAAAGTTATGGAGCTACAGGCGATTCCCGTTTGCAGGGCAAGATTCGCAAGAAGTCGAACGTTCTGCGCTGGGCGATGATTGGCGCCGCTGTTCTTGTCGCGGTCGGCGTGGTTTTGACTTTGTCACAAAAAGATAAAAAGAAAAGCCTGGGTTATGATGAATTGATGGCGCAAGCTATTCGCTATAAGAGCCTCGGACTTTACGAAAGATCATTGCAAACATACATGCGCGCTTCAAAACTTAAAGAGCCCGATATCGAATCGCAAGTGCAGATGGCTCCGGTTCTTATTTCTGAAGATCGCCAAAGTCTTTTAGGCCGCCGTATTTTGGAAAGAGCTTTGGTTCAAGAAAATCGCAGTCGTGCGGAAATCGTCGACGCTTATCTGGGCATTGCTGTTTCTTACATGATGGACGGAGATTTAAAACAGGCCGAAGATACTTTGCAAAAAGCGATCGGGCATGAACCGTTCAATATCTCTGCTTTATTAAACCTCGCGATCATCCAGCAGAAAAAGGGAAATTACGCCGAGGCGATGCGCGACTTCGATACGATTTATCGTAAAAATCCGCAATCGGTCTTAGCTCTTTTTGGCCGTGCTCTTTCCACCGTGGAAAATGCAAAAACCCGCAACGACGGTTCCGACTTGCAAGGGTTGATCCGCGATATTAAAGCGAATGCGCAAAAGACCGGATATCTTCGCCAAGAACTGATGCTTTTCCTTGTCTATGCTCACAATCTTTTGGGCGATGTCGACGGCGTAAATCAGTCGGTGGTGCAATTCCTGAATCAGATCCCGGGACAAGCGCGCAACTACACGCATCCATTGCATGTCGAATGGCGTTTCACACAGTGGGATTACTTGGAAAAATACTGCGCAGAGATCTATCAAAAACAAACGCCGAACCCGGAACTCAAAGCATTGCGCGCTGTCTGCTTTATGGAAGTGAACCGCGATGCCGAAGCGGCAAAACTTCTGCAAGAGGCAATGGCGGAGTCTCCTAAAGATCCTTATGTTCTGGCGACACAAGCAAGTTATTTGGCTAAAATCGGCCGTCTTCCTGAAGCCATGACCATTTTGAAAATGCCAGAGTTACAAACTTTGTCCGTTAAAAATCTTTTGATGGGCGATATTTGTATTAACACACAAGACGTCGGATGCGCGCAAGCAGCCTACACACAAGCTTATAATCAGGATAAAAAGAATGCGACGGCACTCTATGGTTTAGCTTGGGTGGTTATGCATAACAATGACAGAGCAGGCGCTTACGAATATGTCCGTGCGGGTCTTCAATCAGAGCCTAATTTCCTTCCATTGTTAGAGATGCGGGACCAACTGGAGAATGAGTAATGAAAAAGTTCGTCCAGGCCCTTGTTATCTGGATGTCTTTTTTTAGCGGAGCCTGCACAGCGGTTCCTGGTTATCACGTGAGCGAATACGGCGATATTAAGATCGAAGATCCGCCCGAAGACCTCAAAGTTCCGACGCAAGCCTGGAATCTCATGGAGTTTAAAGTCGCAGAAAACGCCGATGATCACGGTGGCGGTGGCGGCGTTTCGCAGAATAATCTTATCTTTTCTGAAGTCGCGGTCTTTTTAGTAGAGAAAAACAAAGGAATCGTCGAAGGCCAGGCGCTGCGTATTTCCTTACCGCGAGGCGGGGGAGAAGTGGACTTGTCCCGGTTTATTAAAGATCAGCGCGGCTCCTTCTATGTCGGCTTCGAGTTTCCTGAATTTGAAAATGCGACGGCGAAAAAAGTTATATTCGTCAGTCATGCGCGCAAAAGAAGAATTGGAAATCAAGTTTTCGGCGCGGGCTGCAATCAGTTCTTCGATATCAGCGAAAAGTTTTTTACACAGATGAAGGGGGAGGGTATCAAAGTAAACACGACCCAGAACCGTCATCTCAGTGTCCTGGGCGGAACTTTTTTCTTTGCTGCACAAAAGGACAAAGATATTCACCTGGCGCAGGTCACTTTCAAAAGTTCTCAACACGCCCCTCTTTTTTGTGAGGAGTAAAAATGGAAAAACAAACCGTTCAAAGTCTTAAAGACAAAGACAGTGTGGATTCTCTTTTCCTCGTTAAAGAAAAGCACGTTGCCAATGGAAAAAACGGCCGTCCTTTTATGGGTCTGCAGTTGGGGGATGCCACGGGTTCCGTGGATGCTCGCCTGTGGGACCGCGTGGACGAACTGGCGAAAGAATTCGAAGTGGGTGACGTTTTGCACGTCAAGGGCTTGGTGCAGATTTTTCAGAATCGCAAACAGTTGATCGTTCATCGTCTGGAAAGAGTCGACTCTGCAACTGTGAACTTTGCGGATTTTATTCCAAGCACGTCGCGCAATTCTGAAGACATGTTCGTTGAACTTGTACAGATGGTGCGATCGATTAAAAACGATCACATTCGACAATTGGTGATGGATACGTTAGAAGATCCAGAGATTCATCCTTTGTTGTTACGGGCTCCCGCCGCGAAATCAATTCATCACGCGTGGCTTGGCGGACTGCTTGAACATATCTTATCGATTTGCAAGATCATGGATTTCATGGGCACGCACTACAGTTTTTTAAACCGCGATTTGTTGTTGTTCGGCGGAATCTTCCACGACATCGGAAAAGTGTGGGAGCTTTCTTATGATAACGGCATCGCTTACACGGATCGCGGCCGTCTGATCGGTCATATGCAGATCGCCTGTGAGTTGATAGATAAAAAAGCGTCTCGCATTTTAGGATTCAGTGAAGAGCTGAGAGATATTTGCAAACACATCATTCTGAGTCATCACGGCAAATTAGAATATGGATCGCCGAAACGACCTAAGTTCCTTGAGGCCATGGTGGTAGCTATGGTAGATGACTTTGACAGCAAGGTCAGCACGCTCAAAACCATCATCGATAATGAGCGTGGTTCCGGTGAAAAGTGGTCACGCTACAACGAGCTCTTTGACCGTTACTTCCTCCTCGATGACATGAAAGAAAAATTTGAGAAATGAACCGATTCTTAGAGCTTCTTCAAACTTATAAAAACTACGATCCCGCAGCGAAATCTTTGGTGGAGATTGCGCTTCTGTATCCGGGACCGAAAGCTCTTTTATTCCATCGTCTGGCACATCGTCTTTACAAAGATAAGATGTACTTCCTTGCGCGGCTGGTGGCGGAAATCTCTCGCTGGTTGACGGGCATTGAAATTCATCCTGGCGCGACAGTCGGTCATCGTTTAGTGATCGATCACGGTGTCGGCGTTGTGATCGGCGAAACGGCGGTGATCGGTGACGACTGTATCATCTTTCATGGCGTGACTTTGGGGGGAACGAAATTCGATCCCGTCAAACGTCATCCTACGGTGGGTAACAAAGTAATGATCGGAACAGGCGCCAAAGTATTGGGGCCTATCACGATCGGTGACGGCGCCACGATTGGCGCAAATGCCGTCGTCGTTAAAGACGTTCCTGCCGGCGCTGTGATGTTGGGACCTCTCGCCGCGCAACGATGACTCATTGTGTAATATTTAGATGAGTTCTTCTTTAATTCCATTGGTCGTTATATTTGTTCTCGCTTGAAAAACATTCTCAACCTGTTTTCATGACCCAAGACTAATATTAAAAGCGTCGCTTGCTGCTCCGCGTTTCTGAGAGAATAGAGGTGTTCTTAATCTAGGCGAAAGGAGTTCGGCTATGAAGCAGACAGAAACAATTCAGACGGTGCCAGCTTCGAACACTCATCAGGGCGAGAGCAACGGAACGACTGCTCCTGTTCGTAAACGCAACCGTCGCAGACGCTTACCAGCTTGGTAAGTAAAAGGCCTCCCGAATTTCCGGGGGGCTTTTTTTATTTCTGCGCTTTTTCTCTCAACACGTTTTCAATCTCAATCGACTTTCAAAATCTTTTCGTCGCGCTTTCATCATCTTTAAAATTTCAAGAAGTTCTGTTCTTTCTGTTGGGACACTCTTAAATCATCCTACGACTATTTGAAGGATAAGATTTCTATGAACAGAACAGGCAAAACACCTCGCTTTAAAAGACAAAGACGTTTGCTCACGGAACTTCCTGGTATGGGGAAGGCGGGGGCGCTTGAAAGACGTCCTTACCCGCCGGGCCAACACGGTTTGCAAAGACGTAAGTACTCTGAGTTTGCTTTGCAATTGGAAGAAAAACAAAAATTGAGATTTCACTATGGAGTTCGCGAAGAACAATTCCGCCGCATGATTAATAAGGCGAAGCGTTCTGCGGCGACAAACTGGGTGGAGTCTTTGGTAAATCTTCTTGAGAAGCGTTTGGACAATGTTGTTTTCCGTTTGGGATTTGCGCCCAGCATTCCTGCGGCAAAACAATTGATCACGCACGGAAAAGTGATGGTGAATGGTAAGAAGGTCGATATTCCTTCGCAAATCATTCGCGTGGGCGAAAAAATCAGCCTTAAAGCCGCTGCTTATGACAACCAAGTCTATATGCAGGCGAAACAAAACCCTCGTCTTCCCTTGCCGACATTTATGACGAAAGAAGAAGTGGCGGGGAAAGAAGAAGGCCGTTTGACGGATGAGCCGACAATCGAAGCAGTGCCATTCACATTCGATCCGGGCCTGATCATCGGTTACTACTCAATGAGGGGCTAATGAAAACGACGAAATTCATCGAGGCAGAACAAATTGCCTTCGAAGAAGTATCAGAAAACTGGGTGGCCGTAAAATTCGGAGAGGAAAAGTACGTGATCGACGTGGATACTTTGTTTGATCTGTCTTTCCGTTGCGCTTCGTTTTTGGCGTACCTTGAAAATCAAGAGGAGCAGAAACTCTGCTCCTCTTGCGAACATTCTGATTCTAAAGTTCATTAATCTTAGAATAACTGCCAAGCGGGTGATTCACAGACTTGACTGAGAATCGCTCGCCAGCGATCCATGGCTGAAACTTTTTTCGCAGCCAAAGTTTGATTTAAATCCAAAAGTGAATTGACGACGAGTTCTTCGGGCGGATCGTTGCGATAGAACAAGCCGTAAGCGGCAGCGACATTGGCCGTACTGATGGCCGACGCCGTTGTCAAACCGACCTTTTCAAGGGCCGCGTTCACACCCGCATCCGCACCCAAAACGTTTTCACACATTTGAATACGGAACGATTCGCGAACTGTGTTGTCCTCCGTATAGTGCCCGATGTTTGTATTTGCCAAAGAACCGGAGCAATCGCGCGAAGAATAACTGGAATAGAGATTACAAGCGCCGCCGTATTGCGCGCCTTTGAACTCAATCCATTTGTCGATCAATGCTTCTAAGTTAGAGATCGGGTATTTCGTTGAAGTGAAGACTTCACGAAAAATTCCCGCAACGTAAGTACGGTTTGCGACAAGCTGTTTTCTTGTCGGTGCAATTTTCGTATTTGTATTGTCGACAGGATGCGAGCCCATACCCGAACCCTCGTCGTGACCTTGCGGTATCACGACTTCGGAACTCGCCATTTCAAAACCCTGCATATTTAAAGGCGCACAGTTTTGATAAAGCTGAGTCATCACCGTGCCCCACATAAGGAGAACTATAATCGAGAATTTCTGTCTTAACTTCTGTCTCATACGATCTCCTCTTACGCTACGATTTTCGCAGGAACGACAGGTTTAAGAGTTCCATTTGTCAAAGACACCAAAGACGCCGCCGTATTCTTATACGGATTGTGATCGACACCTAAAAGAGTCGTCACAGTCGCAGACGCCATAGTTGGTGACGGCATGCCTTTTTGGTTGTAACCAGGGATTTCCGCAGCGATGCCTTGTGTGCCGTCGTAAGCCGCGCTGTGACCGGCCAACTTGATGTTGCCAACAACCACAGGACCGTTCGAGAAGGCACCTGAATAAGCGGAAGTAACCATCTGATTGAAACCATGGTCGCTGCCGGAGCCGTTAGAGCGCGCTGTACGACCGAAGTCGCCTTGCACTTGCACAACGGTGTTTTGCCAAACTTGGGGACCGAGTTGATCCATCAGTTCAAGAATTCCCGCAGCAATACCGCGATAATAAGACGTCGCAAAAAGGACTGCCGCAGCCCCGCCAGTCGCGTGCATATCAAGTCCGAGGTTGCGAGCCGTCGCCGCAGTCGTGCCCGGAGTTAAAATAGAAAGATTCATTAATGCATCAGCACGAATGTCGATGGAGTTCGAAAGACCTTGTTTGATGAGGTATTCAGCCATCGCCAGGCTTTCAGCGTAATTTTGCAACGAAACATTTTTAATAGCTTCGCGCACGTCACGCTCTTTGCTTTGTTTGATAATATCGCCGGTTCCTAAATTCCAAATCGCGCTTTCATCGGACGTCAAAGGCTTGTCGCTGATCCCGACAAGGTTGATTTCACGCATAGAAGCTTCAATAGCCGCTTTGTATCGTGCCACCGCATCGGTCCAGAAAGAATCCAGGTTGCCAACGCCTTTTTTCATCATGTTAGAAGCATTTGAAAGATTCTGAGAAACCACTTTCGCACCGGTGTTTTCCGAACGAGAGTAGGCTTTCAAGCGAGCTTGTGCAAGTTCCATAGCTTCGGCATGAGCAGTCTTCAAGTTGCGTGTGCCTTTTGCTGACGGTTGGCCGAAGCCTTCCATCAAAGTATTCAACGGTTTTGTTCCGCCTACTTTACTTTGCGCTTTACCTTGGTTTGAAACGAAAGCTCCGTTACCGCCACGGTCAGGCCACTGAACCGAATCAAAAGTCGCTTTTGTATTTTCGGCAACCAAGCCCGAGATTGTCGAGACACCACCAATAGGAACTTGTTGCGCAAGCATATTGAATTGATGTCCGTCCAAGCCGCTGCCGAAGCCGCGCACGACGAGCATGTGTTTGAGTAGATCCGTCAAAGGTCTCTTCTGACCTTTCGAGTTGTAAACGTGATGGCTGAACATGTGCGGAGCCAAGACGTTGTTAAAAGCGAATGTTTTGTATGCGAGATCCACTTTGCCTTGGGAATCAATCGTAAAGGAGTTCGCAATCATTGGATTGATTTTCTTCGTTGCTGCGACCATTGCCAACGCAGGATCGGAATTGCTGACACGCAACCACTGGTCGAATTGATATCGAAGGGGAGCGCCCGGCATTTGGATATTGATGTAGTTGCGGGATGCATTCACGCCACCGGACTCGCCATAAGCTTTCATGATCAAGCCGTCAGCGATGCCTTCGGTTAAAGAGCGAAATGGATCGAAAAGAAATGTTCCTGCCCCCAGAGTCAATGCTCCGCCAAGAAAACTTCTTCGAGAGAACGGATTGTTATTTGAAGAATCGTTACACATATTTTGTTCCCCCCATGCCCCTTATCTGAAATTCTCTTTGGTGTAATAAGGCGAGCGCATAATTTCTTCTACTACTTCGAGAACCGAGCCGTTACCCGCCAAGACCTTGGCAAGGCTTTCAACGTAAGCCCTGTCCTCTTTCGCCTCTTTAGACAGAGAGCGGTTGAGTTCCGAGTTGCGGGGATCCGTGCGATCGTAAAGAGGCACTTGGATTCCTGTCATGAATTCAAAATATCTTTTAGCTGCGCAAAGATAATAATCTTCGGTTTCGCTCATCGCTTTACCTAGATCCGCCATGTTTGTAACCGGTTTGTTAATCAGAGCTCCCGTTACAGAGCGGAAGTACAAACGCCCTGTCGGCTTTTGCAAGTGGAAGTCTGCGACCGCCTCTGAAGGCCAGCCGGCAACGGAAGCTTTCGAAGCTTTATATGAAGTGATAGCCACCGCATTTCTAACGAACGCTGGCGGTGGATTGATTTGTTTTCCGTCTGCATCACGAGTCACATCCCCATTTTGGGTGACGCGGAAGATATCCATTGCGCCTGTTGTCAGGTTGCGAGCTGTATACGCCATAGGATCCAAAGTCGCATGGCACATTACGCAGCTTGTGGAGTTACGGAACGCCAAAGATGACTTTGCATCTACGAACTGTGTGACATCGGATTCACGCAAAGCGGGAAGAGACGCACAAAGGAAAGATTCCATATTTTGTTGTGACCAGCGGCGCGCAACTTTCGATCCACCATTGAACTTCATATTGAAGCTGTGGCCGAAGTACTGCAGAAGATAGATTGGCGAGCCAATCACGCCCCCACCGTAGTTTTGGAAAAACTCGTAACTGTAATTCAAATTTTCATCAAGGGAACCTTTGTCAGAGCGCGAGTCCCCCTGTGGCTTCAAGGAAATATTAGGAACATTGAACTGATCGCTGATAGGGCGAATACCGACAAGATCACCGACCTGAATTGTCGGCATTGACTTGAATACAGCCACGTGGCGGTTGATGTTACGGCTCACAGTTGTGAAAACTTTTGTAGGGTCGCGGAAGCTGAACAATGAATTTTGCATGTCCAGATTATTGGCCATAAAGCGGCCCGCATGTGAACCGATCCATTTTTGACGGGCTTTGATTGCTTCGTCTTCGACACGAATGGCTTTTACGCCTGTAGTTCTTCTTAGCGTCTGTTCGTATTTTTGACCGGCGCCAAAGACAGAGTAAGTCACGGACAACGCGGGTTCCGTCGCATCGTAAATATCGACCGTTCCGTTATGCTCGCCGCTATTGTATCCGGAGATAGTATCGAGGTTGTTACTGGTGAACCAAGTGCGGTGAAAGCTATAGAACGTGTTGAGCACGGCTTTCGCCTCTGCATCGTTGCGATTCACTTCACCGGAAGCGGAAAGCTGCCCCTTATGAAGGATTGTTCTGCACGCATCAAGCGCGTTGATTTTTCCTGACTTCACTTGATTCATTAAGGAATGATTCAACGGCACTGGTTTTCCAGTGAGTTGGATATAACAGCGATTAAAGAGGCTTTGTGGCGATAACTCTTGTGCCGACGCTGTTAAAGAAAACAACGACGGAAGAGCTAATGCGAATATAGCACTTCTCATTTCATTCCCCCCGGAATACTAAAAGCCTATATCTCTTTTCGGAAATTTGTTGAAATAGTTCACTCAGATCTCAGGATGAGACATGCTTCTTGTTCCACGAAGATTGGGAACGTTTCAACTAGGTACGACGGCGGCCTTTTGCCTCTGGAGTTCCATCTGCAGGGTCCTCGGGCCATTGGTGTTTGGGGTATTTGATACGTAGTTCTTTGCGGACCTCGGGATATCCGTTCTTCCAAAAGCTTTCCAGGTTGGATGTCACTTGGACTGGACGGAAATTAGGACCTAACAAATGAAAAGTGATGGGGATCTGCCCGAAATACACTCTCGGCGTCGCCATTAAACCAAAGATCTCTTGAATACGGACTTCCAAATAAGGCGCTTTATCTAAAGGATAAATCACGCGTATTTTACTGCCGCTGGGAACGGTAATGCGTTCAGGAATTTCTTTGCGCATTTTTTCGATCAGAGCGGCAGGAAAAACATTTTCAAAAAAGAACACGAGATCTTTTTCCATCACGGTCTGCATCTTGCTTTCGCCCATGCAGGCCTGCGTGAACGCTTCGAGTTTAAGCGCCTCAAGATCGACATCCAAAGATTCTTGTTGGTTTAGGAACAACAAGCGTGACCACCAATGCGCAAGGTTTTCGTTATTCTTAAGGACGAGATCGAACTTGTCGCTTAAAATCTGCGGCAATTTTTCCGCGATGTCTTGGCTGGAAGCGGGCAGAAGATTTGGTTCATCCAAAGGAAGGCCGTAAAGCGCGCGGTACTCGCGCAAAAAGAACTGTCCCTTTTCTTCGATAAATGTGACGTCACGAATCTTTTCAATTTCGTTTTTAAAAATCCTTAAGACAAACTCTTTATCGAAGCCGGAAGCGACACTGACAATTGTTTCCGCATCCGAACTTCCTTCAACGCCGCTAAGAGCGACGAAGAATTCGGAGGATTTCACCAAGCTTTCGTTTTGCAGCTTTACGCCGCGTCCTCCGACCATGAGGGCTCTTTCGCTTTTGCCGCGGCGTCGGCACAAACGATCCGCATAGGCTTGGATCAAGATTTCTTTGATCTTTTCAAGCTGGGCTTCACGCTTTCGTTTTGCGATGGAAGTCTTTTGCAGCCTTTGCGCCGTCTCTTGAATTTGTCGAGCGGCCTGATCCACAGTCTGCAAGGCAAAGTAGTGTGCCTCGCGCGGAGCTCGTTGCGTGGTACGGTATTCCTCTAACGTTAATAGACGGGCCGTTAAATCACATTCCAGTTGATCTCCCAAGAATGAATTCACAGAATCTTTTTTGAGGACGTCACGCTCTTGTAATAGCGCCGCCATTTCCGCAGCAAGATCGACGCTGCCGTCTTCGATTCCGACCAGCATCAATTTGGCCAGGCGCACGGGAAGCGGAAAGTGCAGAAGTTTTTTGCCAAGGCCCGTGATTTTACCGGCGTCATCCAAGGCACCGGAAATTTTTAAAAATCGCAAAGCGCTTTGAATCGCGGCTGCGGGCGGTTTTTCAAACCAGCTGAAAGAATCAAAATCGGTGACACCTTGAGCGCTCAAAAACAATAAACTTTCAGTAAGATCGATACGCTGAATTTCGGCGACTTCACTTTTGCTAAAAGAAAGTTCGTCCATTTTATTCCACAAACGGTATGCCACGCCGGGGAACTGACGGGCGGCGCGTCCTGCTCTTTGAATGGAGCTTGAAAGACTGATACGCCCTAATTCCAATCGCGAAAAACCCGTGCGGTGATCTTGCTTCATGTTTTTTGCAAGACCCGAATCAATCACGGTATTCACGCCATCCAAAGTTACCGAGGACTCGGCGATATTGGTCGACAGGATCACTCTTTGTCGCGACGACTTCTGCAAAGCTTTTCTTTGATCTTCCAGATTCAAAGATCCGTGCAGGGGAATAAGTTCGATATTTTTCGTATCAGCCCAGGCTTGTAAAAGATCTTTGCTTCGGTCGATCTCTCCGACTCCGGGAAGAAAGACCAGAATATCTTTTGCCGTCTGCATTTGCGCGTCTTTGACCGTTTGAACCAGGTTTTCAAAAAAGGCCGGAGATGTCTGTAAAACCTGCGAGCTCTTCTGATATTTGACTTCCAGCTCAAAGAGCTTTCCAGGAATGCTGATGATCGGGGCTTCTCCCAAATAAGAAGAAATCTTTTCAGCTTCAAGAGTGGCGGACATCACAAGAATTTTGATGTCCCGGCCGAGCTCTTGCAGTTCGCGCAAAAGGCCGAGCGCAAGATCGACATGCATGGATCTTTCGTGGAACTCATCGAGGATCACAAGATCGACATCAGAAAGTTCCGGGTCTTCGATCATCTGTCTTGCTAACAGAGCTTCGGTCATAAAAATCAAACGCGTTTGCGCGGACGTTTTATTTGCGAAACGCACTTGATAGCCGATTTCTTTTCCGACCTGCCAGCCCTGTTCCTCGGCAATACGGTGGGCCGCGGCGATGGCCGCCATACGGCGCGGCTCAAGCACAACGATTTTACGGGGAACGACTTGCAACAATGCAGGAGGCAGGCGAGTGGTTTTTCCGGCCCCTGGTGCGGCGGTGATAACCAAATTTCTTCCCTGACGAAGTTCTTCGCTGATTTGCGGAATAAAGCTGTCGACAGGAAGGGAGATCAAAGAACTCATTATGCGGGATACATCAAGAGCATGAACTCCGCTTTTTCAAACGGCAGTCCCGAGATGATTTTTTCAATGGCGCCTTCAAGGATGGTTTCATCCTCTTGCGACAAGTTGAGGGTTAATAAGAATTTTCTTTGCGGAAAATGTTCTTTCATATCGTTTAAGGTTTTTTTCAAACGATAGGGTGTATCCATAATAATCACGGCGCGCTTTTCTTTCGTGAGTTCGCGCAGAGCTTTACCGCGGGCTTCTGTTTCCGCAGGTAAAAAGCCGCGAAAGACAAACTCATCCAAACGCTGGCCGCTTAAAGAAAGAAGACCCATCAAAGAGGAAGCGCCCAGAACGGATTTAACGGCAATTCCTTTTTGACGGCATAAACGTACAAGGTCTGCACCGGGATCGCAGAAGCCTGGTGTTCCGCAATCGGTCACTAATGCGACATTCTTTTCCGCGCACAAAGGAACCAAAGCGGCTTTGTCTTCGGGTTTGGAATGTTCATCCAGAATTTCGTAAGTTTTTCCGGAAATGCCATGGGCGCGCAAAAGTTTGGAGGCTTCCTTCGTGCTCTCGCAAATAACGACTTCACAGTTTTTTAAAACTTCCAACGCGCGAAGAGTGATTTCACCCACTTCCCCAATGGGAGTCGCAACAAGATAAAGCATTTAAGATTCCTTTTGGTTAAGCAGGAAGTTCATAATCCGCGGAAGATCTTCAGGTGGTTCAGCTTTGCCGGCATGAGTGCTTTCAAAAAAGATCATTTCTACGTGCGGGCAGAACTGTTCAAGATGGCGAAGATTAACGGGTTCATTTTCAAAGAACCAGATGTGCTCATAGCCGCGTTTATCAGCTTCGATAAAATAATCCGTTTTGAATTGGGCATCATCCATACTGCGATGAGGCTTTAAAACGAGATGCGCTTTTTCATGCAAAGGAAAGTCCCATTGCTGAAGAATTTCAAGCGAGCCCACGCCCATGCGTTCGACGTCTCGGCCGGTAAGATAAGCGATTTCAGCTCCGGCTTTATCGACGGCTTGAACAAACTCAATGGCGCCTTCATAAGGATTGTCGAACTGAAGATAGTGGCTGGAAAAAAAGTTTTTTAACCAGTATGCGCGGATGGCTTCTTGAAATTCGGCGTGGTGGCCGTCCAAGCCTGCGCGTTGCAAAGCGCCCGTGATTCCCCAATCAGAACGCAAGGTCTTAATGTCCTTCAACAGAGCGACTTGTTCCGGAAATTTTCTTTTGTTGTAAGGGGAGGCTGCAAAGTCGAGAAGAATTCTTTCCAAGCGCGGGCTAACGTCAAAAAGAGTCGAATCCAAATCGAATACAACCAGACTTTTTTTGTGTTCATTGTGCAGGGTTTGAATCTTTGCAAGGATACGCTCTAGCATATGGGGCCATCTAGCCATACAAGTCTAGTGAAATCAAAGACTTTTCTTGCTCGTGCAAGGCTATTTTCTATAATGAAATTGGAGGCCGACAGCATGAAAAGACTTCTCTCAACGATGGTCCTGTTAGCAGCTATGTTTGCGACGGGATGTCAGTTCAAAAAAGATGCTCTGGGAACGAAAGAAAATCCCATCAAGCTTCATCTTGTTCCTGCGGTGGATGCCAAAGTCCTCGCCGACAATGCCGAAATTCTAAAAACGTACTTAGAAAAACACACGCCTTACAAATACCAAATCACAATTCCACAGTCCTTTGTTGCAGTTGTAGAAGCGTTTGGCACTAAAAGGGCTGATGTCGCGGCGATAAATACCTACGGTTATTATCTTGCGCACAAGCAGTACGGTGTTGAAGCCAAGCTCACAGTTATACGTTACGGCCTTGCGACTTATCAGTCGCAGTTTCTTACTCGCGCCGACAGTAAAATAAAAACTTTGGCGGACCTTGCCGGCAAGAAATTAGCTTTTGTCGATCCCGCTTCAACATCGGGTTATCTTTTGCCGTTAAAAACTTTGAAGGATAAAAAGATCGAGCCTAAAGAAATCGTTTTCGCCATGAAACATGATTCCGTGGTCTCGATGATCTATCAGGGGCAAGTCGACGCCGGAGCTACTTACTACAGCCCTCCGCAGAATGGGAATATCGAAGATGCTCGTCGGATGGTGAAAACGCAGTACCCTGATGTGGAAAAGAAAGTGCGTATCATCGAGTTGTCAGAGCCGATTCCAAACGATCCTATCGTCTTTAGAAAAGACATGCCTGAAGAAATGAAAGAAAAAATCGTTTCAACCCTTCTGGAGTTTGTGAGTACATCCGAGGGCCAAAAATCCTTGGATCTGATGTTAGGGGCAACGAACTTAAAGAAAGCTTCTGACGCCGACTATGACACTGTCCGCGAAATGCTAAAGACTTTATCGCCCGAAGGGAAATAACGTGGCCGATGCGCTGTTGCGGGTTCGCAATTTAACTAAAACTTATGCCAATGGGGTCACGGCCCTGAAGAACGTCTCGCTCGAAGTGCATAAAGGCGAATTTTTGGTGGTGATCGGTCTGAGCGGATCGGGCAAGTCCACGTTGCTTCGCTGTTTAAATCGTCTGCACGAACCCACCTCTGGAGAGATTTTTTTTGAAGGCCGCGAAATCGGAGCTTTGCAAGATAAAAGGGCTATTCGCGCTCTTCGGAAAAAGATCGCGATGATTTTTCAACACTTCAATTTAATTCCCCGTCAAAGTGTTTTGAAAAATGTCTTGATGGGAGTCCTTGCGGAAAAATCGACGTTGCAAAGTATTTTGGGATTGTTTTCCGAAACGGAGAAGAAAGACGCTCTTGCCAATTTGAAACTGGTGGGCATTTCTGAAAAAGCCTCTTTAAGAGCCGATCAGCTTTCCGGCGGACAGAAACAAAGAGTCGCCATTGCGCGCGCATTAACTCAGAAACCGACCTTGCTTTTGGCCGACGAACCGGTGTCTTCCTTAGATCCCGCGACTTGTCGTGTGGTGATGGATTATTTGCGGAAGATCAATCAAGAACTCGGCATTACAGTGATCGCGAATCTGCATTTCTTGTCTTTGGTGCGCATGTATGCGACGCGCGTGATTGCGCTTAAAGACGGAGAAATCGTTTTCACGGGCCGACCGGAAGAAATCACCGAGGAGTGGTTCAAACGTATTTACGGAGAGGACGCCCATGCTTTTTCGCAGAACGATCTTTGACGGTATTCTGTTCGCATTTCTGCTGTCCGTTTTGGCGACGGTCGTAATATCGCCCAGCGAAGAACAGCTGTTGCAATTGGGAACGGTCGCTTTGATCGTCTTTATATTTTTTATTGCCGGTTGCGGTTTGAGTCTGGTGCTTAAAAGATTTCATGTCGTCACGTCGGGGGATATCCTTTTTAAAACCTCAGCGGCGAGTGAGGAGATTTCCTGGTACAAAACTTTTTGGGGCTGGCAGCTGGCTTTGTCCTTTACGCTGGCTTTTTTGGTGGCCTTTGCAAAGACCGAGTTTTCACTGATTGAACTTTTGGATGAAAGTGGTTTTGCCGGCGCGATGCGCTTGTTTCAAGGACTCTTTAACCCTAACTGGGATGTTTTACCGCGAGCGGTTCTAAATATCGTTGAAACTATTTTTATGGCGTTCCTTGCGACGACGCTCGCGATACCGTTTGCTTTTGTTCTCAGTTTTTTCTGTGCGAAGAACGTCATGCAAGGTTCTTTTTCCCGCGGAGTGTATTTCGTCCTGCGAACGATTTTAAATGTCACACGTTCGATTGAGGCTTTGATCTGGGCGATTATATTTTCTGTGTGGGTTGGAATTGGTCCGTTTGCGGGAATGCTGGCGCTTATGATTCACTCTATTGCTTCTTTGGCGAAGCAATATTCGGAAATGGTGGAGTCCGTTGAAGAAGGACCTATTGAAGCCATCGAATCGACGGGTGCCGGTAAACTGCAAACCATTTGGTATGCGATTGTTCCTCAAGTGCTTTTGCCGTATATTTCATTTACGGTGTACCGCTGGGATATCAACGTGCGCATGGCGACTATCATTGGTCTGGTCGGAGGCGGAGGTATCGGGACGATGCTTGTACAATATCAAGGACAGGCAATGTGGCGTGAAGTCGGTTGTATCATTGTGGTTATCGCCGTGGTCGTGTGGGCTTTGGATCAAGCCTCTGCGCATATTCGCGAAGCCTTGAAGTAATTCTGCAAAGAAGGTGATGTATGTCGGAAGTCAGCTCTTACAAAGTTCAAATCAAAGAACATCATGTCGATTCTTATGGGCATGTGAATAACGCGACTTATCTGTCGTTGTACGAGGAAGCACGCTGGGAACTCATCACGCCTCGCGGTTACGGCTTTAACGATATTCATCGTTTGAAACAAGGTCCGGTCATTTTGGAGGTCCATCTTAAATTCCTCCGCGAAATCCGTTTGCGCGAAACCATCAACATTACGACGAAGCTTGTCGGCTACAAAGGTAAAATCGGTCAGATGCTGCAGCAGATGGTTAAAGAAGACGGCACCGTAGCCAGCGAAGCTCTTTTCACTTTCGGTCTTTTCGATATGAAGGAAAGAAAATTGATTGAGCCCACAGCCGAGTGGAAAAAAGCTCTCGCCATCGAGTAGATCTTTTTTCGCATTTTATAGTCTGAACTTCTGCCAGGGACTCGTGAATCGCTTCGATCACGAGTTTTCCTTTTTTTACGTCTGAGATGTACGTGTCTCCAGCATGAAGGATGATATCACTTCCTTCTCCCGGCTGGGTCAGCCATAGGCAACCGCGAAAGCACCGTACTTTTACGTTCTGAGACGATTGCGTGTAAAGGTCACCTTTGGATAAGTGAATGTGGTTGCTATCACCCATTTCACACCTCTGACGCTTATAATACCTTTAAGTCTTTAATGGATACAGATACAGATAGTATGAATATTCATGGGTACAGTTTTCAAATCGGCTGTATTTGAGGTATAGTTGGATCATGGGCCAAAAAGAACAAATGCTTTACGAAAAAGTCGCTACCGACGTTGAATCCCAAATTCGTCGCGGAGCTATTCAGGTAGGGGACAAGATCACGTCCATCCGCAAGCAGAGCGAGATTATGGGTGTCAGCGTGAACACGGTTCTGCAAGCGTATTTGTTGCTAGAGCAAAAGGGCCTCATCGAGTCGCGGGCGCAATCGGGATTTTATGTCTCGGCTTTTCAAATCACGGAGGAAGTGCGCAAAGAAACTGAAATTCAGAAAAAACCAGCAGCTATTCAAATTCCTGATCTTGTGGCTGAAATGCTCGAAGTCGCAAGCCGTGCGAATTATCTGAATTTGGGAGCCGCATGTCTGGCTTCGGAACTTTATCCCAATGCGGCTTTGGCGCGTATCACACGATCCGTTCTGCGCAAAACAGCAGAGATCAACGCACGTTACGAATTTTCACCTGGAAGTTTGGAACTTCGCCAGCAGATCGCCAAACGCCTGACCCGTCAGGGAAACAAAGTTGCCGCCGAAGATCTTGTTATTACCAACGGCGCTCAAGAAGCTCTGCACTTAGCGTTAAGAACGCTGATGAAAAATGGGGATACGGTTTTGATCGAATCACCGAATTATTTCGGAGTTCTCCAGGCCATTGCGGATTTAGGCATGAAAGTGATCGAAGTGCCTGCGGATGCGCGTTGGGGAGTCGATCCCGATGACGTAAAAAAAATTCTTTCGCGCTACAAAATAGCGGGTGCGGTGATGATGCCGAACTTTAACAATCCCTTGGGTTCCCGCATGCCTGATGCGAACAAAAAAGAAGTGATGAAAGTTTTTAGTAAGTTTGGGACACCTGTGATTGAGGATGACGTTTATGGTGATCTCGATTTTTCAGGCGTTCGTCCTAAACTTCTTCGGCACTTTGACGAAGAAGGCTTGGTCCTGACCTGTTCCTCTTTTTCAAAGACTGTGGCACCAGGTTCCCGATGCGGGTGGATTTTGCCGGGAAAACACCTGTCGCTGTTTCGGAACTATCAGATCAGCTCCACTTTGGGAATCAATCGTTTGCAGCAAAAGATTTTGGCGGAGTTTCTGGCATCAGGAAGTTATGAGCGTCATCTTCGCAAATTGCGTCCACTCCTGCATCTGCAAGTGCAAAAGATTTCTCAGGCTGTTCTGCGGTATTTTCCGGAAGGAACGCGGATCACGCAACCTCAGGGTGGCTTTATGTTGTGGGTCGAGTTGCCGAAAGAAATCGATTCGGTTCTTTTGTACTCTCAGGCGGCGGCGAAAAAAATCAGTATTGCACCGGGCGTGATGTTTTCAGCCAACGGAAATTATCGCAATTACATTCGCTTGAATTGTGGTCTGCCGTGGAGATCCGATGTGGAGGCGGCGATCAAAACGCTCGGTGGGCTTGCGCGCCAGCAAGTGGAAGGTTAGGCGGCTTTCGCAACAGGCAAGGCCACAACCGTCAGAAAGAATTTTCCTTTGCTTGTAGAGAAAGGAATCATCATTCCCGCAGAGCCTTGAGGACACGTTACTTTTTGATTGGCGCCAAGAACTACCCGCGGAGTTGTCATCTGGACGCCATAGCTTGTGATCTCAGCTTTGGCATTTCCGAAGATGATATTGTTGATTTCACCGACCGCATCTTGGTTGTCAGGCGTGATTTCGGTTTGTTCTTCCATCAACATTGTCGAGACGACTTCCAGATAGCTGCCTTTATCAAAAGAGATCGTAAGATAGCCTTGGAAAGATTGACTCTTAATATCGATCACTGAAGACACTTCGCCGAGCATGCAATCCTGCGGCGATTTCTGACATACTTTTTCCATTTTCACGTCAGCGATACCGAATTGTTGGAAGACGGTCATCGTCGCTTTGATCATGGCGTTGATAACGCGCACGTCAACAGCATACTTCGTGGCAGCCGCCGTTGTTTTGGCATCGCCGGCTTGACCATTGTGTTCAACGTTAAGGATGCAAATCATCGCCGTAATCAACTCGTCAGGTGTTACGGGTTTTTTAAAAAATTTAGAACTTTGCAAAGACTCTGGCAAATCCGCGAGTTCTCTTTGCGAGATCACGATGATCTCCGCGTCTTGAGTGTTTTTGTAAGTATGGATGCCGTAAACGAAACCGCCATCCATCAGACGGGGAACTTCGGTATCGATGAGGACCATATCGAATTTTTGGTTTTCAGATTTAATAGCAGCTTCAGCACCATCTTTGGCGCGAACAACTACAGGGGATACTCCTGAGTTCTCCAGCTTTTTCAACAATGGCTCTTTAACCAATTGTTCGAGTTCGCTGTTGTTATCCACAATGAGGATGTTCTTTCTTAGCTTCATTTCTTTCTTCTGTATAAAAACCATAAACTCGT
Organism: Bdellovibrio sp. 22V; assembly: GCF_030169785.1. Taxonomy (NCBI): domain Bacteria; kingdom Pseudomonadati; phylum Bdellovibrionota; class Bdellovibrionia; order Bdellovibrionales; family Pseudobdellovibrionaceae; genus Bdellovibrio; species Bdellovibrio bacteriopascens. The sequence continues at coordinate 709,565 of NZ_CP125854.1, forward strand.
ATCGGTTTAAAGAGACGCCTTCTTAAGATTATCTTAAGCGGCGGTAATCTATTCGGCGTCTTTGAGGAAGGCTTGAATTATATTTTTTGTCTAAAAGTTCGACGAAATTTTCCAACTTTTTTGAAATAAAATGTCTAATTTCCTACAGTTAAGTCTAGTCTTGTTTGCGCCGATAGGCTCTCTAAGGAGTACGAGAACATGGCAAAACAGTATTATCTATCTAACAACGGGACTCATATTGGTCCGTACACGCATGAGACGATCTTAAAAAAGATTGAGGCTCAAGAGAACCAATGGACTGACTATGTTTACGATGAAACCGTCGGAGAATGGTTGATGTTGTTGGAGCACCCTGAGTTCGCAGCAAAGCTGGCGCAAAAGCCTTCGGCTCGTCCAGGTAAAATGGCGGCTCCCGTTCCTTCGAAACAAACTTTGAAGGATAAAGAGTGGTTCATCCTGAAGGAAGGAAACAACTACGGTCCTTTCTGCCAATTAGAAATCATTCAGATGCTCCAAGAAAAAGCGTTGTTCGAATACGATTACATTTGGCACGCGAAACTGCCGGCCTGGAAACGTGTGGCTGAGCTTGAAGAGTTCTCCTCCGATAAAATTCGCAGTATGCGTGACTCTAAAGACGCCGACGTTGCGGAAATCTTTTTCCGTCGCCGTCACGCGCGTGCTTCTTACGGAGCCTCTTTGATTGTTCATAACAACAAAACTGTCTTCCGTGGCCAGGCGCTGGAAATCAGCGCAGGTGGTGCGGGTGTTTTGATCGACACGCCGAATTTGCAACCAGGTCAATCCCTGTTCTTGCATTTTCAACCGGGCGATGGCGTTCCTCCTTTCAACGCTGTTTGCCAGATCGTTAGCAAACAGTTTGTGAAAGACGCTAAGACTGACACAGAGCCTGTGAAGTACGGTGTGAAATTCACGACGCTCAGTCAATCTGTGCGCGAATCAATTAAGAACTTTACAACTAAAGCGGCATAATTCTGCCGCTTCCTGGACGTGAAAGAGGAACTATGAAAAAGGATTTTTCAGCAGTGTTTGTGGCCGTGATTGCATCAACTCTCATGGCCTGCTCCGGCGGCGTTTCGTTCGATCTCCCAGCGACCTCAGATAACTTCGGACAAAATATAACCTACAATAATAAAGTCGACATTCTCTGGATCGTCGACAACTCGTCTTCGATGTTGAAGCATCAACAAAATCTTTCAGCCCAGGTTCCTGACCTTGTCACGAAACTCAATTCACTAAAGATGGACTATCACATGGCCGTGGTGACAACGAGTATGGGGGGAACAACACCTGACGGAGGTAAGTTCATCGGAAGTCCTAAATACGTGACGGCTTCCACTCCCGATCTTGTGAACAGTCTTAAAAATCGCATGATCGTCGGCGAGGCGGGAAGTAATAACGAACGTGGTCTGGAGTCGATGCAAAACGCTCTATCCAATAGTTATCTTTCTAACGAAGGCCGCGGTTTTTTCCGCGAAGACGCTTTGCTCGTTGTGATCGCCTTATCTGACGAGAATGACAAAAGTGTCGTTTCAAATCCCGTAAGTCATTACGTTAATTTTTTGGATGGATTAAAAACTCCTTGGGTGGATGGCACGCGTTCGTGGGTCTTTAACTTTATTGGCGTTCTGCCTACGAGTACGAACTGCCGAACATATAACGATTATGCGGAAGCCGGTTTGACCTTCATTGATATCGTAAAAGAATCAGGCGGCGTGCAAGAGTCTATTTGCAGCTCCAATCTTTCTTCGGCAGTGACGAACATCCGTTCGCGTATTTATCAGATTCTTACTGACTTTAAGCTTTCGAAAATTCCAGTGATTGAGTCCATCTCTGTCACCATCAACGGTCAGGTTGTCCCGCGCAGTTCGATCAACGGTTGGGACTATATTGAAGCGCGTAACGTGATTCGCTTCTATGGATCGGCTGTTCCTGCTGCCGATGCGTCTATCAAAGTAGACTTCAAACCAAAAGAAGCGAACTAAAGCAGAGTGCAGGCTCCTTGGAGTTCTTTTCCAACGGGAGCCGCCGGGTTCACCAGCTTGCTTTTATAATCTTCAAAGACCGTCAAATGGACTTCGTTTGACGGATCATCCTTTGAAAGAATGAGGCGAAGAAGTTCTCCTGCGGCGGGGACTTCGATTGTGACAGGCATCTGTCGGGCTGGAGAAAAGAACAAAGACACTGTCGCATATTCTCCAGGTCGTCCTGTTTCATCCAATGTCATCGCGACGGATCCCATCGGACTTCCCATAAAGCCGTATTCGCACTTCAGTTGCTGAGCTTGAGCCAATCCAGGGAAAACCACGAGGAATAAAGAAAAAATGTTCTTCATAAGAAAAGCATCAATGAAACTGTCTTAGTTTGGCAAATTAAATTTGCAAGACACCGTTTAATGTAAAGAAGGTGGCTCTCTGTAATCTTCTTTTTTCTCGCTGCGATTTAAATCGCCATGTCGGTCGCCATTTCGCGTGTAGTGACGATACTCCACCTCTTCGTGGGATTCCGGTAAAAGAGAGTTAACGGTACTGACAAGATCTTGCCCCATTTTTCTCATCGCGGAACCTAAGCCGATAAGTGTAGCGCCGCCTAAAATAAGATCCACTCCGACAAACGTTCCGATGGTCCAAAGAGCTGAAGCCGGGAAGGTGTACAGAATCATCGCCGCCAGCAAAATAGAAATCGCGCCGTTGAGCGCGTAATATCCCCAGCCTGATGAACGTTCCACGAACGCACCAATAACTTTGGCGCAGCCACTTGCGAGCAAAAGAAAGCCGATCATCAATGTCAGCCCCATGGTGTTGGCAACAGGATTGACGAAGATAAGAACGGAACAGGCCAGAGCCAAGCAGCCCAATGCTACATGGGGCCAGAGCTGACCTGTCTTGCGCCCTTGAATGCCATAAACTATTTGGGCGATGCCGGCGACAAACAACACAGCTCCCAAAGTCATGACTGAAGCCAAGGTGGAAGCGGATGCAAAAATCAATGCACCAATTCCCAAAAGAACATAGAGGATTCCCAGCGTGATGAGCTGTGTGGATTTTTTCTTCATAAAAACCTCCTCATACCTTAAGCATGAGGGGTGTTCGGCAAAATCTCTAGGAAGACGAAATAAAAATGACAATCTACATTTTTAAGGATGCGACTTAAGAAGGGTCCCCGGGCTCAGTGCCTGCGGGACCATTGGCGGATTCATCAATCACATTGGTCTTCACGCCGACAGAGGCGAACTGATAATAAAGACCTTCTGCCTTCATTAACTCCGCATGCGAGCCGATCTCAGCAATTTCACCCTGATTCAAAACAACGATGCGATCGCATTGTTCAATCGTCGACAGGCGGTGAGCGATGATGATGCTCGTGCGGCCTTTCGTGATTTCCTTGGTCGCTTCTTGGATGATGTGCTCACTTTCCGAGTCAATGTTCGCTGTGGCTTCATCCAAAATTAAAATATCGGGGTTGAAGGCAAGAATACGGGCAAAGGCAATCAATTGGCGTTCACCGACGGACAGATTGGCGCCGCGCTCATCCACGGCACTTGAAAGATCCCGGCCTGTGCGAGTTAAAAGCCCCATGTAGCCGGTTTTCTCGCAGGCACGCTGTATTTGTTCTTCGCTGATGCGTGGGTCTCCCAAACCGATATTCTCGCGAACGGTTCCGCGGAAAATAAAATTGTCCTGCTGAACAACGCCGACATGATGGCGGATCTCTTCACGAGGAATACGCTCCAGCGCAATGCCATCGACAAAGATGGATTTTTCAGGGGCATCGTAAAAACGCTGCAATAACGAAATGAACGTGGATTTGCCGCTGCCTGTGCGGCCGACCAATGCGATAGATTCACCGGGTTTGATGTGCAGGGAAATACCTTTCAGCACCATCGGCAAATTGGCTTCGTATTGGAAATTCAAATTGCGAATGTCGAGCTCACCGCGAATCATGCCTGGTGAATGCAGATTTTCCAGTTCATATTCTTCCGGCTCATCCATCAGCGTGAAAATACGCTCGGCACTGGTCAATGAGTTTTGGAATTGTTGGTATTTTTCCAGGATCTCACGTAACGGCGGGATGAAGTCTTGAATGTTCATCAAAAACGCGACCAAGGCGCCGATGGCGATAGAGCCTTCAGCACTTAACAGACCGCCATAATAAAGAGCTGCGGTGATTGTTGTCGCGTTGAAAAGATTCATAATCGGTTGCATCAGCGCATAAGCCCGGATCGAACGCATATTCGTTTCGCGGTAATCGTTTGAAAGCACCGAAAACGTATCGCGATTGCGAGTCACGCGGTTGTAGAGCTGAACGACTTTAATGCCGTTAAGATTCTCCGCCAAAAAAGCGTTGATCAGCGACAGTTTCTTTTTCTGTTCGCGCAAGATGTCGCGGATGCGATTGCTTAAATAAAACGACGCCCAAATGAATAGCGGCGCTAAAAGCAACGACACCAGTGTCAGCTTCCATGAAATCACCGCTAATGCGATAACGACCGAGATAATGATCACAGTATGAGTAAAGACCGCGATCACGCCATCGGTGAAAAGCTCGCCCAAGGACATCACGTCATTGGTCAGACGGGTCACAATACGCCCAGTGGGTGTCTTATTGAAAAACTGCAGGGGCAGTCTTTGCACGTGACCCATCAAATCTTCACGCAAATGAAACAGCATGCGATTGCCAAAAAGCTGGAACAGATAGACGTTGGCAAATGAAAAACAAGAACGGAAAATTTCCAGGATCAAGTAAGCATAAGCCACTTGCGTGAAAACGCTATAGTCTTTGCCTTTGATGCCGTGATCGATCGCATAACCGATAAGCGCGGGTATCAAACGTGCGACAATGGCGCCGCCGGCAACGGCAAAAATCGCCGAGAAAAGCAGAACCTTTTCTTTGCGGGCATAAGGCCATAATCTTTTAAAAAGGCCGGGGTAAGTGATTTTGGTTTTAACCAAATCCTCATGCATGAAATTCTCACTCATGGGAGTCTCCTTGGCCTTGGATTTGAACAATTTTTTGGAAGGTCGGACTGCTCTTCAGAACGTCTTCGAAAGCTCCCAATGCTTCCACTTGTCCGTCTTTAAGAATCAGCAATTTGTTCACGGCCTTTAACGAAGACAGACGGTGCGCCACAATAATACGAGTCATCGTGGAGCGGCTTTTTGCAAGTTCCTCTTCGATGGCTTTTTCTGTGCGCGTGTCGACAGCACTTAAAGAATCGTCTAAAACTAAAACGGGCGTCTTCATAATAAGGCCGCGCGCAATCGTCAGACGCTGTTTTTGTCCGCCCGAAAGATTGACGCCTCTTTCGCCAAGTTGTGAATCGTACTTGTGCGGTAAAGAGTCGATTTCTTTGCTAAGATCCACGATTTCTGTCATGCGCAGGATCTCTTCTTCCGAAGCTCTCTCTTTCAGACCGAAGCTGACGTTGTCGGAAATGGTTTCGCTAAATAAGAACGCCTCTTGCGGAACAAGCAGGAATGTGCGGCGTAGTGAATCCTGAGTGATTTGTTCGATCGGAATGCCATTGATAAGAATTTCGCCTTCTTCCAAAGGATACATCCGCGAAAGCAAGTGCAATAACGTCGTTTTGCCTGCGCCCACCGGCCCCATGATACCGAGGCTTTCGCCGGCCTTCAGAGTGAAGGACACGTTTTTAAGAACGTAGACAGAACCGCGGTTGTGTCGGTAAGAAACATTTTTGAACTCAAGACTTTCGAAAGTCTTAAGCACGTGCGTTCCATTGTCGGGAATGTCGGTTTCCGTTTTCAGAACTTCTTTGATGCGATCAAAGGATGCGTAACCTTTTTGGAAATAAGAAAAGCCCATTCCCAACGCCGTCATCGGCCACACCATTTTTTGAATATAGCGGTGAAAAGCAACGAAAGTACCGATAGAAACTACACCAGAATAAATATCATCCTTAGCGACAAAAAGCAGGATCACGCTTCCGGAGGTCACGCCGAACTCCATGACCGGAATAAAGAAAGCATCAACGCGTGCGACTTTGTTGCAGGCCTTTTCAAATGCGGAGCTGACCGAGTTAAAAAGTTTTGTGCGATTGTCTTCCTGCGCGAAACTTTTTATCACGCGAATGCCGCCGACGGTTTCTTGCGCAACGCCGGTCAGTTCGGAAAAACGATCCTGTTGCGCTTTATAATTGGTGTGAATCAAACGCATCACTCGCCAAATTAAAAGAGGCACAAGAGGCAGAAAGACCAACGTTTTCCAAGTCCATTCCCAATTCATGCTAATCATGATCGGAAGGACCACGGCGATAATGATCACGCCGTCAGCGAGGATCAAAAGACCGGGCCCGATAGCCTGACGGAACGACTGCACGTCGTTGGTCACCAAGCTCATCAATTCACCTACTTGATTCTTGTGAAAGAAGTTCGGACCTAAGGAAGTCATGTGGCGGAAAATTTTTTGGCGGATGTGTTCCGCCGCATGCGTGTGAAACTTCCCGAAATTCGTGCGCCAGCTATAGCGGCTGATCGCAAGACCCGCCATGACGGCAAAAAAGATCAAACAAGTTTTTCCGATGGCGTTCAGCGGAACTTGAGACTCGATTTGATCAATCGCCGTTTTCATGATCAACGGATAAATGCCGTCAAGCACGTTTGTGATGATCAGAAAAATCATCCCCAAACTGAAAGCTCGGGGATTGTTTTTAATGTAAAACCAAAGAGGACGATTGAATAAGGTCGGGTTTTCAGAGGAGCTTTGCATTCACCAGGAACTCTATTTAATCCTTACCGAGTCGGCAAGAACTTTGGGTCCAAAGACCGTATTGCTCCTGGCGTCGTTCAAAGGCTCTTTGTTCCCAGCCATAGAAAAAAGGTCTCTTTTGTAAAAAACGATCTACAAGAAACTTAAAGATGTTCATACAGCCTCCTCATTCCTAAATATAGATTCGGCTGTTTGGTCCTATCATTCAATACCCTTGATCTAAGTACTATTATGCAATACCCTGGTTTTGGGAGTTGATATGTCACAGATTGACCAATTTTTAAGTTCATTAAAACGCGCTTTAAAGACGAAGAATATTCTCTACAAGGATCTAGCGAAGGCTTTGAATCTGAGTGAATCTAGCGTAAAGAGAATCCTCTCGAATAAAAGTCTCAGCTTGGAACGCTTGGAGGAGATCTGTCGTGTCGCGGATCTCAGCTTTTCCGAAGTCGTGAAATCGGCAAATCTCGACGAAGCCAATCAAGTGATGCTTCTCTCGGACGAGCAAGAAAAAGCGTTGGCTGAAAACGCGCGTCTTTTGCATTACTTCATGATGTTGCATGAAGGAAAAACGCCGCAAAAAATTGAGCGCGAGTATCAAATCCCCAGTGCAGAATCAAAAAAATATCTATTTCAACTGGATCGACTGAATTTGATCGAACTTCATCCGCGGGATAAAGTGAAACTGAAACGCCAAGGTTTTCTGCGTTTTCGCCGGGACGGACCTGTCGGGAAAGCTCTTTTCGAGCAAACAAAAAGCAACTACCTAAACTACGACTTCCGCACCGAGGATTATATTCGTTTTGCCCTGATAAAAATCAGTCCGTCGACTTTGGCGAAATACAAAGCGAAATTGGATCGTCTGCTTATGGAGATGCAGGAAGAGGCCAAATTTGAAGGGGAGCACAACGTTCCTGTCGGCGATACCGGGATTCTTTTGTCATTCCGGCCTTGGCAGTACTCTTATATGGGCGCGATCAAAAAGAAAGATTAGTTCTCTGTCGAGATTTTTGACAGGCCCGCATTTTTTTCATGTTCCTGGAGGTTTCGGTCGGGAACCTTCAGGGGTTTATGCTATAAAAAGATATGTTTTTAAAGCGCGTGCTTCGTCTCGTACCGATGATTCTGCTCTCTGTTTTTTTCGTAGAAACAGTTCAGGCGCGCGCTTGTCTGACCGATCACATCCGTGACGCTTTGAAAATTAACAAAGAGCGCGCGCCTCACTATGCGCGTCTTTCACAAGGGCGCAGTGCCGAGATTTCAAAACGTCTCATCAGCATGGAAAGAAAATTGTCGTTTATCGTGCCATTTGCAGATGCATGGGCGATTCCGTATCACATGGCCGGAGTCAATATTCTTTGCGATGACTTTATCGACATGGCTTATACGCCGAAATTTCGCTCGCAAAATCCTGAGGGCGCTGATTCTATTTTAAACTTTCGTCGTCCTAACGTGGAAACTATCAAAGCGCGTCTTTTTGAATTGTATAAAGCCAAAGACTATCAGGGGCTGGCTTACTACGCCGATCACAAAATTCATGAACTTGAAAGCGTGCCTCGCTACAACTGCATGGTCCGTCACGTGCTTGAATCCATTCGCAGAATGGCGGCACTGGCGCCTCTTCACGATCAAAAGGCGCGGCACTCCTTGGGAGTTTCCTCCTTGTTCCTATCGCGAACAGTATTAAGATCACACATTCTTCTTTTGGATGAATCCACTTTGATCGATACGCTAGCGGCTCCTTTGCAATCCGAAGGTTTGCCAATCGTCTGTCAGGATGTTCCCGCCATTCCTTGGCCATGACCTTTCGTAAACTTAATTTGCTGATGTTCCGTGGTCGTACAAGAGTGTTTGCATGGCGACGCTTACACGAACTCTTTTGCAAATTTCTTTTTTCATAATCTTTATTGCCAATTCCATTGCCCATGCGGAGTCGCTGTTTCAGCGTCAGCTTCCCGACGGGCGCCTCGTTTTCGATGCGATTCTTGAACAAGGAATTCCGCGGCCCGCGCTCGATTTGATTTTTCGCATGTATGACTACAATGAAGGTTTAATTCCGAACACCACGCATACGGTGTTGGTCGATTACTCTTTGCCCTCGACAAGCAAACGCCTTTTTTTGATCAATCTAGAGACGGCCCTAGTGGAAAGTTTTTATGTCGCGCACGGGATTCGTTCGGGCGTCGTCGAGTCGCGCAGCTTTTCCAACATGACGGACTCGTGGAAAAGCTCGTTGGGATTTTTCTTTGCAAAAGGCACTTATAACAGTCAGAAAAATGGCTTGTCTCTTTATCTGGAGGGAATTGATCGCTCGAATGACAACGCCAAAAATCGCGCGATCGTTTTGCACGGAGCAAAGTATGTCAGTGAAGAGTTCATCCGCAATAACGGAAGACTAGGGTGGAGTGAAGGGTGTTTTGCCGTCGGTCTAGAGCACGTTAACACTCTTGTGAATCTGCTCCAGAATGGCAGTATTCTTTTTTCTTATCACAAAGATCTCATAGGACTTTCCCGCCGCTATCCATCCGATCAAAGTCTTTATGGCCAGGAAATTCTCCCGCCCGGAGTCAACACCCGACGAACGCCGGGAGAGGGCGGAGGATTCGTTGGCAATGGAGTTCAGGAACCGTTTTAATCTGAAACGGAAAAATATATTCTCCTCGCAATCTTTCGAGACTGCTTCAGGTCATTAAGTAAATACCGATGAACTCCCCGTGCGTTATACATCCTCGGAGGAATTGATCGTATGTGGAATAAGGTCTGGAAAGCACGCAGCTATCGCTATAAAATTCTCGCACTTTTGATTGGCGCCATTCTTCCATTATGGGCCATCGTTTTATTTTACGTTCTGCCGCTGGTTCGCGATTCCATGTATGAAGATCGCAAAACAGCTGTGCGTAATACCGTGGATGTCGCAACGACTGTTCTGCAACACTACTATAACCTTTATGAAACAAAGGTCTTAAGCGAAGACGAAGCCAAAAAACAGGCGCTGGTCGCAGTGTCGCAGCTTCGTTATCAAGGCAATGAATATTTTTGGATCAATGACCTTCATCCAACCATGATGATGCATCCGATGAAGCCGGAGCTTAACGGTAAAGATCTTTCCGGAATGAAGGACCCGAATGGTGTGGCTCTTTTCGTTGAATTTGTGAAGGTCGGTGAAACTCCCGCAGCGGAAGGTTTTGTTTCTTATATGTGGCCGAAGCCGGGCTCGCCTCATCCGGAGCCAAAAATCAGTTTCGTAAGACAGTTCAAACAATGGAAGTGGATTCTTGGCAGCGGTGTTTATGTGGATGATGTAGAAAAAGCGATTGCCGCGTTCCGTATGAAAGTACTTATTAGTTTTTCATTGGCATTTTTAGCGGCGTTTGCCTTGTTTTACGTTTTTGCAGGTAAATTGATGAGCTTCTTGGCGCGCACAGTGACAGATACGAATGAAGCCAGCAAACAAGTTTTGGAAGCTTCGAGCATGCTTTCCAGCGCAGGACAAAACGTCGCACAGGGGGCGGTCGAGTCCGCTGCACGCATTGAAGAAACTTTGAAAGCCGTGAAAGATCTGAACGAGATCGTGCGCGCGAATCAAGAGCGCGCCAGTTCCGCATCGGATCTTGCAAAGAACTCGGAGTTGGGCGCTTCGCAGGGAGCGGAAGAAGTAAAACGTCTTATCGAATCTATTGGAGTCATGGCAAAAATCTCGAGGGAGATTACGTCCGCCATGGATATTATCGACGATATCGCTTTTCAAACGAATCTTTTGGCTCTGAACGCGGCCGTGGAAGCGGCCCGCGCCGGCGAACAAGGAAAAGGTTTTGCCGTTGTTGCCGAAGCTGTGCGCAATCTTGCTTTAAAATCTGCGCAAGCGGCGAAAGAAGTGAAGACTGTTATTTCGAGCAGCGTTGAACAAACGCGGGTGTCTTTAGAGTTGGCGGAAAGAAGCGACAAGGTTCTTGATGGTATCGTAACGTCTGTTCAGAAGGTCAACGTCCTTAATCACGAAATCGCGCAGACTTCCATGCATCAGTCCGAGGGTATCAATGCTATTCAAGAAGCGATGGGATCTTTAGAAAGACAAACCCAGGCGTTTTCAGCAGCGGCTGAAGAAACCGCCGCGACGTCGGAAGAAATGTCGGCGCAGGCGACCACGCTTCAACACATGGTTCACAATATGGCGACGGAAGTGATCGGTAAAGCGGCCTAAAGGCCGCTATGATTTTCCAGGGTCGTAACGTCCTCGATAATTCCGGCACCGATCATCATCTGATAAAACTGTGAAATCTGTTCTGGCGCGAGCGAAGTGGTATGCTCTGCCAGCGCCGAGCCGATGGAGGCTCCGTCTTTCATGGCGTTGATCACTTGCGCCTCGATCTTATCCATGCGCTGAACATAGATGCGGTTGTTTTTTTTATAAATCATCAAACTTTCGGGGCGATCCCAGTTGATGCCTTCGAATTCATAAGCGGGCTCTTTACGACGGGTCCAAATATCGTAAATCGCGTAAGGACTTTCAAAGATCTCCATGGCTTCAATAAAATGCACTTTGAAATCGTCCGAGCGAATCAGCTCTTCGGCTTGCTCCGTTGAAAGAGGATCGGGCGTCGGCGTATTGATGAGGCTTTTAAACGTCCACTCAAAGCGAGCCAAGTCATAAATAAACGGAATCACTTTGGTGGCGCTCAGTGTGCGCAAAAAATCGGGAAAGGCTTCGCCATACTCGGAAAGATCGTAAGAGACCGAGGGTTGGGATTCGATAAATCGCCGCGCCATTTTACTGAACAGAGCTTCGCCTAAAACCCACCACACGCCCTCGTAAGTTTTTTTCAGCGTGTCCGTGAGACGCTTGATATAGCCTTGATGATAAATTTCAAAAGCTTGCTCCAAGGACAGTTTTCCTGCGGGTTTGAGCTCGGCAAGCATCTTGGGATCTACCTGCATGGAAACAAGACTTTTTTTAAACAGGTTCTGCGTTTCGTTCAGAGTCATAGGAGTTCTCCAATATGTAGACCGCTTTCATTACTTCGGTTTCAAGCTCGCGGAAATCGGGGATGTCTTCGTCGCGCTCGATGAGCACCGGCAAGTGGCGAATCCGCGGCGCTATGAGTTTAAAGAAATCCCAGACCTTGTCGGGAATTTCGGTAGAGTGCGTATCGAAAAGATAACCGCCGTAATCAGTCGGTCCTGCCAGATGAATCTGCGCGACCCGGTCCATAGGAATATGATTCAAATAATATTGCGGATCGAAACCATGGTTGTACGAGTTCACATAGACGTTGTTAATATCAAGAAGCAGACCGCAGCCGGAGCGTTTGCTGACTTCGCTGACAAAATCCCATTCGTCCATTTCGTTTTTGCGATAACTGATATAAGTCGAAACGTTTTCAAGAATAAGCGGGCGTCGTAAAAAGTTTTGGACGAAATCAATATTGCTCACCAAAGTCTCGACACTGTCCTCGGTGAAAGGCAACGGCAGAAGATCGTGCAAGTTCAAATCGGAAGTTCCTGTCCATGACAGATGATCCGAAACAATAAAAGGCTCTACGCGTTCAATCAGCTCGCGAAGTTTTTGCAGATAATCCAGACGAATTCCCGCAGGGGATCCGATGTTCATGGAGATGCCGTGCAAAGCGACGGGATAGTCCTGCCGAATTTTTTGCAGCATCTCGATCGGGCGACCGCGCGAATTCATATAACTTTCCGAAGTCGCCTCAAACCACGCGACTTCGGTGGCAGGCCGTTGTTCTAAATAAGTATAATGGGGCGGGCGCAGGCCCAAACCCACTTTGTGAGTGAATGATGATGGATGCATTTCGTGTCCTATTTCTTTTTTGGCGTTGCTGCCGGGCCGGCGGCTTTAGCGGGTTTCGCTTCACCTTCGATTTCAATTTTGATGTCGTCGCCGACTACCCAGCCACCCTTATCAAGCGCTTTGTTCCAATTAAGACCGAAATCACGACGATTTACTTTTGTCTCTGCATCGAAGGAAACGACACGGTTTCCCCAAGGGTCGGTGACAGCGCCATTATAGTCGACATCCAAGACGACGGGTTTGGTGATTCCGCGAATGGTCAGATCGCCTTCCACTTTGTCCGGTTTGCCATCGTCATAAATCGTTTTTTTGCCGACGAATTTCATTTCGGGGTATTTGGCGACGTCAAAAAAATCCGGACTGCGCAAGTGTTTGTCGCGGTCTTTTTCGTTGGTGTTTAAAGAATCCGTGCGAATCGTCACGACGACATTGTCCAGTTTCATGGATTGTTCATCGAAGTCGAAGGTGCCGTCATATTTGTCAAAGCGCCCGCGAACTTTCGAAACCATCAAGTGTGGCGCCTCGAAGGTGACGTTGGTGTGCGCTTTATCAAGTTCAAATTTTTCCGCGTAGGAATTAAGAGAGAAAACAGACAGGCCTAAAAATGAAAAAAGTAGAATGCGCATACTCTTCCTTTCGGTTCGTGGCACATTCTACTTTTTTAGAGGAACTCAGCTTTTACAAATTAAGTTTAGGAAAGAAAATCCTTTCCTAGAAAGCCATCAAAGCTTTCACGTCCAATTTGCCGCCTGACACAGATTTATTTTTCAAAGCGTTGATAGGTTTTGCAGAACCGATGATCGCTGCTTTGACATCTTGCCATGATTTTTCCGGATGCGCAGACCAGTAAAGAGCTGCTGCACCAGCCACATGCGGAGCCGCCATAGACGTTCCATCCCAAGTCGCTTTAAAGCCGAACTTATCAATCACTGTGTCCGTGTAGCCTTGATCGACCACAGTTGAGAACACTTTCACGCCCGGTGCGCCGATATCGACAGAGCGTGCGCCCCAGTTCGAGAAAGAGCCCAAGCGATCGCTGGAATCAAGAGCCGCCACAGAGATAATGATGTCGTGGTCGTAAGAAGCCGGGTAAGCAGGAAGTTTGTCCGTGTCGTTGTCGTAACCAACACCTTTGTGACCGTTGCCGGCCGCAGCGACGAAAAGAACACCTTTATCTTGCGCGTACTGAACGGCATCACGCAAAGCTTGGTTTTCTGGAGCGCCAGGCTCTTCGCCTTCAGATCCCCAAGAGTTGTTCATGATTTTTGCGCCGTTATCAACCGCATAGCGAATCGCTTTGATCGCATCCGCTGTTGTTCCGCCGCCAGTCATACCGATGAAACGCAAAGACATGATTTTTACATTTGGTGCAACACCTGCGATGCCTTTTCCGTTATCGCCACGAGCCGCCACGTTACCCGCGCAATGCGTGCCGTGACCGGGATTGCCACCTTTGAACAAGCCATCCAAAGAGTCGACGGCCAAGTCATAAGGTTTGTTGTCGTTACCAACAAAGTCCCAACCGATAGAGTCGTCAACGTAACCATTGTTGTCGTCATCGATACCATTGTCTGGGATTTCGCGCTGGTTTCTCCACAAGTTCGGAACCAGATCTTCGTGTGTATAATCAACACCCGTGTCGATCACAGCCACGATCATCTCGGAATTTCCTTTTGTCGTCTTCCAACCGTCGATCACGCCGATATCAAGCATGCCCCACTGTTTGGAGAACAAAGGATCCGCCCCTGTTGTGGGCTGCGGAGCGTCGGGGATCGCTGGATTATCCTGACGAGCGGCCGCACGAAGCTGAGGATTTCTTGCAAGCATCTTTGCTAGAGCGGCACGACGAAGAGGATCTTGAATTCTATAGTCCTCAAGAAGAGTGATTTTATAATTTGGCTGAACGTATTCAACCGCAGGATTTTTCTCAAGACTTTGCAAATTCATGTGACGAGGAGCTTGAACACGAACCCATGATTCGCTCAGTTTCTCGACTTTAGTTCCATCCATCTGGAACTCCACGAAGCCAGGTGCTAGTTTAATAAGCAAATCCTGTTTTTTCGAGTTAGCTTGAGCAGAAACGCCCAATGCAACGATGGCAGAACTCACGTACAGCGCCAATCTTTTCATTTTTTCTCCTTCTTCGAGTGAGATTAAAGTTTAGAAGTGAGTAGACTAGAGAATCAATTTCAATTGGCGCCTTTTGCTAGGGTGCGTTGAAGAAATCAGACGCGGCCCCTATAATACATATCTAGTTGTCAGGATTACGGATTTTCAGTAACTACTTAATGATAGCTAAATGAAATTGCAGAGGTGTATTTATGCACAATGATCAAGTGCAGGGTTCAGTGTCTCATGCAGGAGCAACTGGAACTCAAGCTGTAGATGATATGTCGCGAAGCTTTGCCTTCACATCAAGGCTCGATGCTTTGGTGGCGTGGGGGCAAAAAAATTCTTTGTGGCCAATGCCTTATGGTACTGCTTGTTGCGGTATCGAGTTTATGTCCGTGATGGGACCGAAGTATGACCTCGCACGTTTCGGTGCGGAGGTAGCGCGCTTCTCTCCTCGTCAAGCGGACTTGTTGGTTGTTGCAGGTACGATCACTGAAAAGATGGCGCCTGTTATCACTCGTATCTACCAACAAATGCTCGAGCCAAAATATGTGATCTCTATGGGTGCATGCGCAAGCTCTGGCGGTTTCTATCGCGCTTATCACGTTCTTCAAGGCGTTGATAAAGTCATCCCTGTCGACGTTTACATTCCTGGTTGCCCTCCAACGCCCGAAGCGGTGATGGACGGTATCATGGCTTTGCAGCGTATGATTGCAACTCGTCAACCACGCCCTTGGAAAGACAACTGGAAAAATCCTTATGAACAAGCTTGAGAATCTAAAACAAAGCCTTAGCGGCAAGTTTAACATCGGCAATTACAAATTCACTCACGCCGTGGGTGATGACGTTCTTGAAGTTCCTAAAGAAGACGTTCCTGCTGTACTGAAGCATTTCCGTGAAAGCGGCACGTTTGATTTCTTGATGGACGTTTGTGGTGTGGACTATCCAAGCCGCGAAAAACGTTTCGATGTTGTGTATCACCTTTTCTCTTCGAAAGATGCGTCTCGTTTGCGTTTGAAAGCGCAAGTGGGCGAAAACGAATCTATCGGTACGGCTCTTCCTGCGTGGAAAGGTGCTGACTGGTTTGAGCGTGAAGCTTACGACATGTTCGGTATCAAATTCGAAGGCCATCCAAATCTGCGCAAGATTTTGACTCACCACCAATTCGTGGGTCATCCATTGCGTAAAGACTACGATGCGAACTTGCAACAGCCGTGCACGACGTCTTTGCCAATTCACTTCAATAACGAACCGGGCTCTCCTGGTGACGTGCTGAATGATAAATACGTTCCATTGAACATCGGTCCTGCGCATACAGCGATGCACGGAACTCTTCGTGTGATGGCGGAGATGGACGGCGAGACGATCGTTCGTTGTAACAATGAAATCGGATATCTTCACCGCTGTTTCGAGAAAATGGCAGAGACGCATCCGTACAACCAAGTTATTCCTTACACTGACCGTTTGAACTATTGCTCGGCGCCAATGAACAACATTGGTTACTGTAAAGCGGTAGAGCGTTTGTTGGGCGTTGAAATCCCACCAAAAGCGCAAGCGATGCGTGTGATCTTGGCAGAGCTTTCTCGTATCATCGACCACACGATTGCTATCGGTACGGGTGCGATGGACTTAGGGGCTTTGACTTCTTTCTTCTACATGTTCGGTCTCCGTGAACAAGTTTACGGTTTGTTCGAAAAACTTTGCGGTGCTCGTTTGACTGTATCTATGACTCGCGTCGGTGGTATGGCTCAAGATGCGCCTGAAGGTTGGTTCGACGAAGTTCTGGCTCTTTGCAAAGAAATCCGCAAAGGCACAGATGAAATGGCCAGCATGGTTGTCGACAATAAAATCTTCATCCAACGTACAAGAGGTATCTGCCCTGTTTCCGCACAAGATGCGATTCAATGGGGTTACACAGGTCCTTTGCTCCGCGCTTCTGGCGTGAGCTTGGATTTGCGTAAAGCGAAACCTTATTACGGTTACGACGCTCTTGATTTCGACGTTCCAGTAGGAACTTCCGGCGATATCTACGATCGTTACTTGGTTCGTTTCGAAGAAATGCGCCAATCCGTTCGTATCATCGAGCAAGTTTGTAAGAACGTTCCTGGCGGTGATTACACAATCCGCGACAAAGGCATCGTTCTTCCAGAGAAAAAAGACGTTTACGGAAACATCGAAGGTTTGATGAATCACTTCATGTTGATCATCAAAGGTCTTCGTCCTCCAGTGGGCGAAGTTTATGATGCAACAGAAGCCGCTAACGGTGAGTTGGGCTTCTACCTTGTATCCGATGGTTCTGCGAATCCATATCGTTTGAAAGTTCGCCCACCTTGCTTCGCGATTTACCAGTCTTATCCAGAAGTGGTGAAGGGCGCGATGCTTGCGGACGCGATTGCGACGATTGCATCTATGAATCTTATCGCTGGCGAGCTAGATCGTTAATTGGAGTGACAACAATGTTTAAACTTTCAGAACAAGGCTTGGCCGAAGTTAAAAAAGAATTGAATCGTTACGAGGCGAAAGACTCTGCGATCATTCCAAGCCTTTATATTGCGCAAAAAGAAAACAACGGGTTCATCACTCCGGATATCATCCGTCACTTGTCTCAAGTGATGGATATTCCTGAAGCGCGTATCAACGAAGTTTTCAAATTCTATACAATGTTCAACCAAAAACCTGTGGGTAAATACCACGTGCAAGTGTGCACGAATATTTCCTGCGCGTTGGAAGGTGGACGTGAAATGGCGAAACACATCTGTCATGAGTTAGGCGTGAAGTTCGACGAAGTGACTTCGGATGGTCGTTTCACTGTTTCTAAGGTGGAGTGCTTGGGTTCATGCGGAACCGCTCCGATGATGCAAGTGAACGACACTTATCACGAGAAGCTGACTCCTGAGACAGCAATGAATTTGTTGCGAGGTATGAAATAATGGCTGAAGCAAAAGTACTTACCGAATTCTACCACTTGCCTGAGTTTCAAACTTTGGCCGGCTACAAAGCAAAAGGCGGTTACGAAACTTTGCCGAAGGCTTTGAAAATGCAACCTCAACAAATCATCGACGAGGTGAAGGCTTCCGGTCTTCGCGGTCGTGGGGGCGCAGGTTTCCCGACGGGTATGAAATGGGGTTTCCTTCCTAAAAACGGAGAGCCTCGTTATCTATTGTGTAACGCCGATGAAGGCGAGCCGGGAACATTTAAAGACCGTATGATGATGGAGCGTGCTCCACATCAATTGATCGAAGGTATGATTATCTCGGCTTTCGCGATTGGTTCTAATAAAGGTTATATCTACGTTCGTGGTGAATACGTTTACCCGATCGAATGCTTGAACAAAGCAATCAAAGAAGCGTATGCGGCGGGTCTTCTTGGCAAAAACATCTTGGGTTCTGGTTTCGACTTTGACCTTGATGTGTACCGTGGCGCCGGCGCTTATATCTGCGGTGAAGAAACAGGTATGATTTCTTCTTTGGAAGGTTTGAAAGGCCAACCAAAATTGAAGCCGCCGTTCCCCGCGGTTCAAGGTTACTTGCGTAAACCAACAATCGTAAACAACGTGGAAACTTTGGCAGCTGTGACTTACATCATTAAAGATGGCGCGCAGGCTTACCGCAAACATGGCACTGAGAAATCAGCAGGAACAAAATTGTTCTCTGTTTCCGGTAACGTGATGAAACCAGGCAACTACGAAGTTCCACTCGGTTATCCTTTGATGGATTTGATCATGAAAGAGTGTGGAGGCATGAAACCAGGCCGTCGCTTGAAAGCGATCATTCCTGGTGGATCTTCCGCGCCTGTTTTGACAGCGGAAGAAGTTGCCAAAGCCAATCTTGATTACGAATCATTGGCAGGTCTTGGAACGATGTTGGGTTCCGGTGCGGTGATCGTGATGGATGACTCTCAATGTATGGTTGATATGTTGGGTGTATTGACTCACTTCTACGCTCACGAATCTTGCGGTCAATGTACGCCTTGCCGTGAAGGTACAGGCTGGTTGAATAAGATTCTTCACTCGATCTTGGAAGGTCGCGGTCGTCTTCAGGACATCGATCTTTTGATCAAAGTGGCTGACAACATGAAAGGTAAAACAATCTGTGCCCTTTCAGATGCAGCAGCTCTTCCCGTATTGAGCTTTGTAACTAAGTTTAGAGATGAATTTGAATTCTACGTTCGTGAAGGACGCTCGAAAGTAAAAGGAACGACATATGCCGAAATGCACCATTAATGGCAAAGAAGTCGAAGTAAAAGAAGGCACGTCGATCATCGAAGCCATGCAACAGTCTGGCGATCGTATCGCTCACTATTGCTGGCACCCAGGATTGTCTGTAGCCGGTGTATGCCGTCTTTGTATGGTGGAGATCGAAGGAAATCCACGTGTGCAAATCGCTTGTAACACAATGGTTACGGAAGGCATGAAGATCAACAACACGTCCGAAAAAGTTCGCGATGCTGTGAAGTGGGGACTTGATTTCCACTTGATCAACCATCCTTTGGATTGCCCGATCTGTGACCAAGCCGGTGAGTGCGGTCTTCAAGACCAATACATGGAGTACGGCAAGTACGATCCAGAAATGGCAGAGCCAAAACAAAAGAAACACAAGGTTGTGGACTTGGGCCCGACAGTGGTTTTGGACTCTGAAAGATGTATCTTGTGCTCTCGTTGCGTTCGTTTCACAGAAGAAGTTTCTAAGACCAATGAGTTGGGGATCTTCAACCGTGGTGACCGTTCTGAAATCGGAACTCACGATGGTTTGGAATTGAACAACAAGTATTCATTGAACACAGTGGATATCTGTCCTGTAGGAGCTTTGACTTCCAAAGACTTCCGTTTCCGCCAGCGCGTTTGGTATCTAAAAGATGCTGAAACTGTTTGTAACGGCTGTGCAACGGGTTGTTCTGTTAAAGTTTACTACAATAAGGAAGGTTTCTTCCGCGTGAAGCCGGTTTACAACGAAAAAGTAAACGGCCACTGGATGTGCGATGAAGGTCGTGACATCTATAAATTCGTAAACCGTGAACATCGTTTGTTGAAAGCACAAGTTCGCAATGCTTCGGGCTGGACAGAAATGACGGCGGGTGCTGCGGCGAAGAACGCAAATGAAGTATTGAAAAATGCTTCCGGCGATTCTTTGGCTCTTGTTTTGACAGCGCAATACACTGTGGAAGAATTCGATGCGATTGTTTCAACATTCGTGAACGAATTCAAAACGAAAAAAGTATTCTTCTGGATCAATAACAAAGAATCTTTCGACAACTTTGACGGCCTTCTTCTTCGCGGTGATAAAAACCCGAATACAAAAGGTCTTCTTAAGGTTCTTGAAAAGCACGGTATCACAGCGACTTGGTCTGACTTGTCAGCGGGTCTGGCCAACGGCTCTATCAAAACGATCGTCGTTGCCGGTCCGGAAAACCAAGCGGTGTTCCCTGACTTTGCAGAGCGCGTGAAAGAACTTTCGAAAGCGCAAAACTTGATCTGGATGCAATCCGGTAAGAACGACGCTTTGATGTCTTTGACGGGCAACGTTTGGTTGATCCCGATGAAATCTTTCGTAGAAAAAGACGGAACTTTCGTTAACCATGCAGGTCTTGAACAGAAATTCAAAAAAGTAACGACAGTAGTTTCCGAAGCTTTGACTTTGACGGAAGCGGCTTTGTTGTTGGCTGGTAAAAACTTGGCGATCCCGACAACGGCGCAAACGTTCTTGCCATTGAATCAACGTGAAGACCAAGTTGCGTTGGAAGCTCGTAAAAAGAACGAGTTTGTATTTAGAAGAGGTAGCTTATGAGCGTAATGCAAAATAACTCTGAAAAGGCGAAGTGGTATTTGCCGGGTGTTTTGGGTGGTCTGTGGATCACGATGAAGCACTTGTTGGGGAACCTCTTGAACCGCAAGAAAATGATGACTTTGAACTATCCGGAAGAGAAGTATGAATACTCTCCGCGCTTCAAAGGAAATCACGTTTTGACGGTGAAAAAAGACGGATCTCTTCGTTGCACGGCTTGTATGTTGTGCGCGACGAACTGTCCGGCTGAGTGTATCAAGATCACAGCGGCGGAGCACAACGATCCGCACGTTGAGAAGTACCCAATCAGCTATGAGATCGACATCCTTCGCTGCGTATTCTGCGGCTACTGTGAAGAAGCCTGCCCAGTGGATGCAATCCGTCTCGGACCTGAGTGGCAAACTCCTGCGATCAACGGCGCAAACTTTATCTACGACATCAATTATTTGGCTTACCGTCCTTCTTTGAAAGGCGGCATCCAAACTCACGTCGACGACGAAGAACGCCTCAAAGCCGGCATCTAATAAGGGTGCCAGGCCTGTTCTGTGGACAGCGCATCAAAAAGGGAGCTATATGCTCCCTTTTTTTATTAAGGAGATCTGCAAATGACTAAAGGAAGACTCGAAGCTTTCAGTGACGGTGTTTTGGCGATCATCATTACGATCATGGTGTTGGAAGTGAAAGCTCCGCACGGTGGAAGCTTGAAGGATCTTCTGCCGCTCATTCCGGTTTTTTGCAGTTATATTCTCAGTTTCATTTACGTCGGTATTTACTGGAACAATCATCACAACATGTTTCATGCGGTTCAACACGTGAACGGGCGGGTGTTATGGGCGAACTTGCATCTGCTTTTCTGGTTGTCTTTAATTCCAGTCGTAACGGCCTGGATGGGAGAACACGTACATGAATCGTGGCCGCTCGCTGCTTACGGCGTGGTTCTTATGGCCTGTGCGATTGCTTACTACATCCTCACCAAAGCCCTTATGAGCATGCCTGGTAAAAACGCGGAGTTCGTAAAAAACTTAGGCAACGACTTCAAAGGAAAAATTTCGGTCGTCATGTATGCTGCCGCTATTGCTCTCTCGTTCTGGGCCCATTGGCTTTCTTACGTTCTTTACATCGCTGTCGCAGCTCTCTGGTTCATTCCCGACAAACGCTTCGAACGCTAAAAGGTGCCCGCTAAAAGGTGCCTGCTTCTTTTTTCTGGCTACAGTGCGCCATAGAGCGGAGAAGCACGGCACCCAGTACGCTCTGCCTTAGGAATGCCGACTCCCATAGAGGCTAAACGTCTTCGTCTCGATATTTTGGTTGATCGTCTGGGTGTCCTCTTCCAGACTTAAAGGGAGGGGGAACTATGAAAAAACTTATCTTTGTAGCGACTTTGCTTTTGGCTCCTGTCTTCGCTTTTGCGGCGGATGTGCAAAATCTAAAAATCGAAGCGCAAGGACAGGATCAATACTACAACTACAATTTCGGTACGGTGTTTGTGAACAGCCGCCATTTTGTGGACTTCACTTTATCGGCGACAGGTGATGAGCCTACAGTGATTCGTCGTATTTGGATCAGCGGAGCGATGTACAGCGCGGATACAAACTGTCCGGAAATTTTAAATCCAGGAGAGAAGTGCACGGCGCGTGTTTTCTTCTGGCCCTATGCGGAAGGCCACCATTGGGGAGAGTTGACGTTCGTTCTCGGTCAGAACAACATCTACATCCGTCTTTTCGGTGCAACTTGGCGCTAAGCCTTTAGTAAAAAAGGTGAGAAGGCTCTTCTTCAAGAGTCTTCTCTTCACCCGTGAGCTTACATCGCAAGATCGGTGTGTAAACGGGAAATACTCCTTGTAGTTTCGATTCGTACAAAACCACTTCATCAATATGAATCTTGCCGAAACTTTTGCGCTTAAAGGGTGAAATCATGTCTTTCACACTGCGGGGATTGCGAAGGCGAGCAAACGTCAGGTGCGGAGAGAACTCTCTTTCATCCGGTTGCAAAAGCAGTTGCCGCTCAATCAAGGTTTGATCCAAAAGAACTTTGAGTTCAGCAAGACGACGTTTTTTTTGTACGCCCAACCAGAGAACGCGCGCATCGTGTTCATTCGAGAAAGCGCCAACATCATCGACTTTTAAATCAAAAGGGGCAAACTGTGTGCAGACATTTTCGAGAGCTTGCATGATAGCGGGAATTTCTTCTTCCGGGCGCTCGCCTAAAAAAGTCAGAGTGATATGAAAGTTGTCGGGCGGAACCCATTTCACCGTCATATCGCGACGATCGGCATTTATTTTCAGTTTTTTGTAGGTCGGCAGAAAGGTTTCGGAAAGAGGATCCGTAGCATTGAGCGCGAAGAAGAGTCTCTTATTCATTGAAAACCCCCTAAGACCATTATTCGGCCTTAGGGGAGCTTTGTCATGCTTTCTTTGGTTTAATTAACAAAGAAGCGACAATCGAACCGCCGATAAAGAAGGCGATGATGCCCAAAGAGAGGCCGATCGGGAAGTGACCGTCAAAAAGCTTGTTCAGCCACACCATCTTTAAGCCCACGAAAATCAAGACAGCGGCAAGGCCGTACTTCAACAAGTGGAACTTATCGACGACGCCTGCGAGAAGGAAATAAAGAGAGCGCAGACCGAGGATCGCGAAGATGTTCGATGTAAATACCAGAAGAGGTTCGTCAGTGATCGCGAAAATCGCAGGCACGGAGTCCACGGCGAAAATAATGTCCGTAAATTCCAGGAACACCAACGCGACAAAGAGAGGTGTCGCCATCTTCACGCCGTTCTCGATAGTAAAGAAATGATCAGCGTCCATTTTGTGTGATACAGGGATGTATTTCTTCAACTGACGAATGATCCAGTTTTGTGAAGGATCAATCTCTTTGTCAGGCGAAAACATCATCTTGATACCGGTAATAATCAAGAAAGCACCGAAAATAATGACGACGGCCTGGTATTGCATAAGCAGAGATCCCAGAGCGATAAAGATCGCACGGAAGACCAACGCGCCAATAATCCCGAAGAAAAGCACACGATGTTGATACTTGGCAGGAACCGCGAAGAAGCCAAAGACAACAACGAAAACAAAGATATTATCTATGGAGAGGGACTTCTCAATGACATAACCGGTGAGGAATTGCAGGGCGACTTCCCGCGCGACACCGATGTCGGAAAACTTATGGAGAGTATAGTAATAAAGCCCCAGGTTAAAGAGCATGGCGATGCTGATCCAAACGATGGACCAAAGCGTGGCTTCTTTAAAGCTGACCGTATGTGAGTGTTTATGAAATACGCCCAAATCCAGAGCGAGCATACCGATAACGAATAAGATAAAGCCGAGATAAAACCACCAATAGTCGGCAAAAGGGAAAAGCAAAGTCTGTGTCACGAAGAAATCCTCCAGACCGCGAGAGTAAACCCTTTCCTCATTTTTAAAAAATAGATAATCTTTAACAAGTTATTTGTTTTTAACGAAGAGGTCGCTTTGTCCGTAAAAATCCAGAATCAGCTGCAGTGGTTGAACTATCATCATTTACACTATTTTTATACCATTGCCAAAGAAGGCAGCATCGCCAAGGCGGCCGACAAATTGAATATTGGTCAGCCGACACTTAGTACACAGCTGCGCCACCTTGAGGAATCCTTAGGAAAAAATCTTTTCGAAAGACGCAAGCAACGTCTGCATCTCACAGAGGCGGGCAAGATCGCCTATGAATATGCGGATCAAGTTTTTCGTTTGGGGGCGGAGATGGTCGAAGCCTTGCAGGATCGTTTGCAGAACAATCGTGTGCACGTGCAGATTGGCGCACTAGACAGTGTTCCGAAGCACATTATCGCGGAAGTGATCTTGCAGGCTTACCGTACAGGAAATTGCATGGTGTCGGTCTTGGAAGGGCATGGCGGAGATTTGATGCGCGCTTTAAGTGCGCATCAGATCGATCTGCTTTTATCGAACTATCCGCCCAATGTGGATTTTAAAACCCTGCATGCGAAATCCATTGCAAAACTTGATGTGGTGGTTTGTGGTTCGCCGCAATTTCTGCATCTTAAAAAGAACTTCCCGGCTTCGCTGCAGGGCCAACCGTTTATTTTTCCAACGATGCACAGTAAGTTGCGCCGGGACCTCGATCATTTCTTTGCGGTGAACGGGATCCACGTCGATCGCATTTCCGAAACGCAGGACACAAGTTTACAAAAGTTATTGGGGCAGGAAGGTGTCGGTCTGATTCCTATTGCCGAGGTCGCCGCCTCAGATCTGCTTAAAGAGAAAAAATTAGTGAAGCTAGGAAAACTTCGCGGTGTCTATGAGGAGATCTGGTTGATGGCGGCAGACCGCAAGATCGACAATCCGATCGCCGCCAAATTGATGAAGGGCTTTTCGCTTTAGCCTGCGTTTATTTGCAAAGAGCGTTGAGAACTTTCAAAGCTTCGACAGCTTCAGGAACGACTCCGCCTTCACGGCTGGTCGAGTTTTCAATGCGCATCTTCGCAAGCTGACAGTTTCTTTCGTTCAGTGTTTTAATGCGGATAAGATTGATATAGTTATCGTATTCCGTGAGACTTCGGAATTCCTCGATAATAGGGGAGTTATCAGGAAGCGAAGTTAAATCCTCGGGAAGCTCGACCGTATTGAGTCTCTCAAAAAGAAATTCTTTATACTTTTCTAAAAGTTGCAGACGAACTTGCGGGTCGGCTTCTTGTTGAAGTCGTAAAGTCAATTGACCCGTTACTTGAATCGTCATGGCATCTTCGAATGCATGTGCGGAACCCGCTGCGAGCACAAGAGTCAGAGCTAAAATTAGTTGACGCATGAACCACCTCCGGCATTTTTTTCGATTGTATTCAAAGTGTTCGTGATAGATGGGAAATAATGAGACGTTTCCTTACGGCGCGCAGAACTCTTATTGGCGCTCGCAGGGAACTTCTGCATGTATTGTTGAACTTGATTGATGAATTGATCGGCATCCGTCACTGAACGGTTGCGATAGAAGGAGTTCAGTAAAGCTTTCACTGGAGTCCAAGTTCCAGCAGGACCCGTATTATGAGACCAAACCATCAATGCGCGTTTTACTTTATTTAAGTCAAACTCTGAAAGTTTGAATTTATTGCGATAGTTTTTGTTCGCGAAAATCATTGTATCCAGATCTTTTTTTACACCTTTGAGATAGGCAAACGTGTAGATCATGTTTTTTACGGGATTTCCGTTGCGCAAAGAAATGCGGTCGCAAGAAAGTGATTTTTGCGGGCGAATCGGCTCCATGGAATCCAAGAATTGCATGGAAAGCTGATTACATTGTTGATTCTGGTTACCCTCTAAAGAAATGCGCACGTCGCGCAATTCATTCGTGTTCACGTCTTGAATCGCTGGGGAAGTGAATTGACCGATACCACCGGCACCCGTTCCGCTCATCGCATTCACATGAAAACCTGATTCAACGTTGATAAGAGCGTAAACGGCACGCACATCCAATTTCTGATTTTCCACGCCCTGGTCTGGCGCAATGAAATCCTTCATGCAAGAGCTGACAAGATCAAAGCTGTTATTGATAAGTTTGAAATAGTTTTCAGAAATGCAAGGACGGAAAGCCTGACGGGAACTGCCATTTGCCGAGCATTCTCTGAAGGTTTTGCTGCTCGCGCCGAAACGGGCTTCCATACTTACGCGCATACACGCGGGTTTAATAATGGAGTTCGCACGCACGGGAGCGGCCGTGAGACCTGAAAGCAGGCTGTTGCCTTTTGAAATCTGATCTAATTCTTTTTCCAAGTAGTCGTTTTGGCGATTGCACTGCATGTAACGAATATCAGAGACTTCCTTCTGGCAGTCTTCGCAGTTTCGGTTCGCAACGTTGTTTATTCCACCGATCAAGTCTTGCACTCGTTTGGCTTTATCGATTTGATCCAAAGCGTGCTCAATAATAGGAGCAGGTTCCGCAGGAGCTTCTTCTTTTTTCTCTTCCTTTTTACCTTCTTTGGGACCCGGTTCCCCCATGGGGATTGTGAAAGGAGCAGAAAGCTCTTTAGAGGATAAGTCCGTAGATGCTTGAGGCCCTGAAACGATCATATTCATGCCGGCAGTGAAGCAGGCACTTACGAATAGCAGCTTGTATAAAAAAGGCAGGGCAGTTCTCATGTGAAGAATCTCCTCAGATTCTAGAAGAGCAAGAGGTCTGCCAAAAGGACCCGAGTCATTTCAAATATTTAAGAAGTCGGTGCTTGTCTCAAAATGAGAAGACTCGCAAGGAGGCCTAAACAGGCGCATGGCTGTTCACTTTATATACAGACTATAGAAGAGGCCAAACCCTGTATTTTGAAACTGTCTGACTTATTTGTTGGGTCAAGAGTCATAATAAAAGTAACGGAGGTTTGTTATGAAAACATTCGACAAATACTCTTCAATATTGATGCTGCCGGAGGAAAAGGAAAGAAGCGTTTCCCTGCCAGTATTTACCGAAATTAAAAAAGGTGAGACCTCCGAAAGCACTTTCGACGAAGACGAAATTCTGACAGATAAGGATCAAACGGCAAGAACCACGATTACGAATGCCGTCAAAAGAATGAAACTGAATGATATCGCACCGGAGCCTTTAGAGGATCTTCCCGGCGATTTTATGCGCGGAGATATTGATGTGCGCGAGCAAATGGATCGCGCCGCCGATGCCATGGATACTTCTTGGCGAGGTTTGCAAAACAGAGCGGACGAAGACAGCCCGCGCGGAGAATTAGGAGCTTCTTTTCGAGATACTCCCGGTGGATTGGAAGAAGTGGAAGCAAAAACCGACGAATACATAGCCACGCATCGCCTTAAAAAAGTCAAAGCGCGTCCGCAAAAAAGAGTTGGCTAGAGCTGACCCCAAATAAATATTCTTTTGAATGGATAGAAAAAGGGCTTCTCGTCGGGAAGCTCTTTAAATAAGCGCTCTTTAAACTCGCGCAAGAATCTTTCATAATCCTGGGCTGATAAGCGCGATTGGAAGTAAGTCAGAAGACTGCCTTTCACCCATTCGATCACGTCATCGCGAGACTCGAGCTGATGGCCGTAAACTCTTTGTAAAACTTTTTGTTCTTTAAACCCAAGATGATAAAGAAGGGTTGCATATTTTTCGGGGGAGAGAAGAGAGCTATATTTATCGTACGCTTCGCCTTGAAGCAGCGAATTCCAGGGTTCTTCTTCGCTCATCTTCTTTGCCAAAACGTGCGTGGGGTAATCATGATTCATCGGCATTTGGATAGCCAGTTGCCCATGAGGTTCCAAAAAGTTTTTTATTCTCGCAAAAAGACGGGGATGATCAGAACACCATTGCAGAGCCGCATTCGAAAAAACGATATCGAACTTGTCTGCCGTCGTCCATGTTTCGATAGCGCCTTTTTGAAAACGTAAAGTCGCTGACTCATGCTTGCGGGCTTGTTCTAACATTTTGTCGGAAGAATCAAGACCGCAAGTTTGATCTGCTTTTACAAAGTGATGCAGCTCGCTTGTAAGCTCGCCGGTGCCGCAACCAAGATCAAGGACTCGAGGATGAGACGTGCTTTGCAGCATGTTCATGAGGTCGTAAAATGGCTGCGATCTTTCGGACTTATATTTGTCGTATTGTCGTGGATTCCACGAGTCGGCCGGAATGCTCATGCTCTTAGCATAGGACTTTTTTCCGTGTCGGCAAGCTCATAACCACATTGACGACATTTCATGACAAAAATTCCTTGTGCGTTCGTATCAAGATGTAAAACCGAATCCACGCAGTGCGGACAGTGCGCGGCATTCGCTTCTTTTGATCCTTCAGGAGAACGAAGAAGTTCAAAAACAAAATGCTGATCGTCTTCGAAACCTTTGATCACTTTTTCTCCGATATTTTTCACAATGAAATTTTCGCGTTCCAGTGTTTGTGCAATATCAGAGTCGATAAGAATTTGATTGGGCTCTGCCAAATTCGTTAAACGAGAAGCAAAAGGTAATGGAGCGCCAATAGCCGTGTAAGAGCGGAAAAACTTTTTGTTACCATAGAAGCCCACATTGGCATAACCCGCGGAAATGCCGACACGGATTTGCATCTCTTTTTTCCAGTTCATTAGATAAAATTCCCGGTCCTGGCGCAAAGCTTCGCGTACCTCTAAGGCGGCGAGGCAAGTTCTTTGTACGAAATCGCCATAGCGAATTGGATCATTGGCAAACGCCAAAATCCCGTCACCTTGGAACTTATCAATCGTGATATCGTATTTGAGGAAAATCGTCACCACAGTGTCCATGAACCGAGCCAGAACCAGATCCACTTTCGCCTGATCCAAGCGGACAACGCGTTCTGTGGAACCGACGATGTCCACGAAGATGGCGCAAATCTGCGAGCGGCGAACGCCTTTCTCAATATCCACGCGTCCATCACGGATGGCTTGCACCACCTGAGGGCTGAATTGCGTGCTCAGTGTATTGAGGCGCACGGCTTCTTCTGTTTTGGCGCGAATAATATTGTCACGATTGGCGATTTCAGATTTCAAAGCCAGACGGCTGTTGAGTTCCCGAATACGCAATTTTTCCTGAAAAAAGCGAATCAAAAAGCAGATGACGATGGAGCCGATAATAAAAAATGAATTCAGCGCAATCGCCCAGGCATCCTGAAGATTCTGCATCTTTGCAAAGACAACCACGTAGTAAGGCAAATAGATGGCTAAAGCGACACCTGCGAAAAAGCTTGTCGAAAAAGGAATGAAAGAAAGACCACCGATAGCAACGAGGTTAAGACCCGCGTAATAACCGGTGCCCACGTCGGGGATCATCGCGATCATCACATTGATAGGAAGTGCGACCAAACCCACATAGAGAGCCAAGATGGACCGGGCTCGAAGAGCGGTCTGTTCTCTTTCAATAAGTTTTTTCGTCACAAAACAAAGAGGAATGATCGTCAGTCTCAGCGCTAGAAACGGCCACTTGAACTGAGGAACATAAATAAGATCTGCAACCCAGAACGCCAAAAAGAGGGGCACTGCCATCCAGTTGGCGATCACATTTAGAACAGATCTGATTTCTTCTACCACCTCGTGCTCACGCAGTTCGCTGGAGGTGATTTCTTTGCCTGTGAAAAACAATCAACGTCCTTACTTCTGAATAACAACGAAAAGGTTTACGCCCAAAGGTTCTTTTTCAACCCAGATTTTTGAGCCAAGGCCTTTGAAAATACGCAGAAGATCCTCTTCGGATCTGTAGATCAAGTGCCAATCCAAAACAAGTTCCATAAAGGGAACGCAAGGATTGTCTTTGCTGAAGTTTCCGATAACAACGCGGCCGCCCGGTTTAACGGAGGCCAACATTTTTTGTGCTGCCATTTGGGCGACCGGCTCTGTGAAATAGTCAAAGAGACCCGCAGAGTAAATAAGATCGTAATCCGTTTCAGGACAACCTGCCGCGATCACGTTACGAATGGCCATATTGTTGAATTTAAATTTAAAACCCGATCGCACAAAACGCTCGATGGAGTGCAACTGGCGGTGAGCATGCTTTAAAGATTCTTCATCTTGATCCAAGCACGTGAACTCGACGGGACGGCCATAGAAGGTGTTGGCATTTTGCAGGAAAAGTTGTTGCTCCATTGCAGGACCGCTGGCGACTGAAAGAATTTTCAGCGGCTGGTTTGGCGGTGTCGCCGTGAAAAGCTCCGTGATCTTTTCAAAAAGATACTGACCACGGTTTTTAACCGCAGCTCCCGCAGGCTCATCAATAAAGTATTTGTGCATGCACTGGTCGAACAAAGTTTTGCCCACCAATTCATCACGATAAAGATGATTCATCATTTCGTAATCCCCGGCATAACCGCGCGGTTTGAAGTAGGCGCGGTTCGCAAACGGGGCGCCGTAAACAAGATAGCCGATTTGTTCACGGGCAAACTCTGTCGCCCATTTCATTTGTTCAGGAGTAAAGTTCTTAATAAATTGCGGAACTTGGGAATACTTCATTGGAATGACTTGGCCTAGGTAGTCAGAAACCGTATCTGCAATCGTCAGGCGATAGTCTTGCGCTTCCTTCCAGTTATCAACCGGAGAATCCGCCTCCAGTTTATCAATACGAGCTTTTAGCTTTTCGAGCCAATCCTTCATTTCGTATACGAAAGTTTTAAACTCCGCGGGCAATTGCGCGAGTTCTTGGGCATATCTTGTTTGTTCGGTAATGACTTCAGAGGAAACTTCCAAGGCTTTGATGCGCTCAACTTTTAGAGGCTCGCCAAGAATTTCAAAACCAATAATCATTTCGCCCGTCACGGATTTTGTATGATTTTCGGCACGAGCCCAGCGTAAAGCGATGCTTTGAGTTTGAATGTTTTTATAAAGAAGACTTCCTTCAAGATGAGGATGTTTTTCGAACCACTTTTGCAGATCTTGATAATCTGTTGCGGAAACCAAAACGCCGCAACCAAAAGAACTGATGTTGAGGATTTCAAACTGACGTCCTTGAAAGTCGAGGAAGCAAGAGCCCGGCTCCAAAGCGGTACGATCCTGACGTACGACTTTTTTGCGGCTATTCTCGTCGATATGAAAAAATTCTTGCTTCATAGCATTGTTACTCATGCTGTCTCCTCAGTGCTGTCGAACCAATGTTAGAAAAAATGTGCATTTCCTTATCGTCTTTCGAGTTTAAGAAGTTTACAGGACCTTCGTTATAGGACTGTATTTAGACACGAAACCAGACGGAAGATGTGGCGAAACGCGGCTGATTTCCCAGACAGGAATATAATTAAAGGTGAGGTTTACCTATGGAAGCATCAACTCTTGAAGTCCTGAAAATGGTCAAAAAAATTTATAACATCGACCAGCTCCTTTACGGGAAGGAGTACGTGCGGGAACTTGTACGAAGTCTCGCGCAAACTCTGGAAGTAAAATACGTTCTTGTCGGACATGCCGTTGAGCCAGAAAGAGCCGCTATCCAGACTGACTTTGTATGGTCGGGAAATGGGTTTGCCGCGAATATTGTCTATGATTTGAAGGGCACTCCATGCGTAAACGTTATTTGCGGAACGCGCGTAAACTGTTTCGCGGAACGTGTGCAACAGCAGTTTCCCGAAGATAAAATGCTCAAAGATCTGGGAGCGGAAGCTTATATCGGAGCCCCCTTTTTAAACCCGGACGGCGGCTTGGTAGGTCTTTTGATTATTCTCGACGATAAGCCCTTGTACGATCGGGAACTTTTCACTTTCGTTGTTGAATTCTTTGCGGCGCGTATTGGTACGGAGTATCGACGTCAAGCCTTCGAGGATTCCTTGCAGCACCAAGTGAACTTGCGAACCCAAGAGTTGAGTTTTGCATTTGAAGATTTAAAACGCACGCAAAGACAGCTATTGTCCCAGGAAAAACTCGCGACAATCGGGCGTATTACTTTCGGCATCGCGCATGAGTTGAAAAACCCGCTGAATGTCATTATCAACGGCTCGGAAGTTTTAAAAGATCTTATGGAAGAAAAGAATATCGACGGGGAAATTAAAACCGCCGTCGATATGGTTCATCAACAGGCGCAACGGGCGAACGTCATTATCACCAATATGCTTCGTCAGGCCCGCCAAGAGCCTGCGGATGCGCCACCTGAGAACACAAATTTGTCCGAAATGCTGGAACGCTGTTTAGATCTCAGTGTCCGCTCTATATTGGATCTTGAATTCAAGGCTAAATGCGCCGTAAAAAAAGACATCCAGCCGCAAGTGGAAATGGACTTACTTGATCATCCAAGTGTCGAGCGGGGCTTTATCAATCTTATCGACAATGCACTTTATGCTTTAAAAACCAAGTTTGGATACCTTGGTAAGGACATTTTCACACCGGAACTCTTTGTCGATCTTTCGAAAGTCAAAGACCACATCATCATTCGCATTCGAGATAACGGCACCGGTATTTCGCGCAGCAATCTGCAACGAATCTTTGACGAGTTTTACACGACCAAACCTGCTGGAGAAGGCACAGGTCTGGGGCTTTCCATTGCGCGACAAGTGATCGAAAAAAATCACGGCGAAATTAAAATCAACAGCAAGGAGGGGGAATTCACAGAAGTGACCGTTCATTTTTCCACTTTGGACAGAAAGGAGGGTAAAGGCGTATGGTCATCGAGAAACCTCTCACCGTAGTGATTGTTGACGATGAATCCAGCGTGGGATTTCTTTCCCGCATGAAATTTCGCAATGCGATTCAGAATGGCACAGTGGATCTGCATTTTTTTGAAAACGCGGCGGAAACAATGAAGTACTTGGAATCTCGTCGTAAAGATATGGACGACATCATCGTCTTTACGGATATCAATATGCCCGAAGTGTCAGGCTACGAATTGCTGGAAGATATCAGGGAAAAATTTCCGCAACTTCCGGTGTACATGATGAGTGCTTATGACGACTCAACAAGTATTAGTAAGTCTTTTAATTTAGGAGCTCAGGGCTACTTCACAAAGCCGGTGAATTACAAAGACGTTAAATCTCTTATTGAAACAAAATACGGCGTTACTCTCTAAAGGAACTCGCTCAAGGTCGAGTTACGTAATCCCGAGGAATTTCCGAAATAGACGGGGATATACCGAGGAGATTTGTATGAAGAGATACCTTTTGGGTGGCCTGAGCGTACTTTTATTTTCAGCATGCCAAAGTCCCTTGTTTAAAAGTGAAGAGACATCTTACCGCAAACCAGCAAGCACCGAAGAATTGATTACGGGAAGCCAAAAGGTTCTTTCCGATTTGTCCAATCCGCAAATCTTCAATGCACGTACGTGCGCTACCTTCGTGAACAAAGTGACAGATTATCTTTATTATCTTCCGGCGGATCATTTCATTCCCAAAACGCCTCAAGAAGTGGAGAAACTAAAAACTCATGGCGACGATGTCATGAATACGATCTTCCAAATCCGCGTCGTCCTGCACGAAAAATTGCAAGAGTTCGACTCTCGAAATGAACTTACAAAAGAATGTACTCAGGAAGTTCGCGAAGGTTTCCAATACGCGCGTTTCGCGGAAGAATATCTTTTGGAATGGTTGTATTCACAAAAAGTTTATACGTTTAAAAAGACACCGATTATGGACAGCTCAAAACCAAGCACTTGGACAAATCCCAAGTATGCGGGCTTTCAGTTGAAAACGGGCGACGTGATGTTGGTCCGCGGGAAGTCTTATGTGTCTGCGATGATCGCGCGTATCGGTGATGAAGAAGGCAACTTTTCGCACTTGGCGATCGTAGGTGAAGATAAAAAGGGCCGTAAATACGTTGTCGAGGCACTCATCCAATACGGAGTTATTGTAACGCCTTTGGAAAAGTGGCGCCAAGCGGAAGATGCGCGAGTGGCTTTGTATCGTCAACCGGATGAAGTTCTGGCGAAGCAAGCCGGCCGTAAAATCTGGGAAAGAGCCCAGTATGCTTTAGACAGAAACAAAGGCATTCGCTATGACTTCGCGATGGACGACGACGACTATTCGACGATTTTCTGCTCGGAAGTGATTCGCTATGCCTATGACATGGCTTCGGATGGCAAGTTCATGGTTCCGAAATTCCGCAGTACCGTTACAAAATTCAAGAATACGGATTATCCAAAAAGCCTGGGTGTCACGAAATCCACTCTTTTTGCGCCGTATGATATTGAGGTCGACCCGCGCTTTAATTTCATCGCGGAATACCGCTTCTATCCTCTGCTAAGACAAGTGCGTATGCAGGACGCGGTTCTGCAAAGTATTTACTCTTGGATGATCGATAAGGATTATACTTTCCACTGGGCGCCACAACATTCTATTAAAGGTTACTTTGCGAAGTTCGTGCGCCAGTTCGGTATTGCAGCGGATACGCTTCCTAAATACATGCCTATCGATAGCATTCAAACCAACGTGAAGTTTGAAGCCGTTGCCAAAGTTCTAGAGAAGAACATCTATAAAAAAGAAGATGAGTTCTATAAAAAGAAAGGCTACTTGCCGTCCTTCCAGGATATGCTGGCGATGAATGAAGAGTTCCGCCGTACTGACTGTCTTGAGAATCAAACATTCCGACGCGAGAGCAATGCACCTTTCCATGATGACGATCGCAGAAACAATGTCGATACATCGAGATTCCACTGGTTCTTCTATAACGACAAGCGAAGCTGCAACTAATCCAGACGACGAAGAAATAAAAAAGCCTCTGTGTTTCGCACAGAGGCTTTTTCTTTTTTAAACAATTAAACAGATCTTAAGCAGACTTGCCATTGCTTCATTCCCATTTGGAATTCCAGCTTGGCAATTTCCATCTCACGTCTGATTTCTGCAAGCTTGTGATCGTAAGCCTCTTTCAGCTCTTCACGTTTGCGAGCCGCATCGACTTTGAATTGTTCGTAGTCTTCACGCAACTTTTTCATTTTGTTTTGCGCTTCAAGAATTTTTTCTTTCATGGCTTGCAGTTTCTCGTCCGCGAAGCCATGCATTTTCATTTCAGCAGCTTCTGCCTGCAAGCGAGCTTTCAAAATCTCGGCATTGGAGATTTGACGAAGCTTTGTCGCCAAGCCCATGAAGTTCAAAGTGCGAATCGTCCACTTAGTCGGATCCCAGTGATACCACTTGATACCGTTACGATAGTCGATTTGAAATTTATGATGGAAGTTATGATAACCTTCTCCATGAGTCAAAACCGCCACGAACCATGAATCGCGCGCAGAGATCTCTTTAGAGTAGGTTTGTTTGCCCAAAGTATGGCAAAGAGAGTTCACAAAGAAAGTGCTTTGTTGAGTCAAAGCGATGCGTAGACCGCCACCGATCACCAAGCCGCCCAACCACGAACCCATCATCCAGCCAATCAAAGTCGGAAGGGCAAAACCTGTAAGAATCGCCAAGGGCACATAATATTTGTGTTGGAATGTGACCATCCAGTCTTTTTGTAAATCCGGAGCCACGATTTTTTGATCGACAGAGTCCTTAAAGAACAACCAGCCCATGTGTGCGTACCAGAAGCCTTCATTGATGTTGTAAGGATCTTTCTCTCCATCAATGTGCGTGTGGTGACGGCGGTGGTCTGAAGACCATTTCAAGGCAGAGCCTTGGAAGCCCGAAGCACCCACCAAGAGGAATAAGGCCTTTGCGATAGGATGCGCATCATAACTTTTATGAGAGAAAAGACGGTGGTAGCCCGCTGTGATACTCAAGTTTGTCGCGGCTGCAAAGATAAGAGCAAAGAGGAGAAGGTCCCATTGAAAACCATAGTTATAGAAGTAAATGGGAGCAAGAATCAGAGTCACCAGTGGATTGATTGTGAGGAAGAGCGCCACCGGCCATTCAATACGTTTTTTAGTCATTTGCACCTCTAGCCTTGAAGTCTATCAGAGGGCCCAAGAATTCAATACTTAAATGCATTAGCCAAGTGCAAAATGACGGTTCCTTTACTCATTTTAGCGGGTGCGTTGGTGATTAAAACGCTCTCATTAGAGTTCGCGGAATTTCCCGAAATAAATCGTTTTTTTTACCATCCTGATTGGAGATTAAGACCTTCGTCGTACTCTCTTTTGTGAGGTAATTTGTTAACTTCAATCTATGCTCATCGATGTACTGCGCCCGGAAGCTTGGGAAGATTTAAATGACCGCGTTAAAACTTCCCTCGAGTTGGATGTAAAAATCCGCGCGCGTTCTTATGCGGGATTAGGCCAAGCTGTGTTCGAGATTTCGCAGGGAACAGCGCAATTTATGTCGCATAAAAAAGCCATTGGTGTGCTCCAAGGTCAAACCTCCGTTTTTGATTCTTTACTGCCGTACTACTACAAAGAAACTTACGACGTCGCCGTGCTGTCACATCTTAAGCTCGCGAATGTGAAGGAGTGGGTCGAAGGACTTAAGAAGGACACTTGTTTTGTTCTTTACAGTGAAGATCATCCGGTGACAGGAGAAAAATACGGCTTTGTCGAAGAATTGGATAAACTGCTTAACGAGAAAAGAATTTTTTCTTTTCGCGTATCTCATGCGACACATTTTCACGAAAAAATAGAAATCAGACCTTACACGGTCCGTCTTTGTTCTTTCACTGCCTCCGCCGCGGTCGCTGTTTTAGGAGAGAGGTTTCGTTCTCCCACACTCATGGCGCAAAACATGTCTTGGAACGCGGACGGATTTTTAAATGAACTCAAGACGTCGCAACAAGGCCGTGCGACGAACGCGACATTGATTGAAAAGTTTGAACAAGAAATTTCCTCCGTTGCCAAAAAATTCTTTAAACAGGACAGCCTTCGTTTATTTGATCGTGCCGTGGCCATTCTTCCTGACGTGAGCGCGGAAGCTGTTGCACAAAATCTTTTTAAGAAATTAGGTCTCAGCGCAGAACAGGGTTGGCAGAAAATCAACAGCACCAATATGTGTCATTGGTCGGCGACAAAAATGTTTCGGCACTGGTGGGAACCGACTCCCTCCGCCGAGGACTTGCGCGGCCTTCTTGTGATCAGCCCCGAATTGTTAAATACAAAAGACTTTGCCAAGATGTTGATATCTTCGTATGAAGAAGTAAAAGCACAGCAAAGTTGGGACGTTTGACACAAGCCAAAGAACGCTTCATCATTCTTCGAAAAATCAAATACTCAGAAGCGGATCTGATTCTGCACGCTATTTCCACGCAAGGAGAGAAGCTGTCTTTTATCGCGCGCGGAGCTTTGAAAAGTAAAAAGCGTTTCGGCGGAGGCGTTCTTGAACCCACGCATTTCGTTACTTTCACCTATAAGATGGCGAATGAAGAAGGCCAGCTCAACGTTTTGCAAGAAGCCAATCTGGTAAATGATTTTCCAGGATTGCGCACGGACTATGACCGCCTCGATTTAGCTTTGCACATTTTGGAATGTGTCAGCAAAGTCAGTCAGGAAGGCGACAAAACTTCGGACTTCTTGTTCAATCTCTTAGGCAACACTTTGAAGGCGATGGAGACGGCCCAAGATCCACTGATTGTGAAAATGCACTTCTATCTGAAATTTCTTTTGCAACAAGGGGTGGTGAACGCAGAGCCATGGATGACTCCCTTTCTGCGCACAAACCTGCAGGATACAAATCAGCTCTTAAATCAAAGACAAATCGTCGACGAAGAACTCCAAAACGTCGAACAAATGGTCCGCCACTACCTAGAACACGCCACTCTCTAGGTACCCGCTTCCCTTTGCGCACGAAAGGTACATGCGGCCTTCGCTAGCCGCTCTTTTTTCCCAGCGGATGCGCTTTTTCCATCGTGCGCGCCAGTTGATCAATTCCTAAGTGCGTGTACTTCTCGGTGGCTTGTAGACTTTCGTGGCCGAGGAGTTCTTGAAGTGTTCTGAGATTAGCTCCACTGCTTAAAAGATGAGTTGCAAAGCTGTGTCTTAGAGCATGAGGATGAAGTGGCTTAAGAAGGCCCGCGCGAATTCCGCTCTGACGAACCATCTCGTACGCTGTTCTTGTATTCAACGGTTTTTCGCCGAAGACATATTCATCAAACGAACTTTCTTTTTTCCACTTTTGCAAAACTTGAATCGTCAAGGAGGGGAGAGCCACAACTCTTTCTTTCGAGCCCTTTCCTTTCACACGCAAAACTTTTTGCGACAACTGCACACTGGCCCATTGCAGGTTGCAGGCTTCGCTGACTCGCAGGCCGCCGCCATAAAGAAGAAGGAAAAGGACTTTTTCTTTTAAGGGAATCGTGACCTTTGCATCATCAAAACTTTTAAGCACAGCGAGAGTCTCATCGACGCTTAAAAAATGCGGAAGCTTCTTCGGCACTTTAGGGCTGACGATTTGTAAAGAGAGATCGCGCTCTGTCAGACCTTGATCAAAGGCCCAGGAAAAAAAGCTCTTTAGCGTTGAGGCTTTGCGATTGCGGGAGGCCAGGGAAAGATGAGCCCAGCCATTAAAGGCAGCCCGGGCGGAGGCTAGGAGCTCGGCCTCGGTCCAGCTCGTTTTTATAGAAGATGAGTTATTCTCGAAATTATAAACTTGGTTGAGGTCCAAGCGATAGTGCTTGATCGTCAAGGGTGATGCCGATTTTATAAACGTCATGTATTTCAGATACTTATCTATATTTTCAATAAGTCTAAAAGCCATAATTCATGCCTGATCTTTCATTTATATGAAACACGGCCCCTAAAAAAAATCTAACGCCATGCAATATTTTTCTTGCAAATCTTACACGACCAAAGTTATAACTCAATGCGTTGTCGCGGCGTATCAAGTTGAGCCATTCAATTTGAGACACCCAAGAAGTTTTAAAAAAAGTACGTTTACCGAAAGGGAGTCCCCATGAACGAAAACAACTCAACAACTGTTTTGCCCTCTTCACAGAATGCAAACCAAGTTATGTGGAACACAAATCAAACTTCGAAAGTCGTAGAAAACAAGACTATCGTCTACCAATCCGAGGTGATGGGTAGCTTGATGAAGATGATAGACCGAGTGGCTCCTTCAACGGCGAACATCTTGGTTCTGGGTGAGTCGGGTACAGGTAAAGAGTTGATCGCTCGTTCGATCCATGAGCGTTCAGGCCGCAAAAACAAACCCTTCATCGCGATCAACTGCGGTGCTCTTCGCGAGACTCTTCTTGAGTCAGAACTTTTCGGTCATGAAAAAGGCTCTTTCACGGGCGCTTACAACCGCAAGATCGGTTTGGCTGAGGCTGCTAATGGCGGAACTTTGTTCCTTGATGAAATCGGTGAGTTGGATCCAGCGATCCAAGCTAAACTTCTTCGCTTCATTC
This sequence comes from Bdellovibrio sp. 22V, assembly GCF_030169785.1. Lineage (NCBI taxonomy): Bacteria > Pseudomonadati > Bdellovibrionota > Bdellovibrionia > Bdellovibrionales > Pseudobdellovibrionaceae > Bdellovibrio > Bdellovibrio bacteriopascens. The sequence continues at coordinate 748,657 of NZ_CP125854.1, forward strand.
AAGAAGGTGAAATCTATCGCGTGGGCGGTAAGGATCCAATCAAAGTTGATATCCGTTTGATCTGTGCGACGAACAGAGAGTTGGACCAAGAAGTTGTAAAAGGTAATTTCCGTGAAGACCTTTTCTATCGTATTAATACAATCGTGGTGAGCGCTCCTCCTCTCCGTCGTCGTAAAGAGGACATCCCCGCTCTTGTGAATCATTTCTTGAATAATTCACAACACGCTTACTTGAACCGTGGTCGTTCTGTGAATGAAGAAGCTATGAAAGCCCTTGTTCGTTACGACTGGCCAGGTAATATCCGTGAGCTTCAGAACGTGTGTGAAAGACTTCAGATCTTGTCTGAAGGTCATATGATCATGTTGAACGATATTCCAGAAAACATCCGTAATGGCGAGATGGAAAAAGACGTGATCGAATACGATCCAAGCATGACTTTGCATGATCTTGAGAAGCGCTACATCTTGAAAGCTTTGGCTCACTTTGGTGGGAACAAGACGCAAGCTGCGAACAACTTGGGTATTACGATCAAGACTCTTTATAACAAACTTCATGAGTACGGCGAATTCGAAAAATTCGCGGTTCACACGAAGCCGATGAAATAAATTAGTTACTAGCGCGGCCCGGAGTGGTTTTCTCTCTTCCCACTTCGGGCTCGATTTTTTCTAGACGCTGCTCAAGTCTGTCTAAGCGTTCCTTTAAATCCTGATTTTCTTTTTTCAAAGCTTCGACTTCTTCTTTTTGATCCAGATACAGCTTATGCAATTCTTTGATTGCCTCAATGATCGGCGACACAAGGTTTTGATACGCTACGCTCAGATATCCATTCGGCGCTTTTCTAACAGCTTCAGGAAAAACTTTTTGGACATCTTGTGCGATCAAACCCATTTGTTTGCGCGGATCTCTTTCGCGGTCTTTCCAGTAGTAAGTCACACCGTTAAGCTGTTCGATCTTCGCAAGACTCGCGGGGATGCGATGAATGTCTTCTTTAAGACGGATGTCCGAGTTTTGCGTCAGCGTTCCCGCCATACTTCCATTTCCATCCCAGCTAAATGTTGTATTGATCGCACCATTTTTTCCAAGACCTAACGTCGCTTCGACATACGCGTCCCAGGTCCAAAGGCCTCCGCCCCAACCTGTTGGAGCTGAACTCAGTGTCGTTGGGTGAAGTTTTAAGAAAGGTCCTCCCGAACCCGCTGTCACGAGGCGAGCGGCGTCGGTATCTTTAATCCGGAACATAAGTTCGTTGATCATACCCGTTGTTGCATTCGAGTTAAAACCAATCGCCGCCTTCTGAGTGTCGGTCCCAGTTCCTGTTGCGCTTAAGTACGCATTGTTGACGCCGTCTCTTCCCATCAAGATGCGGGCGCCCGTCGTGACATTTCCAGTCAAAGTGACGTCGCCTGTCGAGCGGGAAATAACCAACGGTGTATCAATATAAACGCCGGAGTCATTCGCGCGATTGATATAAAAATCAGAGCCGATATTCGAGCCACTTTCTCCAACGTTGTTAACACCCATATGCCAGCGGCGACTGCCTGCGCTTGTAAAATTGATGTAACTAAAAAGACCGGCAGGGCGATGGATCATGATCGCTTCGCCGCCCGAGTTCTCAACGCGAACCACACCGCCATTGACATGAAGTTTTGCAGCAGGAGCACTCGTGCCCACGCCGACCTCACCCGTAGCCTGAATGCGCATACGCTCTTCATTGATCGAAGAGCCTCCGGTATAGAAACGGATAGCTGAAGCGACAGAGGTTTCAATGCTGAGACCGCCAGCACCGTTTGCAGAAATCAAACTTCCGTTCGGTTGAAACGAGTTCGTACCGCCACTGAGAGTTGCGGCGTATTGACTGAAGGACAATTGTTTTCCAGAACTATTCGTAATACGCATGTTGGCGATTGCCGCCGAGCCCGTGTTTGTATTTGTATAACTAATGCCGTCCATTCCCGAGACGTTCGTTTGTACGTCCAAAGCTCTGGTCGGTGAGCCAGTACCGATCCCGATCTGACCGTTGGAATCAATAGTCATTCGTGTTGTTGCGTTCGTTTCGAAAGCCAAAGGATAGTTGTCATTTGTTCCCAGCGTTGCATTTGTCGCGAAGGAGTTTCCCCCATTTACAAACACGGAGCCGTTCGTAAAGGAAGTACATGTCATCATTCCTGTCGCATCGAATGTTAAGAGTTGTCCGGTTGCGCAGTTAAATGCCGTGACGGCCGAACCCGTTCCATTCGAAGCAAGAAGTCGGTTGGCTGTGAGAGATGTCGAGCCCGTACCGCCTTTACTAACAGGAACTGCCGAAGGGAAGTTCGCAGGATCCGCACTGATCGTTCCGGCAGAGACAGCGATACCTGCGCCGACTTGCACAGCGCCTTTCGCCAACGTTGTTGCGTCAGCAATTGAAATCACCGGTGTTGATGTTCCGGTCGCAACGGAAATCGGTGCTGTCCCAGAAACGCTCGTCACAGTTCCGTTTGTTGGAGTGATCCACTGAAGTCCTGAAGGCTGAGCTGAGTTTGCGGAAAGAACTTGTCCGTTGGTGCCGACACCGAGACGAATATCATTTGTGCCGTCGTTAACAACGATGTCACCTTTTGTTGTCAGCGGGGAGAGAGCATTAAACGCGGCTGTTGCCGATGTTTGACCCGTACCACCGTTTGCGATCGGTAAAGTTCCAGTGACTTCGGTTGCAAGATTAACCGCAGCTCCGTTCGAAGCGGCTGTCAAACGGCCTTGAGCATCGACGGTGATATTAGCACGAGTGTAAGAACCTGCAGTCACCGCTGTATTCGCAAGAGAAATAGTTCCGGTCGAAGTAATAGGTCCACCCGTTAAGCCCGTACCTCCACGACGACGAACCAACTCGCGCAGGGTATTGAGTTCGTCTTCTTTCATCGGCTGGTCAAACTTTAGATAGAGCTGAATTCTTTCAAGCTTCAAACCGTGCGCAAACAAAAGCTCAGCATCCAAGCGCGGAGTCTCGAATTTTTTGTCTTTAAAAAACGCCGTTGTTTTATCGAGAATTTCTTTAAGCTTCATTTTCTCTGCTTTCGAGTCCTGAAGCGGAAGAAGACTTATCAGTCTTAAGAAGTTTGCTTCTTCAACGCCTCGGCTTGGAAGTTTGCCACGAGTGGATCAATAAGCAACTCAAATGCACCACCCATGACTTGATCCAACTGATGGATCGTCAAACCAATACGGTGATCAGTAATGCGAGTTTGCGGGAAGTTATAAGTGCGGATACGCTCTGAGCGATCGCCCGTTCCAATTTGCTCCAAACGAACGTCAGAAGCCTCTTTACGCGCTTTTTCGTCTTCGATTTGTTGAAGTTTAGCGTAAAGAATTTGGAAAGCGCGCTCTCTATTTGCGGATTGTGATTTACCTTCTTGGCACTTCACATCGATACCCGTTGGAATATGCACGACACGAACCGCTGACTCCGTTCTGTTGACCGACTGACCACCAGAACCTTGTGAACGCATTGTTTCGATACGCACATCACTCATTGGGATTTTGATTTCGTTCACTTCCACTTCTGGAATAACCGCCACAGTCACTGTCGACGTATGAATACGGCCCGCAGCTTCTGTTTTTGGAACACGTTGAACGCGGTGAACGCCGGATTCGTATTTCAATTTACTGAAAACGGAATCGCCTGTGATACTGGCGATGATCTCTTTCGCTCCACCCACGTTACCTTCGGAGAAAGAAAGCATTTCCACTTTCCAGCCTTGAGTGCTTGCGTAGTGAACGTAACCGCGGAAAAGCTCGTCAGCAAAAAGAGAAGCCTCGTCACCGCCGGCTCCAGCACGAATCTCTAAGATAATATTCTTATCATCGTTAGGATCTTTAGGAATCAGGGCAATTTTAAGTTGTTGCTCAAGCTCAGGGAGTTGGGCTTCAAGTTCTTTCACTTCTTCGCGGATAAGCTCGCGCATTTCAGAATCTTGTTCTGCCGTAAGAAGTTCTTTGCTGGCTTTTAGATTTTCCGTTTTCTTTTTGTAGTCACGATAGACAACAACGATCTTCTCAAGATTTCCCAGCTCTTTCATCAAGGCACGGTACTGAGTTTGGTTTGAAGCAATATCGGGCCTTTGAAGAGCCATATTGACTTCTTCATAGCGTGATTCCACTTCATCCAATTTTGAGAACATGGGAGTAACTCCTAGATCGGTTGCAAAATCGAGTTGAGACTCTGAAACGGAAAAAAGGCCGCTGTGGCCTTTTTTCGCGTCAGCCCCGTAAGGGTTTCGAGCAAGAGGCTCGAAACTGAGGGCGGCTCATTGAAGAGCCGACGGGATTTACTTTTTGCCGTAACGTTTTTTGAAACGATCGATACGACCTTCAGTATCCATCACACGTTGCTTACCAGTGAAGAACGGGTGAGATGCAGAAGAGATCTCAACTTTAATAAGAGGATATTCTTTGCCGTCTTCCCATTTAACAGTTTCGCTAGAGTGAAGAGTGGAAGTTCCCAAGAAAGAGAAATCGCAAGAGATATCTTTAAATACAACAGTATTTACTTTTGGATGTAGGTTTTGTTTCATGACCTGATTCCTTCTAAATAATCAAAAACTATGGTCTTAAGATGTAAGGGTTTAACACAGTGGGTCCCCCGTGTCGAGCATTAATCGCTGCTTTTTTTGGCAACAAACACCTTGCAGATGGGGCCCTTATGTTTCAAAATATCCTCGTATTTTCAAGGCTTTATCTTAATACTTTAGTAGGAGCTGTTCGTTCATGAAAAAGGCCACTGTGATCGAAATTCCGGACTTTAAGGGCTTCTCTCCCGAGGCCTTTCGCTTTCTGCGCTCTCTGAAAAAGAACAATCGCCGTGAATGGTTTCAGCCGCGAAAAGAGGACTACCAACGCTTGGTCCATCTACCGATGATGGGGCTGATCATGGAGCTGGGTGAGGTCTGTCGCGGTTTCGCTCCCGAAGTTCCGTTCAACCCGCAAAGAAATATTCTGCGCGTTTATCGCGACACTCGCTTTGGCAAAGATAAAACGCCCTACAAAACTTTTGTGGGCGCCAGTTTTCCGTACGGAAATTTCCCGAAAACCGTGGATAGCACCGGACTCTACATGCAAATAGAACCGGGAGAAGTTTTCATCGGTGGTGGCTTGTGGAAGCCCTCTTCTTTACAGCTGCGAAAAATCCGTCAGTTTATGCTGCAAGATCCAGATGCTTTCTTAGAGATCATCGAGGATAAAAATTTTAAAAAGCATTTTGGTAGCATTCAGGGAGAAAAACTCAAAACCACTCCGCGAGGGATTTCTCCGGATCATCCTCTTGTTGAATATTTACGCCTTAAACAATTCTTTATCTCGATCAGCCTCCCCGAGGACGCTGCTCTTAAAAAAGATCTTCCCAAAAAGATTGCCGCGGAATTCAAGCTGATGATGCCGCTTTTACGCTGGCTCAACAAATCGCAAAGAATGTGGTGATTTGCCATTTACTTGATTACAGAGGGGAAACTTGAGAACTTCCTGCAGTTGATAGAAAGTGCGCTTCATCGGAGGTTTTCAATGAAAGCACTTTTGATTCTGGCTCTTTCACTTATGTCGGTATCTGCTTCGGCAGAAAGTATTTACTGCACATTCACGGAGCCCTTCTTAACAGTCACATACAACTCGGAAACAAACAAAATTCGCGTGGACTCGGCCGAGCACGGCTCTGCGGAAACAACAGCGCACGTGATTTTCAAATCCGGCGGAATTTTGCACATTGACGCTGAGGGAATCACTCAGTACCTCGAAGTGAATCTTACAAAAGAAGGTTCCGACGGAATGTCTGACGCGATTTATCCCTTTGAAGGAAAGATCAGTGAGCTTCTTGTGGGCGGCTGCGAAACCGACACTCTGAAAAAACGTCAATGACGTTGACCGGGCTTCTTTAGGTTCCTAATATCAGCCTTTATTTGGAGGAATGATTCTATGACTAAGAAGCCCTTTATGAACTTCACAGTGGATCACATGACGATGCTTCTGCATCCGAAACTGTACACTCTTTCCTATGCTGTGTTCCGCATTATCTTCGGCACAACTCCCGACGACCTTCTTTATGAAAAAAAGCGTGCTGGTAAAAATGGTGCGAAAGATGTTTCCATGACTTACGCAACTCGCGTGGGTGAATGGCAACCTCGCGGCGACAAAGATCCTCTCAACACGATCTTTGCGATTGTTCAACCTTCCGAGCCAGAGGGAACTCCTTCCCACGTTCGTCAAATGTTGGATGGCCATGAAAACGTCGCGCACTTGCAGCACGTGGCTTTGCGTACGCCGGATTTGATTGCTTTCCACAAACATTGTGTTGAGCGCGGCGTTCAGTTCGTAACTCCAATCTTGAAAGACGATCACGAAAACTTGATCCAAGTTTTCTCTGGTGAGTGGTTCTTGCCGGGTGGAAAGCCATCTGGATTCTTCTTTGAGTTCTTGCAACGCGATCCAAGCGATAATGAACTTGCCCAAATTCAAAAAGCCAACAAACAAAGCTGGTTCCGTGATGAAACATTCTTGGGACTTTACGACGAAAAAGAGCGTGAGTACCAATCAGGAAAAGTTCTTTCCTTCCTTTCTCCTGAGCTTTTCAACGCCATCATGGAGAAAATCGGTCACAAACAAGTTTTCGAAATCACAGAGCAAGACCTCAACGAAGTTGAACAACTCATGCTCGACATGACAGCAAAAGCCAACAAAGCCTAAGAAAAAGGTACCAGGTATCTTTTTCCCATTCTCAATAAAAAAGGGAGTCTCGCGACTCCCTTTTTTTATTTCAAATCTAATTTCCAATCTCCAATGTCCAATGCTCCACTAGCCAGGACCAGACATTGCCTTAAGGAAGTCGGTGTTTGTCTTCGTGCCTTGAACTTTGTCGATCAAGAATTCCATCGCATCAACGACGTTCATTGGCGCCAAAACTTTTCTCAAAACCCATAGGCGATTGAGATCTGCTCTTTCAACCAACAAGTCCTCTTTACGAGTACCCGATTTGTTGATGTCCATACAAGGGAAGATACGTTTTTCCATAAGCTTACGATCCAAGTGGATCTCGGCGTTACCTGTACCCTTAAATTCTTCGAAGATAACCTCATCCATACGAGAACCCGTGTCGATCAACGCTGTTGCGATGATAGTCAAAGATCCACCTTCTTCAATGTTACGAGCCGCACCGAAGAAACGTTTTGGTTTATGAAGGGCGTTGGAATCCACACCACCCGACAAGATTTTTCCAGAAGGAGGAACAACCGTGTTGTAAGCGCGCGCCAGACGAGTGATGGAATCAAGCAAGATAACCACGTCATGCTTGTGCTCAACCAGACGTTTTGCTTTTTCGATAACCATCTCTGCAACTTGAACGTGGCGAGTTGGTGGTTCGTCGAATGTTGACGATACAACTTCACCTTTTACAGTACGTTGCATGTCAGTCACCTCTTCCGGACGTTCATCGATCAATAGAACGATCAACTTCACTTCAGGGTGATTGTGCGTGATAGCGTTAGCAATTTGTTGCATCAAAACTGTTTTACCAGTTCTTGGAGGTGCCACGATCAATGCACGCTGACCTTTTCCAAGCGGAGCCATCAAGTCCACAACGCGTGTCGTGTACTCGCCAGGGCTGTGCTCAAGTTTCAGTCTTTCATTTGGATAAAGCGGAGTTAAGTTGTCGAAAAGGATTTTATCTTTACCCTTTTCCGTCGTCTCGAAGTTCAAAGAATCAACTTTGAGAAGTGCGAAGTAACGCTCACCCTCTTTTGGCGGACGAACAGTACCAGTCACAGTATCACCTGTTCTTAAACCGAAGCGGCGAATTTGTGATGGGCTGACGTAGATATCATCCGGACCTGGAAGATAGTTGTAATCTGGAGAACGCAAGAAACCGTAACCGTCAGGCAAGATTTCAAGAACGCCAGAACCATAAATGTCCTGACCCAGCTTCGCAGCACGTTTCAAAATTTCAAAGATCATATCCTGACGGCGAAGGCCGGCAGCGTTTTCAATTTTTAATTTTGTCGCAAGCTCTGTGAGCTGAGTGATGTTTTTAGATTTAAGGTCTTTTGAAGAAAGCCATGTTTTTTCTTCATCAGTCAGTTGAATGTCAGCCAAATCAACTTCTTGAGTTTGTGCCGGTGGAGTGGATTGTGCTTCATCAGAAGGTTGGCCTTCGTCACCACGGTGTCTGTCTTGACGGAAGTCACGGCGTTGATTGCTGCCGTTGCTGCCATGACGGTGACCGCGGTCACGGTCGCGATCGCGATCGCCACGGTTGTCTCTATCTCTATTGTCTCGGTTGTGAGGGCGGAATTCGCGGCGTTGGTGTTGCTGTTGTTGCGGTCTTTCTGGACGACTTTCTTGCGGAGCTGCAGAAGGTGTTGCAGTTGCTTCAGGGGCCGCGGCGGCTGGAGCCGTTTCAGTTGCAGGAGCGGAGGTTGGCGCTGGAGCCATTGCTTCTGCAGTTTCTTGAGCTGTTGGAGCAGCTTCTTCGACGTTTTTAGTGCGGGTACGCTTTTTAACTACCTCAACGCCTTGATCTTTAGGTTCAGACAAACAGATTCTCCTTGTGGGATTTTATAAAGAAAATAAAGAACGATAACTTTGAAAAGAATGATCCGATTGGATTTATGTATAAGTTCTGCCACCACTGTCCTAAGGAACGGGTGTTCTTGTCAATCGAAAAGCGGTGAAATGGAGTGAAGATTCTAATAATTCTTGCCGTCTCAAATTGGTTCATCATTTTATGAGTTCTCCTAGGGGCCCAAAGACATGTTTATAAAAAAGTGAGGATAATCAAATGTTTAAATATGAGCCACGCTAAGTCTAGTTTCACGAGAATTTGCTCTTATTTAATGAAAAAGACCTCGACCCCCTATTAATTTTTCGTAAGTAATACCGAAAGGATAGGTATCCATTTTTTAAGCACAAGGAGTCTAAAGTGGAGGATACATTAAATGTTCCGGCACCAAGAACCCCTCTAAACCTCGAGGTTTCCTTCAAACGCAATTACGCACGAGAAGAGACAAAAGGCACGCTTAAGAACATCAGCATCACGGGAGCCTTTCTTGAGTTTACTGGCGGTGAAGTACGCGCCAACGAAAAGCTAAATCTGATGTTTGTCGTTGCAGGTCGCGAGCGCAAAGTTGCAGCTCATGTGATCTGGACAAACTCAGCAGGTTGTGGAGTGAAATTCATGCCTGTAAATAACAGAGACGTGCAAATCGTCGACGACTTGATCTACTTCGTAGAGAACAGCCGTAACGACCGTCGCTCTGTTATGGATACTATCTTCAAAAAAGTAGGATAAGTATCTTTGTAGTCCGTTTTAAAACACCAAACCCACATCTCTTCGAGGTGTGGGTTCTTTTTTGTCGTTATTAAGTTCCGACGTGTGTATTATCCATCGCTTGTTGTTCAAGCTCTTTTTGTTTTCTTTTCTTTCTCATCACGATGAGAACTGCAAGACCTGCTGCTGACAAACCAACCACTGACAAAGCAAGAGTTGTGTCGTTATCCATTCCTTGCGGAGCTTCTTCAGCCATTTGCGGAGCTGGCGCCGGTGGGTTCACAGCTTCCACTGGAGGTGGTGGCGGTGGAGCCATTTGTTCTTGCGCTAGATCTTGTGGAGGAGGAGGTGGCGGAGCCATTTCCATTCCAGGCTGCTCAGGCATTGGCGGAGGAGGAATTTCTCCTTGCGCTTGTTGCGGAGGCATCATCTCTTCAGGTGCTGGCGGAGCCGGCATTGAAGGAGCTTGTGGTTCTTGCATTGAACCCGCTACCTCTTGGTGAGCCATTTGTTGTTGCTGCTGAGAAGGAGCCGCTGCAACCGCGCCGCCTCTCCAGAAACGAAGTTCCGTTCCTTCAGCAATGTTTCCTTTAGAGTCTACAGAATTGCTCGACCAAACTTCTTTCCATGCATTGTCGTAACCCAACAAATCTTTGGAAACTTTTCTGATATTGTCGCCAGGTCTTGCAACATACATTTCAGGCGCAACGCCATTATCTTCGTAATAAGTGATCATTCTTGAAGAATCATCAGGACGATTTGGAGAATTGTAATAAACTTTATCGCCAGGTCTTACATCACGAGATTTATAAGTAGGATTTCCTTTTTTCAACTCAGCTGTTTTATCAGCGCCGTAGATCATTTGGCTGATGCTAGCCAAAGAATCGCCAGGGCGTGCAAAGTAAACTGTGTTGTACCAAGTTTTTCCAACCTTCCAAGGAGCTGTCGCAACTTTCTGAAGAGGAATATTGGCTTTCTTTGGAGCTTCTTCGCCGCTTTCAACAACTGTTGTTGTTGAAGTTTCTGTGTGCGTGGAGCTTTCAACCATCGTTGTATTATCAGGTACCGTTGGAGCTGTCTCTGTCACAGTTGTTGATGGAGCATCGACAGGAGGAGTGATTTCTGTTGTCTCTGCAAACGGATCTGCTGGAAGTGTCTCTGTGCTTGTCGCAACGTCGGTCTTTTCCGTTGTCGCTTGATCTTCGCCTACAGTTGTTTCGGTAGTCGTTGTCGTCGTTTCCGTCGTTGTTGTAGTTTCGCCTAGAGCATCTTCAGGAAGTTGGTCGCTTGCCAACGAATCATCACCAGCGATTTCAAGAGCTTCATCGCCTTCGAGCTTTTCAAGATCCGCAGAATCCATATCTGCTGCGACTTCTGCGTCAGATTGGCTATCTTTGGACGTACAGCTTGTTAGCTGGAATCCCAGACTTAAGCACGCTAGTAAGATAACGAATTTTTTCATCATGTCTTCATCCTTGAGTGATGCTATGAAACATACTGTTTCAGTAAAGCGTTATTAACAATCTAAAACACAAGATCGAAGGCGTGCAAACACTAATAAAAAGTCCCTGGACTTAGGGACCTATGGGACTTTCAGCTTGCTGCCAATTTTAATCTTGTTTTTGTCAAACCAGCCTTTGCTCATTTCAAGAGCGTACTTGGCCGGCTTTGCGCTGGGATAAGAGGGTAGAGCCGCTTCAGGAACACCTTTTCCCGATTTCATTTCTTGGATGTCGATCAGCGTTCCGTTTTTATCGAAGTAGGCAATAGAGAGATCAATCAAAGTATTCTTCATCCAGAAAAATCTTGTCTCTTCATTTTTAAAGATGAAAAGCATTCCCTCGTTTTCTGGCAATTTATCTCGAAACATCAAACCGCGTTCGTGTTGATCGGGTGTTTCCGCCACCTCCACGACCAAAGTCTTAGCTCCCAGTTTGATCGTCTTCTTCTGAAAGTCAGCGGCGTTAGCGGAGAAAACTACAAAGCTCGCAAAAAGGACCGTAAAAACGAACGCCCACTTATTTTTTAAACATTTCAAGAGCAACCCCATAACGAACTCCTTTTGTGGAGACGATCATTCCCGAAAGACCCAAGGCCTCAATGACAGATAATAATATAGAGGCGCCAGCATATATAATGTCAGCACGGCCTCCTAGACCATATTTGTTCTTCTTTTCTTCAACGGTCGTATTGGCAAACTCGTCGACCCAATACTGCAAACGTTCTTTTTTCAAGAAAAAGCCATCCACTTTTTTCTCGTCGAATCCGCCCACTTCGATGGCCACCAAAGAAGTCGGTGTTCCAGCCACCGCGATGATTTGATCGATCGGATGCTTTTTTAGTTCCGGAAGAATCTTTGCGATCTGCTCTTGAATATATTGAACAAGCGTTGTGCGTTCGTTATTTGGAACTGGCTGTGTGCTAATGAATTTTTCAGTGAGGCGAACTCCGCCGATATTTAAGCTCTCTCCGAAAAAGATTTGCGATCCTCTTCCAGAGATAAGTTCCGTTGATCCGCCACCGACATCAATGACCAAAGATGTTTTTTTATTGTCATTAAGTCCCGCGGTTGCGCCTTGATAAGTAATGCGCGCTTCATCTTCTCCGGGAATGATTTCTATAGGGATACCAAGGTCTTCGCCGATTTTAAAAAGCTCTCGACCGTTTTTCGCGTCGCGGGCTGCTGATGTTGCCATCGCAAGAATCTTATCCACTTTCTGCGCATCAATTTCTTTTTTAAATTCGGTCAGACATTGGCGTGCTCTTGCCAAAGCGTCGGGATGAAACTCTCCCGTTTTGTCGACTCCCTGACCTAAACGCACAACCTGAACAAGGTCTTTATGAACTTTTGTGATGCCGTTTTCTGTGCCTTCCGCAATCAGGCACAGAAAAGTATTTGTTCCCAGATCTAAAGCCGCAACTTTCATCTTATTTTAACTTCTCCTGAAGAATCTTATTAACGAGTTCAGGATTTGCTTGGCCTTTTGAAGCCTTCATCACTGCACCCACGAAAAATCCAAAAAGGTTTTTCTTCTTACCTGTCTTATGATCTTCCACATTTTGCGCATTTGCAGCTAAAACTTCGTCGATGATCTTTTCCAAGGCCGCCGGATCAGAAATCTGGACAAGGCCTTTTTCTTTGATGATCACTTCTGGATCTTTACCTGAGTCCCACATCTCCTGGAAAACGGTTTTCGCAATTTTTCCTGAGATCGTCCCTTTATCAATCAAAGCAATCATTCGACCTAACTGTTGGGGTTTGATCGGGGAGTCTTTAATTTGTTTATTTGCCTGATTTAACTCGCGCAAAAGCTCTGTCATAATCCAGTTTGAAGACGCTTTAAAATTTTTGGATTCAGTTGCCGTCGCCTCGTAGAAATCTGCCAGGTCTTTTTCCGTTGTCAAAACCGTTGCATCATATTCTGGAAGGGCGTGTTCGTCTTGAAAGCGTTTTGCTCTGGCGATGGGAAGCTCTGGCAGCTCTTTGCGGAACTGCTCAATCATCGAGTCGCTTACAATCACAGGCAATAAATCCGGATCGGCAAAGTAGCGATAGTCCTGCGCATCTTCTTTTGTGCGCATCGAGAACGTGCGGTTTTTATCCGGGTCCCAGAGGCGAGTCTCTTGAATGATCTTTTCGCCCCTTTCAACGGCATCAATCTGACGTTCGATTTCGTACTCAATCGCCTTTTCCACGAAACGGAAAGAGTTGACGTTTTTAATTTCAACTTTTGTTCCGAATTGTGTTTCGCCGATCTTGCGTACAGACACGTTACAGTCGCAGCGCATGGAACCTTCTTCGAGGTTGCCGTCGCAAACATCCAAGTAACGAACAATTTGGCGGATGTTTCTCGCATACTCCGCCGCCTCAACAGGCGTTCTTATGTCTGGACCGGAAACGATTTCAAGAAGAGGAATGCCCGAGCGGTTGTAATTGATAAGTGTGTATTCACCATGGTGAGTGGACTTGCCGGCGTCTTCCTCCATGTGAGCACGGGTGATAGAAACAGTTTTTGATGTGTCGCCGACTTTGAATGTGATGGTTCCATTTTCACATAGAGGCTGATCATATTGAGAAATCTGATAACCCTTGGGAAGATCCGGATAAAAATAGTTCTTACGAGCGAAAATAGATTTGCGACGAATATCGCATCCCAACGCGAGGCCGGTTTTGATCGAATACTCGATCGCTTTCTTATTCACAACGGGCAAAGTTCCAGGCATACCCACGCTGACGGGAGAAGTATTTTCGTTGTCTCCCGCATTGAATGTCGTTGGATCCGCGCAAAACATCTTTGTGGCAGTGCTTAGTTGCACGTGAATTTCAATACCGATGACGGCTTCATAACCTCTAGATGACATGGGGATGTTTTCCTTTCACAGCAGAAGCACTTTCCAGTGCGGCGGCGACATCCAACATTTTTTGTTCTTCAAAATGACCCGCGGTCAGTTGGATTCCGATCGGCAAACCGTCTTGAGACATTCCAAAAGGAACGCTCAAGCCGGGCAGACCGGCAAGATTTGTTGAAGTTGTGAAAATATCATTGAGATACATCGTCAAAGGATCAGAAATGCGCTCGCCAATTTTAAAAGCTGGTGCTGTTGTCACCGCACTTAGAATCACGTCGCAACTTTTGAAGGCTTCCAAATATTGATTCATGATCAAGCGGCGCACTTGGCCTGCTTTGTTGTAGTAGGCATCGTAGTAACCGCTGGAAAGACAGTAAGTTCCAAGCATAATACGGCGTTTTACTTCTTTACCAAAACCTTCACCGCGAGTCAGACCGTAGAAATCCTCCAGCTCTATCGCTGAAAGATTTTTGATCTCGGCACGATGACCATATTTAACGCCATCATAACGAGCTAAGTTCGAAGAAGCTTCGCTGGCCGCAACAAGATAGTATACAGGAACGGCGAACTCGGTCATTGGCACGGAGACTTCAACAATCTCCGCGCCCATTTTCTTTAATGTTTCAATCGAGTTTTCCACAGTCTTCTGCACATCCGGGTGCAAGCTGCCTTTCATGTACTCTTTCATGAGGCCGATCTTAAGACCTTTTACATCCGCCTTAAGATTTTTGCTCCACTGCGGGACCGCTTTTTGTGTTGTCGTGGAATCACGATCGTCAAAACCCGAGATCACTTCCATCGTCAAGGCCGCGTCTTTCACACTGCTCACCATCGGGCCGGCCTGATCCAAGGAGGAAGCGTAGGCGATGATCCCATAACGACTGACTCGGCCGTACGTTGGTTTGACACCAACCACGCCGCAGAAACTTGCAGGTTGACGAATCGATCCGCCGGTATCGGTTCCGATTGTTCCTACAACCAAGCGTGCTGCTTGAGCTGCGGCTGAACCGCCGGAGGACCCGCCTGGCACACATTCAAGATTCCAAGGGTTTTTAACGGCTCCGAAGTAGGATGTTTCGTTGGAAGAGCCCATCGCAAATTCATCTTGGTTCAACTTTCCCATGACGACGATGCCGGCTTTTTTTAGGCGCGCTACAACCGTAGAATCGTAAGGTGCCACAAAGTTTTCAAGAATTTTAGAGCCCGCTGTCGCCTTCATGCCCTTTGCACAAAGCATTTCTTTAATTCCAAAAGGAACGCCCGCCATAGGCCCGACGTCTTCACCTTTGGCAATGCGGGAATCAATGGCCTCCGCATCTTGCAAAGCATTTTCATTTTTTGAAGTGAAGGAATTAAGTTTTCCGTCCAGATTTTCAATACGACCCTGAAAGTGTTTCGTCACTTCCTTCGCACTGACTTTTTTTGCTTTTACGGCATCTGAAATTTCAGAGATCGAGGCAAATGTTAAATCCATGTTCTATTCCTTAAACCACAGGTGGAACTTTAAAGAGGTTGCCCGCTTTGGCTGGAGCATTGGCCGTCATTTCTTCGGCCGTGAACTCTTGCTTAACAACATCTTCGCGCCAGTAGGCTTCGATTTCTGTCGGTGTAATTAAGGGCTCAACACCTGCCGTATTGATTTTGGAAATTTGCTCGAAATGATTCAGGGCTTTTGCCAGTTGGGCGCTGTACTCTTGAGCCTCTTCGTCTGTCACATGAAGGCGCGCGAGTTTGGCAATGTGTTCGATCGTTTTCTTGTCAATCACAGGGACCTCTCCTTCGTGGGATTGGAAGGCTCTAAACTAGAACAAAAATATGGCACCCGTCACTCTTTGGGCGTTGCATCCTATTCCGACTGGACCTTTTACATCATGAGAAAGAGAATGATAGATTCCTTACTATGTCTAAAAAGCGCCACGAAGAGCTCAAAAAAATCATCTCCCAGCACGACTATAGCTACTACGTTCTTGATCGTCCTTCGATTACAGATTTCGAATACGACCAACTTTTCGAGGAACTCGTGCAACTTGAAAAGAAAGAAAAGGGACTTGATATTTCCGACTCTCCGACGCAAAGAGTGGGCGGAACTCCGCTGGCTTCCTTCGAAAAAGTCGCCCATCGCCTTCCTATGCTTTCCCTGGCGAACAGTTACTCTCCCGAGGATATTTTTGACTTTGATGAAAGAATCAAAAAATTTCTGAATACCGATAAAGATATTGAGTATCTTTGCGAGCCGAAGTTCGACGGTCTGTCCATGGAGTTGATCTATGAAGATGGCGTTTTTGTAAGAGCTCTCACGCGCGGAGACGGCAGTGTTGGTGAAGATGTCACCCACAATGTGCGAACTATTAAAAGTGTGCCATTAAAATTGAATTTGAAAAAAGCACCAGAACTTTTGGAAGTTCGTGGCGAAGTTTTAATGTTTAAACAGGATTTTGCGAAGCTGAACGAAGCCCAGCAAGAAAGCGGGCAACAAACTTTCGCAAATCCGCGCAACGCCGCCGCGGGAACCGTTCGCCAACTTGATTCAAAAATCGCGGCTTCTCGTCCGCTGCGTTTTTTCGCTTATGCCTTGGGAGCAAGCGAAGGAGTCACATTTAAAACGCAATTTGAGATTGAAGAATACTTTGCGGATCACGGCATTCCTACTGCGCCGAAACTCAACGCAGATCTAGTGCAAGTATGCAAGGGCCCGGACGCTGTCGTTGCATACTATCACATGATCGAAAAAATTCGTCCGAAGCTTCCGTTTGATATCGATGGTATTGTTATCAAGGTGAACTCTCTAAGAGAACAAGACGATCTGGGATTGGTGGCGCGAAGCCCGCGTTGGGCGACGGCTGCGAAGTTCAAGCCTGAACAAGCGATTACGGTGATTGAAGATATTCAAGTGCAAGTAGGTCGTACCGGAGCGCTTACACCCGTCGCAATTATGAAGCCCGTCAAGGTCGGTGGTGTGACGGTCACAAACGCAACTCTTCACAATCAAGATGAAATAAACCGCAAGGACGTACGTGTCCATGACACGGTGATTGTACAACGGGCAGGAGATGTCATTCCTGAAGTCGTCTCTGTCATTTTGGACAAGCGCCCGAAAAATTCAAAACCATTTCTTTTGCCTGAGGAATGCCCTGCTTGTGGATCTTTGGTGCAAAAACTCGAGGGCGAAGTCGTCACTCGTTGTGTGAACCCGCTTTGTATCGCGATGGT
This sequence comes from Bdellovibrio sp. 22V, assembly GCF_030169785.1. Classification (NCBI taxonomy): domain Bacteria; kingdom Pseudomonadati; phylum Bdellovibrionota; class Bdellovibrionia; order Bdellovibrionales; family Pseudobdellovibrionaceae; genus Bdellovibrio; species Bdellovibrio bacteriopascens. The sequence continues at coordinate 765,500 of NZ_CP125854.1, forward strand.
GAAAGAATCTTTGAAGCATTTCGTTGCAAGACGAGCAATGAACATCGACAAAGTCGGCGACCGTTTGATTGAAACTCTTGTTGATAACAAACTCGTTTCCCGTTTTTCAGATTTTTATCGCCTCACGAAAGAAGATATTTTGTCTTTGGAACGACAAGGGGAAAAATCGGCAGAGAATGTCATTAAGAGCATTGAAAACAGCAAACGTCCTACGCTTGCACGTTTTATCTTTGCCTTAGGAATTCGCTTCGTCGGGGAACAAACCGCAAAACACCTTGCGGATCACTTCCTGACGATTGAAAAGTTTATCGACGCGAGTGAAGAAGATCTTTTACAAGTTCCTGAAATTGGACCCAAGGTGGCTAAAGCGATTGTCACGTGGACTGCGGATGGCCGTCTTGTTAAAGAAATTCACGACATGGAAAAACTGGGCGTGAAAATCTCAAGCCCTGTGCGTTCGCATGAGGGAAGCCTTTCAGGAATGAGTTTCCTTATCACAGGAACACTGCCCGTAAAGCGCGACGATGCGAAAGATTTGATCGAGAAAAATGGCGGAAAAATCCTGGGATCTGTTTCTTCGAAGTTGAATTACTTGGTTGTGGGGGACGACCCGGGCTCAAAAGTAGAGAAAGCCCAAACCCTCGGAGTCAAAATCATCTCTTGGGATGATCTTCAGAAAATGATCTAAAAAGAAAACCCACATCTTTTGGATGTGGGTTTTTAATTTCAATAAGAAATCGACCTAAAACTTATAGGTGGTCAATGACGATATCACGCGCCATAACAGTCTTACGACCATCAGCTTTCGCACTTTCGATACCTTTCAAGCAAAGTTGCTCAATAGCTTTGCTAAGTACATCGATTGTCTCAGCAGATGTGTTCATTTGACCTTTTTCCTTGATAAGTTTTTTAACTTTGCTTGTAACTACAAGTACCTCTGCCATGATTGAACCTCTCCATCCGTGTTATTTGAACAATAAAAGGTTTGCATAGGGTCCAGTGATTGACAATATGAAATCTCTTCGTGCGGCGCACTATCCTCTTCCAGGATTAGTAACTAATTCTGATTTACCATCCACGAATTTAAAAAGTTCCGCCTGTCTCGGTCCATTTTCCGTCGGAGAGATCCACACGAATGTTTTTTGATCGACGGCCTTTGTACACTCCACATCCAAAAATGCCGGCGACCAACACCCGCTATTAAGATGCTCAACCGAACCAAAAATTTCATGACGGGCATTATGGGTGTGGCCAAAAACAATGCGCTGCGCTTTTGTGATTGCACTCGCCATTGCCAGGACCCGGTCATCGGGTTCTTTGTACCCCGACACCAACGACGTTACTGACTTACTGTAAAACAAGAAGAACGGCAAAAGTAAGAACAGTGGAATGAACGCCCAGAAGAAAGAAATTTCATACACGGATCGAACAAAGACCATAAGTTGAAAAATCAAAAAGAAGGCTAAAAAGACGATGAACGCTCTATCAAGCCAAAGTTCCCGAGCCAGTAAAAAAGGATTGCTTGCGGCCGGAGCAACAAAAAGTTCTTTGAGTTCGCGAACCATGCGCGGTTCTGCATTGGCTTTTTCGGCGATCAAAGCAACACGGTCTTCAATTTTAAGGGGATTTCTGATAGGCGCCGCCAAACGATCAAAAAACGAGTGAAGGAGAGTCACCATTGCACCCCAAAACCATGTGATAACAAGTCCCGGTTGAGCACGAACCATGTACTTTAAGAAGAAGCGAATATACTCTGGCAAACTCATGATATAGTTCGTATCCACGTGCGGATTGAAAAATCCCATGCCATTCATAATGTATCGGCACGCCAGATTTCCGAACGGCAGCTTCAAAGAGACAAAATTGTAGCCGCGAACATAAGGATTGATAGGATCTTCACACATGCAATAGGGATCGTATTGATTGCCGTGCTCAACCAAAGTGTCTTGATTGCTGATATAGAACCATTCAACGAAGCGGACTTCGTTGCGTTTATGCTCTGGAAGAGCAATATGACGATGGATTTCCTCTTGGACTTCGGCAAAATGTAGTTCCAGGTCATGATTTCCCATGACAAAAATCACACGGTTGCCGCGCAATACGAATTCACGCAAGGCGCGCACAAACTCCGCATGATCTTTCAAAATCACTTCGATTTTGTAGCGGGATCTTTCTTCTTGCGGATAAAGACCACGGTGTTTTTCAAGCCAGCTAATGTGAAATACCGGCTCTTCCGGCAGACGCAAAACACTGTCGAAGTCGAAGATGTCACCGTTTAAAATAAGCTCTACCGGTGCGCCTGCGGCTTTTTCTTCAATATGTTTCAAGAAACTTTCAAAGATATCATCGAAGAAAAACTGTCTTGTCTTAAATTTTTTCCATAATGGAAATTTAAGATTCACGGGCTCCGCTTCGCTTAAATGCAAATCACTAATAATCGCCGTATGCGACGCGGATCTAAAATCAGGATAAGGTTGTGAAAAAGACGTGGGCAAATCTGCCTCCCAAGAATATGATCGTGCAGATGAACGAATTTATCAAGAACCTGAAAACACCAATTGCCATTGTCGGAATGGGAAAAAGCGGTGATGCCGCCTATAAATTGCTTCAACACTTCGGCTTCGCGAAGGAATCTCTATTCACATTTGATGGAAAACTAGAGACGGCTCACTTTAAAGACCCCGAAGCAATGATGGCAACCGCCCAGCCGCAAACTTTGGTGGTGTCTCCGGGGGTGCCGCTAACGGCAGGATGGATTCAAAAAGCGCGACAAAACGGCGTTAAAATCACCAGTGAAATTTCTTTGGCAGCAGCATGCTTAACTTCCGAAAAGCTTATCGGCGTGACCGGTTCGGTCGGAAAAAGCACGACTGTTTCACTTTTAGGCGCCGGTCTTGAGTCTTTTTCTCACACAGGGTTTGTCGGAGGAAACTTAGGTATTCCTTTCTGTGAATATGCCCTGCAAGTCGTTGAAGGCAAAAGACCTGCGGCAGACTGGGTGGTTCTTGAGCTTTCAAGCTACCAGCTCGAAAATTGCGAAGGATTGAAACTCGATTACTCTGCTATTACGTATTTTACATCCAATCATCTTGAGCGTTACGAAAGTTTACAGCACTACTACGATACGAAGTGGAGTATTCTTTCTCTTACCAAAAACGCGATGTTCTTAAATAGTGAAGGCGGCGATCTGGTTGAGTACTATAAAACCAACGGAGATCATGAACAGGTAAAGATCATCTCAAAAAATGATCCTGCGATGGCCGCTTTGCACTTGGAAAAAGCGCTTCTGATTGGCCAGCACAATCAAGACAATCTTGCTTTAGCTTCGGCTCTTGCCCTAGAGGCAGGGTGGCCAAAATCTTCCGTCGAAGCGATGAAAAACTTTAAAGGACTTGCGCATCGTTTGGAAAATGTCGGCACCTATAAAGGCATTCGCTTTATCAACGACAGCAAAGCCACGGCGATGGACAGCGTTCTTATCGCGACAACTGCGGCCTATGACACTCTTGCGAATCAAGGAAAGCTTTATCTTCTTCTTGGCGGAAGAGACAAAAATCTTCCATGGCAAGATTTGATTCCTCTAAAAAATTTTAAAGGCATGGAGTTTATCTTCTTCGGTGAATGCCGAGTTATCGCGCAAAATAAATCTTTACTGCCCGGAAAGGCATTTGCTCGTCTTGAGGAGGCTCTTCACTATGCTCTTCAAGAGGCGAAAGAAAAAGACACGGTTCTTCTAAGTCCCGGCGGCACCAGTCTCGACGAGTTTAAATCCTTTGAAGATCGCGGAAACTTTTTTAAGAAAAAAATCGAAGATTTCGCGAAGAGATAATTATTCGCGGAAGTTTAGAACCGACAAAGAGTTCGCATCCACCGGCAGCACGCGAGAATATACTTTTTGCGTGCGCGCTCCTACGACCACCACTTCGTGGATGTCCTCAGGAACGTTGTAAAGGATGAATCCTCCACCTGCGATGCCTTTGCGATTTTGCAGAATCCGTCCCTGCATATCAAAGTACACAATGTGGCGGCTCTCGAATCCATCGTAGGCAGCCAAGTAAACTTCAAAGTCTTCGTCGGGCACAAATCCCACGATCAAGCCGGCACTCGGCGCATCGTCAATACGCAAATAAGATTTAATAGAAGACAGCCATGACCAGTGAACAAGAGGCGCGTGGATGAAAGCGTCCGTATCGTTATAGAGGTAACGAGCGGCCACGTAGTCTGCCCCTTCGGGCTGAATGCGCATCATACCTAAACGGCTAATATGTGGAAGACTGATCGTTGTTGTTCCGGTTTTTACTTCCAAGTCTTCTTGCAAGCTCTGCATGGTGACTGTTGCCGAACGCGCCTCACCCGTGAATGCATCGTAAACCCGTAAAGGCACGGCTTCGGACTTAATCGTCGATTCGATGTCACCTTGAGCTACAGACCCTTCTTCCACTACGACGTTCTGATATCCAAAGATAGAATCAGCTCGTGTCGCTAAAAGAGAATGGAAGCCCGGTTGCACGTTTACAAAAGCAAAAAGTCCGTTTTCACTTGTCGTTTTTAATGTCGCATCTGGAATCATGAATTGATTAAAGTAGACTGGTTGCAAACTTGGATCTGATTCGACAACTACATCAATGCCCGAAACATTTTTCCCATCCAAGGCGACCTTACCCCAAATGATGGTCGGGGCACCCTCAAAGGACTGAGCTCTTTGCTGAGCAACGATGTTTTGCAAAGCTTGAATCATAGAGTCCGGATAAAGTTGGGATTTAAATTCTTTCCCGGAAACAACAATGGAAGCTGTCTGCATATGACGAGGAGCGGCCGCTCTCATCACAGTGCTTGAACCCTTTGTGACGTTATCCATAGAAACAAAACCGTCTTTTTTTGCTGCGACTTCGCTAAGACCTTTTACGAAGGTCACTTTTGTTTGCGAAGGAGCCGCGTCGGTCGGTTTTGCGTTATAAGCACTTGTTACAATGCCTGCGAAGTCAGGATGCGGTTCAATCTTCAATTTAGGGCCTGAAACACGCTCTGCCTGATTTGTCGCTACGTGAGTCAGTCGGAAAGAACCTTCGCCCAAAGTTTTGCCATCTTTATCTACCAAACGGGCAATCACGGAACCCGTCGGCTCTTGCACTTGGATATTATAAAGACCTTGTTGTAAATCCACGCTGCCGAGTTCTTTTAAGATTCCTTCGTCACTTCGGCGGATTTCGATATGATGCTCATTTGTAACTGCAAGACCGCCGGTAATCTCAAGTGGGCCGACAATAGATTTAGCTCCGGCCGTTTCGCCGACCAGACCATAAGAAGGCAGCATCTCGCCACCACCAGTGGCTGAAGTATCGGAAGAAGAAGGTGTGCGACCTTGGCTTTCATTCGGGAAAAACACTTTCGATTTCGGAACTTGCGTCGTTTTTCCAGAAGGACCTGCGCCAGCAACATAGACGTTTGTTTTTTCCGGAGCTGGATTAAGAACTCCGGATTTTTCCAAAGTTTCTTTGGCCATAGCTGACCACGTAGAACCTTGCCAGTCTTGTCCCAGAACTTCACTTCTTCTTTGCGCTTCTTGCAGGCGAACCGCTTGTGTACGAGGAAGCTGCTCTATCCAAGTGTTATTGACTTCTTCTTCTCTTTCCGCAGACAACGGCAACGCCTCAGAAGCCAAGATCCTTTCGCTTGTCTTTTGAATTACCATCGCCGGCAATTCCACACGTTTTGCAAACAAAGGAGCAGACGACGTATTTTCGTGAGCAAGGTTAACGGGTTTTATTTTTTCAATACGTGCCCATTCGGAATCACGTCTTTCAGATTCAAGAACTTCTTCGAAGGCAATATGGGGAGGGGAGTTTTTTTGCGCTTTAATGGTGAGTGCTTCATAAATAGGAATGAACTTCAAGCCACCTAAATGGCTTGACCAGCAGAAGCATCCCGCTAGTACTGCGAACGGTAGAAACCGCTTCAGTTGCATTCCTTGCAACATTCACCTCATTTGAAGAATAGTCATTTCTGACTAGTCTTAATCGTATTTAGAAGGATCGGAAGTCGTCAATGATGTTGCGATTGTCGCGACTTTGGTTAAGCGCCTGACGAATTTTTTCGGCGATTCCTGCCGCGCGATCGTCATCTCTGTCCACAACGTCGAAACCGCCATCTTCATTACGACCTTCGACTAGGACCTCGACCTGAACGTCATACGGGCGGCGGCTGCCAAGAATTAAAACGTGGGTATAATAGCGCTCACGCGCCATGTTCATCTTTTCGATGACCTTGTTTTTTTTGTCATAGTACTGGGAAAACATTTCGCGCCCGTTTTGACTGACAGAGCGGGGCTCGCCAATCACACTAAAAACCACTCGACGAGTTTCGCTGACGTTCAGAGGCGTTTCGCGAATAACAACGCCCCCAGTACGGCAACTAGACAAAAGCAGTGATACGGTAACCAAAAACAGAGCCGAAACGTATTTCATTACTTCTTAAGACCTTTATTCCAGTCATCAAGAAATTGTTTAATTCCTTTGTCAGTGAGCGGATGGTGAGTCATCTGTTGCATAACCTTGAATGGAATTGTCGCGATATCCGCGCCCATTTCCGCAGCCAATTGAATATGCATCGGGCTTCTTACGCTCGCGACTAGGACCTCTGTCGAGAAATCGTAGTTTTGATACATCTGAATAACCTGATTAACCATCGTCATGCCTTCAACACCAATGTCATCCAAGCGTCCCACGAATGGAGAAACCATTGTCGCGCCCGCCTTCGCCGCCAACAACGCTTGCATTGGAGAGAACACCAACGTGACATTTGTCTTGATACCTTCTGCCGTGAGTTTTTTTACAGCAATCATGCCATCTTCGCACATAGGGATTTTCACCACCACGTTCGAAGCCAGCTTCGCAAGCTCTTTACCTTCACGAACCATTTCTTCGTGTTGCAGACTGATCACTTCTGCAGACACAGGTCCAGGAATCTCTTTGCAGATCTCTTTGATTACGTCGTGAAAAGGTTTTCCCTCTTTAGCGACAAGAGAAGGATTTGTTGTAACACCGTCAACCCAGCCGCGCATATTTGCTTGTCTGATTTCTTCAATGTTCGCTGTATCAATGAAAAACTTCATGGGAACTCCCCTTAAATATGGAAATAAATGTACATACTGTTTGTACGTTGGCTGAATTTAAAAATCAACCAGGCTTTTTCCCTGCATATAAAACTCGGCTTGCTTCGCAGGCAGAGCTGATTTTGAAATTTCGCTTAAATTTTTCTGATAGATCGGATGTGAGTATTGCCCCCAAGCTTCCGCAGCACAGCGAATAATCAGAGGGTCTTGATGCAATTGCGGGTAGGGCAAGGTCAGACGCGGCGACATCAGTATCATGTCATCAAATGTCAGCAGAGTCAGCTCTGCATGTCGATTCTGCAAAAGACCCGGCTGGCCTTGCTCACACAACGACAGGACTAAGTGAAGAACTTGATCCACACCCCAAGAAGTTTCAAAACGAATGACAAACTCCAGGCGGGCGCTCAGATCCAGTCTTTCAGGCGTCAGATATCTTTTATAGATAGAGGAAATAGCGGAGATCTCTCCACACTCTAGAATCTTTTTTAAAAGGGCGCGTGATTTTTCCACGCCACCCATCAAGTCCAAAGACAAATGAATCAAAGCCGAGTGTTGCGTTGGACTCATTTATTCTTTCCAAAAAGGACGTCACGAATTTGATACAAACCCGGTTTCTGTTTTACCAGCCATTCTGCCGCCTGAACCGCGCCCTTGGCAAAGACCGTGCGATTTAAGGCTGTGTGCTCAAATGTCAGAACTTCTTCGTCGCTCATCGCATAGATCTTATGAACGCCAAAGATGCCGCCGCCACGAATAGCCAGCGCTTCGGGGAGCTCTCTGCCCACGGCTTTTTCCAAGTTTTCCTGGAGAGTGATCGCCGTGCCTGAAGGCTTGTCTTTCTTTTTGTTGTGATGAAGTTCTTCAATTTGAAAATCAAAATGAGAAATTGCCGACAAAGATTTCAAAGCTTCGTTAAGAACAGCAACACCCAGGCTCATGTTCGAAGACCACAACACGGGAATTTTTTTCCCGTATTGTACCAACAGATCTTTTTCTTTTTTGGAAAATCCCGTTGTGCCACAAACCACCGGTGTCTTATTTTCGGCGGCGCGCTTTAAAACGTCTTTCAATGCATCGGGGGACGAAAAGTCGATCCATACATCCACCGCCGCTGCTTTTTTCGTGTCATATTTCATTTCGCGATCGAAGGCATAAAAAACTTCACAGCGCGGATTAGCTTCGATCACCTTCACGATCTCTTGGCCCATTCTTCCCGAAGCGCCAACAAGACCGACTTTCACTTTCTTCACAGAACACCCACTTTTTTCATTTCTTCTTTCAACTTTTCGGTGTGCTCAGGAGCCAGTTCAACTAGAGGCAAACGCAAAGAAGCTGAATCCAAAATTCCCATTAACGCCAGGGCCTTTTTCACAGGAATCGGATTGGCTTCGACAAAAAGAAGATCAATCAAAGGAAGATATTTTTTAATGTCCGCACGCGCTTTTTCGATTTGATTATCTTGCACCCATTTTTTCCACTGCACCATTTGCTGAGGAATCACGTGGCTTGCTACAGAAATAACGCCATGGCCGCCAACACCTAAGAACTCAACATAGCTTCCATCGTCTCCGGAAAGAACGACAAATTCATTTCCACAAGCTTTAATAATTTCCGCCGCGAAATCTGCTTTTCCTGTCGCCTCTTTGATACCCATGATGCCGGGAACTTTTGCCAGGTCACGAATCGTTTCCGTCGCCAAAGACGTAATCGTTCTGCCTGGAACGTTGTAAAGCATCACAGGTGTTTTAACTGCAGTCGCAACCGCCTTAAAGTGCTCATACAATCCTCGTTGCGGAGGTTTGTTGTAATAAGGGACAACAACAAGAAGAGCATCCGCACCAAGTGCCTCGGCCTTCTTGGAGTCCTCAATCGTCTTGGCCGTGTTGTTCGAGCCTGTTCCCATAATTAACGGAATTTTGTCACCGCAGAAGGCACGTACATGTTTGAAAATTTCTGTTTTTTCCTCTGAAGTCAGAGTCGGGCTTTCGCCTGTTGTCCCGTTGATGACAAATCCGTCAACTCCACCATCCAATTGTTGCTTCAACAAACGATCCAAAGATGCGTAATCTACTTTGTCGCTTTTAAAAGGCGTTACTAGCGCTGTGAAAGTTCCTTTGAAATTTTTCATTTCACCACCTCAAGATTGATATTAAAGTTTCCAACAAAGACGGCTTCACCCACCATCAGTGGGCAGGGATTTTCTTCTTCGAACGTCACCTGCAACAGACCGCCTGGCATTTGTACATTCACCTGATCTTGATTTGCCATATGAGCGTGAACAAAAGCGGCCGCTACGGCTCCCGTACCGCAAGCCAAGGTATAATCCTCAACGCCGCGCTCGAAAGTCACAGCGAGAAGCTTGCCGATGGTCTCTTCGCTATAAAACGTGACATTCGCCCCCGCAGGTTTCAAAGCTGCGTGGTTGCGCATTTCTTTTGCCATAGTTTTTAAGCTTTCGACTTGTGAAAATTCTGAAATCTTTTGCACAAGATGTGGAACTCCGGTGTTCACGAGCGCAAACGTCTCGACAGAACCAGCGCTGGTTTTAAGTTCTATGTTTTTCTGCACAAATTTAGCTTCAGGCATGCGAACACGGATCTGATTCTTTTCAAGAACCTGAGCCGTGACTAAGCCGGCACCGGTTTTAAAGCGCAAGCTCGATCCACCCGAAAGAGTTTCACGACAAAAACGGGCCGCACAACGAGCGGCGTTTCCACACATCTCTGCGGTGGAGCCGTCGGAGTTATAAAAATCCCAATTGAAGTCGTATCCTTCAGAGCCCTCTTCAATTAAAAGCAGGCCATCTGTACTTACGCCGATCACTCGATCGCAAATAAGTTTTGCAAACTCAGGACGCGACATTCCCAGGCGTTGTTCTTCTTTTTTCCACGCGCTGCCTGCGCGGGCGTCGATCAAAGCAAAGGTGTTTCCTGTTCCCGACATTTTCGTGATCGTCACAGGCCAAAGAGGTTTCATCGCTCCTCCGTCTCGGCAGAAGAGCTATCCTCGTCTTGAATATTGTAGTTGTTCTTTTTAGTTTTTTTCTGCGTCTCTTTGTAAGTAGGTTCACCACGTCCAAGAGGTGCGGGATTGAGTGGGGGGAGGGGACGACCTTTCACCCCACAGCCAAGAGGCCCCAGCAACAGAACCAGCGCAAGTGTTAATTTATTCAGACGTTCCATTCAACCCCTTGAGTTCGCCTTCAACTTCTGTCAGGCGACGGCAAAGCATGGGGTCTATCATATACTGTCTATACTGAATCGCTGAAATGTTTTTGCAGGTCATCACGTATTTCTGAGCCTCATCGGTGTTGGCTTTGGCTTTTTTAGCCGCGTATTCCAACTTCCAGGCCCAATAGAAAAGCTCCGGGTACTTTTCGTCACTTTTCTTCATATTGCTAAGAGCTTCTTGTGCCTTAGCAAAGTTCTTGGCCGTCAGGAATTTTTCCGTTTCCAACGCCCACCAGAATTTTTGCTGCGGGGACCGTTTAATAAGAACCGAGTCCGCCAGCTTCTGATAATCGGTCCATTTACCCATGCAGGCCAAAGCTTGCGCCGATGTCAGTTTGAGTTCTTCGTCGAAACCGACCAAAGCGAGCTGCTTTTGCACTAATTCTTGTGCCGCTTTGCAATCACCCTTCGCGATCATCAAATGGGCCAGCTCCGTCACAATCAAAAAGTTATCAGGTTCAATTCGTGAGGCTTCCGTCATTTTATCAAAAGCCTGGTTCAATTCTGTTTTTCTAAGCGAAACGCCGGTTTCATAAAGCTGTTGGGCTTTGTCACTAAAGAAAATATGGGAAACTTCGTTCACCGTTTTTTTAAGTTCGGCAATAGCCTGCGGTCGCGTCTCTTTTTGCAAGGCATTCGTGAGAATATTTAAAGCCTGCTGGCGATCGCGCTGAAGACTTAAGTTGTAGGCTTTTTCAATAATATCTTTGTACGTCTCAGACTTTGGAATTTTATTCTGAGCGAAACTAGAGGCGGGCAGAAAAGAAAGAGCCGCTATGAAAGCGGCTCTTATCAAAATCAAATTCATTGATTAGTTCTTTTTGAAAGATTTCAAAACAACTGTCACGTTACCGAATTGGCTTGGAGCAACTTGTTTCAACATACCAGAAAGTGGAACTTGTTGTGGGTTGATCCATGCGTTGATTTCTGCATTTTGCTCTTTGTCTTTAAGACGAGCGTGGATGCAATCGAAAGTACCAGCAGGAACAGTGATTCTGTCTTCTTTAACTTCGATAACTTCAACGTCTTGTTTTGGTGGTTGTTGTTCTTTACCGTTAACGATCATTTTTTTGATTTCACCAGTGTTTGGATCGATCAAAGTTTCAACTTTTTGTTTTCCAGCGAAACCAAGATCCATGTTTTGATCCATCCAGATGCCATCAGCTTCTACAGAGCGAACTGACATTGTCATAGAACCTTTGATGAAGCCCATGTCGATGTTGTAGTTAGCTTGATCGCCAACTTTCCAGTCCAAACCCATTGTTTGAGCTTGATCCATGATTGCCGCATTTTGAATGCCAGCAACAACTTCAACTGCAGATGGAGCAGCAACCGCGTTTAGTGAGAACGCAAGACCTAGAACGGCGATAAGAGCCTTAACCATAAATTCCTCCTTGAATGGTTTTCGTATTCTTTTGTGTGTCTTAATCACACCACGACTTAGGGAGGTACAGTCAAGGCTCTATTTATTGTTCTCTAAAACTACTCACTAAAACTTGACGCGGCTTGCTGCCATTAGCGGGGCCCACAACACCTTCTTTTTCAAAGATTTCAATCAAGCGTGCAGCGCGAGGATAACCGAGTCTAAACTTTCGCTGAATGAGAGACGCAGAAACTTCCTTTTGTCCCGACGTCCACGCGAGGATTTCGTCGTATCTCTCATCGTATTCTTCTTCACCGAAACCGCCACCGCTTCCGCCGTCACCAGCTTCAGCGCCATCGCCACCCGCAAAGCCATCAAGAGCTTTCATTGCGAGTGGATCGTACTCAGGTTCGGCTTGAGATGCCCAGTGCTTCACAACGTTATTGATTTCGCGATCCGCAAGATAAGGCCCATGGTGACGAGTCGGCTTACCAACGCCCGGAGCTTGGAAAAGCATGTCTCCATTCGGAAGAAGGCGTTCCGCACCCGAATCATCGATGATAATTCGCGAGTCCATCTTGGAAGCAACCTTCAAAGCCACGCGGCCTGGAATATTCGTTTTAATCAAACCTGTAACGACATCTTTACGCGGCGATTGCGTCGCCACAATCAAGTGGATCCCGCAGGCACGCGCCTTTTGCGTCAGACGCTGAATCGGCTCTTCGATATTTTGTTTTTCCACGATCATGAGATCCGCAAGCTCATCGACCACGATGACGATAAATGGAAGCGGTTGGAAGTAGTATTGTTCTAACTTCGCTTTGCCTTCTTCCAGTTCAAGATTGATTTTTTCGTGCTCTTCAATCTCTGCTTTCGTTAAAGCTCCGGTTTTTTCGTTGAAGGCTTCAATCTTACCCACACCGAACTTTGAAAGAGACTTATAACGTTTTTCCATTTCGCGCACAGCCCACTTCAAAGCTGTTGCAGCTTTCTTCGGCTCTGTCACATGCGGCAGAACCAAGTGCGGCACTGTTGAGAACGGAGCCAAGTCGACCATTTTTGGATCGATCAAAACAAGGCGCAACGTTTTCGGCGAGTGACGGAAAAGAAGACCCGTAATGATAGAGCCGACAAAAACCGACTTACCAGAGCCCGTTGTACCGGCGATCAATAAGTGCGGCATCTTACGCAAATCAACGACCTTCGGTTCACCATCGACCGCGCGGCCCACGGCCATCGGCAGTGCCAAGTCTTCACTCCAAAATTGATCTTCGGCGATCAAGTCTTTGTAATAAACAGTTTCACGCTTCAGATTCGCGGTCTCGATACCGACAACATCCGTTCCAGGGATGTGACCGACAACACGCACTGATTCTGAAGAAAGCGCCAATGAAAGATCATCCTCAAGCTCCGAGATCTTACTGATTTTAACATCGGCATTGGGTTTAAATTCGTACATCGTCACCAAAGGACCCGGCTTCGCATCCTGGATTTGCCCTTCGATAGAGAAGTTCTTAAGTTTTTCGACCAATGAATCCGCTTTTCTTTGAATCTCGGCCTTATCGATTTTAATACGGGACGCCGGAGGATCCTCCAGTAAAGCGAGCTTTGGCATTTCCCAGTTCTCGATGCGACGAGGCGGTTTCGCTTTCATCACGACCTTGCGTTTTTGCGCAAGCTTCACTGCGGGAACTTCTTCTTCATCTTCTTCCTCTTCTGATTCTTCTTCAGATTCATCGTCGGCAGAAGCTTCAAGTTCCTCTTCTTCCTCGTCCTCTTCTTCTTTTTCTACAAACTTTTTATCGGACAAAGGAAACACGGTCGCAGGTTTGGCTTCTTTTGCTTCGGCCTTTTTTGGGCTCTTTGCTTTTTTTGTGTTTTTCACGAACATGCCCGAGAAAAACGTCGCGATTTTATCCATGACTTTTTTCTTTTTCATCCACGCCAGAAATCCGCGCGGAGCTTCCGTCAACTCTTGCAGGCTTTTTTCGAAATAGAAAACAATCAGAACCGCCATCAAGGACCACAGGATCACTTGGACGCCAGCAAAATTAAAAGCCCGCGTCAGCGCCTGAGAAACGCCCAACCCCAAAAGGCCGCCCAAATAAATCTGATTCGAAAAAACCTTTGTATTCGGCAAATAGAGGGACAGTAACGACGCGATATTCACAATCGCCAACAGAGCCCAGACAAAGCGAATGTTTTTAAGATTAAGAGACTCCCCCTGGAAGGCGGAGTAGGCCATGCGAACAAGGCTCGCAACAACAACCCAGGCTGCCAAACCGAAAAACTGATAGAGCGCATCAGCAAGAAAGCTCCCCACAATTCCACAATAATTCAGTGCTTTTAAGCCTTGGCCCCCAATAGAATTGAAGGAGGGGTCTAAAGGATTGTAACTAATCAAAGCCAGGGCGAGAAAGAGCCCTAAACCTAAAAAGCCGATTGCGATAACGTCCTGACGAAACTTTTTCAGTAATTGGTTCATTTAAAAAATTTACGAAATTCCAACGAGTTAGTCATGCGCCCCGCTCGGTTCCTTGACTTAGGACCTGGCTAGCAGGACATTGCGCAAAGACCAAGATAGAGTTTTAAGAAGTTATGCTTAAGATAAACGAGATTTTTTACAGTATTCAGGGTGAAACAACGTACGTGGGAAATCCCACTGTTTTTGTGCGTCTGACGGCTTGTAATCTGCGTTGCACTTATTGCGACACCAAATACTCGTACTACGAAGGCGAGATGCAGACCTTCGAAAACATTCTTAAGGAAATTGATTCTCACAAAGCTCCGTATGTTTGCGTTACCGGCGGCGAACCTCTTTTACAAAAAGAAGTTCACACGTTGATGAAGACATTGTGCGATCGCGGCTACAAAGTTTCGTTGGAAACCAGCGGATCAAAAACTGTTGAGCATGTAGATCCGCGCGTGAAAATTATTTTAGATGTAAAAACTCCTGACAGTGGAGCAGCAAATTCTTTTTTGATGGACAACATCCGCTTTTCCACTCCTAGCACGGAATACAAGTTTGTGATCTGTTCCGAAAAAGATTTCGAGTGGTCTGAAGAATTCTGTCGTCAACATAATTTATTTGAAAAATTTGTGGTTTTATACAGCCCATCATACGGCCAAGTGTCTGAACGCTGGTTGGCAGAAAAAATTCTGCAAAAAAATTCATCTGCAAGGTTGCAATTGCAGCTGCATAAGTATATCTGGTCTTCCGAAACACGCGGAGTATAGTCTCCACTTTTAATTAAGCAGAAATTTTGGGAGTTCCATGACGCCGAACCTAAACAGTTCTGATAATCTTTTTGTCGCTAATCTTCAGTCCGTAAGCTTGGAAAAGCTTGTAAAGAGCAAACTGGAAGTTTTGTTTGCTCAACAAAAAGAAGCACAAGTTGAGTTGAATGGTTTGTACAATGTCGTGATCGAACAAGTAGAAAAGCCTCTTCTTGAGCTGGCTTTGCGCGCCTATAACGGCAATCAAGTAAAAACGGCGCAAATGCTCGGCATCAACCGCAATACTCTTAAGAAGAAAATTGACAACTACAAGATTCGTGTCAAAAAAATGAATTAATAGATTCGTTCATAGTATTTCATCAGCGAGCCATCCAGAACCACCATCTTTTGCACAGGGCTCGCAAATTTTTGACTGAACTTAAATTTCGTTACTCTAGAGGGGTTCAATGAGTACGCGAATTCCACCTCAAAATCTTGAGGCCGAACAATCCATTTTGGGCGGCTTGATGCTCGACAGGGAAGCTCTCGACCAGGTAGGCGATATGCTTATGGCCGATGACTTCTATAAGCCTGCTCATCAAAAGATTTATGAAGCTATTAAAGAGCTTCACGCCAAAAGCCAACCGATCGACATCATCACTGTGACAAACTTGCTGCAAGCAGGCGGACACATGGATATGGCCGGTGGACCTGAATATTTAATCAGTCTTCTAGATAAAACGATTTCTGCAGCCAATATCACTTCGCATGCGAAGATCGTTAAAGATAAAGCCACACTTCGCCGCCTTATCACTATCAACAGTCAGTTGATTGAAAAGGCCTACAATCAAGAATTCCAGGATGTGGAATCTTTTGTGGACCAAGCGGAAAGCGAGATTTTCAAAATCGGCGAGAACAAAACGCAAAGTGGTCTTGTCGGCTCCATGGAAATCGTTAAAGCTTCCATCCAAAAGATTGAAGAACTTTATAAGAACAAAGCCGAGATCACAGGTCTTGCAACGGGCTTTAAAAAGCTCGATGAAATGACTGCGGGTCTTCACCCTGGCGAGATGACGATCATCGCAGCACGTCCGTCGATGGGTAAAACAGCGTTCTCTCTGAACATCGCGCAACACGTGGCGCTTCGTCTGAAAAAGACTGTTGCTTACTTCTCTTTGGAGATGGGTAAAGAGTCCATGATGATGCGTATGCTTTCTGCGGAATCCAAAGTGAGCATGAGTGAAATCCGTAACGGCCGTATTCAAGACTCTGCTTGGCCGAAACTTATCAATGCTGCCAGTGCACTCAGTGAAGCTTCGATTTTTATCGATGATACTCCGGGTGTTTCACCGTTTGAGATTCGTTCGCGCGCAAGACGTTTGAAAGCGGAACACGGTCTTGATCTAATCATGATCGACTACTTGCAGCTTATGAGCATGAAACAAAAAATGCAGTCACGTGAGCAAGAGGTCGCGGAGATTTCTAAATCTTTGAAAGCCATTGCCAAGGAATTGCAGATTCCAGTGATCGCACTTGCTCAGCTCAACCGTGGTGTTGAGGGTCGTACAGAAAAGAAACCGATGCTCTCGGATCTGCGTGAGTCCGGATCTATTGAGCAAGATGCCGACGTTATCATGATGCTTTATCGTGATGACTACTATGACAAAGAAAATCCAGACAAACAGGGTCATGCGGAAGTGATCGTCGGTAAACAGCGTAACGGTGCTACCGGCCCCGTTAAAATGCGTTTCGATGCTCAATACAATAGATTCCGTGATGCTGAACCTGAGGCAGGGGGCGTGAGTCCACTTCCTCCTCCACAAGCGCCGCCTCCGATGCCGGGCGGCAGACCTAAAAACTTTGCACCTGGCGCAGGTGTTTAAGATAATGGGCCTCGATGAGGCCCTTACTTTTTTTATTTCAACGTAAGAAAGCTCAAAACTTTAAACCTGTTGTTTTGGTGACAGGTTGTTCTTCGGGTATTGGCTTAGCCTTAGCCAAACTTCTGCACGAACATACTGAATATCGTGTGGTTGCCACTTGCCGCGAAAAAAGCATGGATAAGTTGCGCAATTTCTTTCTCGACGACGAACGTTTTATTGTTCGTCCCCTTGATGTGACGTCAGAAGCAGACCGCATTCGCCTTTACAATGAAATCAAAAAGCTTTGGGGTGGCGTTGATATTTTAATTAACAATGCCGGTATTTCTTATCGCTCTGTGATTGAGCACATGACGGAAAAAGACGAAGAGCTGCAAATGGCGACAAACTATTTCGGTCCGATGGGACTGATTCGTTTGGCTTTGCCACATATGCGCGACACGGGCCGTGGAAAGATCATTAACATATCCTCGGTCAGCGGAATGTTGGCGATGCCGACGATGGCCTCTTACTCGGCCTCTAAATACGCGCTTGAAGGCGCGAGTGAGGCCTTGTGGTATGAAATGCGCCCGTTCGGAGTGACGATCACCCTTGTTCAGCCAGGATTTATTCACAGCAATTCTTTCCGCAACGTCTACCACACAGAACTGTCAGATCCCACGCGCAACTGGAGCGGGCCTTACTGTGATTTCTACGAAAACATGACTCCGTTCGTGGAAAGAATGATGAATATGTCTCTCACAACTCCAGAAAAAGTGGCGAAGATTGTTCTAAAGACGATGAAAAAGGAAAATCCACCGCTGTGGATTCCGGCGACTCTCGATGCAAAACTTTTTTATTATATTCGCCGGCTTTTGCCTCGCCGTATGCTTTTGCCGTTCCTTTATTGGAATTTGCCAAAGGCACGGAAGTGGTCCAAGTCTTATTCCCATCGCCGCAAATAGCGCCAGCAGGACCAATGTCCTGTTGAAGGATTTTGGTTGTTTTCAGTTTAACCTCTTGATGGACTAGGGCTGTCTTAAAAATAGGAACCCTTGGAAAGCACGGAGGCTGATCATGGGAGAGACCTTAACAAAGACGGTGATTGCGGCAACAGGACTGCCACAGGATCCGGTCGAAAGAGAATTCAACACTTTGCTGGCAAAGCACGGTAAATCGCCAGAAACGCTCACCCTTGAAGAGCTGCGCGAGGTGATGGCAGATTACCTTCAAACAGTTTTCTTGGAAATGCAGAACGAACAGAGCGCTTAATCGCACCCATCCCCGGATGAACTCGGCGTCGCATTCCAAAAATAAAAAAGGGTCCGCTAGGGACCCTTTCTAAAACTCTTAATCTTTATTTCTGATTAGTTTTTTGCAGTCAGCTTTTTAAGAGCTTTTTCGATGAACTCCGATTGTGACTTCACCTTCGTGTAAACGCTCACAAGAGAGCAATCGTCTACGCCGTCTTTACCAGCGCCACGGCTAGTGACACCCCATACGTATTGAACACCTTTTACTTCAAGGAAAGCGGGACCGCCAGAGTCTCCGTGGCAAGCCCCTTTACCTTGTGTTTGATCTAATAAAATTTCTGTTTTTCCGAAATCCTCGACAACTTCTACATCTACTTTACGAAGACGGTCGTCAGACTTTGTGTTCACGCCATCAGTTTCAATCAAACCGTAGCCTGCCAAAGTTACTTTCGTACCTGGCTTCAACAAAGTTTCGTCATCCAAGAATTTTGCAAGAGTATATCCAGGCGCCATTGGGCCCGCGAACTTGATAAGTGCTAGATCGTTTGCATCTTCGCCGTGCTCGCCAGCTTTGCCGTACTCCGTGTGAACTTCAGTATCAACAACAAGACGGATATCTGTCTTCGCCATTTTTCTAAGATCTGTATTGAAGATCACGTACAAGGCAACTTCTTTGTAGTCAGCGCTGTTAGGAACGCAGTGACCTGCTGTCAAAACGATGTTTTCAGCAAGAAGAGAACCTGTGCAAATGAACTGACCCTCTTGATCATCGTGAGTTACAACAGAAGCCACGATCGCAACAGTTGATTTAGCGATAGAGTCTTTAGCGTCTACAGGAACGCCACCAATTATAGAAGAGTTATCAGCGCCAAGATTTACAGCGTTTTGTTGCGCCGGAGAACAAGCAAGCAAAGATCCGAATAGACCTGCTGCCAACACTGCTTTCAAAAGATTTGTAGATTTCATAACCCCTCCAAGGTGCGGTGGTTAAACACCCAAAATGGCACCGGTGCAATGAAATTATTCAAATGTATTCCATAAGAATTTTTTATGAAAAACTGCGTTAAAAATAAGCAGCTCTAAGGAGGGTCTTAAAAAGAAAAAAGGACCCCGTTGTTACGGAGTCCTTTCGAGAGTTTCTCTCTAGATTTTGCGAACACTCATTCAAAGAGTGATCTCAAATTCAATTTATGCGCGCTCAACAGAGATTTGGATTTTAGCTTCCATACCTTCTGCGTAACGAACAACAGCTTTGTGCTGACCAAGAACCTTAATAGGCTCTTCCAAGTGGATGTCACGACGATCTACAGAGTGACCCAACTTTTGAAGTTCTTTAGAGATATCTGTAGTTGTTACAGTACCGAAAAGTTTATCAGTCTCACCAGCTGCCAATTTGAATGTAACAGTTGTGCCGTTGATTTTGTTCAAAAGCTCTTGTCTTTCAGCAAGGGCTTTTTTCTTTTTAGTTTCAGCAACACGCTTCAAGTGTTCGTATTCTTTTACGCGTTTTTCAGTTGCTTCAGCTGCAAGTTTACGAGGGAACAAGAAGTTTCTCGCGAAACCTTCAGAAACGTTCACCAACTCACCAACTTTACCTACATCCTTAACATCTTTTTGAAGAATAACTTTCATGTGATCCCCATATTCTTAGTTGTTTTCAGAAGCAGCCTTCATTTTTTTGATGCGGCCTCTGAAATCAATCCAGTAATCGATCAAACCAACAACACTCAAAATAAGTAGCAATTGGCCGACCAAGATTATGTATGTCAGAACTCTTGTGAACACACCGGCTCTTATCGAGTTCAGAAATACTTCCAACACTGCCAGCCCTTGAAAGAAATAAAGAACGATAGCTACGTTCACAATATTTACTGCGAGGATGGCAACGGCCTTACCGCCAAAACTCACCATTGTCAGAAGGAAGGCAATCATCGCAACCCAAATAAAATAATCAGGCACACGATATTCTAACAACTTGAGCTGAGAGGCAATTTTCTCACGGGGCATATTGAGCCATGAAAAAACCCTTCTCTCAAAAATAAGCCCCACACCTAACGCCATAATTAAAACAATGACGATGGCTGATGGGATTTGCTGAACCAAGATCGCCGCATCTAATTTGACCGCCGGATTCATTTGTTGAACACGTTGGACGAATTGCTCTGCGAGTTTCTGTACCTCAGCATACGTGTTGATCCCTGTCTTATTGAAGGCGCCGATAATACCAAGGCCTGCAGCCCCGGAACCAAGAGCAACGCTCAACAATCCTGAGATCCACCACCCAAGTCCTCTTTGCTCCATTTCCATATAAGCCCCTAAAGTCATCCAAACAGAGCCTATAAAAAGTGCGAGAGGTTGAGCGTTCAGGAGCCACGCAGCTCCTGTAACTACAAGTCCGAGAACCCAAAAAGCCCAAGGACCGTAGGCTTGGCGAAGCACGCGAAGAAGGGGAGCGCCGAAAACCACCGTCAGCATCGACAACAAAATCGAGAGTGATGAAATTGTGATGAATTTTTGTGGTGTCGCTGTCTTCTTCATGGGCTTACGCCTTTACAAAATTATTCGCCTTTGTCGTAGCGTTCTGAACGTTCTGCTTTTGCAGCAGCAAATGCAGCTTTACGTGCAGCCATTTTAGCTTCGCGCTCTTTTTCACGAGCAGCAGATTCAGCAAGACCTTTTTTGAAGCCTTCCATGAATTTAGCCAAAGAAACACGCTCATCAAGGCGAGTGTGCATAAAGCGAAGAACTTTGTCGTTGATACGCATAGTTCTTTCAAGCTCTGCGATAGCTTGAGTATCTGCTTCGAATGTAGAGTGGAAGTAGATCGCTTTTCTCAATTTGCCGATCGGAGTCGCCAAAGTTCTTTTACCCCAAGTTTCCAAAGAGTTGATTGAACCTTTGTAAGATTCGATCGTCGCTTTGTTTTTCTTGAAAAGGTCTTTTTGCTCTTCAAGAGTTGCATCTGGGTGCATAAGAACGACAACTTCGTAAGGCATTTTAGCAGTCGTTTTAGTTTCCATTGAACTATCCTTTCGGTTTATAGCCCCCACCACCGAGAGTGGGCGCAAGGATGACTTTTTTAAAAATGTTTGTTGGGTTTAGCACGGCTTTGGACCAAGCACAAGGATTAGGCATTTGAATCGACAAGAATCCGGTCCTAGAATGTGTAAATGGTCACATTTATTGAGATAGTGGACGGTCCAAACGAAGGTTCTCGCTTTAAAGTCGAGGAGGGGCTTACTTTAGGCCGCTCCAACGCGGACATTGTCGTTAAAGATCCCAAGGTTTCCAGCCGTCATGCTCAGTTCTCATTAGATGGTAAAGGACAGTTTGTTCTGGTCGACTTAGAGTCGTCCAACGGCATTCATATCAATGGTCGCCGTGTGAAAAAAGTCGCGTTATTACCAGGGGTTATCTTTGAGCTTGGGCGCACTCAGTTTAGAGTCGTAACGGTCGAAGAAGAGCTCGCCATCGACTTCAGTCGCTTGATAACGTGGCGCAGTATTCTGAAAGACTCTTTGTCAAACGTTGAGGCTCCTAAAAAATCCAAAAAAGCCCGGCTTCAACGCTTCAGTCCTGCCCTGAAATTGACCTTTATTCAGGGCATACAGACGGATGAGGAAATTATTTTAGGCTACGGCCCCCGAAAGGCAGGGGCGGACTCCTTGGACATCGAACTGCTCGATGAGGAGGCTCCGAAAGAGGCCTTCGAACTTCATCCAGGTCCAGGGATGGTTGAATTAAAAAATAAATCTCCTGGTCGAGTGACTCTTAACAATAAATCCATAGATGCCGAAATGCTTAAAGATGGCGACTTGATTTCTATCGGAAACACCCTCATTAAGGTGAGCTATCTGTAAACGCAACTTGGAAGGCCCATGGAGACGACACCAAAAACAACCGGCAGCTTTGAGAGCTTTGACGGCACTTCAATTTACTACGAAGTGCGCGGCGAGGGTGAGCCGCTCATTCTGGTGTACGGCATCGCGTGCATTATCAATCATTGGCATCATCAAGTTGAATACTTCACAAAAAAATACAAAGTGATCACCTTCGATCTGCGTGGTCATCAGAAGAGCGCTCCGGTGCGCGACATGAATGAACTCACGATGGACTCGCTGGCAAAAGACGTGATTGGTTTAATGAACCATCTCGGCATCGACAAAGCCCATTTCGCGGGTCACAGCTTTGGCGCTCCGGTCATCTTAAAGGTTTACGATCAAAAGCCTCAGTTATTTCTTTCCATGACCTTCATCAACGGCTTTGCCAGAAATCCGATCAAAGGAATGTTTGGCCTTGATGTGATCGAGCCTTTCTTTTTCTTCGTGAAAAGTCAGTATCTCGCGCAACCGACGCTGTGGAATACTCTGTGGAAATTGGCTGTTGAAAATCCCATGTCCGTTTATGTGGCGGCCCTGGCCGGCGGCTTTAACTTGCGAGTGTCACACTTCAAAGATATTGAAATTTACGCTCGCGGTGTCGCGCGGTTGAACCTGGATGTCTTCATTCGTCTTTTCGAAGCTTTGATGGAGTACAACGGCGAACCTGTGCTTGAAAAAATCAACGTTCCCGCGCTGATTATTTCCGGTGAAAAAGATATGGTTACGCCGATACGTTTTCAATATCACTTTAAAGAAAAGATTAAACACTCTGAGTTTGTGCTGGTTCCTTACGGTTCACACTGCACGCAACTGGATTTCCCCGATTACACGAATCTAAAAATGGAAAAGTTTTTAAGAGAAGTAAGTCGCGATGGAAAGCTATAAAAGTTTTCTAGAACGCGTCCCTGTCTTTGATGACTTTCTTAATATCGCGAACAGCAACTATTTCGTGGCCGTGCCCAGCGACTGGGCGCTGATTCTGACAGACGTGAAGGGCTCAACGAAAGCAGTGCAAGCCGGCCGCTATCAAGACGTGAACATGGTCGGCGCGGCTAGCATCACCGCTCTTTTGAACGAATTTAACAATCGAAATTTGCCTTTTGTTTTTGGCGGAGACGGCGCCACTCTTCTTGTGCCGCCAGAACTTAAGAAGGATGCTGCCGCAGTCTTGCGTCGAGTGCAAAGATGGGCTCAAAAGGAATTCGGCTTTGAGCTGCGCGGTCACTATTTTGAATTGGCGGAAATTTACAGCTCCGGTCAGCAGCTCCTGATTGGGAAGTATCAATTATCAAAAGGAAATGAAATCTATCAGTTTCGTGGCGGAGCCCTTTCGGTCGCAGATGAAAGAATGAAGTCTCTAAATGGCGGCATGGAAGTTCGCCCTGCGCGCCTGGAAAAACAACCCAACCTCACCGGTCTTTCTTGTCGTTGGCTGCCTCTTAAAACTCAACGAGGCACTGTTCTTACCGTGCTTGCAAAAGCGACGGGTCCGAAAGAGGCGCAGTTTTCTGAATACGGCCTTGCGCTTGCCACGATTCGCGAAATTTTAGGCGGAGACTTCAGAAATGCCTGTCCTACGCAAGAAGGGGCGCTCAGCGTAACCTGGCCGCCAAAGACATTGTTTGCGGAAGCCAAAGCACTGCCAGGATTTTATCCTTTACGCGTGGGAAGGACTTTGTTGCGCACACTTTTTTCATTCGCGCTGTTTCGATTTAATATTTCAGTCGGTGGTTTTTCACCGGGGCGCTATCGCAGCGAGATGATTTCCAATTCCGATTTTCAAAAGTTTGATGACATCTTAAGAATGGTCTTAGACTGTTCAAACACTCAGGCTGATAAGATCGAAAAATTTCTTTTAGAACGAGAACAGGCGGGTGCACTTAAGTTTGGCGTGCATCGTTCTTCGGAAGCCCTTATGACATGCCTCGTGCATTCTGCAAGTCAGAATCAACATCTGCACTTTATTGACGGCGCTCACGGCGGCTATACTCTCGCTGCCGTACAGTTAAAAAGAAAAGCCACCTCGTAAGGTGGCTTTTCTCAATGAGCTTTATCCTAGAAAATTACTTCCAAGCAGCTTTTGTGATGTCGAAACCGTAACGGTTTACAGAGTCATCAGATGTGAAAACGATTTTCACGTATTCACCATCGATTGGTGTTGAGAAGCTGTCGTCGTTTTTACCGCTGATCGTCGCCACTTTGTTTCCTTTAGCGTCGAACAATTCTACTTTATCGTAATCTCTTTCTGTGTCGAATTTAGAGAAGTACAAAGCGATTTGTTTTGCGCCTGGAACACGAACTTCAAATTCTTCTTTTGCTTTTTCTTTGTATGGATGAGCAGAAGAAACGCTTACTGGAACTGTTTGCCAGTTGATTGGATCGTTTTGATCTGGCTCAGGCAATGTGTTCGTCAACATTGCGTAGGCATTCGCCATACCGCCTTTAACCTTACCGCGAAGACCTGCAACAGGCTTCGAAGTTGCGATGATTCTGTTTTTCATCTCAACATTTGTTAGGTTCGGTTCGTTTGTTGCCAACAATACCGCCATACCCGACACGTGCGGTGTCGCCATAGAAGTACCTGACCAAGAATCGTAAGCAGAGTCAGTGATTGAAGATACGATATTTACACCAGGAGCACCTACGTGAACTTTGTTTCTTCCGTAGTTAGAGAAAGAAGCGATTTGGCCTCTGTTATCTACAGCCGCTACGGAAAGAACGTTTGGAACGTCGTAAGTCGCAGGGTAAGTGGGGTTCGCATCATTATTATTAGATTCATTACCAGCGGCTGCTACGAAAAGAGCGCCTGCTGCATTAGATCTTTCGATCGCTTGTTTCAGTGTTTCAGAGTAGCCACCGCCACCCCAAGAGTTCGACATGATTTTCGCACCCATTTTAGTTGCGTAATCGATACCTTTCAAAGCGCCATCAAGAGAACCCGAGCCGCTCGCAGAAAGGAACTTCACACCCATGATACGAACATTCCACGCAACGCCCACAATACCTTTACCATCGTTACCTGTAGCACCGATTGTTCCAGAGCAGTGTGAACCGTGACCGTGGTCGTCCAAAGGATTTCCCGTTGGAGCATTTGCATTCACGAAATTGGCACCGTGGATATCGTCGACGATACCGTTTCCATCGTCGTCGATTCCAGCTTGACCGTTCAACTCAGCTTCATTCACCCAAACGTTGTCTTTTAAGTCTGGATGATTGTAGTTAAGACCTGTATCGATAACCGCAACGATCACATCTTTAGATCCCGTTGTGATATCCCAAGCTTGTTCCGCTCCGATATCAACACCCGCGATACCTGCGCGACGTTGAGAGTCTTGTTGACCCGTATTGATCATACCCCAAAGCTGACCCAACATTGGATCGTTCGGTGCTCTGTTGATTCTGTAGATGTAGTTGGGTTCAACGATATCTACGAGAGGATTCTGTGAAAGTGACTTAACAACATTCGATTGGATCTCGAACACCGGTCTTTTGATAACAACGATGTTTTGTCCAGGAATAGTGTCTTTAACGTATGAACCAAGTTGTTGGCTCAACACATTGATATTGGATTTAGCTGAAACAGAATCTTTGAGTTTAACGATGAATTCGCCTGGTACGGACTCAGGTGCTGCTGCGAATGCGTTAACTCCAGCGAAAAACAAACCCGCCATGGCTGCTTTGGAGGCTCTTCCGATAAGCCTTTTCATAATAATCCCCTCCTTCATTGGGTGATTTTTTCGAACGAACGAGGAAAATATTTCCCTCAACGTGCCAGTTCCAAAATGGTACCAATGTGAAGGTGAGCTGGTTATTTATTTTTTTGTTTGAAAGACAAACGTCGATTTTTTGGCTGAAGGTCGGGACAAAATAAGACTTACGTCGAGAGAAAAACAGGTCCTTGCACTAGTATGCTGGACTAAGAAACTGCTTTTTTCCCAGACGAAGGTTTGGGTTTTTCTTCGCCAAAGTCGAAGCTCAATTGCTGAGGAGTTTTGAATTGCACGATTCTTTGCGGGTTCTCAGCGATCTCTTTTTTCTCTGAAGGAGTTGTAACGGAAACGCCAGTCGAGGCCTTAATAAGGTGTTTGATGAATGCTTCTTTAACGCTATCTGGAGCGTTTTTGTTGAAGCCCAATTCCTGCATTAAAACATCTATCTTCTTCATAAGCCAATCCTTGGTCTAGTTTCGGAAGTTTTCTGATCGAGCTTTAGAAGAATTCAAGATGATGTTGTTAACAAAGATGCACTTCGAGCATTCTGCTCTCAGTCCTTCATGGACTCGCCACAGAAACAGCATTCTGCCATCTCCGTCTCTTATTGAGACAGACCAACGACGCAAAGTTTAAAGGTTAAAAGGTGCCTGCTTCTTTTTTCTGGCGATAGCGCGTCGAAAAAACAAAGGGCCCTCTTGCGAGAGCCCTCATTCATTTTTAAATTTTCGTATTCGCTTAGCCTGCGCCGCCATCCGAATGTTTCGGACGTTTTGTTGCGTTGGCCACGAAGAATTCGCGGTTCATGCGAGAGATGTTTGTAAGCTGGATGTCTTTAGGACAAGCCGCCTCACACGCACCTGTTGTTGTACAAGCGCCGAAACCTTCAGCGTCCATCGCTGCAACCATGCGCAACGCGCGCTCTTTTCTTTCAACTTGGCCTTGCGGAAGAAGAGCCATGTGAGAGATTTTTGCAGATGTAAACAAAGCTGCAGAAGCATTTTTACAAGCCGCTACGCACGCGCCACAACCGATACAAGTTGCAGAAGACATCGCTTCGTCAGCGTCTGCCTTTGGAACAAGAATCGCATTGGCGTCAACAGCATTGCCTGTGTTCTGAGAAATATATCCACCTGAAGAAATAATACGGTCAAACGCTGAGCGGTTCACCATCAAGTCTTTAATTACAGGGAAAGCTTGTGCGCGGAAAGGTTCGATCGTCAAAGTCGCGCCGTCCGTGAAGTTTCTCATATGCAACTGGCAGACAGTTGTAGATTTCATTGGACCGTGAGCTTCGCCATCGATAACGAATCCGCAAGCACCACAAATACCTTCACGGCAGTCATGGTCAAACGCGATCGGCTCGTCGCCTTTAGAAACAAGCTCTTCGTTCACAGCATCGAGCATCTCCAAGAAAGAAGCGTCTTCAGAAACGTTCTTCGCTTGCAATTCAACGAAGCCACCTTGGTCTTTAGGACCTTTTTGTCTCCATACTTTCAATGTCAAATTCAGTGTTTTTCCAGCCATTTTACGCCTCTTATTTGTAGCTACGAGTTGCTAGATGTACGTTTTCGAAAACAAGTTCTTCTTTGTGGCGAATGGATGCTTTGTTTTCACCCGTGTATTCCCACGCAGCCACGTGACAGAAATTCGCATCGTCACGTTTTGCTTCGCCATCGACTTGATATTCTTCACGGAAGTGACCACCACAGGACTCTTGGCGCTCCAAAGCATCACGGCACATCAACTCGCCAAGCTCCAAGAAGTCGGCAACACGCCCGGCTTTTTCAAGCTCAACATTGAGATAATTTGCATCACCAGGGATGCGCACGTTTTGCCAGAATTCTTCGCGAAGTTTTGGAATCTCTTGAAGAGCTTTTTTAAGGCCCGCTTCGTTACGACCCATTCCGCAGTATTCCCACATAATGTGACCAAGCTCTTTATGGAAGCTGTCAACTGTGCGGTTTCCTTTAATACCCATAAGTTTCGAAATTTCTTTTCTTACACCGTCTTCCGCCGCTTTAAAGGCGTCATTCGATGTAGAAACTTTCTCAAGCTTCGTTCCGCCAAGGTAATTACCCAAAGTGTATGGAAGAACGAAGTAACCGTCCGCCAAACCTTGCATCAAGGCCGAAGCTCCCAAGCGGTTCGCACCGTGGTCAGAGAAGTTCGCTTCACCCGCAACGAAAAGACCTGGAATCGTGGATTCCAAGTTGTAATCGACCCACAAGCCACCCATTGTGTAGTGCGGAGCCGGGTAGATCATCATCGGTTGTTTGTACGGATTTTGACCCGTGATTTTGTCGTACATTTCGAACAAGTTTCCGTATCTCTCAGAAATCTTGTCTTCGCCCAAACGTTTGATAGCGTCTGCGAAATCAAGGTAAACGGCTTTACCTGATTCATTTACACCGCGGCCTTCATCACAGCGATACTTCGCTTGACGAGAAGCCACGTCACGTGGAGCCAAGTTACCGAATGAAGGATACACGCGCTCAAGATAGTAATCGCGTTCGCTTTCAGGAATATCGTTAGGATGACGTTTGTCGCCAACAGCTTTTGGAACCCACACGCGACCGTCGTTGCGCAGAGATTCAGACATCAAAGTCAATTTAGACTGATTTTCTCCATGAACGGGAATGCACGTAGGGTGGATTTGTGTGTAACAAGGGTTTGCAAAGTAAGCGCCACGTTTGTGCGCCTTCCACGCCGCCGTCACCGCACAAGCCATCGCATTTGTCGAGAGGAAGAAAACGTTAGAGTATCCGCCACTCGCGATAACAACAGCATCTGCTTCGTAAGATTCGATCTCACCCGTAAGAAGATTTCTTACGATAATACCGCGCGCTTTTCCGTCGATGATCACAAGATCCAACATTTCACGACGGTAGCGAAGCTCCACGTTGCCGGCGTCAACTTGCCTCATCATTTCAGAGTAAGCGCCCAACAACAATTGCTGACCAGTTTGCCCGCGAGCATAGAAAGTACGGGAAACTTGCGCGCCACCGAATGAGCGGTTCGCCAAAGTTCCGCCGTATTCACGCGCAAACGGAACACCTTGCGCGACCATTTGATCGATGATGTTCGCAGACACTTCAGCTAGACGGTAAACGTTGGCTTCACGTGCACGGAAGTCTCCGCCTTTAACTGTGTCGTAGAAAAGACGGTAAGTAGAGTCACCATCATTTTGATAGTTTTTCGCGGCATTAATACCACCTTGCGCAGCTACGGAGTGAGCACGGCGAGGAGATTCATGCACGCAAAAAGCTTTAACTTTATAACCAAGCTCACCCAAAGAAGCCGCTGCAGAGGCACCAGCAAGACCGGTACCTACAACGATGATGGAGTGTTTTCTTTTGTTCGCAGGATTGACGAGTTTGTAATCAAACTTCGACTTTTCCCATTTAGATTCGATAGGTCCACTAGGAATTTTGCTATCTAATTTGTTAGCCATTTGAAGTGCTCCTTAGTGCGCAAACACGAAGAGGTAAAGTGGTTGAGCGATAAAACCCAAAGCAACGATAATACCGTATGCGTAGCTCAGTTTTTTCCAAAGTCCACGGTAAGTGCCTTCCATCAAACCAAGCGATTGGAAAGAAGAGCCGACACCATGACTTAAGTGGAAACCAAGAAGAATAAGAGCGATAACATACCAGATCACGTAACCAGGCTGTTGGAAGACCTCTGCCATCAAGCGCGCAAGATCGCGCATCACAACGCCGTTCACGTTCGTTTCATAATGCGTTCCGTACTTGAACGTAATTAAGTGCAAGATCACAAATACAAGAATCAATGAGCCCTGAATGGCCATCGTGCGGGACGCAAGACTCACACGCTTTTGTCCTTTTGCCGAGACTGCATAACGAGACGACTTCGCGGCTCTATTTTGCGCCGTCAGCGAAAACGCCATGTAGACGTGAGTGAACAAAGCCAAAAGCAAAATCGCTTCAGCAACGTAAAGTAAATTGCCACTCGTGATCGCGTGTCCGTAAGCATTGTAAGCATCGTGACTGACGAAGATTAACAGATTTCCGGCCATGTGAGCGAGTACGAAACCTGCCCATACAAGACCAGAGATTCCCATTATGTATTTTTTCCCGACGGTTGAACCGAGAAATCCAGACATGGTGAAAAACCCCTTGTTTTATTGCTTTGTATTTTCTCAATAAGTTTACATTAACTTACTCCCGGGGGGTCTAAGTTGTCTATGACACCCGTCATGTTTCGCGACACGTTAAATATGGAATTTAGTTTTGCCTTTCCTGGACTTGGGATAGAACAAAACCTCTAAAAAAACGGGGTAAAAACATGAAGATTTTTGTGTGTATCAAGCAGGTGCCCGACACCGAAACAAAGATTAAAATCACTCCCGACCAAAACGGAATCGACACGGCGGGAATTAAATGGGTTTTGAACCCTTACGACGAATTTGCCGTTGAAGAAGCTAACAAGCTTCGCGATGCAAATCCTGGTTCCCAAGTATGGGTGTTGAGCGTTGGACCTAAGGCGCGTGTTGTAGAATCTCTTCGTACGGCTTTGGCTATGGGCGCTGATGAGGCGATCGTAGTAAATGCTGAAAATGTAGACAATTTCTCCACAGCAAAAGCTTTGGCAGAGGTTATCAAAGCTGAAGGCGGCGCTAAGGTTATCTTCTCTGGTAAACTCGCGATTGACGACAACGCTTCATCTGTAAGCCAAATGCTTGCTGAGTTTTTGAATGTTCCTCACACGACAGTTGTTTCTAAATTTGCTTTCAATGGCGAAAACGTTGTTGTTGAGCGCGATGTTGAAGGCGGAGCAAAAGAAGTTGTGCAAATGATGACTCCGGCGGTTGTAGCTGCGAACAAAGGTCTTAATATGCCTCGTTATGCAAGCTTGCCTGGTATCATGAAGGCGAAAAAGAAAGTGATCAAAGAGGTTGAATTCTCTTCTTTGAACATTCCTGCAAGCGACATCAAAGTTAAATACTCCGGCTTCACTCTTCCTGCTGAAAAACCTGCAGTGAAAATGATCTCTGGCGATGCTTCAGCGCAAGCATCTGAACTCGTAAAACTTCTTCGCGACGAAGCGAAAGTTTTGTAAGGAGCGGCGACAATGGGAAAAATATTAGTTTTTGCTGAACAAACAAACGGTAAACTTAAACGCAGCTCTATTGAACTTTTGCAGGCGGCGGCGAAATCTGGAAACACAGTTGTTGCTGTTGTTTTCGGTTCTCACGCGGGCGATGTTACTGCGGCCATCGGTCATAACGGTGCTAACGAAGTTCACGTCGTTAAAGACGCGGCTTTGGATGCCTACAATCCTGAACTTTTCACAGCGAACATCGCTGCGATTGTTGAAAAAGTACAGCCTTCGATTCTCTTGGCTTCTGCTTCTTCAACAGGACGTGATTTGTTCCCGCGCGTAGCCGCTCGCTTGAACACAGGTATTGCGAGTGATTGCACAGAGCTTAATATCTCTGGCGACAACGTAACGGCAACTAAGCCTATGTACTCTGGTAAATGTTTTGCGAAAGCAAACTTTGAAAACAGCTCTGTAAAAATCGTTTTGATGCGTGCAAATCAACTTCCAGTTGCTGCCGCTGACACCGCAAAATCTGCGAACGTTGTAGAACAAGCGGCTGTTAAACCGGATCTTAAAACTTTGATTAAAGAAGTTGTTAAAGGTGCAAGCGAGAAACTTGATTTGACTGAAGCGAATGTCATCGTAAGCGGCGGCCGCGGTTTGAAAGAAGCGGGCAACTTTAAAATGCTTCACGATCTCGCGGATGTTTTGGGCGCGACAGTAGGTGCTTCACGTGCCGTTGTTGACGCGGGTTGGGTTGGACACGGAATGCAAGTGGGTCAAACTGGTAAAACAGTCGCTCCAACATTGTACATCGCTGTCGGCATTTCTGGCGCGATTCAACACTTGGCAGGTATGAGCGGTTCAAAAGTGATCGTTGCGATCAACAATGATCCAAATGCTCCTATCTTCCAAAAAGCCACTTACGGTATCGTGGGTGACGCTTTTGAAATCGTTCCTAAACTTACAGAAGAGTTCAAAAAAGCTCTTCACCACTAATCGTGTTTAGAAAGTATATTCTTCCGATTATTGTGTTTGCATTCTACCGAACCCTCTCATGGACATGGAGGGTTCGGGTTATCGAGCCGGATTCTCTGGCAAACTCTCTTGAACAAAAAAATCCTGTTGTTTTAGCTCACTGGCATGGTGATGAGCTCGCGCTTCTTTCGATCGTTAAGCGTTATCGTATCGCTACGATTGCTTCGCAATCCAAAGACGGTGAGCTGATGGCGACTGTACTTAAATGGTTGGGCGCGAAAACCAGTCGCGGGTCGTCTACACGTGGAGGAGTTCAAGCTCTTAAAGGTCTTTTGCGTTTAGTAAAAGACGGGGGAAATTGCAGCTTTGCAGTTGATGGCCCTAAGGGTCCGTTACACAAAGTGAAACCCGGTGTTTTTGAACTTTCACGTATGATTAACGGTCCGATTTATGCGGCCGGCGTCGCGTGTGATCGCGCGATTCATTTTCCTAAATCATGGAATAAAACTTTTCTTCCCAAACCTTTTGCGAAGGTCATTATTTATTGGGTCGGACCTCGTGTCGCCGTCACTCGCGAAGAGGATCCAAGAAACCCAGACCTTGCTCTAGAGTTAGAAGCTCTTTTGCACCACGCGAGACAGCAAGCTCTTAAATTCATTGCGGATAATGATGCCTAGTGCTAGCGTTTTTAGGTAACATGTCTTCAACTTTTTAAAGGGACTTTTAAAGTATGAAACTTTTTATCAGCATCTTGTTGCTCATCTCTGCGACTTCCTACGCTCAAAAATCCACAGAAGTGGTGGCTCAGGTTGGCAAAAAATCTATCACGGTTGAAGAGTTCAACAAAAAATACAACGAAGTAAAATCGCAAACAATCAATCCACCTTCTAAAGAGCTTTTCTTGGAAGATTTGATTCGTTACGAAGTAGGTTTGCAAGAAGCCGAAAAGCGTAATTTGCAGAAAGATCCTATCGTACAAGAGCGCTTCAACCAGGAAATGTACAAGGCATTGCTTGAAAAAGAAATTGGACCTCGCATTCAAAAGATCCAAGTTTCTGACAAAGAAATGCAAGCTTGGTATGCGAAAAATCCTGAGCTTCGTACAAGCCACATCTTGATTGAATTCAAGCCGGGCGCAACGGCGGCGCAAGTCGCTGAAGCAAAAAAACGCGCGACGGAAATTTATGACGAAGTTAAAAAGAGTAAAAGACCGTTTGAAGAACTTGTAAAACTTTATTCAGACGACGCTCTTTCGAAACAAGCCGGCGGTGATATCGGCTGGCAATCTCGTGTAACACTTGTTCCTGGATATTATGAGGCGGCAGCGTCTATGAAGGTCGGTGAAATCAAGGGGCTCATCGAAACTCAATTCGGCTTCCACATCATCAAGTTGACAGGCAAGCGCAGCTTTGAAAACGCAAATAAGCGCCAAATCAGAGCCGCTGTTTTCGATGAAAAAAGAAAACAGATCTTCAACGACTATTTCGATAGATTGAAAAAGTCGTACACAATCAAAGAAAACAAGAGTGCGATCAGATAAGGAAACTTACTAGATGAAATCTCTAAAGAGCCCCGCTAAGACGGGGCTTTTGACTTTTTTGGGCCTTACTTTAACTCTGTCTTTGGTGGGTTGCCCTTCCAGTTACCAAAAGATCTCTACGAAACCCGTAGAGAAAGTGAACGATCACGTCCTGACCTCCAAACAGTTCGCCAATCAATTAGCGCGTAGACTTCGTAACTTCGATGCACTTGCCGCAAAAGACCCCAATAACATCCACCGCGTGAAAGAAGAGATCCTTAAAGACTTCTTAGTTAAAAGTCTTACGCTTGATTGGGCGCGCGCACAGAGCATTGTCATTACGGAATCGACTCTGGATAAAGAGGTGGATAAGTTGCGAGCGAATTATCCTGACGACCTTTCGTTCCGCAGAGCTTTGGCGCAGGAAAACCTCTCGTTTTCCGAATGGCGCGAAGAACTTCGTTATTCTCTAGTTGAAAAAGAAGTTTTCAAAAAGATCAACGAGAAGGTCAAACCTCCGACGGACGAAGAAATTAAACGTTACTACGAAGACAATAAAGACCGCTTCAAACGCAAAGAGCGTATTTACATTCGCCAAATCGTTGTCGATGAGGATGCGAAAGCGGACGCCATTAAGGTCGATCTAAAAACGAACGAGTTTTCGGAGCTGGCAAAGAAATATTCCATCACTCCTGAAGCAAAAACGGGCGGTGTTGTTGGCTGGATTGAAAAAGGTTCTGTCGATTACTTCGATCCTCTTTTTACCGCAGGATCTGGAGTACAAACTGTTAAAAGTCCTTTTGGCGTGCATCTGATTCGCGTTGAAAAGAAAGCTCCGGCGACGACTCTTCCCCTGGAAGAAGTTAAATCACAGATTATTCGCGCTTTGCGCGCACAACGCGAGCAGGCAGAATACGTGGCTTGGCTTGATGCTCAGCTCAGAAGTAGTAAAGTCTTAAAAGACTACGATTTGATGAATTCCATTAAGGTAGATACACGAGGAACCAATGATTAATATTCTCTTTTCTTTGCTAGTAGCGGCTCCTGTCCACGCTGAGATTGTGGAAAAAACTGTGGCTATCGTGAATACGGAACTCGTCCTAGAGTCTGACTTTAAAGAACTTGAGAAGAAAATTGGCAAGCCGGGTCTTATCGACGAGAGTCTTCTTTTCGACAAACCTGCATCCAGCCTTAAAGGAAATCGCAAAGCGCAACTTGATTACTTGATCAATGAAGCCCTTTTGCAGGCTGAAATCAAACGCTTGAACCTCACAGTGACAAGTGATCGCGTCGAAGCGGAATTGAAGGACATGGCAAAAAGAAACAACGTGAGTGTTGCGGATTTGCCTAACATCATTCGCAGCCAAGGCATCACGTATGACGAATATAAAGCGTTTCTTAAAGACAGTATTGAAAAACGCGCTTTGATGGATACAGAGATTATTTCAAAACTTCGTATCTCTGACGAAGATGCTTTGAATGAGTATTTAAAAACAAATCCAAACAATCGTCCTTCCATCGACGAATTCTCAGTAGCGCACATCTTCTTTAACCCGAAAAAGGGCGGAGCGGAAGCTTCGTTGAAACGTGCAGAAACTGTTTTGGGTAAGCTTCGCACGGGCGACAGCTTCGATAATCTTGCACAACAGTTTAGTGAAGATCCGAATTTTTCCGCAGGCGGCAGCCTCGGAACCTTTAAGTCCGGCGAGTTCCTTCCAGAGATTGAAGAGGCTATTTCAAACTTGAAAGTGGGCGAGACCACTCCCATTGTTAAGTCGCGCATGGGTTTTCATATCGTAAAACTCACGGGTAAAAAACTGACTCCGGATCCTAAGTTTGAAAAAGCAAAAGAGCGCATTAAGGCTCAGTTGCTTGAGGCGAGTTTCAAACGTCAACTTAAGAGCTGGTTGCAATCTAAGCGCGACGAATCTTTCGTTCGTATCAATGAGTAAAGTTAGAATTGCTCTTACCACGGGTGATGTCGATGGCATTGGCTTTGAAGTCACTGCCAAAGCCTTGCATCACCTCGGCCCGCAAAAGAACGCACAATTAATCCTTTGGCGTTCTGAAAACGTCGACAAAAGATATCTTCGTCTTATTGATCAAAAGTTCGAGCGAATCACAGTTGATTCATTAGAAGAGGCTTTAAAGATTGATGGACCTTATCTTGTCGACATCGCTTCGGATCTTTCACCAGCTCACTGGGTTGAGATCAGCGCGAAGGCTTGTCTCGCGAAAAAAATCGACGGTATCGCAACGGCGCCTTTATCAAAAACTTCAATCAAAGAGGCCGGATTTAAAGATCTTGGTCACACAGATATTTTAAAGCGTCTTTCTAAAAGCCATTTCGTAAATATGGGATTTGTCGGAAGTAAGTTTAACGTCGTGTTAACGACGGCCCATATTCCTGTTGCTAAAATTTCTAAGAGTTTGAATTTCAAAATTCTTTCCGAGTCCTTACTGAATGCCAATGACCTGCGAAAGAAACTTCCTGCCAATCAACAAAAGAAACCTATCGCGATTTTGGGCTTAAACCCGCACGCCGGAGAAAAAGGTTTGATCGGCACAGAAGAATTGTCCTTATTTCCGCACATCAAAGACTTCGCAAGGGATAATAAGATTCCCGTGGATGGCCCCCTCGTTCCTGACGCCGCATTTTTTCCTACGAATTGGAAAAAGTATTCGGTCTATCTTGCGCTCTATCACGATCAGGGTCTTATTCCTTTTAAAACAATTCATGGCCAAGACAGCGGAGTCCACATGACTCTCGGTATTCCTTTCGTCCGCACCAGTGTAGATCACGGGACGGCGAAGGATATTTTCGGTCAAAACAAAGCCAATCCACATTCCATGATTGATGCCATTCGCTGGGCGATAAAATTAGCTCGACTGTAGAGCTCTAAGAATATATTTCTAAATACCTGAAATAATTGAGGTGATTATGTTCCAACCTGTCATTTTTAGAGAATACGATATTCGCGGTGTCTATAACGGACAATTCGACGATAACTTCGCATACCTCCTTGGCCGCGCTTATATCGTTTACATGAAAGACGTCGCAGGCGTCAGCAATCCAACAATTGCTCTTGGTCACGATGCGCGCGAAAGCTCTCCAGCTATCATCAGAAATCTTGCAAAAGGTATGATGGAGTCGGGTGCTAAAGTTATTCACTTGGGTCTTGTAACGACTCCTGTTTGCTATTTCTCAACATTTGAGTTGAAGGGTGTTAACGGAGCCATTCAAGTTACAGGTTCGCACAATCCACCCGAATACAACGGTTTTAAAATCTCTGTCGGCAAAGGCACTATCTTCGGCGCGGAGATCCAAAAGCTTCGCCAGATCATCGACAAGGGACAATTCATCGACGGCAAAGGCTCTGAAGAAACATTCGATATCAAACCGATGTACTACGAGCGCTACCATAAAGAATTCGGCGAGATCAAAAACGTAAAAGTCGTTTTGGATTGTGGTAATGGAGCCGGTGGTTCCGTTGTTCGCGGTTTGTTCAACGCCGTCGGTTTGAATCCGACGATTCTTTTCGAAGAGCCAGACGGGAAATTTCCAAATCACCATCCAGACCCGACAGTTGAAGAAAACTTGGAAGATCTTAAAAAACAAGTTCTTAAAGAAGGCGCAGTTGCTGGTATCGGTTTCGACGGAGACGCCGACCGTATCGGGGTTGTCGATCATACTGGAAAAATGGTTTACGGTGACGAGTTGATGGTCATCATTTCCCGCGCGATTCTTGAAACACAAAAAGGTGCAAAGATCATTGGCGACGTAAAGTGCTCTGATCGTTTGTACCAAGACGTTGCAAAACATGGCGGTCAACCGATTATGTGGAAGACGGGGCACTCTTTGGTGAAAGAAAAAATCAAAGTAGAAAAAGCTCCATTCGGTGGAGAAATGTCCGGTCACGTATTCTTCGCGGATCGCAACTACGGGTATGACGATGCTCCTTACGCAGCTTTGCGCTTGGTAGAGATCTTGGCGAAAACAGGAAAAACAATTCCGCAATTGCTTGAAGGTTTGCCACCATCATTCAACACACCAGAAATCCGCATCGACACAACAGAAGAGAAAAAAGTTTTGATCGTGGAAAAAATGATCGAGGCTTTTCCGGATAAACCAGGCACAGACTACAAAGTTGATTTCACTGACGGCATCCGCTTAAGTTTTGCAGACGGCTGGGCTCTTTGCCGCTCATCCAACACACAACCAGTTGTCGTCGTTCGCTACGAATCCACAACTCAAGCCGGCCTCGACAAAATCCGCAACCGCGTAGAAGCCGTAGTAAACAAGTACCTCTAAAAGGTACCCGCTTCCTATTCTTCACGAATAGTACACTGTAAAAAACAAAAGCCCGTTCCAAAAGAGCGGGCTTTTGCATTTTTAGACCTCATTGATTTTAGAGGTCCACAAAATAAAAAAGGCCGGTATTGCTACCAGCCTTTTAATTTTAATCATTTACACCAACCAACTAAGGTTGGCGATAAGGGCGCAAGTCGAGACCCGACAAAGAAGTCGATCGGGTCCTTAGCGACGACCGCGATTACGCCAAACGAAGAGCGATGATCAACGCGTAGATAACTAGAGACTCAATAAGAGCTAGACCCAAGATCATTGGGATCAATAGTTTACCAGAAGCTGCTGGGTTACGAGCGATACCATCAAGAGCTGTAGAAGCTGTTTTACCTTGAGCCATTGCACCTGCGAATACAGACAATGCGATAGCGATAGCAGCTGCGATAGCAACCAAACCGCGGTCAGTAGCAACAGAAGCAGCAGCTTCAGTAGCAGCTGGAGCAGCGTCTTGTGCGAATGCAGATACAGAAGCCAACAAAGCAACCATAGCAACGATCATTTTTTTCATGTGATTTCTCCTCAATATGAGTGGTTAAGTTTGCTCTCTAGTGATCGTGTGCAATCGCGAATGCCACGTAGACCATTGAAAGCAATGTAAATACAAAAGCCTGAACAAAACATACGAACAATCCCATGATGTAGAATGGGATCGGTACACCAATTGGTACTAGATCCAAGAACACAGACAATACTGTGTGGTCACCCATCATAACGTTCGCAAGACGAAGACCCAATGAGAACGGACGAACCATGTGTGAAACAAGTTCAATCACGAACATCAAAGGTGCCAAGAAAAGAACCGGGCCCATGAAGTGCTTAAGGTAAGCGAAGATGCCGTTTTCTTTCACACCTTGGAAGTTGTAGAACAAGAACATCAAAACACCGAAACCGAATGTCGTGTTGATGTTCTCAGTCGCAGGAGTCATACCTGGAATCATACCGATCAAGTTGTTAAGTAAGATGAAAAAGAAAACTGAAGTGAAGAACGGAACATAGTGTTTGCCGTGTTCGCCGATAACCATGTCAGCAAGACCTGACATCATCTCCGTCAACATTTCCATGATGCCACGAAGAGAGAATTTGCTAGCAGGAAGAACTGCAACTTCACCTTTACCAAGTGATGCGCGAGCAGCAACGCCGATAGCGACAGTAGCAACAGTAGCAGCGCCAAGAGTTGCAACGTGTGCGTACTCGTGACCTACACCAGGAATCAATTGTGTCCAGTTAAACGACATGGTCTTTTCCTTCTCGTAAGGATTCTTTCACTGCATACACAAATGCAGCGAGAATAAAGCTGGCAACTCCGATGGCGAACCATAAAGTGTCGAACCATGGAAGAGCCGTAAGCTTAAAGATAATAATCCCTAAAATCGCGTACTTAAATACAATGATCCCGATAGATAGGGCAACCAATTTCTTCTGGAAGATCAATCCCCATCCCCAAGCGAGGAGTAAAAAGCTCAAAAAGATGGTCCCCGAGCCCGCCATATAGGAATAAGCTTGGGGTGGCGCAGCAAACAACCCTAAAAGCAGGCCGCCAAGCGCGATCACAAAAATTTGCGTGATGAGAATAGACTTCATGAAAACCTAGGGTTTATCGGAATCTGAGTTTTTCTCTTCCTCTTTTTGCAGCTTGCGAAGCAGCCAAATGACTCTCCAAAGCCAACCAATCAAAGCCGCAAACGTAAGACCCACAAAAATAAGTCCCTTCGTTTGATACTTCTGATCGAGGAATTGCCCTAGGTAAAAACATCCCAAGATCAAACCGACAAGTTCAAAGCCCATGGATGCAAAAATTATATACTTCTTCATTACTTCCTGAAGCCTTTCGCACCCGGAGCGTTTTTCATACGCTCTTGCAAACGTTTGATACGAAGCTCGATATACTCGGGAGGTTGATAGTTGGATTTATGCTCTTCTAAAACGGCAATCGCACTTTTGAAGTCAAAATTTTCTTCGTAACAAACTGCCAGGGTCAGAGCGACGTTTTCCTGAATCGCTTTTTCCGGATATTTTTGAATAAGACTTTTAAAGATATCCGCAGCTTTTCCAAAATCTTTTCGTGCGACAAGAATATTCCCTTTCAACATCAAGGCGTTGAATCGAGTGTTGTCGTCACTTTTGAGTTTCAGCAATGAATCGATCTCCGATTCAGATTGGAAAAAATTATTTTGATAGTACTGCGCACGCGCAATATTCATTTTGTACTGAGCCGCCTCAAAATCCGTGTGAGGCATCTGTTGCAGTTTGGAATACTCAATAATCGAGCGCTGATAATTCTGCAGATTATTAAAATAAATCGCCGCGATTTGCTTTTGCGACTCAAGACGCTCTTTTTCATCCGGAGAGTGCAAAACAATAAAGTGATGGTATTCAATCGCCTTATTGAAGTCTTTGATTTCAAAGAATGAAATACGCGCGGCTTCGCGAGCTGCTTCCAGTGGATATTTCGTCGGCGCATTTCTTTTGATAACTCGGTCAAGATAACCCAGGGCAATTCGGTAGTGCTCCTGGGCGATCTCTTTTTCGGCTTGTTTAAAATCTGCTTCTTCCTGGGAAGAGCAGGCGGTGAGTCCTAGCACTAAAACAATCAGAAAAATTCTGATCATCTTACTGAGTAACTCCCTCTGTTGTTGGAGCTGGAGTCGATTCCTCGCTGCCTTCATCCTCAACGACGGCTACGCCGGTAACTGTTTCTTCTTTCTCGTCGATATTGATAAGGCGAACACCTTGAGTGTTACGGCCAAGAACAGAGATGTCCGTCATCTTCATGCGAATCACTTGTCCTTTATCTGTAGAAAGAATCAGTTCGTGTTTCTCGGAAACCTTCTTGGTTCCGATGACCACACCCACTTTGTCAGTCGTTTTCTGAGTGATGATACCAACACCACCACGGGACTGAACGCGATATTCACCAGTTTCAGAACGTTTACCGTAGCCTTTAGATGTCACCATCAAGATTGTGTCTGTCGTGTTCTTCTCAAGAACTTCCATCGCAACAACAATGTCGTCTTTCGCAAGAGTGATTGCTTTCACGCCGCGAGCAGTACGACCCATACCACGAACGTCGTTTTCGTTGAAACGAATCGACATACCTTCTTTAGTTGCAATGAAGATATCGCTTTGTCCATCAGAAATCTTAACGTCGATAACGCCGTCATCTAGATCCGTCGTCAACGCAATGATACCGGCTGTTCTTGGATTCGCGAAAGCATCCAAAGATGTTTTCTTGATCACACCTTTTTCTGTCAACATTACAACGTATTTGTTTTCGTTGAACTCATCTACCGGAAGAATTGCACGAACACTTTCACCGCTAGCAAGCTGAACAACGTTCGCCAAAGATTTACCTTTAGACGTTCTTGTTCCTAGAGGAAGTTTGTGCACCTTACA
Organism: Bdellovibrio sp. 22V; assembly: GCF_030169785.1. Lineage (NCBI taxonomy): Bacteria > Pseudomonadati > Bdellovibrionota > Bdellovibrionia > Bdellovibrionales > Pseudobdellovibrionaceae > Bdellovibrio > Bdellovibrio bacteriopascens. Next base: position 806,443 of record NZ_CP125854.1, read on the forward strand.
CCAGTAAACTTTACCTTTATCTGTGAACACTAAAAGCATTGTCTTCGTGCTCGCAGAGAAAAGATCCGTTACATAGTCTTCTTCTTTCGTCTCCATGCCTTTCAAACCTTTACCACCACGTTTTTGCGTGCGGTATTCCGCTGTCGGCATTCGCTTAATCAGACCTGTGTTTGTCACAGTGACAACCATGTCTTCATCGGCGATCAAATCTTCGTCTTCGATATCATCCAAGCTTCCTTGGATTTGTGTGCGGCGAGGATCTGCGTAACGTTTTTTGATATCTTCAAGCTCAGATACGATAATTTTATAAATTTCACGAACGTCGGAAAGGACGAATTTCAACCAGTCGATTTGTTTCATCAATTCTGCAAGTTCAGCGATGATTTTATCACGCTCCAAACCTGTCAAACGTTGAAGACGCATTTCCAAAATCGCAACGGCTTGTTTTTCAGAGAATTCGAATTTCTGCATCAAAGCTTCGCGGGCAGCGTTTGCCTCCTTAGAAGCACGGATAGTTTTGATAACCTCTTCGATATGATCGAGGGCTTTTTTCAAACCTTCCAAGATATGCGCGCGCTCTTGGGCTTTCTTAAGTTCAAAGATACAACGTTTCGTAACAACGTCACGACGGTGATCCACGAACGCTTCCAGCATGCCTTTAAGATCGAAAGTAACCGGTTGGTTTTTCGCATCCAAAGCCAGCATGATAATACCCAAGCTGATTTGCATTTGCGTGAATTTGTAAAGACGATTCAAGATCACGCTGGCGTTTTCACCGCGCTTCAATTGAATCACGATACGCATACCTTCACGCGAAGACTCATCGCGGATATCAGAGATACCTTCGATTTGTTTGTCACGAACAAGGTCCGCAATGCTTTCGATCAATTTTGCTTTATTAACTTGGTAAGGAATCTCGGTAACGATGATTTCTTCACGGTCTTTAACCTGAACGATTTCCGCAACCGCTTTCAAAGAGATAATTCCGCGGCCTTTTTTATAAGCCTGAAGAATACCTTCGCGACCTGCAATCACACCGTAAGACGGGAAGTCCGGTCCCTTGATATGTTGCATGAGATCTTCAAGTTGGCAGTCCGGATTATTGATCAAGTGCACGCAACCGTCGATCACTTCTCCTAAGTTATGTGGAGGAATGTTCGTCGCCATACCTACGGCGATACCCGCAGAACCGTTCACTAAAAGATTCGGAAACTTTGCAGGAAGAACCGTTGGAATTTCTAAAGAGTCATCGTAGTTCGGACCGAAAGAAACTGTTTCTTTTTCGAGGTCGTTAAGAAGTTCTTCAGCAAGGCTCGTTAAACGAATCTCCGTGTAACGCATGGCTGCCGGGCTATCACCGTCGATAGAACCGAAGTTTCCTTGTCCATCCTCAAGCGGGTAGCGCAAAGAGAAGTCTTGCGCCATACGAACCATTGTATCGTAAACGGAAGCGTCACCATGCGGATGGTATTTACCGATAACATCCCCGACCACACGAGCCGACTTCAAGTACGGTCTGTTGTGGCGGTTGTTCATTTCACTTTGTGCAAAAAGAACGCGACGGTGAACCGGTTTCAAACCGTCACGCACGTCAGGAAGAGCACGTCCCACGATAACTGACATCGAGTACTGCAAGTATGCTCCGCGCATTTCCTTACTAATATCGACGAGGGTTACGCCTTTTTCTTGATTATTTTCCATAGATCACCAGTTTCAAAAACTAAAATTAAACATCCAAACTACGAGCAAGAAGAGCATTGTCGTGGATAAACTGACGACGAGGCTCAACCATTTCACCCATCAGAATCGAGAACGTCTCGTCGGCCGCAACAGCGTCGTCGATCGTCACTTTCAAAAGGGTTCTGTTTTCTTTATTGAGCGTTGTTTCCCACAACTGCTCTGGGTTCATCTCTCCCAATCCTTTGTAACGTTGGATGTAGATTCCTTTTTTCGTAGATTCCATCACATGCGTATAGAAGTCGTTGTAGTTTTCAAACTGAACTTCTGTTTCACCTTCAAGAATCGTCAACGGAAGAGTACTGATAGTTTGGATTTGCGCCCAGATCTTACGAAGTTCGATAATCTCTGAAGAACGTAGGTTGTCCTGACCAAACTTCGTCGTCATGCGATCGGCGTATCGAACAGTGTAGATGTCAGCATAAGAACGGCCTGCTTCATCTTTTTTAACTTCGCCTTTGTACTCCGTGATTCCCAATTTTTGATCCGCATTAATCCATGCGCCCAAATCTTTCAAAGCGGTTTCGATTTTCTTATCGTCAGCCAGCAAACCTTCGAAGTCGTTCACTTTGCTTAACAAGAAATACAAAACATCTTTGTCGTATTTTTTCGAGGAAACACGAAGCAAGTCGTTGAAACGTTGAATATTCAAGATCAACTGACGAAGTTCTGATTCAGGAAGATTTTCTTTGCCTTTAATTTTGAAGTTATTCAAACCAGAGCTCAAAAGATACTCTGTCAGAGCCGCTTCATTTTTCAAATAAGTTTCTTCTTTGCCTTTTTTCGCTCTGTAAAGAGGCGGTTGCGCAATGTAAACGTAACCACGCTCAAGAACCATCGGCATTTGACGATAGAAGAACGTCAAAAGAAGAGTCATGATGTGCGATCCGTCGACGTCGGCATCGGTCATGATGATAATTTTGTGATAGCGGATTTTATCCACGTTCACGTTATCTTTGCCGATCCCAGTTCCCAAAGCCGAGATGATAACTTTAATCTCTTCTGAGGAAATGATTTTATCAAAACGCGCTTTTTCGACGTTCAAGATCTTACCTTTCAACGGCAAGATTGCTTGCGTACGACGATCGCGACCTTGTTTCGCGGATCCACCGGCAGAGTCACCCTCCACCAGGTATAATTCGCAAAGAGCAGGATCACGTTCTTGGCAGTCCGCCATTTTTCCTGGCAATGAGCCGCCATCAAGAGCTGTTTTACGACGAGTCAAATCACGAGCTTTACGAGCCGCTTCGCGGGCACGCGCCGATTCCACACACTTGCTGATGATGTTTTTAGAAACGGAAGGATTGCGATCCATCCAGTCCGCAAGTTTTTCATTCACCAAAGATTCAACGATACCTTTAACTTCGGCATTTCCTAGTTTTGTTTTCGTTTGACCTTCGAATTGCGGCTCACGAACTTTGACAGAGATGACCGCTGCCAAACCTTCACGGATGTCTTCACCCTCAAGGTTTGTTTTAAGATCTTTCAAAAGATTTTTTTCCGTCGCGTAAGCATTCGTTGTACGAGTCAATGCCGCACGGAAACCAACAAGGTGAGTACCACCTTCATGTGTATTGATGTTGTTACAATATGTGAAAATAGATTCAGAGTAAGAATCATTCCACTGCATTGCGATTTCAACATCGACATTGTCTTTCTCACCACGGAAGTAAATCACTTCATTGTGAAGAGATTTTTTAGATTGATTCATGTACTGAACGAATTCAGCAACACCTTCCGCGTATTGAAAGTCTTGTTTCTTTCCTGTGCGCTCGTCCGTCAATGAGATGTGAAGACCGGCATTTAAGAAAGCCAATTCACGGAAACGATTCGCCAAAGTCGCGAAGTCATAAGACAAGGTCTCGTCTTTGAAAATATCGCGATCTGGTTTGAAAGTCGTTTTCGTACCAGTTTTAGTAGTTGCTTCGCCTTTTTCAATAGGCGCTAAAATTTTTCCGCGCTCGTAGTTTTGTCTCCAAAAATGACCATCACGTTGAACTTCAACACTTACACGAGTGGAAAGGGCATTCACAACGGAAGCACCCACACCATGAAGACCACCGGAAACTTTATAACCGCCACCGTCGAACTTACCGCCGGCGTGAAGAACTGTCATAACAAGTTCAAGAGCGGATTTTCCAGTTTGTTTTTGAACCGCAACCGGAATACCACGACCGTCATCTTCGACAGTGATTGATTCATCCGCATTGATAGAAACTTTGATTGTTTTGCAATATCCTGCAAGGTGTTCGTCTACGGAGTTATCCACAATTTCATACACAAGATGGTGATAACCTTTGAAAGCGGTATCACCGATATACATCCCTGGACGTTTACGAACGGCTTCAAGACCTTCAAGGACTTGAATCGAGTCGGCGGAATATGTTTTTTGTTCTTCGACTGACACTGTAACCCCTTACTTAGAAAACGGGCGTACTCCAGTTTTCTTATTCTGGAGTCGCGTTAATCAAGAATGTGACCATCCTTGATGCGCAGAACGGAGAGCTGATCGAGGCTGAAAGAATCAGGTAATGAAAAATCTGTTGTCGTTACAAAAATCTGCGTATTGATCTCATGTAAGAACGTAATCAACGCATCTCTTTTGGCTTTATCGAGCTCAGATAAAACATCATCTAACATCAGCACGGGATAGGTTCCGTGAGCCTTCCTATGATACACAATTTGGGCCATTTTGAAAGATAATATGATGGCTCTTTGCTGCCCTTGGCTACAGTAAAATCTTGAGTCTTTTTGCCCATATAGGAACACAATATCGTGCTTGTGCGGGCCTACTAGACTGGAGCCCGAAGAGAGCTCCGCATCATGCAACTCGCGAAGACGTTTTTCGAGCGCAAAATAGACTTCTTCTCGGGAAAAACTCACCGCATTTTGATCGGAAATCACGTATTCCACGGAGATATCCACAGCCGTGTTCCCAGAAATGTACTGCATGGCATTATTAAAATCTTTGGAGAGACCCGCTAGTGCAGCGATGCGGGCGTACGCTAAATCGGCTCCTAAACGCAAGAATTGGGGGTTTAGAGCGTCCAAAAGGTTCTCGGTGACCGTTTTGTCGTTCAAACCCTCTAAATGGTTTTTAAGGATCTTGTTACGAGTTTTGAGTGCTTTTCGGTAATCCGATATCAAATCGGCGTTTTTCCGGTCAAAGGTGACAAGCAAATCATCCACAAGTTCACGGCGATAATCAGCGCCTTCTTTGATCGACGCCAAACTTTCCGGACTAAACACAACGCTCGCGAAAATTTTGCGAATGTCGGTCGGTCGAACTTTTTTATCGTTGAGTGTAAGTACCTTGCGCGATTTGGATAGTCCCAGTGTGAGTTTGTAGCTTAGATCATTTTGCCTAACCAAAGCTTGGATAACCGATTCAGAAAATTGCGCGTTGATAAGAGTTGAGTTGTCGCTATAGCGAAAAGATTCACCTTGGGAAACGAGATATAAAGCTTCAAGGAGATTTGTTTTTCCTTGGCCGTTCTCTCCGAGGAAAACATTCACTCTCGGAGAGAAGGGAACAACAACGTCCCGATAATTGCGAAAATTAACAAGACGAAGTTTTTCGAAGATCATCAGATTCTCATAGGCATCACAACGCAAGTGTAAGAAGCGTCGTTGTGAGGTCTCATCAAACCTGGCGAAAGATGGTCATTCAATTCGAAATCAATTTTGTCTTGATTCATGCTCGTCAAGATATCCGTGATATACTTCGCGTTGAAGCCGATCTTGATATCGTTGCCGGCATATTCAACTTCGATTTCTTCTTTCGCGTCACCCAACTCAGGATTGTTCGAAGAAATCTCCATACGGCCATTTGAAAGATTCAAAAGAACCGCTTTTGATTTTTGATTTGCTAAAAGAGAAACACGTTTCAACGAAGTGAGGAAAGCTTCTCGGCTGATCATCACTTTTTGTGAAAGTTTCTGTGGAATAAACTGTTGATAATTCGGGTACTTTCCTTCGATCAAACGAATCATCAAGATTGTTGACGAATGTTTCAATACGAATTGCGAACCTTCGATAGCGATTTCAACATTTCCCTCGATGCTCTCCAAAATCTTTTTGATTTCATGAAGGCCTTTACGAGGAATGATCACGCCTTGAGTTGCGTTTACTTTCACCTCGGAAGAAGGTTTATTGACCAAGCTCATACGATGACCGTCTGTCGCCACCATTTTGAATCCACCTTGTGCATTCAACTCGAAGAAGACACCGTTCAAGTGGTACCGAGTCTCATCATTTGAAACAGAGTAGATTGTTTTATCAATCATCTCTTTCAACACTTGCGCATGAATAGAGATGAAAGCTTGCGAGTTGTAAGTTGGGAAGATCGGATACTCTTCAGCCGAGATACCTACGATTTTTGAAGTGTACTTACCTTGTTTAATTTCAAGCCAGTTATTTTCTTTTTTGATTAGAGTGATAGGACCTTCTGAAAGTTCTTTGGCAATTTCAAAAAGACTTTTTGCACTCACCGCAACTTTACCAGGTTGATGAACTTGAACTTTGATTTGGTCTGTAAGGCTGACTTCCAAATCCGTTGCGAAAACTTTCAAAGAGTTTTGATCCGCTTCAAGAAGAACGTTGATGAGAATAGGCATTGTGTTGCGTTTCTCAACGATGTTCTGTGTTTTTCCGATAAGGCTTAATAGATCTCTCTTATCAATTTCAAGTTTCATGAAAAACCCTCTTTTAAAGACCCTCTTATTATCTATTACTATTAATATAAATAACTAGTAGTAGTAGTAGGGGCGTGGAAAACCTAACAAATCTCCTAAGTGCATGTAAACACTAAAAAACACTTGTGGATAAGCTCTCTGTACAAACCCCGGTGAAACTCTTCGATTTTGGGGGTAACTTTGATCCACATTTTGAACCCCAAAATCTTCCACAGCTCTATCCACAGTCCACATTCACACACCTGTGATATTGTGGATCCTCTGTTCTAAATCTTCGATATCTTTAGAAATATCTTGATCCGTCGCCTGTAGATTCTTCACACGTTCTAGAGCATTCATCACAGTAGTGTGGTCTTTTCCGCCAAAAGCTTTACCGATATCCACAAGAGACTTGTCGAGGAACTTCTTAATCAGATACATCGCGATTTGACGTGGAACGACAATAGGTTTCGCACGAGTTGAAGACTTTAAGTCTAAAACACGTACTTTATAGTGGTCCGCAACGAGCTTCATGATCTCCTCCACAGAGATTGTGGACTGAGTTTCATGATGCGAAAGAATGCGTTTCACGAGGTCATAGTCGATCGGAAGACCCTGAAGCTCCGAGAACATTTTGATCTTCTTTAAGTTGCCTTCCAACTCACGAATAGAACGTTTGGAAATACGCGCGATGTAGTTCACAACGTCTTCAGGAAGACGCACGTTAAACTTTTCAGCCTTATAACGAAGGATCGCAATACGTGTTTCCAGATCCGGCATTGTGATATCCGCGATCAAACCACGCTCAAGGCGCGTTCGGCTGCGGTCTTCGAGGCCGTGGATATCCTTCGGCATTCGGTCGCTGGCTAGAATAACTTGCTTACGGGAATCAATAAAGCTGTTGATCGTGTGGAAAAACTCTTCTTGAACAGCTTCCCCGCGAGCAATGAACTGAACGTCGTCGACGAGCAAAATATCGGAATTCTCTCGATATTTTTGTCTAAACTTATCCATTTCATGGCGGCGGATGGCTGAAATACACTCATTCATGAAACGTTCAGCCGAGATATAGGTGATTCTAAGTTGTTGATATTGCTCACGAATATGGTTTCCAGCGGCGTGTAAAAGATGGGTTTTACCCATCCCAACCGGTCCATATATATAGAGAGGGTTGTAATCGTCTGCTCCCGGGTTTCTAGCCACGTTAAAGCAAGCCGCATGCGCAAATTCAGAGTTTTTACCCACGACAAAGGTCGAAAAAGTCAGTTCTGAGTTGAGAGTATCCGGACCCGACCTTGGTTGAGTAACCTGGATATTCTGAGTACGAGCCAGCTGAGCTTGCAGGATTTCAGTGCCGCTCATAGCGTCGTCCGGTGTGTAAGAAGTCTCAATATGAGTATTTACTTTGTTGCCCGTAATACTAAACTCGACCTCAAACGGTTTTCCATAAGTATCTGAAATTTCAGTATAAATCTTATCTTGAAGGTTCTCGATAACGAAGTACTGATGAAGAGCATTGGGTACTCCGAGTATCAATCTGGGACGTTCGATGGTCCCAGTCGTATTCACGTACTCAATAGGATCAAGCCAGGTATCCAACAACTTGTTATTGTCGTTCCTGCTCTTCATCTTTGATTTGATTAGTGTCCAAAATGACGAGTTTAACTCCACGCGATTCCCCTCAAAACCACGGGCTTCTTAACAAGGGGAGCTGAAGTTTTCAACAGTTGACCTTATTGCCGCGATGTGCTTTATTTATGCCCCACGTATCTAGTTGTGAACAACTTTGTGGAATACATATATAGATGTAACTGACGTCAATTAGCGTCGTAATTTAGCACTCGGGGAGTTAGTCATGAAACGTACATACCAACCTTCAAATAAACGTCGTAAAGCTACACACGGTTTCCGTGCTCGCATGGCTTCTAAAGCTGGCCAAGAAGTTCTTAATCGTCGTCGCGCTAAAGGAAGAAAGCGTTTGACGGTTTCTACAGGTGGAAAATAGTTCTCCACACATTATAAAGCGAAGCTCTGAGTTTCTCTCTCTCAAACAATCGGGAAAAAGATACTGGCCTACGAAATGGTTGCTTTTGAATTATCAAAAGAACTCTGTAGGTCAGTTGCGTTTTGGTGTAACTGCGAGCCGCAAAGTTGGGTCTGCAGTCGTCCGAAATAAACTGAAACGTTGGAGTCGAGAGTATTTCCGAGCTTCTCTTGTGGCGGGAAAATCTATTGAAGCCGACATCAACATCATCTTTAAACCTATGGAATCCAACTTTTACAAAGGCCTTCCACATGAGGAATTTGTCAAAGCTATGGATCGCGGTTTGGAAGTCGTACGAAAGAATATCTAAAGGTCTTCTTTGGTTCTTCGTAGCTTCTTATCGTACTGTTGTAACTACTCATCTGGGTGGTTCTTGTCGCTTTGAACCTAGTTGTTCTGCCTATGCACTCGATGCAATTAAAACTCATCACACACATAAAGCTTTGTGGTTAATCACAAAAAGAGTGTGTAAATGCCGTCCCGGTGGACCTTTTGGGTACGATCCGGTTCCCCCTAGAGGAGGAAAGCTCCATGCAACAAAAGAATAACAACCCTTCTTTTTTTGAACCAAAAACTATCATCGCCGTAGCCACTGTTGCTCTGGTTTACTTCGGCTGGCAAACTTACCTCGGCAAAAAATATCCTTCTTACGGAAAAGCTATTAACGCCACTTCTGAAAAGAAAGAGGCGCAAACTCCAGCGGCAACTGCGACTCCTGCCGATACCGCAAAAACTCTTGAAACAAAATCTGAAGTAGTTGCCGGCGCTCCGGTAAATCCGGAACAAACTTTTACATTCTCAAACGAAAAAGTGGCGTTCACCCTGACTAATCACGGAATGGGTTTGAAGAACTTCACGGTGAATAACTATCAAGATAAAGAAAAGAACAACATCAAGCTTGGAACTTCTGAGCACACTGGTCTTTTCGAAATGCGTTTTGCAGGCGATACGAAGCCGCTTGATTTTGCAGTGACTGAGCAAGCTCCAGGTCATTATATTGGTACTGCGCAAGTAGGAACGACAGTTGTTAAAAGAGAGTTGAAGTACAATCCGGAAAACTCTTCTTTCTCAAATACAGTTTCTATTTCTAATCCGACAGAAGACTTCAAAAAAGGTTTCTCGCTTCTTATTCCTGAGGCGGTCACTGTGCAAGGATCTTCCTCTTTCTTCCTTCCTTCTTATGAGCACCAAGATTTCTTCGTCGTTCATACAGGCGGAAAACATGAAACAGTGAACTTCAGTAATGCCAAAGAGAATGTGAATCAAACGATCGGCGGCACGTCTATTATCTCTGTAAGTTCTCAATATTTCGCGGCGGCTATTCTAGATAAGTCTGAAATCATTCCTGAAGTGAATTTGTCTGCGCAGGTGGCAGAGAAAAAAGCATTGGCGGAACTTGTTTATAAGCCTGTGCAATTGAAATCAGAAATGATCTTCTCTGAGATCTTCTATGCGGGTCCTAAATCCATCGACGCTTTAAAGGCCGTGGATCCTGAGCTTGCACAAATCATTGATCTTGGTTTCTTTGGTTTTATCGCGCGTCCCCTTCTTTACGTGATGAAGGCGTTTCATGCGATGGTCGGAAACTGGGGTTTCGCGATCATTCTTCTGACTCTTCTTGTTCGTCTTGTCGTTCTTCCTTTCAACATCATGTCTTTCAAGTCGATGAAAGCGATGCAAAAGGTTCAGCCGATCATCCAATCTTTGCGTGAGAAGTATAAAGACGATCCAATGCGTTTGAATCAGGAAATGATGTCTGTAATGAAACAAAACGGCGCGAATCCAATGGGTGGATGTTTGCCGATGTTGTTGCAGATTCCTATTTTCTTCGCTCTTTATCGTGTGATCGGTTCTTCTGTTGAATTGTACAACTCTCCATTTGTTGGATGGATTCATGACCTTAGTGCGCATGATCCGTTCTATGTTCTTCCGGTGTTGATGTCTGTGTTCATGTTTATCCAACAAAAGATCACGCCATCCACAATGGATCCGACGCAAGCGAAGATCATGTTGTTCTTGCCAGTTGTGTTCTCTCTTTTCATGTTGCAATTGCCTGCGGGTCTTACGCTTTACATGGTTGTAAGTACTCTTTTCGGTATCGTTCAGCAGTGGTTGATCATGAGAGACAGAACGCCGAAGGCAGCTTAATTTTTAAATTTGTTTTAACTAGGAGGTATCATGGGTTTTTTCAGTAAGCTTTTCGGGGGGAAAAGCAAGGGTGCAAACAACGAAGTTGAAGCACTTGTTCAAAAGACCTTAGAGGGAATCATCGAGAAAGCGCAATTTGATCTTTCGTTCGAAGTAAGAACGGATAAAGACGAAGATGGCAGCGCTACTTTGGCTGTTGAATTCAACGGCGCAGACGAAGAGATCTTGAAAGATAAAAAAGGTCAGATGTTGGACGCTTTCCAATTGTTCCTTAAGCGCGTTATTCAACATAACTTCCCTGAAGATAAAACAAACGTCACTGTTGACTGCGGTGGTTACCGTGATGAGTCTGCAAACGCTTTGATCGAGCGCGCAGAAAACTTGAAAGCAATCTGCATTGAGCAAGGCAAATCTGTATACTACCGTGCTTTACCACCAAAAGATCGTAAAGTGGTTCACCAGTATTTGGCGAAGGATCCACGCGTAAAAAGCCGCTCACTAGGTGACGGTCTTTACAAAAAGATCAAAATTTATCCTGCCAAGGGACAATCCCAAGGCGGCGCTGCTGAAGAAGCATCGTCTAATGATTAATCCGCACAAGCGGGTAGAGTAAGGGCCGCAAGGCCCGAGAGGAAAAAATGTTCCGAGGAGATCGTGATCAAGACACTATTTGTGCGGTCTCCACTCCTCACGGAGTGGGCGGAATTTCTGTTATAAGAGTTAGCGGTCCACGCACTCTTTCGATCGTTTCACAAATCTGTCAGTTTTTGCCTGAACATCCTGAGTCTCATAAAGTTTATTTCGGTGTTTTGACGGCGACGTCGAGCGACCACGAAACAAGCAATGAGATTGATGAGGTTTTGGCGACATACTTCAAGCATGGCCGTTCTTTTACGGGTGAAGAAGTTATCGAAATTTCTTGTCACGGAAGTCCCGTTATTTGCCAAAGTATTTTGCAGCAGTTGGTTCTTTTAGGCGCGCGTCCCGCGGATCGCGGTGAGTTCACATACCGCGCCTTTATGAATGGAAAACTAGATCTGGTTCAGGCGGAAAGTGTCCTTTCCTTGATTGAGAGTCAAAGTCAGCAGGCCGCTCGTTTAGCTCTTCGTCAGTTGAAGGGCTCCGTTTCTCATAAATTAGAAGACATCGAAAACGACATGACATGGATTCTTGCGCATGCGGAAGCGGGAATCGATTTTTCTACCGAAGGTATTAAAGTTGTCGAAAACGATGTGGTTCTTGGTCGCCTTGATAAAATTGAAAATGGTCTTGAGGAACTTGTCGGTACTTTCAAAGTCGGTCGTCTTTTGAAAGACGGATTCCGTGTGGTTTTAACAGGTCTTCCCAACGTGGGAAAATCAAGTCTGTTAAATCTTTTCTTGGAAGATGAGCGCGCTATTGTCACAGATATTCCTGGGACAACTCGCGATGTGATCCACGGAGATACAAGCTACAAGGGTGTAAAGTTCACCTTTTTAGATACAGCCGGCTTGCGTGAATCGGTTTCAGATCTTGTCGAAAAAATCGGTATCCAGAAAAGTCGTGAGGCCACCGGCGAATCTGACGTCGTTTTTTTTGTTTTTGATATCGAGCAGGGTCTTTCTGCCGAAGAGTTGTCTATTTTGGATGGTTTAGACCCACAAAGAACCTATATTTTAGCTAATAAAACAGACCGTCTTTCAGCTTCTCCAACCGTGGAAAGTGTCGAAAAATCTCTGAAAAACAGTAAATTTTTCCAAAAAATCGGGGACTTAGAGAGCTTCCTCAAAAGAAGGGTGTTCTTTGTCAGCGCTCTTGATAAAAAGGTGCGTTCTCGTGTCCTTGAAGAACTTGTGAAGGAATTCGCTGACTTGCAGATGGAAAACACGGTTTTGATTTCCAACTCTCGTCATTTGGAAAATCTCTCTCGAGCTCTTGAGAACACACGCCGCTCGAAAGGTTTAGTGGAGCAGGGAATGGGCGAAGAGTTCTTAGCAATTGAACTCAAAGAAGCTCTGATCGCGATCCACGAAACTCTCGGCAAACGATTCGATGATCAAATCATGGATCGTGTTTTTAAAGAGTTTTGTATCGGCAAATAAGCCAGAGAAAAATTATGAGCACAAAAAAGTATGATGTCATAGTAGTCGGCGCGGGACATGCGGGCGTGGAAGCTTGTTTGGCTTCGGCTCGTCTTGGACTTCAAACGTTGATGGTTACATCAAATATTTCTCGTATTGCTTATATGAGCTGCAACCCTTCGATCGGTGGACTTGCAAAAGGTCACATGGTTCGTGAAATTGATGTCCTTGGTGGACAAATGGGTGTTGCCGCCGATGAAACTTGCATTCAGTACAAACGCCTTAACTCTTCGAAAGGTCCCGCGGTTCGCGGAACTCGCGTTCAGAATGACAAGCATCTTTACTCTCAATTCCAAACGGAAGCTTTAAAAAATCAAGCGAACTTAGATCTTCTAGAAGGTGAAGTAAAACGTCTGATCTTGGAAAAAGATCTTTGCGTGGGTGTTGTTCTTCAAGATGGTTCCGAGATTTTTGCGAAAGCCACGATCATCACAACCGGTACTTTTATGAATGGTGTCATGCATATCGGTCTTCGTCAGGAAGCTGGCGGCCGTGTCGGTGATAAGCCTTCTATTGGTTTGTCTGATCAATTGGCGCAATTTGGTTTTGAAGTGAAGCGTTTAAAAACCGGAACTCCGGCGCGTCTTTTGCGCGATAGTATCGATTGGTCAAAAACAGTTCCTCAAGGTGGCGACGAAAAGATTTATCCGTTCAGCTATCGCTCTTCTGATAAATTAAAACTTCCTCAAGTTCTCTGTTATTTGACTCGCACGAGTGAACAAACGCACGAAATTATTCGTAATAACTTGGATAAATCTCCGATGTTCTGCGGGATTATCGAAGGTGTTGGCCCACGCTATTGCCCATCTATCGAAGATAAAATCACTCGTTTTGCGGAAAAAACAAGTCACCAAACTTTCTTAGAGCCGGAAGGTCTTTCAACGGACCTCATTTATCTTCAAGGCATTTCAACAAGTCTGCCTGAAGAAGTTCAGGATGAATTTTTGAAAACCATTCCTGGCTTAGAGAGTGTTAAAGTCGCTCGTTACGGGTATGCCGTTGAGTACGACTATATAGAACCAACACAAATCTGGCATCGTCTTGAAACTCGTACGATTCGTCAGTTGTTCCTTGCGGGACAAATCAATGGAACTTCCGGTTACGAAGAGGCTGCTGCTCAAGGTTTGGTAGCGGGAATTAATGCCGCTCACAGCATCTTGGGCCGTGATGAATTTATTCTTGGCCGTGACGAAGCTTACATCGGCGTCTTGATTGATGACCTTGTGACAAAAGGAACGAAAGAACCTTATCGCATGTTCACGTCACGCGCAGAACACCGTCTTGTTCTTCGAGAAGATAATACTATCGACAGGTTAGGTGCTATCGCTGCGAAAATTGGTATTGTTTCTGAAGCCTCGATGAATGTTCTTGAGAGCCTTCAAGGGAAACGTAAGTCTTTGCTTGAAAAATTGCGCACGGAAAAGATTTATCCAACCAAAGATGTGCAAGAATTGTTAAAGACAATTCCGACTCCAGAACTAACAAAGTCCTTAACATTTGAAGAGTTACTGCGTCGTCCTGAGATTTCGAGTTCGCATCTAGAGATGTTCAATTTCAGCGTGGACGCTGATCCGAACGTCAACGAGCCGGTTGAAATTGAAGTCAAATATTCTGGTTATGTGAAAAGGCAGATGGAACTTATCAATCAGTCCAAAAGACTCGAAGAAATGCTTCTTCCAGAAGGCCTTGTGTATGCTGACATTCGTGGTCTTTCTAACGAGGAGAAAGATAAGCTGCAACGCGTTAAGCCACGTACCTTAGGCCAAGCTCAGCGCATCAGTGGTGTCAATCCATCTGCGATTCAGGCTATAATGATTCATCTAAAGGGTCATAAAAAAATCAAGGAGATGCAGCTTGAAGGACAACAAGGAACAGGAAGCGCCGATCATATACTGGCGCACAGATGAGTGGTTTCCGGATCTAAGTCCTGAGGTCAGATCTCGACTTAAGACCTATCATGAGGAGCTGATTAAGTTTAATCGTACGTTGAATTTAATCTCTCCAAAGACCCTCTTTGTCGCTGATGCCATTCACTTTGCTGACTCTATTCTCGCATCTCGAATTATTTATACTGCAAATCCTAAGATGGACAAAATCTATGACCTCGGAAGCGGTAATGGCTTTCCAGGGATGGTATTTGCGATTTTATATCCGCAGGTGCAAGTAGTGTTGGTAGATACCGATCAGCGCAAGTGCGAATTCCTGAAACATCTGGCGTCTTCGTTGAAACTTACGAACGTGACTGTCGAAAACAAACCCGTCGATGCATTTCCGGATGGTTCTATGCCGTTTGCCATGGCTCGCGGTTTTGCTTCTATTTCTAAAGCCATTCTTCTTACAAGAAAGACCGTTCCTAAGGGCGGCGTTTTCTATCATCTTAAGAGTGAAGAGTGGGGTATTGAAGTGGGGGAAATTCCGACACAGCTTTGTTCTATTTGGAGCCCTTCACTTGTGGGAGAATACAAACTTCCGGTTGGCGCTGTGAAGTTTTCAGTCGTTAAAACAGATAAAATCGCATAATTCGAAATGTTCCACGTGGAACATCAATGAGAAGAGCCCTCGGCCGTCGGTGCGGGGGCTTTTTCGTTTCCAAAACCCAGTTCTTTCATGCGTTCTTGCACGCTCCAGTCTTTCTTTGCGGCTCGGAGCTTTTTTTCCACCTGATAGGAGTCCCACTCCTTAGGATCAGGCCAAGGTTCATTCTTTTTGAATGCCTGGAGGTAGGATTTCTTCGATTGTTTCTTGCGGGCTTCGATTTTGAGTTCTAGATACTGTTTTTCCTGATCGAGGCGAGTAATAAGCGCCTTTGTTTCATTCACACGCTTTTGCGCGTATTTAATTTGCCCTGTTTGCGGAACGACGTCTTTCAATGCCTGCTCGTGCTCTTCGAGAGTCTTTTTCTGTGCTTCGAGCTGCTGGGATATCGATGCAAGAGAAGAAGTAAGATCACCGTAAATAGGATCCTTCAGCTCCGGATTTGGATCGGGCTTATTACACGCGACTAGGAAAAAACAGATGGTGATTATGCTGATTAATCTCATACAGACAATTGTTCCACGTGGAACATCGGCATTTTGATGGAAAAACATAAGGTGTGGCGCGATAAACTGGTCTTTACGCTTGCATGTTTTTCGAAAAAGTCAGATTTTTGATTCTCAAGGAGGAAAAATGGCAAAAACAATCTGCATAGCTAACCAAAAAGGTGGTGTTGGTAAGACAACGACGTCTGTAAACCTCTCCTCTGCGCTGGCTACTCTTGGAAAACGAGTACTCTTGATCGATATGGATCCTCAGGGCAATGCTTCGAGCGGTTTGGGTATCAAAAGATACGACAGCCAAGACGCGAATAGCTACCACGTCCTTATCGGTGAGAAAACTCTCAGCGAGGCTATTCAAAACACAGCAAATCCTAATCTAAAAATTTCAACAGCAAATCCTGACCTTGTGGGTGCAGAGATCGAGCTTGTTGATATGCCGCAGCGTGAATATCGCCTAAAGCAAGCAATCGCGACAGTGGCTGATCAATTTGATTTTGTCTTTATTGATTGTCCTCCGTCTTTGGGTCTTTTGACTTTGAATGCATTGAATGCGGCAGACAGTTTCTTGGTTCCTCTTCAGTGTGAATACTATGCGCTTGAAGGTTTGAGCCAGCTTTTGAATACGGCGGGTTTGATCAAAAAGAATTTGAATCCGCAACTGCACATCGAAGGCATCGTCCTTACAATGTTTGATGTTCGTAACAACCTCAGCCACCAAGTTGTGACTGAGATTAAAAATCATTTTGGCGAGAAAGTTTTCAACGCCATCATTCCAAGAAATGTTCGCCTCAGTGAGGCACCAAGCCATGGTCAATCCATCCTCGAATACGACAGCAAATCCATCGGCGCACAAAGATACTTGGAGCTAGCTAAAGAAGTGATTGCTCGTTCAGACGCAAAAACGACGACAGCTGCGACTCCACAGACTGAACAAAATGCTTATGAAGGGGAAGTAAATGTCTGATTTTGCTGTTGAATCATCAAACAAAAAGAAAGGCCTTGGCCGCGGATTGGGTTCTCTTTTAGGTGGCCCGGCTCCTGCGGAAATTCCAACGCCAAAAGCTTCCACGACTTCAGCTCCGGCTCCAACTCCTGTTAATAATACGACAGTAGCTGCGCCAACTCCTGCTCCCGTCGCCCCTCCCGTAGACCCAGAGAGCAAGATTTGGAAAGTAGGGATTGATAAACTTTCTCCAGGTAAATATCAGCCTCGTACATCTTTTGAGAAAGAGCCGCTACAAGAGCTTTCTCAGTCTATTAAAGAGAACGGAATTCTTCAGCCGATCGTGGCTCGTCGTACGAGTTCTGGAAAATTGGAAATCGTAGCCGGTGAACGTCGCTGGAGAGCTGCGCAACTTGCAGGTCTGCATGAAGTTCCAGTTATCCTTAAGAATTACGATGACAAACAAGCGTTGGAACTTGCGATTGTTGAGAATATTCAACGTGAAGATTTGAATCCAATCGAAGAGGCGGAAGGTTATGCGCGCCTTATTTCTGAATTCAAACTGTCTCAGCAACAAGTTGCAGAGAAGGTGGGTAAAGATCGTGCGACCGTAGCTAATGCGGTTCGTCTTTTGTCTTTGCCTGAAGAAGTAAAATCCATGATCACAGCTAATGATTTGTCAGTGGGTCATGCGAAAGTTCTTCTTTCTTTGCCAGAGCCAAAAAAACAAATCGAATTCGCGAAGAAAGTCGTGAACGAGAAAATTGCGGTTCGTAAGCTCGAAAAAATGGTGCAAGCTGTTGTAAAGGGTAACGCGGATGAAGCGGATGAGTCGCCAAGTTTTGATTCAAACGTTACGCAACGTCTTATTTCCGGTTTGAGTGACGAGCTTCAAAAAATGCTCGGAACAAAAGTGAACATTGATTATTCCAATTCAAAGGGTAAAATCAGTATTCATTTTTACTCAGACGACGAACTTACTAATTTAGTAGATAGGCTCAAAGAAGGATGGCAGTAACTTTTCCTCCCTCACTTCAAGAAGATCTCCTTTCTGGTCATGTGACAGCAATCCTTGACCAGGGGACGCATTTCGAAGGAAAGCTCAGCTTCGAAGGCACCGTGCAAATCGGCGGGGATTTTAAGGGGGAAATCTTTACTAAGGACACTATCGTTATTAACGAAGGTGCCACCGTTTCAGCTCAAATTGAGGCCGATACAATCGTTATAAGTGGCCGGGTAGAGGGAAATCTCTTTGCCCGCCGCAGAGTTATCATGCACCCGCCGGCTGTGTTTAAAGGCACAGTGACATCCCCGAGTTTGCGTATCGATGAAGGGGTTGTATTCGAAGGGGCGTCCTACATGCCTAAGTCTTAGGCAGCAACATTATCAATAAGTAAATTGACCTTGACCAGTTCCGAGTCCGGATGCTACTCCCTAGGCTCAAAAAATCAGTAGGGATTTCAACCAAATGGACATTTTTGGACAATTAGGTATCAATACCACGGCAGCCTTTCAGTTTGTTCTTTTTGCTATTGCTTTGATCTTTCTAAGCAAAGTTGTATTCGCGCCCTATGCGCATGCTCTTGAAGAACGACAAAGAAGAACTAAAGGGGGCGAAGATCTAGCCCTTGAATTTCAAAACAAATCCGTAGAGTTGCAAAGCGAATACGAAACAAAAACGCGTGAGTTGAATTCTCAAATTAAAGGCATCGTAGATGCTGCGAAATCTCAAGCTAATAAAGAGTATGAAACTCTTGTAGCAAAAGCGCGTGCTGAATCTGAAAAAATGGTTCAAGACAACCGCAACAAAATCACAACTGCCATTCAATCAGCTGCGGCTGACTTGAAGTCTCAAACAAATGCAGTTGCAATGGCGATCACTACTAAGTTGTTAAAATAAAAAGAGAGAAGACATGAAGTTGCTTTTGAATCTTTTCATTATCTTGGCTCCTGCTCTTGCGATGGCTGCTGGTGGCGGTCACGGCGACGGGCACATTCCTAAAGCTGTTATGTACCAAGCAATCAACGTTGCGATTTTGGTTGCAGGTCTTATTTATTTCACAAAAGACGGAATCGTTTCTTTCTTCGCAGGAAGAAAAGCGGCTTACCTTGAGGCTGCAGAAAAGTCTGCCTTCGCGCGTGAGCAAGCAGAAAAAGAATTCGTAGATATCAAGCACAAGCTTGCAACTTTGGATGCGACTCGCGAAGAGTCTCTTCGTAAAGCTCAGCTGCACGCGGAAGACATGAAGAAACAAATCATGACTGAAGCTGAAGACGTTACGAAACGTATTCGTCAAGATGCAGAGCTGACTGCAAAGCTTGAAGTTCAACGTGCACAAAACGAATTGCGCGCGCAACTTTTGAAGGATTCTTTGGAAGCCGCTCGCAATGTGTTGACGAAAGATCTTGGATCTTCTGATCAACAAAAACTTCAAAAAGATTTCATCAACAACGTTGGAGTGTAACCCATGAGAGTCAGTGAAGTTGCTAGAAGATATGCCAAGGCCCTCTTGGCTGTTACAAAACAACAAGGCACATTCAAGCAGGCGTTTGCAGAGCTTCAAGCTCTTGCACAAGCTTTCAAAGCAGACGCTTCTGTAAAAACATATTTTGCAAATCCAATGGTTTCTTCTGATCAAAAAGTAGCGGCTGTAAAAGCGGCTCTTAATAAAGGAGTTTCTCAAGAGGTTCTAAATACTCTTGTCCTATTGGGTGAGAAAAATCGTCTCGATATCCTTGATCAAGTTGTTGAAGCTTTTCAACAAATGTTGGACATCGAAGAAGGCGTTACCCGCGGAGTCGTTCGCTCTGCTCAGCCTCTATCAGCTGATGCGCAAAAAGAGATCGAACAAAAGATCAATAAGGTTTTGAACAAGAAGATCGTATTGACTTACGAACAAGATCCTAAGCTTTTGGGCGGCGTTGTTGCTCAAGTGGGTGGATGGACGTTCGACGATAGCATCGACACACATCTTAAAAAATTGAATGAAGAATTAAACAGGAGAGCCAACTAACAATGGAAACACAAATTCGTGCTGACGAAATCAGTCGTGTTCTCAAAGAACAAATCAATCAATACAACAAAAAGATTGAAGTAAGCGAAACAGGTAGCGTTCTTTCCGTAGGGGACGGTGTTGCCCGTATTTACGGTCTTGAAAATGCAATGGCGGGTGAGCTCGTTGAGTTCCCAGGTGAAGTATTCGGAATGGTTTTGAACCTTGAAGAAGGTCACGTTGGTGCCGTTTTGTTCGGTGAAGATCGTCAGATTAAAGAAGGCGATACTGTTAAAAGAACTAAAAAAATCGTTTCCGTACCAGTTGGTGAAGCTCTTCTTGGTCGCGTAGTAGACGCTCTTGGCAATCCAATTGATGGCCGTGGTGCTCTTAATACGCCTCACTCTCGCGTTGTTGAATTGAAAGCTCCTGGTATCGTTTACCGTCACCCAGTTGAAGAACCTCTTCAAACAGGTATCAAAGCTATCGACGCTCTTGTACCAATCGGACGTGGTCAACGTGAGTTGATCATCGGTGACCGTCAAACTGGTAAAACAACTATCGCCGTTGACACGATCATCAATCAAAAAGGTCAAGGCGTTCACTGCTTCTACGTAGCTATCGGTCAAAAGCAATCTACAGTTGCTCTTGTTGTTGAAAAGCTTCGTGCAGCAGGTGCTCTTGAGTACACAACTATCATCGCGGCGAATGCGTCTGATCCAGCTCCACTTCAATATCTTGCTGCTTACTCTGGTACGGCAATGGCGGAATACTTCCGTGATACTGGCAGACATGCATTGATCGTTTACGATGACTTGACGAAACAAGCTCAAGCTTACCGTCAGTTGTCATTGTTGTTGCGCCGTCCCCCAGGACGTGAAGCATACCCAGGCGACGTATTCTATTGCCACAGCCGTTTGTTGGAGCGTGCTTCTAAATTGTCTGCCGATAAAGGCGGCGGTTCATTGACTGCATTGCCAATCATCGAGACTCAAGCGGGCGATATCTCTGCATACATCCCAACTAATGTTATCTCTATCACTGACGGTCAGATCTTCCTTGAGTCTGATTTGTTCTACAAAGGTATCCGTCCGGCTATCTCTGTAGGTAAATCTGTATCTCGCGTGGGTGGTGCCGCTCAAATTAAAGCGATGAAACAAGTTGCGGGTTCTATGAAACTTGAGCTTGCTCAGTTCCGTGCGATGGAGGCGTTTGCTGCATTCGCATCTGATCTAGATAAAGCAACTCAACAACAGCTTTCTCGTGGTCGCCGTCTTGTTGAAGTTTTGAAACAAGCTCAGTACCAACCAGTAAAAGTTGAAGAGCAAATCGTTATGATCTTTGCTGCATCTAATGCATTCGTTGATGCTTACCCAGAGACTGACGTTAAGAGATACGAAAAAGAAATGATCGAGTTCTTGAAGAACAAGCACTCTGACATTCTTAAGACTATTTCTGAGAAGAAAGCGATCGGCGACGACACTAAAAAAGCGTTGTTGGCAGCTCTTGAAGAGTTCAAAGCTATCTTCCAACCTTCTAAACAATAATTTGGTGCTTAAATGGCAAGCTTGAAGGATATCCGGGCTCGGATCGAGTCCACAAAAAACACCCAGCAGATCACGAAAGCGATGAAGCTCGTGTCTGCTGCAAAGTTGAGAAAGGCGCAGAATAACATCGTTAATATGCGTCCTTATGCTCTGACTTTGCGTAAGGTGATTGCGGATATCGCTGTGACAAACAAAGTGTCGCATCCGTTGATGGAGAAGAAAGAACAAGTGAAGAATGTTTTGCTTGTTGTTATCACTTCTGATCGCGGTCTTTGCGGCGCTTTCAACAGCAATATCAACAAATTTACCGAAGCTTATTATAACGAGAATAAAAGCAAACTTGAAAAGATCGATTTCCTTTTCATCGGCCGTCGTGGTCATGACTACTTCTCAAGAAGAGGAATCAAGTCCGTGGATTATATCACGAAACTTGATAAGGATATTTCTTACGAGTTGGCATCCAAAGTCGCAAACCGCGTAATGAACGACTACCTCGAAGGTCAATACGATGAAGTTCGTATCGTTCATAACGAGTTTAAGTCTGCGATCTCTCAGGTTGTAGTTGCTGAAACAATCTTGCCAATTGATCTTGGCTTGACGACTTTCAAAACTGAAACAGAGAAGTCCAACGACTTTGCCGTAGACATGATTTTCGAACCAGCTCCTGAGCAAATCATCAAAGAATTGCTTGAGAAGCACTTCGACCTTCAAGTTTACAGATGTATGTCTGAATCCGTTGCCGGCGAACATGGTGCTCGTATGAGCGCGATGGAAAACGCGACAAACAACGCGAAAGAGATGATCAACAAACTCACTCTGACATACAACAAATTGAGACAAGAAAAGATTACTACAGAATTGACTGAAATCGTATCTGGCGCGGAAGCGCTTAAATAGGGAGCTGAATAATGGCATTCGGTAAAGTAAAACAGGTATTGGGTCCCGTAGTGGACGTAGAGTTCGAAGGCGGTGAATTGCCTGCTATCAACTCTGCTCTTCGTGTAACAAATAAATTTATCTCTGACGCTGAAATGAACCTTGTTCTAGAAGTTGCTCAGCACTTGGGTGACGGTGTTGTTAGAACTATCGCGATGGACCAAACTGAAGGTCTTGTTCGTGGTGAAAAGGTGAAGTCTTTGGGAACTCAAATCACAGCTCCAGTAGGCCGTGAAGCTTTGGGTCGTATCATCAACGTAGTTGGTGAACCTATCGACGAAATGGGTCCAGTAAACGCAAAAGAAAACTGGGGCATCCACAGATCTGCTCCTAAATTTGAAGATCAAGCAACTGCAGCTGCGATGTTGATGACTGGTATTAAGGTCGTTGACTTGCTAGCACCTTACGCAAAGGGCGGTAAGATCGGTTTGTTCGGTGGTGCGGGTGTTGGTAAAACAGTTCTTATCCAAGAACTTATCCGTAACATCGCGACTGAGCACGGTGGTTTCTCTGTATTCGCGGGCGTTGGTGAACGTACTCGTGAAGGAAACGACTTGTGGCGTGAAATGAAAGAGTCAGGCGTTATCTCTAAGACAGCGCTTGTATTCGGTCAGATGAATGAACCTCCTGGAGCACGTGCGCGTGTTGCATTGACTGGTTTGACAGTTGCGGAATACTTCCGTGACGTTGAAAATCAAGACGTTCTTTTCTTCGTTGATAACATCTTCCGCTTTACTCAAGCGGGTGCCGAAGTTTCTGCATTGTTGGGTCGTATCCCTTCTGCGGTAGGTTACCAACCAACATTGGCAACTGAGATGGGTGCTCTTCAAGAGCGTATTACATCGACTAAAAAAGGTTCTATCACTTCCGTACAAGCGGTTTACGTTCCTGCGGATGACTACACGGATCCAGCTCCAGCTACGACATTTACTCACTTGGATGCGACGACGAACCTTGACCGTGATATCGCGGCAATGGCGATCTTCCCTGCGGTTCACCCATTGACGTCTACTTCACGTCTTTTGGATCCGAACGTTATCGGTGAAGAACACTATAAGTGTGCTCGTGACGTTCAAGCATTGTTGCAACGTTACCGTGAACTTCAAGATATCATCGCGATCTTGGGTATGGACGAGTTGTCTGAAGCGGATAAACTTGTTGTATCTCGTTCTCGTAAAATCCAACGTTTCTTGTCTCAACCATTCTTCGTTGCGGAGCAGTTCACTGGCTTGCAAGGTAAATACGTTGATATCAAAGACACTGTTAAAGGTTTCCGCGAGATCCTTGACGGTAAACACGATGCTCTTCCTGAGCAAGCGTTCTACCTTGTTGGAACTATCGAAGACGTTATCGAGAAAGCGAAGAAGTTGCAGGGTTAATCCTGCTCTTCTGATCAAAGGGCAGGCTGCATAGTCTGCCGTTGAAAGGTTGAGATATGTTTAAACTTACGATCGTGACTCCAGAGAGACGTCTTCTTATCAACCAAGAGGTTGAAGAAGTGACTGTTCCTGGCTTCAAAGGAGAACTCAACATTCTTCCTGGTCACGCGCCATTGATCACGACACTTGAAACAGGTGTTATGAGATGGAAATTGAAGGGTAAAGAAAAGCAAGACCAAGCTGTTATTAGCTGGGGTTATTGCCAAGTCAGCCCTGAAGGCGTGAACGTTCTTGCGAACATCGCGGATCTTCCAGAAGAGATTGATCTTCAAGCGACAAAAGAATATTTGGCGCAATCTGAAAAACGCATCATGAACGAACTTATCACTGACGAAGACTGGAATGACTTCCAACGTGAATGGGCTCGTGCAAGAGCGAAAGTTGAAGTGGCTGAAGGCCACGCTAAGAAGTAGTCTTAGTTTCTAGCTATTTGAATTTCTAAATCGCGCAGTATCTCATCCAGGTGCTGCGCGATTTTTTTTCCTGAATCCGCATGATTGAAATAAAGCTGTAGAACTCGCAGATAACCTTTTTCACTTCTCACAAGGCGCGGAGATCCTAAATTCACTACGACAAGTCTCTTTTTAGTTTCCATCGGCATCGACCTCACAAGTGCCGACGTGCGCGGCCCCGTGACGGCTGCGAGTGTGAACGAACACTTCTTGGCTTTCATCCACTCTGCGACGGTTTCTTTCTTAAAATCTCCCGCGAGCATAAGACTGTCGACACTTCTGTGGGCGGAACTTTTAAAAGACTTTATGAAGGATGCGGACGGAGCTACGACGCAGATTTTTGGCGTCGAAGCAGGTTTTCTTTGTTTGCCGCCCTTCGTGGGAAGCGTGCGCGGGATCAGGCTCGATTTTAGATTGAGTGCAAAGATGTTCGACTCTAACTCGGAATAGTCTTTCGAGGTTAATGACGGTCCTTGCAGCAGGGGAGACTGTGAAGGATTTCTTCTATAAAGATTGGCGAATGCCTTCACCGTCAGGATTCGGCGCAGTTTATTGTCGAGATCTTCTTTCTTGAGTTCATTCTTGTGAACGGCATTTTTCACGTACTCAAACGCGCGTCCTTGATCGGCAAAAGACCACGTGAGCATCACAATATCTGCACCTGCTTGAAGTGCTTTTAAGGCGGCCGCTTCCGGGCGAAGAAGTTGTTTTGAGCCTTGCATCTGCAAGTCGTCAGTCACGACAAGACCCTTGTACTGCAGCTCCTCGCGCAAAAGAGATGTGGAAATCTTTTTGGAAAAACTGGCGGGCTCGCGCGATTCATCCAGTGCAGGATAAATCAAATGTGACAACATGAGTGCGACACGATCACCCAGCTTGGCGTAAGATTCGTAAGGTCGAAGATCATTGTTTTTCAAAAACTCAAGCGAAGAGGTGTTCTGCACAACCGACGTGTGCGGGTCAGCTTTAAGATTTCCCGTACCAGGGAAATGCTTTGCTGTAGGAATCACACGCGCTTTGAGTAATCCTTTCGAGTAGGCAACTCCGAGCTCACCGACAAGCTGCGGGTCCGAGCCAAACGAGCGCACGCCGATAAAGCTGCTTGAAAGAGGATCCGTTACATCCAGCACGGGTGCGAGATTCATATTGAATCCGACCTCACGAAGAAAAAGTCCAGTTTGGTATCCCATCTCCTCAGCCAAAAGCGGAGACTGTGTCTGTCCTAGTGCGAGCGCATTTGGTGGCGCCGGCGTAATCGGAAGGCGAGAGACCGAGCCGCCTTCTTGGTCGATGGCGATAAGTGGTGGAAGCTTCGAGTACTTAAAGCTGGTTTTATAAAGAGCGGTGTTGAGATCGCGAATCTGTTCTCCAGAGACGATGTTGCGTTTAAACAGCAAGTACGCTCCAGGCTTGTATTGTCCGATGAATTTCTCTAAATCCGGGGTGATCGTTTTTTGCGGGAATCCGACGATAAAAAGCTGCCCGACTTTTTCGTCCACAGTCATCTGCGCGATTTTTTTATCGATAAGAGTAGTTAAAGGCGTCGGCTTAGCTAGCACAAGGTGGGGAAATAAAGTGCTCAGTAGAGTAAGACTCAAAATCTGAAGAATTTCCCTGATATACTTATGCATATAACTTAAGAGTATCACTCGCAGCTTTTGAAGGTAGACGAGATTTGAGAGACAGCATGAAATTGCACCAAGGTCTGAGATCACTAGTTTGTATATTGTTGCTGATATGCCTTACTTCCGTGTCATGGGCTCAGGATGAGACAGGTCTTGAAGAAGAATTCGATGCAGCCATCTCGGAAACTCCCAGTGATGAAGCCGTCATTACCGAAGAAACCCCACCGCCACCTGTTGAAAGCGAAACCACGGTTCAAGAAGATGAATTCGTTATACCGGCACCAGAGCCCGAGATGACGCCGCAACCGGAAGTTGTCGAAGAAGCACCGGTTATTCCAGCTCCTTCTTCCGATGTGCAACAACAGCCTGAGCCTCAATTGGTCGAAAGAGAAATTGACGACCGCGAAGCGCCGCTAGTCGAGGTGGAATTCTATCAAGACAACTTGGCTCCGTATAAAGAGCGCCGCGAGACGCATGGAATTTATTTCGGGATCGATTATGAAATGCTCGAACTAAAAAACTATGTTTCGACATTGGATGGTCTGACTTACGATGCGATGTTTGGCTCCGAGACAATTCCGCTTTTGCACCTGAGTGTTGATTATAAGTACAACTTTGTCTTGGGTTCTCTGGCTTTCGGAATTGATTTCGGAAAAGGCAGCCTATCTGCCGACAAGAGTGGCTCTGAAAGAACTTTGGATATTACAAAGTATGGCGTCGGTCTGAAGTTCACACTCGACAACTTGATGAATGAACCTTACATCGCTCCTTATGTCGGACTGAATATTTGGCAGATGGGTATTTCTGAAGAAAGCCCGACGGACTCATTTTCTGCGACGACACAGATGGGTTATAACTACACAATCGGTGCCTTACTACAGCTCGATTGGTTGGATTATCAAACAGCCAAAGAGACAACTTTCAATTGGGGACTTGAAAACACCTTCGTAGATATCTACGCCACTCAGTACGCGAAAACTTCGGCGGACGACGATCCGAATACCGAAACGGATTTCCTATATGGCGCGGGTTTGCGTTTAGAATTCTAGATTTTTAAAGTTTTTAATGCGGCATTGCCAGAAAAAACAAGCAGGCACCTTTTCAGAGCATTCTTAGATCAGACGGAGGAGGGATTCTAGCTCTTCGTGGACAGCGGACCAAGAGATTGTTGGGAGTTTGATATTGAGGCGGTTGTCTGGCGTGATCGAGTATTTTTTGCTCTCGCGGACCGCCAATTGAATAACCGTTTCCGGTTTGAGTTTTGTTTTTTCAGTGAAGATCAATGAAACAGATTTAACGCCCGCACTGATGTCACGCACGCCAAGCTCTTTACATTGTCTACGAATGAGCATAAGACCCATCAAGTTCACGGTCGGCTCAGGAATGGGACCGAATTGATCGCGCAATTCTTCTTCGATGCGATCAAGATCGTCGTTTGAGGTGATTTCTGCCAAAGCTTTATAATAACTCAGACGAATACGAATATCAGAAATGTAGTTATCCGGAATCATCGCAGGGATTCTGAGATTGATCTCTGGATCCAGCTCCATGTCTTCGACTTTTTCGCCTTTTGCTTCAGCCAAAGCCTCATTCAAAAGATCCATGTACATTTCGTAGCCGACAGAATTGATGTGACCCGATTGTTCTTCGCCAAGAATATTTCCGGCACCGCGAAGTTCAAGATCGTATTGAGCGATTTTAATACCGCTGCCAAGAGCTGTGTTCTCTTGAATAATTTTAAGTCGCTCTTGCTGTTCTTTATCGAGCTTACGATTTCTTGGCATCATTAGATAACAATAAGCACGTGTCTTACTGCGACCGACACGTCCGCGAAGCTGATAAAGCTGCGACAGGCCGAACATGTGTGCGGAGTCGATAAACATGGTATTCGCACGAGGAACGTCCATACCGGATTCAACAATCGCCGTACAAATAAGAACATCGATTTCGTGATGGAAAAACGCGAGCATTGTTTTTTCCAGTTCATGCTCTTCCATCTGTCCGTGACCCACGCGGATGCGCGCCTCAGGAACGATGTTGCGAATTTCATCAGCCAAGCCGTAAATAGATTCAATGCGGTTATGGATAAAGTAAACTTGTCCGCCGCGGGAGATTTCCGCAGTAATGGCTTTACGTATTGTCTCTTCATCAAACTTCGTTACAAAAGTACGCGTGGGAAGACGGTCTACGGGAGCCGTGTTAATCAAGCTCAGATCGCGGATTCCCACAAGGCCCATATTCAGCGTGCGTGGGATCGGCGTTGCCGACAAAGTCAAAGTGTCGACGCTCGTTTTCATCTTTTTGATTTTTTCTTTATGAGTGACGCCGAACTTTTGTTCTTCGTCGACGATCAAAAGACCCAGATCTTTAAAGCCGATTGTCGAGCCTAAAAGCTTATGAGTGCCAACGACGATATCGACTTTGCCGTCCTTAAGATCTTGCAAAGTCTTTTTCGTTTCTGCCGGAGGAACAAAACGATTTAAAACGCGAATGTCCACCGGCCAGCCGTCAAAACGCTTCTTTAAAGTTTCGAAGTGCTGGAAGGTAAGGACGGTCGTTGGCGCAAGCAACGCCACTTGTTTCTTTGCTTGCACTGCAAAGAAAGCCGCGCGCATCGCGACTTCCGTTTTGCCGAAGCCAACGTCACCGCAAACCAAACGGTCCATCGGTTTTGTCGACTTAAGATCTTTAAGAATGTCGTTGATCGCACGCATTTGATCAGCGGTTTCCTCGTAAGGAAAACTGTTTTCGAAAAGCTGAATTTCATTTTCGTTGAAAGCAAACGGCGGGCGATGCATTTCAGCGCGCTTGGCGTAGAGGGCAAGCAAGTCCGCAGCGATATCGCGCACGTGCGCCTTAACTTTGGCTTTGGTTTTTTCCCAGGCCGTGCCGCCTAATTTATCTAAGATTGTCGTTGCGGCAGCTCCAGAAAATTTTTGCAACTGACCAACGCGATAGACAGGTAAATAAAGTTTATCCTTATCTTTGTAGCCGATCTGAATGTATTCGGACTCAACGCCGCCGATGTTCATCAGCTTAAGGCCTTCGTACTGACCCACACCGTGTTTAACGTGCGCAACCAGATCGCCGGGTTTTAAATCACCGAACGCAAGACGCTTGGCTTGTTTCTGAAAATCTTCGGCTCCCGATGACTCACGCGCGCGTTGTTTTTTCCCATAAAAATCTTCATCACGAAGAAAAACAATTTTCTCTTCATCAAGACGAAGGCTTTCAGAAAGATAGCGAGGAATAACATGCACAAGTTGAGAATCGCTGTCTTGTTCTAACAACCATGAATCCCAGCGGTACTCATCTTCGTTCGCACGAGCGACTTTCAACCCCAGTTTGTCAAAGACCAGCTTCAGACGTTCAATGTGAGATTGATTTTTCGTCCCGATGAAAATGCGATAGCCTTCATCGCGCCAACGATGAAGTTTATTTGTCGCCGCTTGCAGCCACATCTCTGAACCGACGGGGTTTGCCAGACTTAGATTGCTAAAATCTTGAGTCAGCGAAGCGCGGTATTCCACTCGTGCATCTTGCGACTCTTCTTCTTCAAAGTATTCAAGAGAAGAAAAGTAAATTTGCCGAGAGTTTTCCGGAAACGAAAGTTTTTCAAACGAGGTGTAAAGCAAATCTAATTCAGGACGAATCACATGAGTTGAGCTTGAAGCGTAATCCGCTTTAAGCTCTGCCGTTGTTTCATCGGCCCAGCGTGAGATCTCAACAGGGTCCAAGAACCAAAGATTTACGGCGCCAGGGAAATGATCCGAAGGATGTGACAATTCGCCATAGAAATAGGGCAGAAGAAACTCAATTCCCGGGAAGGCATTTTTTAAAACCAACGAACGCAACGTCTCTTCCGCATCGGCTTTATCGACTTCGCGATTTTCTAATGTCGCGCGCACACGCTGTAAAAGTCGTTCATGGGTTTCGTCGCGAAATAAAACTTCTCGTGCCGGCGTGAGCGTAAACTGTTTGACTTCATCTTCGCTGCGCTGATCAGAAACATTGAAATGACGAATCGATTCGATTTGATCCCCAAAAAGATCCAGGCGTACTGGATGATCTTCGGTTGGCGGGAAGAGATCGACGATACCTCCGCGCAAAGCATACTGACCTTTGTCTTCGACCATGGGCGCTGAAACATATCCGAGCGAATTTAAATATTCGGCGATATCTTCAGGAAGCTCGTCTCCGCTAGACAGAGTTTTTGAAAAATCCTTCAAAATTTTTACCGGCAAGGTCTTTTGCATCAACGCGTCAGATGAAGATATGAAGATTTCTCCAGCTTTCGCGTTTTGAGCTTTTGAAAGAAAACGAAGACGGTCGGCGATGATCCGTGAGTTCGGGTAAAGCCCGGAATATGGAGAGACATCGAAAGCCGGCAGAATATAGCTTTGACGAGTTGGGTCAAAGAACTCAATAAGCTGCTGCAAACGAGCGGCTTCAGACGCACTCCCAACCACAACTAAGTGCGGCAAGCCGTTGATTTTTTTAGAGTATGTCTGCGACAAAAAGTAAGCAAGCGCGAGCGGAGACGCAGCTCCGGTCACTTGAATCTTTCCTCGGGTTGTTTCGAAGGCTCTTTCCAGGATGGTTTCAAGCCTCGTATGAGTCATTTCGGCTTTCATTTGGTGGGCTCATCTTGCCACGCTTATCGCCTTGTTTCCATTCATATTTCTTGGATTTCACTGACGACACATATATAACTAATTGAAATCCAAATAATAACGACAACTTTGGAGGGGTCAGTGCCACTCGGTGGAATCATTTTCATCGTCATCTTCATCGCTCTTTTCGGAGCATTCTTAGTATGGGTCGCGTCCAAAACAGGCGGGACACCGAAATATCATCCGGTAAAATACGAACCCTACGAGTGCGGTATCCCAGCACTTGATAAAAAAGACACGAAAGTGTCGGTGAAGTATTATCTCACGGCGATTCTCTTTATCCTTTTCGATATCGAGATCATCTTCATGTATCCGTGGGCAACTTCATTCCGCGAATTCATTTCCACTGGCATGGGTGCCTTTGTATTTATCTCGATGATGGTCTTCATCGCAGTATTCATCTTCGGCCTCTTCTGGGAAGTAAAATCAAAAGCATTGGAATGGGACTAGTTCATGGGAATGGGTAAAGATATTTTTGAAATAACCGTCAACGGTTTAAAACTCGTTGTCATCTTTTTGATGATGGTTCAGGCAGTACCTATCTTGGTTTGGCTTGAACGCCGTGGTTCCGCTTTCATTCAAAACCGTTTGGGTCCGAACCGTGTTGGTCCTCTTGGTTTGATGCAGCTTCTTGCGGATGCGGTGAAATTCTTGACGAAGGAAAACTTCGTTCCTGATACCGCGAAACCATTGTTGTACTACGCAGCTCCGATCTTCGCTTTGATTCCAGGTGCAGTGGCTTTCTCTGCAATCCCAATGTCGACACCAATTCAAATCGGCACGTTTGAAATGTTCGGCTCAACTTGGGGTCCTTATACGTTCTTGGTTCAAGGTTATGATATCGGCGTTGGTATCGTATTCATCTTGGGTGTTTCCTCTTTAGCTGCTTACACGTTGTTGATGGCGGGTTGGGGTTCCGGAAACAAATACTCTTTGATGGGTGCTTTGCGTGCATCGGCGCAAACGATCTCTTACGAATTGGCTTTGGGTCTTTCGATCGTGGGCGTGATCATGCTTTATGGTACGTTCAATCTCCAAGACATGACATTGGCTCAACAAGGTCCTTTGC
Source organism: Bdellovibrio sp. 22V (assembly GCF_030169785.1). Classification (NCBI taxonomy): domain Bacteria; kingdom Pseudomonadati; phylum Bdellovibrionota; class Bdellovibrionia; order Bdellovibrionales; family Pseudobdellovibrionaceae; genus Bdellovibrio; species Bdellovibrio bacteriopascens. The sequence goes on from NZ_CP125854.1 coordinate 837,880, forward strand.
ACTTCTCTTTCTTCGGTTACACAGTAACAGCAAACTGGCTTCCTAACTGGGGCATCTTCTACCAACCCCTAGGTGCTTTGTTATTCTTTACGACAACGTTCGCGGAATCCAATCGTCTTCCATTCGACTTGGCAGAGGGTGAGTCTGAGCTTGTTGCCGGCTTCCACACAGAGTACGGCGGATTCAAGTTCAACATGTTCTTCATCGGTGAATACGGTCATATGATGATCGCATCCGGTTTGATGGCTTTATTCTTCTTCGGCGGCTTCGGTATTCCTTACGTGTCCGTAGCGCAAGTTCAAGAGTGGGCGACGTCTGTAACTTCGACGGCGGGTGGTGCAAGCGCATTAACAGCTCTTGTTCACTTCCTTTCGTTCTTCGTTAAATTTGCTTTCTTCCTTTGGGTTTTCATCTGGGTTCGTTGGACGCTTCCGCGCTTCCGTTATGACCAATTGATGGATTTCGGTTGGAAGACTTTGCTCCCTTGGGCATTGGCAAACACTATCATCACTGCGTTCGTGATCTACATCGCATCTTTAGGAGTATAACGTGACAGCAGATGCATTTCTTTTTTGGTTCCTGGCGATCGTCACTCTGGTTAGCGGCCTGAGTGTGATCCTTATGTCGAACCCAATTTATTCTTCGCTTTGTTTGGCGATGACTATGGTGGGTATCTCCGCTCTTTTCGTGACATTGAATGCTTACTTTATTGCGGGTGTTCAGCTGATCGTTTATGCCGGCGCCGTGATGGTTCTTTTCGTCATGGTGATCATGCTCTTCGACTTGAAGAAGGATTTACAGGCGTTTACGAAAGGTAAGTTCACAGGAGCTGTGAAAATCGCCTGTGTCGGTTTGCTTGCAGGTCTTGTTGTCGGCGCTATCAAAGCTGTGTCTTTGGCAGGTCAGTTTGTTGAAAAAACAACAGACAACGTAGTGACAGCAGGAACGGGAATGGAGTCGACGAAGGCTCTGGGACACATCCTTTTCACAAAATACATTTTCGGATTTGAAGCTTTGGGCGTTCTTCTTTTGGTGATCGCTGTCGGAGCAGTAGCATTGGCGCGCAGTAAAGGTGGAACTCATGAACACTGATATCATCAATAATATCGGTTTGACTCACTACTTGGTTTTGGCGGCTCTTTTGTTCGTAACGGGTATGGCGGGTGTTCTTCTTCGTCGTAACGTGATCGTACTTTTGATGTCTATCGAGTTGATGTTGAACTCTGTGAATTTGACATTCGTTGCGTTCAGCAAGTTTATGGGACTTCTAGACGGACACATCATGGTGTTCTTCGTAATGACGATCGCAGCGGCGGAAGCGGCTGTGGGTCTGGCGCTGGCAGTTTCGATCTTTAAACGTTTCAACGAAGTTAATATTCGCTTCTTTGAGCACTTGAAAGGTTAAGGGAATCAGCAGTGAATCACTCTCTATTAATTGCCCTTGTTATCCTCTGCCCTTTGGTTGGCTTTCTTATCAATGGAGCTCGCTATAAAAAACACTCTGCAAACGTAGCGGGTGTTATTGCAACTGTGGCAGTAGCTATTTCTTTTGTCTGCTCGATCTTGTTGGTGACAGACCTTATCGCAATGCCGGCGGAATCTCGTCAAATCTCTGCGAAATTCTTCGAATGGATGGCGATTGGTAAGTTTAAGATCGATGCGGGATTCCTTGTCGATCAAATCAGCGCGATCATGATCTTGGTTGTGACAGGTGTGGGTACGTTGATCCACATGTTCTCAATCGGATACATGCATCACGATAAAGGTGTGGCAAAATACTTCGCTTACCTGAACCTGTTCATCTTCAATATGTTGTTGCTTGTTTTGGGTGACAGCTTGCTTGTGATGTTCGTTGGTTGGGAAGGCGTGGGACTTTGTTCTTACCTCTTGATCGGTTTCTGGTTCTCTGATTCTGAAAAAGCGGCCGCAGGTATGAAGGCCTTCATCACAAACCGTATCGGTGACGCGGCTTTCTTGTTAGGCATGTTCGTTCTTTTCATGACATTCGGAACTTTGAACTTCTCTGAGTTGAACGCTTTGGCGCCAACGACAGCAGAGGCTTCTTGGTTGGGTGCCGTGACTTTGGGAACGTTGTTCTTGTTCATCGGTGCGACGGGTAAGTCAGCGCAAATTCCATTGTACGTTTGGCTTCCAGATGCGATGGCAGGTCCAACGCCAGTTTCCGCTCTTATCCACGCGGCGACGATGGTGACTGCCGGTGTTTACATGATCGTGCGTTTGAATCCGCTCTTTATCATGGCTCCGAACACAATGATGGTTATTGCGATTATTGGTGCGGCGACAGCGGTTCTTGCAGCGACAATCGGTATGACCCAATGGGATATCAAAAAGGTTCTTGCCTATTCTACGGTTTCTCAACTTGGTTATATGTTCTTGGCTTGCGGTGTGGGTGCATTCGGAGCAGCAATGTTCCACTTGATGACTCACGCATTCTTCAAAGCCTTGATGTTCTTGGGTTCTGGTTCCGTGATCCATGCGATGCACGAAGAACAGGATATTCGCAAGATGGGCGCACTGAAAAAGTACATGCCGATCACGCACATCACGTTCTTGTTAGGCTGGTTGGCGATCATCGGTATGCCGCCATTTGCCGGTTTCTTCTCGAAGGATGAAATCTTGGCTTACACATTCAACTCTCCATTTGGATCTCCAGTATTGTGGGCGATGGGGGCGTTGGGTGCGACTTTGACTGCGTTCTACATGACTCGTTTGATGGCATTGACTTTCTGGGGTAAGAGCCGCGTTCCTAGCGATGTTCACCCGCATGAGTCTCCAGCCTTGATGACGATTCCGTTGATTGTTCTTGCGGTTCTTTCTGTGATTGGTGGTTGGATCGGTATTCCTCACGTTATCGGCGAGCACCTTGGTCATTTGCCGAATGTTTGGGAGCACTGGTTGCATCCTAAGATTTCTCCAATTCCAGGATGGCAAGCGATTGATCATACAACAGAGTGGACTTTGATGGGTGTCTCTGTTGGTTTGGCAGCGATTTCCGCGTTCGTAGCGTATCACTTCTATGTGAAAGCTCCTGAAACTCCGAAGAAAATCGCTGAGAGCATCAAGCCTGTGTACAACCTTGTGTATAACAAGTATTTCGTGGACGAGCTTTACTTCGGTGCGATTATCAACCCGCTTGTAAACATCAGTAAAAATACGTGGTACTACGTTGATGTGAACTTCATCGACAAGATGACGTACTGGGCGAGCGATCTTATGCGCGGTATGGGTTCCTTCGTTCGTTCTATCCAAACTGGTAATATGCAGCAGTACGCGATGTACATCGGGATCGGTGTCGTTGTGGCTCTTTCATTTGTGATCATGAGGTAATGTATGATCCTGAGTAGCATTGTTTTCCTACCTCTTTTGTTCGCTCTGATCGTTGCAGTATGGCCTAAGTCAAATACGATTCGTCATTTGGCTTTGGGTCTTTCTGTCGTCGAGTTCCTTTTCAGTCTTTCGATCTTCAAACACTTCGATCCGTCTTCTGCGGGTTTGCAAATGGTTGAGAAGTTCATGTGGATTGAAAGATTCGGCATCCAATACTTCATGGGGATCGACGGGATCTCCTTGTGGTTGGTGCTTTTAACTACATTCTTAACTCCGATCATTATCTTGGCGAGCTGGACTTCGATCACTGAGCGAGTAAAAGGCTTCCACGTTGCCTTGTTCATTTTGCAAACGGCGATGTTGGGTACTTTCCTTGCGATGGATGCGATCTTCTTCTACGTATTCTGGGAACTTTCTCTTGTACCAATGTATTTCATGGTAGGTATCTGGGGTGGAGCTCGCAGACTTTATGCAACGGTGAAGTTCTTCATCTACACAATGGCCGGTTCGGTTTTGATGTTGGTAGCGATCATTTACATGATGTACCTCACTCAAGAAGCTACTGGTCAAATGAGCGCAAGCCTTTTGGATTTCTATAAATTGAAAATCCCATTCGTCGGCGGCACATTCTTCAGTTTGCAGACTTTGATGTTCTTCGCGTTTGCGTTGGCTTTCTCTGTAAAAGTTCCGGTGTTCCCACTTCATACTTGGTTGCCTGATGCCCACGTTGAAGCTCCGACTCCTGGCTCTGTAATTCTTGCCGGTGTCATGCTTAAGATGGGTACTTACGGTTTCATGCGCTGGGTGATTCCTCTTTTCCCAGAGGCTTCTGAATACTGGGCTTGGTTGTTCATGCTGATCGGTGTTGTCGGTATCATTTACGGTGCGTTGGTTGCGATGGTTCAGCCGGATGTAAAAAAACTTGTCGCGTACTCTTCCGTATCGCACATGGGTTACATTTTGTTGGGTCTTTTTGCTTTCAATGCTTTCGGTATGGCCGGCGGACTTTACCAAATGTTGAACCACGGTATTTCTACGGGTGCTCTGTTCATCTTGATCGGTATGATCTACGAAAGAACGCATTCTCGTGAAATTTCAAAATACGGCGGATTGGCGGGCGTTCTTCCGATCTTCACGATCTTCTTCTTTATCATCACCTTGTCTTCCATCGCGGTTCCAATGACGAACGGATTCGTAGGTGAATTCTTCATCCTTCTTGGAACTTTCCAAGCACAACCGGTTTTCGCTTACTTCGCGGTGACAGGTGTTGTTTTGGGTGCGGTGTACATGTTGTGGATGTTTAAGCGTGTGTTCTTCGGGCCGGAAGGTGAGCTTGTAAAAGACGAGCATCATCCTCTTCATGATTTGAATGCGCGCGAGATCGTTGTGCTTGTTCCAATGGTGATCATGGTGTTCTGGATGGGTCTTTTCCCGAACCATTTCTTGAATTACTCCAAAGCAAGTATCGACTACTTGGTGAACAACAGATCCAACTACAACCTGACGATTGTACAACCTGGTGCTCCTGCGGCTGAGCAAGCTCAGGGAGGTAACTAATGAATAACATTAATATTGGTCTTAGCGACATCCTTCTAGTTTCTCCGATGATCGCTTTGTTTTTGGCGAGCTTGATTCCTATCACGGTAAAAGTTCTTCGTGGAAACCGCGAGCAACACCCTCTCGTAACATTGTCTCAGGCAATGATCGGGATCGTGGTGGCTGTCGGTCTTTTGATCGTTTTCGGTGGCGCTGGTAAAACGGCGTTCAATAACGGATTGATCTTTGACGGCGTGACTCAGTGGATGGGCGTGATTGCTTTGGCGGCGGCTGGTGCTGCCATGGTGATGATGTACGAAAATCCTTCAACGACGGGAAAACAATTCTCTGAGTTGATTTTCTTGGCGATGAGTTCTGCCGTAGGGATGTTGATCCTGGTTGCGGCCGTAGATCTTTTGATGGTCTTCATCGGTCTTGAGATGATGTCTTTGGCGCTTTACTTGATGATCGCAATGAGCCACGAAGAAAAGCTTTCGAAAGAAGCGGCTTTGAAATACTTCGTTCTTGGTTCTTTTGCCTCCGCGGTTTTCTTGTACGGTGTCGCTTTCATTTTCGGTTCAACAGGTGGAACAAACATCTTGGCGTTCATGGATAGCGCGGCAGAGCTAGTGCAAAGCAGCCGTTTGTTCTTGTTCGGTATCACTTTTGTGATCTTGGGCTTCTGCTTCAAGGTTTCAATTGCTCCATTCCACGCATGGACTCCGGATGTTTATCAAGGAGCTCCAACTCCGCACACGGCCTTTATGGCGACAGCGGTAAAGACAGTTTCTTTCGCCGCTTTCTTGCGCGTGATTGCGACGAAGTCTTTGGTTGGTTCGGACCACTTGTTCGATATCTTGCAATGGTTGGCAGTTATCACGATGATCGTGGGTAATACGGCGGCTTTATTGCAAAACAATTTGAAGCGTATGATTGCGTACTCTTCAGTCGCGCACTCTGGTTACATCCTTGTGGGAATTGTCACTGCGGGTGTGAGTGATAACGGCGCATTCGGTGCTTCCGGCGTGATCTTCTATCTTTTGAGTTACGCTTTGATGACTTTGGGTGCCTTCGCGATCACGAGCATGATGGAAAAATCTGAAAATCATATCGTGAACGTGGAAGATCTTGCAGGCTTCGCAAGACAAAGACCTATGTTGGCATTGTGCTTTACTGTGTTCTTGTTGTCTTTGGCAGGCATCCCGCCAACGCTTGGATTCTTCGGTAAGTTTTACCTTTTTAATGCAGCTATCGGCGAAGGTTTATTGTGGTTGGCTGTATGGGGTATGATCAGCTCCGTGATCGGCGTTTACTACTACTTGAGACCTATCGTTGTTATGTACATGAAAGATGGAAACGCGGAAGTTGCAGGCCATTCTTTGAACGCAACGACTGTGACAGCTGTAGTTATGGCAGTTGCCATCGTTTTGATGGGCTTTGTATCTGGTCCCATTTTTGCGGCCGTGGAAAAAAGTCTTTTATAATTTTCCAATATAAAGACGAAAACAAGAAACCCTGGTGTGATAACCGGGGTTTTTTGTTATCATAGCGTGAGATGAACAAGAAATTTCACGACCTCATTCATGAAGCTTCCAAAGTCGTTCTTGATAAAGATGTGGAAATCCGTTTAGCGATGACCTGTCTCTTGGCTGGAGGACATCTTTTGATTGAGGATCTTCCCGGCGTTGGCAAAACCACTCTCGTTCAAGTTCTGGGAAAACTCACTGGATTAAAAACACGCAGAATCCAATTTACGATTGATCTTCTTCCGGCGGATGTTATTGGCGGTCAAATCTTTCATCCGCAAGAGCATCGCTTTATTTTCCATCCAGGCCCTTTGTTTTCACAACTCGTGATGGCGGATGAACTCAATCGTGCAAGTCCACGCACACAAAGTGCCTTACTGCAAGCGATGGAAGAGGGAGAAGTTTCAGTCGATGGCGTCACACATGTTTTGCCAAAACCGTTCTATGTTATTGCGACACAAAATCCGCATCAGCAAACGGGTACCTTTCCTTTGCCGGAAAGCCAGCTAGATCGTTTCCTGATGAGCCTCGAGTTGCATCATGCCTCAAAGACGACAGAAGTTAGAATTCTACAAGGAGAAGATCCGCGGCACTCGCTGCAAAAGCTGACAGCACTTTTCACGGAAGAAGAAATTTCAGAAGCTCTTGGTCAAGTCGACAAGATCATACTTTCATCGGCAGTTGCACAGTATATCGCAGACCTTCTAGAGAAATCGCGCCGTCCTGGGTTCGAAGGAGCTCCGCTTTCAACGAGAGCGGGAATGTCTTTAGCAAAAGCCGCGAAGGCATGGGCATTTCTTGAGGGGCGCAATCACGTTCGGCCAGAAGATGTACAACAAGTTTTGGTTCCAGTTCTAGGTCATCGTTTGGGAGGAAATCATGGCATCAAGAGAGGTCGTGAATGGGCCGGGATCTTACAAAAGAATACTCCCGTTCCTTCCTAGAAGAATCAGAACCCGCACATACATTATGCCAACACGCTTCGGAACTTCTTTCGGATTGATGTGTCTGGTTTTGTTTTTTCTGGCCGTCGGATATTCTAACAATCTCGTTTATATCTTTTTCTTCTTTTTAGTTTCAGTAGCCTTCACGGGAATACTTATAACAAATCGAAATGTCGACAGTGTAGAACTGCAAGCTCTGCATGGGGACGAACTTTTTGTCGGCGAAAAAAATTTCTTACGAGCAGAGCTTAAGAATACCGCTAACGGATCCTCTTGGGATCTGTCGGCCTCACTGCCAAAGCCGCAGGCGGTTTCCAATAGTATCGCTCTTTCTTCTCAAGAGACGGCTCAGGTGGAAATTCCATTTGCTCCGACGCAACGGGGAGAAGTCACGCTTCCGCGTGTTGTGATTCAAAGTACATTTCCTTTCGGATTGTTGCGCGCTTGGAAGGTTTACAAGAAAACGCCGCCCTTCCTTGTCTATCCTGCAAGAGTGGGGGATTTAAAATTTCCCCAAAAGTCCGTGCAGGGAGATGAACATTTAAAGTCAGGTCTTTTCCGGGATCATCGCCCTTATCAAAGTTCTGATCCTGTGGCGCGCGTTGATTGGAAAGCGAGCGCCCGCCGACAGGAGTTGTTGGTTAAGAACTATGAAGAAAACGAAAAGCCGTCGCTCTATTTTTCGTGGGACATGACCGCGGGAATTTCGGATTTTGAAATGCGTGTTTCGCAATTGTGCCTTTGGATTGATGAGGCGGAAAAGCAAGGTCATAAATACGCTCTTCTAGTTGGTGCTAACAAAACCGCTTTTTCGCGCGGTCCTCTGCATAGAAAGTCCTGTTTGGAAATTCTTGCCCGCTTAAATGCCGAGGACGTCGTATGAAAAGGTCGTTCTTCGCACAAATATATTTTGCCTTAGCTTTCTTGGGCGCGATGCTCATGCTTGCCATTGAAGTGCCTGCGTGGATCGCTGTTTTCAGTCTTATTATTGTTCTTTGGAAGTGGGCCGCAGAAGCCAAGAAGTGGAAGCCGTTGCCGCGGCGGTGGACCGGTGTACTCAGTATCCTTCTATTGATTCAGGTGCTTGTGCAGTTTAGAACACTCATCGGTCAAGAGCCTGCGTATACATTCTTGCTGGGACTTTCTGCGCTGCGAGTGATGGATTATGAAAACGAACGAGATCATAAGTTTCTTGTTCTTTTGGGTTTTGTACTTGTTTCCGTGAAGGCTCTTTTTAGTCTCGATATCTATTGGATTCTTCCGTCGGCTTTGTGTTTTGCGGGCTTGTGGTTTTCACTTTTACCAGCGCATTTGCCGCAAAGAACTTCAGCGCTGGCGAAAATATTTTTGATTTCAACTCCTTTAGCTTTGATTCTTTTCTTTGCGTTTCCACGTTTTGTTTTACCATGGGCGATGTCGCGAAGTAGTTCTTCTTATGGCGAAGTTGGCTTTAGTGACGAAATGAATCCGGGCCGTGTTGCCGAACTCGCCACCAATTTGGAAACGGCTTTTCGTGCTAAGATTCAGAACTTGGATCAAAAACGAATTCGCGATCTTTATTGGCGCGGCTCCGTCTTGAGTGAATCGCGTGGATTAAGCTGGCGCCCGCAAAGAGTCGGCTTACAAACTCCGCCAAACATAAACCACAGCCTTGCGACTTATGAAGTGGCGCTCGAACCCACGGGGCAAAATTTCATCTTCGTTCTAGATGGAACTGTGAACGTGGTTATGGAAAACCCGGTCATGCCATTGCGATATTCTCTGTTCAGATCGACAAGACCGATTACGAAAACGACGGTCTATCAGGGGTTCTGGGACGAGAACTTTGTCGACAACCAAACTCCGGCGGAAGAATTTCTGCAAACACCACCGCTTCGGGGCCGAGTGCTTGATTTCGTTGAGTCTATTCAAGACCGCAATCTTGATGAAACCGGAAGGCTTGCTGAGCTAGAAAAATTCTTTTCCGATAAAGGATTTGCTTACACCCTGTCGCCAGGAATTTATGGCGTCAATGACCTAGAGGCCTTTCTATTTCATCGCAAGCGTGGGTTTTGTGAACACTTCGCAGGATCTTACGCCACTTTGGCAAGAGCCTTGGGAATTCCTGCAAGAGTCGTCGTTGGTTATCACGGCGGAAAGTACAATCCGCGCGGTGAGTTCTGGAAAGTTTCGCAAAGAGATGCGCATGCCTGGGTTGAAGTTTACACGCAAGGCGCGTGGAGGCGGGTGGACCCGACAAACTGGGTGGCTCCGTTACGTCTGTCACTTGGTGGAGAAGAATTCTTCAATCTTTCAGAGGAAGAACAAAGTGCTTTTGCGCGAAGTATGGATTGGCGGCCGTCGCAAACGCAAAGTCTTTGGGGATGGGACGATCTGAGCTATTGGTTTGAGGATTTAAACTATCGTTGGACTTACTTTCTTGTTGAGTTCGATCGGGGCTCTCAACAAAGTTTTTGGAAAGGAATAGGCGCCTACAAAGCCGAAGCCATTGTCATCGTGCTGCTCGTGATACTCCTTTTTGTTTTAATTTTCCGAAGTCTTTTCAGGCAGAAAGATTTACTCAACGAAGAACAAGTTCTGTTACAAGCAATCGAAAGGTGGGGCACAAGTCAGCGTGTACCAAGAGATCCGGCCGAAACGCCTTTGCAGTATTTCGAAAAACTCAGCGAGAAATTCCCACAGACGAGATCTGTTTTGGAGATGGTTCAAGAACACTATGATTCCGTCGTGTATGCACAAAAAGCTCCATCGAGTTCAAGCAAAGAACTGCTCAAACTCTGGAAAAAAGTTGGGAAAAAGGTGCCAGGTACCTTTTTCCCAAGTTAGATATCGTATTGGCGAAGGACGTTGATTCCCGATTTGAATCCGATGCGCACAATGCGCGCAAGAATCGCCGGATTTAAACTGAAGTGATCGACGAAGAACATCTCGTAGTTTTGTGGACGTGGAGAGATGTAAATGTAGTCGACTTCGGGGCGATAGTTCACACGATGGCGAATGATTTCAAGCAGTTTGTCTCTGTGCTCTGGTGGCAAGTTCATCTGCTTGAAGTAACCATCAACAGCATTGTAGATACCGCGAATGTCATTCTTGTATTGAATGTGACGCATGATCTTTTGTTGCACAACTTGATACAATGCCTGATTCGCGATCAGTGGAATTCCATAGTTGTGAAGCGAACCCATTTCTTCCGTATAGTGATACGGTTGAATCGAATAAGATGAAATCACAAGATCGGCGCCATAATCGGCCGCCACGTGGGTCGAAAGCGTGTCGCGAATTTCTCCGTCATAATAGAAAATCTCTTTTCCATCAGGACGTTTTACTCCGTAAGGAGCAAACACCGGCGGCAAAGCTGTCGAACAAGCGACGGCATCGCTGATCGTCGCGTAGTTGATGTATTTTGTGTCGCCTGTTTTATAAGACTCTGGAAAGTTTCCGAAGATCGCTTTGCGGGTGTGATTAAGCTGAGTTCCGATAATAAAAAGACCGACACCCAAACGAGCGAAGTCGTTATCGAGCAGAACCTCTTTACGTAGATAACTTTCGATGCCGCGTGTTGAAAAGAGACCGTTCAGTTTCAAACCGTTCTTCAAAAGAGATTCAAAACCACCCGTGACTAAAGCTTTCTCCATCAAAGTTCTTGGAATGAACTTGAGAAGACCGCTTGAGTTGAGATTGAAAATATCACGGTAAGAAATCGGCTTAAGATAACGAAGATCCGTTTTATCGAAGGTTGGATTTGTTCCCGAGCCGATTTGAAATGCGTTTACTAGTGATTCAACGGAGTATCCGGCAGCCAAGATGGAAGCAACGAAAGCTCCCGCACTTGAGCCCACATAAAGACGAATCGTGAGAGGGCCCTCGTCTCCAAAATTCTGACGCACCATCTCTTTGGTTCCGCCAGCAAACTTGAAGCCTTTTTCTTGGAGGGCAAGGCAAACGCCAATATGGAAAGCCGCCGCTTTAATGCCGCCACCACTTAGGACTAGAGCCACCTTCTTCTTATCACGTATCCGCATAATCTATTCTTAAGTATCGGTATTCTGCGGAAAAGGAGCAAAGAAATCTTTTTCTTGACGATAAATCCATGACTTAGGAATGCTTAATCAGACCTTGGTCTAGTGAATAGGCATTGATTAGCCAGATCAAGGTCCTGAAATTGGTGGAATTTGAATAACTACTCACACAAAATTTGACAGACCGAAGTCGTGTGATAAGGTTGGATACGCAAGCCAAGTAGGGTGACCACCTTCCCAAAAGGCTTGAAATAAGGGGATTTAATGAACGTCGAAACTCACGGTTCTTGGTTACCGCTAACGGACTATTCCACTAAGTACAAAATTAGTGTGAGTACACTCCGCCGTAGAATCAAAGCCGACGACATTAAGTTCCGATTTGAAGACGGCAAGTACTTCATCATGGATGAACCGATGGGTACCCATCAAAGAGTACATCGCCCCTCCCAAGAAAGCGACCTCGCTTTGGTGGGTGCTCATCAAGGAATGATGAAAGGTAACGACACTATGTCAGCTTCTTCAAAAGACGAAATGAAGGCTCAGGACCTAAACGCTGTAAAGGCAAACAAGGATGAGCCCATTTTGACTGCCGCAAACAAACTCCTCAACGAGTTGAAAAAAGCCTACACGCAAATCCTTCAGGAAAAAGAAGAACAAATTTTTCAGCTCAAAGACGAAGTCTCTGACCTAAAAACTTTGGTTCGCGTTCTAGAATCCGAAAACGACCGCCTCAAAGGTTTCAAACAATAAAAAAGTGCCTGCTTGTTTTTTCTGGCTACAGCGCATCATCTAGACGATGTTGCGAGCGGCGCGTTTTCTTACAATAACTTCATTGCCAAAAGTTAATGCATTCACTATCAAAGCCCCAGAGAGAAGGGGTTTTGAAATGAAGTTGTTTGTTGTGATGATGGCTTTGTGCGGTTTCGCAGTCTCTGCACAAGCTCAAGAAGTATCTGCTGAAGTAACGAACTCAGTTCTAGTTGAAGAAAACGCGATGGATGAGATCAATCCATTCGACGAAAACATCGAGGCGACTCTTGAACAAATGGATCAGGCCTACCAAGAAGAAACAGGTCTTTCTCCATTTATCGAAAGTCTTTTGCAGCCTATGGGCCCAGGCTGTTTCCGTGAGTCTTGTACTGTATGGGTGCAAGTTTCTAAATCTCGCCAAAAACTTTATTTGTACGTGAATGGCGTTCATCAACAGACTTGGGATGTTTCAACAGGAGCTCCTGGTCACGGTACTCCAAACTTTGATACGCACCCGAACGGCAGAATTTACGACAAGTACACGTCTTCAAAATATCCAGGCGGAGACTACAAAGGTCTTGGCAATATGCCTTACGCTGTTTTCATCAGCGGTGGATTCGCGATTCATGGCACCGGTACTAGCAACTGGAAGAAATTGGGAACTCCGGCATCTCATGGTTGCATTCGTGTTCATCCAGACAATGCTTACTACTTCAATCGTCTTGTAAGACAGTACGGCATTTATAAAACTTGGATTACGGTTCAGCCGTAATTTCTAGAAACATTCGCTCATAAGTTTTAACGACGAAAACAAAAAGGCCGAACTCTCGTTCGGCCTTTTTTATTGGGAAAAAGGTACCTGGTACCTTGTTCCCGTCATCGTTTTGGGAGGGGCGATGGGCTTGAGCTACTGATTAAGCAGCCAAGCTCTTTGATTTCTTTGGATCTTTTTTCGCGCCCGGCTTTTTTGCCGTGCTTGTTGCATTTCTGTCGAAAGCGACTGCGAAGACTTCGTCGAGGTTTTCAGCCAAGATGAAGTTGATCTTGTCTTTGAAGACTTTAGGGATATCAGCAAGATCCTTTTGGCAAGCCAATGGGATAATGATGTTTGTAATTCCCAAGTTCAAAGCAGCAAGACATTTTTCACGGATACCACCGACCGGAAGCACGCGACCCTGAAGAGTCACTTCACCTGTCATCGCGATATCGTGACGAACAGGAGTTCCCGTCATCAAACTCACAAGAGCTGTTGTGAGAGTGATACCAGCAGAAGGACCGTCTTTAGGGATCGCACCTGCAGGCAAGTGAACGTGGATGTCATATTTCTCGAAGAAATCCTCTGGGATGCCAAGCTCTTCCATGTGAGCACGAGCATAAGACATCGCAGCGTGAGCGGATTCTTTCATCACATCGCCAAGTTGACCTGTGAGAGAAAGATGACCTTTACCTTTCATTTTCAAAGCTTCGACAGTCAACACTTCACCACCAGCTTGTGTCCATGCAAGACCTTGCACAACACCTACTTGTGAGTCAGCGATCTTGTCGTCGCGTTGGAAGCGTGGAGGACCCAAGAGTTCTGGAACTGTTGTTGCGTTAATTTCAACAAAGTTTGTCTCTTCCATCACAACCATTTTAGCCACTTTACGACATACAGAACCTACTTCACGCTCAAGGTTACGAAGACCTGCTTCGCGTGTGTAGCCTGCGATAAGGTACTTGATACCTTCGTCAGTGAACTTGATGTTCTCTTCTGTGATACCGTTGGCTTCAATTTGTCTTCTGATCAAGTGTTTCTTCGTGATCAAAAGTTTGTCGTTCTCTGTGTAACCAGGGATGTTCAAGATTTCCATACGATCGCGAAGAGCCGGCGGAATATTTTCCAACACGTTCGCTGTCGCAATGAACAACACATTTGAAAGATCGAAGTCGACGTTCAAGTAGTTGTCACGGAAAGTTGAATTCTGTTCTGGATCCAAAACCTCAAGCATTGCTGCCGAAGGATCGCCGCGGAAATCAGAACCCAATTTATCGATCTCATCGAGAACGATAACAGGATTGTTTGTTTTCGCTTGGCGAAGAGCTTGGATGATCTTACCTGGCATCGCACCTACATAAGTGCGGCGGTGACCACGGATCTCAGCTTCATCTTTCACACCACCAAGAGCGATACGGAAGTATTCACGACCCATGGCTCTTGCGATAGATTTACCAAGAGAAGTTTTACCTACGCCTGGAGGGCCGCCGAAGCAGAGGATGGGCCCTTTAAGATTTGGTTTCAATTTTCTAACAGCCAAGAACTCCATCACGCGATCTTTAGCTTTTTCAAGCTCGTAGTGATCTTCATCAAGAATCTCTTTGGCTCTCTTAAGATCGATATGATCTTCAGATTTTTTACTCCAAGGAAGATCCGCCATCCAATCAAGGTATGTACGAACCATTGTCGCTTCGGAAGCATCTGGATGCATACGCTCCAAACGGCCCAACTGTTTCAAAGCTTCTGCTTCAACATTTGCAGGCATTCCGGCGTTAACAAGCTTCTCACGCAATTCATCCATCTCTTCAGATTTAGAATCGCCTTCGCCAAGCTCATTCTTTATAGCTTTCATTTGCTCACGCAAGAAGTACTCGCGTTGAGACTTAGACATATCTTCTTTACCGCCAGCGCGACCTTTTTGTTGAGTCTGCATAACTTCAAGTTCTGCAGCCAAGATCTCGTTAACAAGTTTCAATCTTTCTGTCGCGTCTGAAGTCTCAAGAACTTTTTGAGCGTCTTGGACTTTGATACCCAAGTTCGAAGCGATCAAGTCAGCGATACGGCCTGGATCAGAAACATCATCCAACACCAACAAGATGTCTGGAGAAAGAGGGCGACCCAAAGCGATGATGCGCTCGATGTGCTCTTTTGCAGTTCTGATCAAAGCTTCATTCTCAACAACAGTTTTCTGTGTTGGGATCTCTTCGATCTTTTCAACGGCTACTTCGAAAGAAGGAGCTGTCTTCGTGAAATTCTTTACGCGGCCTTTTGCAACACCTTGAATAAGGATTTTAACACGGCCGTCAGAAAGTTTTCTCATTCTCATGATCATCGCCACAGTACCCACTGTGTAGATGTTGTCAGGAGTTGGGTTTTCCTCAGTGATATCTTTTTGTGAAGCCAAGAAGATAAGGCGATTTTTTGCTAAAGCTTCTTCGACTGAGCGGATGGAAGCATCGCGACCTACAAACAATGGAATAATCATGTAGGGGAAAACTACGATATCTCTCACAGGTAGCATTGGAAGTGTCTGTGGGATTTCTAGAACTTTATCGTCAAAACTCATACCGCTCCTCCGCGTGATGCGGGAATTGTTGATTTCTCGTATGAGTCTTCTCGGCTTGGGACGATTTTTGCTAAATGCAGTTTCAGAACTAATTTAAAAAATTGGACTGACATCCATGTCAGCGGACCTCGTCCAATGAGTTAAATTAGAAATTACTGGAAAAGATTAGAATGGCTCTCTTGTTCTTCCATGCATTCAATACAAAGGGCTGTGAACGGTCTTGCTTGAAGACGGCGAGCTCCGATGATTTCTCCGCAGGCTTCGCACTGGCCATAGGTCCCGTCTGCGATTTTGCTAAGAGCGCGTTCGATCGCATAAAGAGCTGTGCGATCTCTTTCATGAAGATGGATAGACATGTTGTTGGAGATATCTTGAGAAGCAGCCTCTGCTTCGTCAGCGACATTCGCGATGCTGGATTGTTCAGCTTTGAATTCGTGTGTCTTATTGAGGATCGCGCTCTTTTGGAAAAGCAGCGACTCTCGCAAGTTTTTCAAATCTGTTTCTGTCAGTTCGGTTACGTTCATCTCACCCCCCGATATGATGATCCTGGCCGAAATTGGATTCCTTATTACGGGGGATTGAGAGAGTGTCACTAAAAAAGCAGCGCGTGATTATTTAGCGAGCAAACCTACGACTAACTGCTTCTCGAAGTTCTGCGCCTTCTATACTGAGGCGTGTCCAAGGAACGGCAAGCAGTCTTTCAGTTTCGATAGGTTCTTCCGTCTCTTCACAGATTCCAAAAGTTCCTTGCTCGATGCGTGCTAAAGCCATTTCAATTTCGACAAGTTGATTTCTCATACGCTCTTGAGAGACCAAGAAGGAGTGTTCCGCGATGTGAGCCACGGATTGATCCGCTTCGTCACCACCTTTTTCCACATTCGCGAGTTCGCGTTGGGCTGTTCTGGAGCGATTCAAAACATCCTGCTTGGTGATGAGAAGTTTTCTTCTGCATTCCATTAATAAATTTTCAGAAATATGGCTCTTCATAACAACCCCCTTCTATAGACTTGAGCGACTCTGTGTCAGCTCGTGTTCCTTAGACTGGACACCCAAAAGAGGGGGTTAATTTTTTGTCATTAAATTATTTTATGGGAGCTATTTATGAGCCTTAAACGGGATAACCTCACCTTTATCCACAGTTAAAGCGGAAACGGGGCGTTCAATCTCCCTTTCGGCATTCATATTGAGCAGCCCCAAAGAGCCCGGAAACTTGTTTAAAGACGTCAGGCGCTGCGTAAGTTCTTCGCGGGAAGACGCTCCCGAAGCGATGAGCTGGCGCAAAATAAGGCCTGAATCGTAGGCTTGGATTTCAATCAAGGAAGGCTCTTCGTTGTAAATATTTTTGTATTCACTGATGAAACGCGATCTATCGTGCGCTGTCGGAGACATACTATCTACGAAAAGCAGACTGTTAGCGAAATTGCCGGCGCGACGAGCGACGTCTTTTGTATTCCACAAATTCGTGCCAAGCAGTCTCACACCTTTCACGTCGTTATAAGAAAGCATCGCGGAAATTTGTCCCATCGCTTTTACACTGTCGGGAATATAGATCGCATCGAAATCCGTAATAGGAGGAAGAACTGTTTCCAAATTGGACTGACGGACGGAGCGCTTTTTATCCGTCTGTTTTAACTCTTTAAGGCGAACTGCGAACTCGTCCTGGCGAGCTTCACCAAAATAAGTTCCGACAAGACGTTGAATCACCAGACGGAAATCAGTTTCTTTTGTAGAGTAAACTTGCACAGCCGTGATTTGCCCGCCGCGCGCCAAAACTTCATCCCAGAAGATGTTTGTAAATTCGACGCCATAAGGATCGTTTGGATAAAGAATGGCGAACTTTCGCATGCCCATGTCTTCCATCGCTGTACGAACCAAAGCGCGCACTTGCATTCCGCTTGTTAAAGAATTTCTGAAGACATTCGGGCCGATCTCTGTAAGGCCAGAGCGTTGTGAGAGCGCAAGCGAAGGCACGCCGAGCTCGTCCGATTTTGCCGCGACGGCTGGAGCTGTTTTACTAAGAAGACTTCCCACAATGGCAATGACATTGTCTTCTTTCACAAGTCTTTCAACACCACGACGAGCAGAATCAGGATTTCCTTCACTGTCCATCACGGCTAAATTAAATCCCGAACCTGGAATATGAAGACCTAGGCCCATTTCAAGTCCGCGCAAAGCTCTTTGTCCAACCGGAGCATTCTTGCCGCTCAAGGGCAGGATCACGCCGACAGTTTGTGATTGCACTGCTTTTGAAGACTCTAACTGCTGAATGATTTCTTGTGCGCGCAAAGCGAGATCCGTGCCCGGCACAAAATCCATTACGCCTGAAAAATATTTTTTGGCATCGGAAGTGTCTTTACGATCCAAAGCCATTTCGCCTAAACGATACATGGCGTGGGCACGCAAGTATCCAAAGTCGGAATCATCGGCGACTTCTTCAAGCTGTTCATCGTTAAGTTTGTTTTCGACGATGTCGATCGCGCGAAGACGATAGGCCTCTTGATCTTGCTTCGGAGCCTGAACGGATTGCGTGACCAAAGCTTTCAGATAAACCATCGCATCGTCGGTTTTCTGTGCGGCCTCTGGAAGCTTCAATGTTTCTGTTTCAATTTTCTCGGGTTTGCTCGGAGTCATTCCGCCGATGGCTTTGGGTTGTTTTTGCGATGCCGTCGGTGGTCTGAATGGCGGGCGTTTTCTTGTTGCGACAGTTGTACAAGAGACTAAAAGGCAAGCGCCCAGCAAAAGTGAAAATCCCGATTTCATTTTCTGTTCCTCATAAGTTGAGACACTTTATCTTGGAAAGCTTTCACTAAAGGTGTTGTCTCTGCAGATTTCGAAAGCTCTTCAATCAATTCTTTTTGTCGTGAAGACAAGTGGTGAGGCGTATCGACAACCACTTTAACTAACATGTCTCCCGATCCGAAACCGCCCAGTTTCGGAAAACCTTTGCCTTTAAGACGGAAGGTCTGGCCGGAGTGAGTTCCCGGCGGAATACGAATCATCGCTTTTCCAGTGAGAGTCGGCACTTCGATGTTTGTTCCCAGGATGGCATCCGTATACATAATCGGAAGATCCAAAGTGACATCGTTTTCGTTTCTCTTAAAGAGAGGATGATCTTGAATATTGATGATAACGTAAAGATCGCCGGCGGAGCCTGCTCCCGATGTGGAGTCGCCTTCGCCCGCAAGTTTCAATCGTTGGCCTTCTTTAACTCCGGCAGGAACATTCACCGAAAGCTTTGCGGATTCTTCTTTACCGCTGCGTTGGCGCATGAAGCTGATAACTTTTTCTGTACCCAGAGCGGATTCTTCGAAAGAGATATTCAAAGTATAGCGAAGGTCCGTGCCTTTCGCTTGTTGGCGACGGCCGCCGCGTGCGCCCGCAGCACCTGGACCACCGCGAGCACCGAAAATTTCACTAAACACATCGCCGAAAATATCTTGGAAGGGATCACCGCCTTGGCCGTGACCAGCACCGCCTGCTCCTCCACCAAAACCACCGAATCCGCCAGCACCGCCAAAAGGACCACCAGCTCCACCGAAGCCTTGAGAACCCGCATGTCCAAATTGATCGTACATGTCGCGTTTTTTCTGATCGCTCAAAACATCGTAGGCTTCGCTGATTTCTTTGAATTTTTCTTCTGCCTTTTTATCACCGGGATTCTTGTCCGGGTGAAACTGCATCGCCAATTTGCGATAGGCTTTCTTGATCTCTTCCGCGGAAGCAGATCTTGAAACACCTAAAATGGAGTAGAAGTCCTTCTTAGCCAATCGGCACCCTCTTATTCAGGTTTCTTCGCAACTACGACTTGGCCTGTGCGAATAACTTTATCGTGAAGTTTATATGGCTTCTTAAATACGCGAGCAATGTGCCCTGGCGCCACTTGATCGGTGGCTTCACTGCTGAGGGCTTCATGAACTGCGGGGTCAAACGGAGCCCCTTGAGATGGAACCTCTTGAACAGAGTGACGTTGCAATAGACCTCTTAATTCCTGAGCCGTCATTTCAATCCCTTGTTTAAAAGAGTTGAAATTTTCCGCTGTGACGTTGAACTGCAAAGCGCGTTCGAAATTATCAACAACATCCAAAAGATCGCGAATAAAACGCTCACCGCCGTATTTCAACAAATCGGCACGTTCTTTAATGGCGTTTCTTTTATAATTCTCAAATTCCGCGCGAAGATAAAGATAGTCGTTCTTAAATTTTTCAGCTTGCTCTTGCAGCTTTTGAATTTCAGAAGTGGCTTCAAGATTTTCGGCCTTGGGTGTGTTTGAATTTTGAGAGTTGTTTTCCTCTGACATGACACGTCCTTTCGCAATACTTAAGATTGTGTATTCATTTGGGAATGTCAATGTGCGGAGAGCGAATGAAAAGGACCTGGACTAGGGGTAAAGATCCTCAGCAAAAAAGGTCAATTCTTGAAATACACGGTTGCTGATGACAAGGCCTTCACGAGTTAAAGACCAATGCCCGTCGTCATGTTGAACCCATGCTTTTTTCTGCAGACCCGTTAAAAGAAATTTCACTTTTTCCACAACGTAATCGGGAAATTTTGCGGCAAGTTTTTCGTCGCTGAGACCGCGCATTAAACGCATCGAAGTATGACAAAAGTCTGTAAGAGCTTGGTGCATCTCTAAAACTTCAAACTGCCCAACGGGGAGGTGTTTCTGCGGAGAAGAAAACTCCTGGCTGTCGAATGCAAGGATCTGTTTTTGGTATTCGCCAATGGAATTGAGATTCCAATAACGCGTTCCCCAAGGCGACTCTTTTGAATAGGAATGTGCGCTAAGTCCCAAGCTCCAATAAGGCTCATCCACCCAATACAACAGATTATGTCGTGACTCATATCCGGGAATGGCAAAATTCGAGATTTCGTATTGCTGAAAACCTTTTTTTGTCAGTTCATCCGCAATGATGTCGAACATTTCAACTTGCTCGTCATCCACCGGCCGCCCTTTTGACAACGGATGACCATCAGGCACTGTCAGACAGTAAGGGCTGATATGTTTGGCGCCCTGTTCGATCGCGATTTTCACATCGTTCTTCAGTCCTTCAACAGTTTGTGAAGGCAGCGCAAAAAGAATATCGAAACTGAAATTAAGATTGTGAGCTCGCAAAAGGTCGAGCGTCTCGAGAGTTTGTTTCGCAGAATGCTCGCGATGAACCATCTTCAAAAGTTTGTCATCAAAGGTTTGAGCGCCCACACTGAAACGATTTACTCCGGCATCCAAATAGATTTTGAGTTTGTCTTCGTTGATTGTTGCCGGATTGATCTCAATTGTGATTTCCGTGTCAGGTCCAGTTGTATATCCGTATCTACCCAGCTCTTTGATAATCGATACAATGAGAGGAGCGGGTATCAGACTCGGAGTTCCGCCACCGAAATAAAGCGTGTCGAGTTTTTGAGGTGTGTAATAGCGGTGCTTCTGACGAATTTCTTTAAACAGCAATTCGACGTACTGATCCGGCGGCAAAATTTTACTTTGCTCATAAGTCGCGAAGTCACAGTAAGTGCAGCGCTGGATACAATAAGGAATATGAACGTAGACGCCAAATGCCATGGGAGTTATCTAGAGTATGTCTAAAAAATTTCAACTAAAAAACGGTCTGAAAGTCCTTTTCTTAGAAAGTCACAAATCCCCGGTGGTTTCAGTGCAAATGTGGGTGAAGACAGGCTCGGCTGATGAAAAAAAGGGAGAAGAGGGCATTTCTCACTTTATTGAGCATTTGGTTTTTAAAGGCACACGCAAGTATGGCGTCGGCGAAATCGCCGCGACAGTAGAAGGTTCCGGCGGGGAGCTGAATGCTTACACTTCTTTTGACCAAACGGTCTTTTACGTCACGATTTCCAAACAATTCACCAATGTCGCTTTAGACGTCATTAGCGAAATGATGGGCTTTCCGACGTTTGACCCGCAGGAAATCGACAACGAGCGGGAAGTCGTTATTGAAGAAATTAAGAGAGGCCAAGACAGTCCCGGCCGTCGCGCCAGCCAGCTTCTTTTCACGAACGTTTTCAAAAAACACCCTTATGGCCGTCCCGTCATCGGTTATGACAAGGTCGTGCGCAAAGTTTCTGTTAAAAAAATCCGCGAGTATTATCAAAGCCGTTACGTTCCTTCGAACATGTTCCTGGTTATTGCGGGCGACTTTGAATCCAAGGAAATGAAAAAGAAGGTCGAAGAAATGTTCGGCTCCTTCGAACCTTTCAAACTTCGTAAGGTGTCACGCGGAAAGGAACCTGCACAAAAAGGCATCCGCATTAAAGTCGAACAAGCTAAGTTCGAGCAAACGACTGGTTATCTGACATGGAGAATTCCTTCAGTTAAAAATAAAGACATTGCCGCCCTTGAAGTTCTTTCCGCGATTCTGGGACAGGGCGATTCATCGCGCCTTATGCAAAGCTTGCGTATCCGTGAACCCCTGACAAACTCTGTGGGCTCGTTCAGCTACTCTATGCAGGATGACGGCTTGTTCGCGATTTCTTTTAATTTGGAAAAAGAAAATCTGGCGCGCGCTTTAGCGACGATGATTCCGGAAATCACGCGCTTGATTGAAGAGCCTCCGACAGCGGCGGAAATGCAGAAAGCTATTACGAACTTCGCGAGCCATGAAGTTTATTCCATGGAGACTGTGGATAACATTGCGAGAAAAGCCGGAAGCAATGAATTCTATTACGGCGATCACGATTTCTATCGCAAGTACATGAAGCAGGTTTATACATTGAAGCCTGAAGATATCCAAAAAGTGGCAAAAAAGTATTTCAAAGCCGATGCTTTCGGTTTGTCTTTAATGACAAACATGGAAAAGAAAGAGGCGGAAAAAATCCTTAAGTCTTTTGCCAAGGATTTGAATAAGACTTTGGCGCGCACAAAAATCTCGAAGCGAAAAGAAAAATTCGTTGCCAAAAAATTCAATATTAATGCAGAAGCGGTGAAGCATACTCCGGAAACGCAAAGAATCGTTCTTTCTTCCGGCGCGACGCTTTTGATTCGCGAACAAAAAGACACTCCTTATGTCGCGATGAAAGCGGCTTTCTTGGGGGGCGTTCGCGTTGAAAAGGAAAATCAGAACGGTTTGACCGAGCTGTTCTCTCGCAACTGGCTGTCCGGATCTAAAAAGTTCAGTGAAGACGACATCAACCTTCGTGTGGATGAACTAGCAGCGGGCATTGGGGCTTTTGGCGGAAGAAACTCCGCGGGACTTTCCATGGACTACTTGTCGCCGTTTGAAGATCGCATGCTTGAGGTGTACGCTGATTCGCTTTTGAATCCGCAATTCCCCGAACAGATTCTTGAGCGTGAAAAAGTCGTGATTAAGAACCAAATCAAGTCGCGCAACGATAATCCTGCGCAAATCTGTGTTCTTAACTTCATGAAGGAAATCTTTAGGGGTCATCCTTACTCGCGCGACCTCATTGGAAGTGAAGAGTCGATCAACGCGATCACCAGCCAAGATCTAAAAGATTATTACAAGAAAATCGCGCACGCTAAGAATGTAACTTTCTCGGTTGTCGGCGATGTGGATACGAAGAAGTGGGTGAAAACTCTTGAAGAGATCACGAAAGAGCTTCCTAAGGGTGAAAAGATCACCAACAGCTTCGCCGTCGAGCCTTTGCAGCAAGATAAAAAGCTTTTCACAGAGCTTAAAAAAGAACAAACCCACATTATCGTAGGTTATCCAGGCCTGACGCTAAAAGATCCAAACAGATTCACTCTGGAAATCATTCAATCTATTTTGAGTGGTCAAGGTGGTCGTCTGTTCCTGGAGCTCCGTGATAAAAACTCCCTCGCTTATTCCGTGTCGCCAATGCACATGGAAGGCTTGGAGTGTGGATATTTTGGTGGATATATCGGTTGTTCGCCAGAGAAGTCCGAAAAAGCGATTCAAATGCTGAAAGCTGAATTCCAAAAACTTGCGGAAACGAAAATCAGCGCAGAAGAACTAACGAGAGCGCAACGTTATTTGATCGGTCGTCACGACATCGAATTACAAAGAAAGAGCACGATTGGAAATGCGATTCTTTTTGATGATATCTATGGTTTGGATTATCGCGAAAGCCTGGATGTGGCCGATAAATATTTCGCCGTAACGCCTGAAGATGTTCAAAAGATGGCGCAAAGAATTTTCTCGCAGCCAACGATTGTGAGTCTTGTGGGGCCTTCTGACGTGAAATTATAGCTCACGTCGGAAGTCTTCAATCAGCTGTTCGTTCATTCTTTTAATATCTTTGAAACCATTAGTTCCTATATCTGCCGGATCCTTAGCGAAGGATTCGGAAAGATTCTTTTCAAGAATTTGAAATACCTTCAGCGGCAACTCTTTTCGATAGTTTTCGCTTTTAATTTTGTTCTTTGTAAGGTTCCATAACTCCCATCGTGCCGGCAGGAATGCATAATAAATATCTCCGAAAAGTCCCGTGAAAAGAGGATGCTCTTTTTCCCATGTCTTTCTGTTAAGGTGATGCCGTCCATCGGTGAAATCGCGAAGACCGATAAGACTTGAGCTATGCTCTTTGAGTTTTTCAGATTTATCGATAAGAACATCGCGAACGGCGTGGGGATCTTTGGTCGCCACCAAAGCTATGACATCCGCGAAAAGTTCATGATGCGCGCCGCGGATGCTCCAGTAGCCGCGAAGTGATTTCACTTGGTCGCCGAGACTTTTTGCCTCCAGCGCCTTATCAATAGCTTGTGTCTGAAGAAGCGCCTTTTTCTCTTTATTAAAGGTGACTGAATGTCTGTAAGCCAGGCTCTTGGCCTCTTCCACAGCTTTTTCCACACGGGTCTCAAGAGTCAAAGCCTCCTGACGGATGCTTTTGTAACTCTCAAGATCCTTCATCAGGTTCTTTTCAAAAATAGCGTGACCGTATTCATGTGCCAGGGTGGTGAGACTGGACTTCGGATGAATCTTGCCCATGCGGTCTGGTCGCAGACCCACGTAGATGTTGAAGTCTTCGGCATTGAAACTCGACAAGCGAAATGCGGTGCCCACTTGGACGTTTGTTTCTTTGGGAATGGCCAGAGGTGCGATAAGGCGTTCAATCTCGGTTAAAGTTTTTGCGTAGGACTCGGCCTGTGCGCCGTGACCGGCAGTGGCGTGAACCTCAATTCTTCCGTTCAAAGCGAAAGTTGAAGTAAATAGCGAAGAACACTGACTTTGCGCAAAGGAAAGCGATGAACAAAAACTGCTCACTAGTGACAATACAATAGCCGTCTTAAGTGGCTTTACCACGCGCTCTCCTTCTTTGAGATATGTCACAGATAAGTGTTACAAAAGATGTGCCCTAGAACTGTTTCAATGTGAGACAAAGGCCTAGAAACCAAAAAACAACTAACCGAAGTGGCCTTCGTTTTTGTTAAACTTAGAGTATGAGGGAAAAGCCGTCGACAACGTCAGTTGAGCTTTTTGTAAGTCCAGAGGGATACTTCCAAGAGATGGTCCAAAAGGGCCTCAGTCAAAGGAAGATTCAAACTTATCCGGTGGTGGAAAACTACCTGGTGAACCTTCTTCAATATTATCTTGATGCGCGCAATTTATTTGAAAGTGAATACGCTAATGAAAGTGGACAGAAGAATCCACAAACGTTGGCAGAGACTTTCTTAATCGCCCAAAGCGCGGAGCTTTCTACCAGAATCGAGATGCTGCGCAAATTAGGGGATCGCACTCTGTATATCAGCGGCTTTTTCGGCGACTCACTGTCGCGCAAAATAGTTGATATTGATTACTATGCTGATATTGGCGGAGCGGCCTATGCGTCGCTGGCTCATTGCACACGCGAAGATACTTTGGCCAAAGTCTATTCGACTTTCGCACAAAATTTTTTGGATTTCGTGGACGTACTCACGTATATCAGCCATCACTCGTTTATCAAAAGCGACGAGAGCATCCTGAGGCTCTACGACCGCTATATGCGAACGGGGTCTGAGCTTGCTCGTGAAAAACTGGTGGAAATGGGAGTTTTGACTCTTCCTCAAGACCAAGTAAAGCTTGGCAAGCAAGGCTGATTCCTCTATGCTGACGCCATGTTCGGCTTAGGCATGTCAGAAATCATTTTCCTCGGAGTTCTCGCCCTGATTATTATCGGGCCGAAGGAATTGCCAGAGTTGGCGCGCACATTGGGTCGCTTTATTAACGAACTCAAGCGCAGCACCAACGTTCTTGGTGAGGAATTGAAACAACAAGCACGCATTGATCGCATTAATTTCAACGAGCCGTTCCCGCGTCAGCAGGAACTTGTTGAAGAACAGCAACCTCAAAAAGAGGACGCTTCCGTTGTTCCCGAACAAATGGAACTGTCGGAGCAAAAGCCGGCTGCTGAAGAAAAACCGGAAGATCAAAAACCCTCATGAATCGCGAAGAACTCGACTCCAAAGCTCAGTCCCTCTATGAACACTTAGCGGAACTCCGCAAAAGACTTATCAACTGCGTTTTTATTTTGATTATTGCCACAGGCATTTGTTACGGCTTCAGCGAAAAGATTTTCAATTTTGTCAGAGCACCGATTTCACCTTACCTTCCTGGTGGAGGATTGATCTATACGGGCCCCCTCGACAAATTCATCGCGCATTTAAAACTCGCGTTTGTCTGCGGTATTCTTCTGTCTTGTCCGTTCTGGCTCTATCAAGTTTGGAAGTTTATTGCTCCGGGCCTTTATGCGAAAGAGCGCAAATACACGATGGGCTTTATTATCTCGGGAACGGGATTATTTCTTTTAGGCGCGGCTTTTTCTTACTGGGTTGCGCTTCCGATGGCCTTCGAATTTCTTATGACCTTTGGTGGTGACGTCGATAAGCCAATGATCTCGATTGATCAGTACATGGGCTTTTTCACGCAAATGTGTCTGATGTTTGGCGTGGCCTTTGAGTTGCCGCTTATCATTGTGCTTTTGGGCATGTTTGGTATCGTCAGCCAGGAGTTCTTAAGAAAGAACCGTCGCTATGCGGTTATGACTATTGCGGTGATCGCGGCGATTATTACTCCACCGGATCTTCTTAGCATGGTAATGATGCTCGCTCCGATGTGGATCCTCTTCGAAGCGGCCGTGATTATTGTCGGCATTTTTGAAAACAAAAGAGAAGTCCAAGCTCGTGTTAATGAACGCGAATAGTGCCAATTTGCCCCTCTGCGAACGTCCATAAATTTATGACGGAACGTCGCGGAAGCTGACAAGCCCTTTGAGGTAAGGTGTGCTTAATCAGGGGGGAATTTCTTATGTCTATGTTAATCGGTATTCTTATGATGATGGGCCTTGCCCACGCAGAAGGCCCACAAACATGTCCCGACATTTACGAGCGTCGTGAAGGAACAAAAATTCAACAGATCTGGTCGGATGCCTCGTACTCTTGTTTTTTTACGGTAACACCACAAGATGCGTACGTTGATTTGGAATATCGCGATCATCTTTTCGCATCGAACGGGCTTTTTATGGTTTTCAACTCGTTCGGACCTGGTGATGAATCTAAGACGACCGGGGCCCGTGAGTTCTTTATGTTTCCACGTCCTAATGACAGATATTCTTACAAGTGGAACGATGAAGCCAATGAATTAGAGGTTGTTCACGTAACAGGCGACACTTTCGTTTTCGATATTAAAAAAGCACGATTAAAAAGTGTCACGCGCGCGAATGTGACCGTTGCCGATTATGTTGTACCAAGCAATCGTGGTGGCATTGAAATTTCCAACTACCAGGGAATTCTTTTGGATAGTGGCTTCACATTGGGAAGATCTCCCACTAGCAATGCGAATGCTTATTCCACATTCAAAGACTTCAATGGTAAGACATGCCGAATGAAGAACAGTGAACTTTTCAAGTACACAAGCGACGGCGAAATCATTTTCAAGTACTCAGACAAATCGCTGAAAGCACTTTTAAACTCTCGCTGCCCGCAACTCTCACTTCCATAACATCAGCTTCCGGAAAAGGTGCCAGGTCTTGTTTTTTGTCGCTTCCTAGCACCTTTTTTATTGGCAGAACTTTTTTGTAAAGTCGATCCATTCGGGATGGTCGGTAATCAGCCCATCCACACCCCACTCAACAAGTTTCAAAGCTTCTTCGGGATAATTTACAGTCCAAGGAATCACGCGAATGCCGTTACTGTGAAAACTTGCCAGCATTGCGGGAGAGACTTGGCCATAGTGGGGCGTAATAAGCTCCACGTTCAGGTCTTTAGCGATTTGTAGCGCGTTCTTTGCGTCACCGAAAAGGGGAGAAAGCCGAATAGAAGGCCTTTTCTTGCGCACGACTTTCAGAATTTCCACATCGAATGATTGCACCATCACTTGTCCGGGATTGACTTGCGTTTGATCTAAAACTTCCAGCAAGCGATCGACGTAAAAATCACGGGAAGGATAATACTGCGGTTGTGTGGGGTTGTATTTGATTTCGATATTCAAACCGAGCGGAAGACCGCGGCTGGTTTTACGATTCTTTAAGCTTTTGATAACTTCAGTTAAAGTCGAAATTTTTTCGCCGGGAACAGGTGTGCCCGTTTTAACTTTGCTGCCGCAATCATAAGACTTGATCTCTTGAACAGTCATATTGCGATAGTAAACCCGTTGCGGAAGTGATTTTCCGTGGGCATCAAGACACTCGTCTTTCATAAAAACATCGTGTGCAACGACGAGTTGATTGTCCTTACTGACTTGAAGATCCATTTCGATAAAATCAGCACCCTGTTCGACACCGCGGTGAAACGCAGAAAGCATGTTCTCCGGGCGATCCCAAGCACCGCGATGAGAGTGAATTTCCATGCGCGAAATATTCTGACAAAGCAGGGGAGCCGAAGAGGGTTGTCTTTGGGGAGTTGGTGAAGTCGAAGCGCAGCCAATGGAAAAAATCAGAATAAAAAAGCTTCCGAGAATTTGTGCCGACATAATAAGTCCCCCGTCTTTATTTTTCATCAATCCGAGGAATTTGTCGATACGGCGAATGCTTAGGGCTGGTTACAAAAAGAAAAAGGGGCTGTTTCCAGCCCCTTTTAATTAAGGTTCTTCAAACTTGATAAGAACAGCTCCGGATTCCACGGAGTCACCCTGTTTTACTTTCACTTCTTTGATCTTTACATCGCGAGCGGCGCGCATTTCGTTTTCCATTTTCATCGCTTCCATAATAAGAAGCGGCTTATTGGCTTTTACGATTTCGCCTTCTTTTGCAAAGATCTCGATGATCTTACCAGGCATGCCGGCTTTGAGTTCTTGATCGCCGCCGAATCCGCCACCTTTTTTCAACGATTCATGCAACAGCATTTCGTCGTTGAATACTTTGATCGTACGGAAGGAGTTACGCGTGAAAACTGTGTACTCAGTGTCTTGTCCGATCACGTCGATCAGATAAGATTTTCCGTCGAAAAGGAAGCTGATGTATTGCTCTGCTTGTTTGTAATCGTTTTTTGAAATGTCGTAGTGAACCCACTCTTTTCCTTCTTCTTGCAAAGAAAGTTTCCAAGCGGACTTTTGTTCCGTCACATCGACTTTATACTTTTTACCTTTGAGTTCTGCTTCAAAGTACATGCTTACGTCCTCAATTGAAGTTTGCGGCCCACACGCTTCCAAGTGGAAGTGAGATTGAGCTGGCGAACATCTTTAGATTTGCGATCGTTATAAGCCGTGATAGCGGCTGCGATAAGGAATACAGGATCTTCAACTTCTTTGAAGAGTTGCGGTTCGATAACCTCAAAGTTCTTCTCGATAAATTGAGTCGTGTAAGATCCGTCGCGGAATTTTGCGTGATCCAAGATCGTTTTATGAAGAACGATATTAGTTTTAATTCCTGTTAATACGAATTCAGACAGCGCACGTTGCATTCTATCAATAGCTTCTTCGCGCGTTTCACCCCAAGTGATCAACTTAGCGATCATAGGATCGTAATAGATAGGTACTTCGTAACCAGGATAAGCGTAAGAGTCCACACGCATAAAGGGTCCCTGTGGGTGGCGGCAAGCGCGGATCACACCAGGGTGTGGTTTGTATGTGATTGGATCTTCGGCGCAGATACGAGCTTCGATAGCATGACCTTTTTGTTTGATGTCTTCTTGTTTGAAAGACAAAGGTTTGCCGGCGGCGACGTAGATTTGCTCTTTCACCAAGTCGTAACCAGTAACAATCTCAGTGATCGGATGTTCTACCTGAAGACGCGTGTTCATCTCCATGAAGTAGAAATCTTTAGTTGCGTTGTCGAAGATAAACTCAATTGTTCCCGCACCAACGTAATTGATCTGTTTAGCTGCGCGAACTGCCGCTTCACCCATGCGCAAGCGAACGTCTTGCGGAACAGATGGGGACGGACATTCCTCGATGATCTTTTGGTGACGACGTTGTACGGAGCATTCACGCTCAAACAAGTGAACATGGTTGCCGTGTTTATCGCCGAACACTTGGATCTCGATGTGTTTCGGGTCGTTGACGAATTTTTCAATATAGACAGTCGGATCTGCGAAGTAGTTCTGACCTTCAGAGCGACAAGCACGGAAAGCACTTTCAAGCTCGTCCATCTTGCGAACAACACGCATCCCTTTACCACCACCGCCTGCAGAAGCTTTGATGATAACTGGAAGACCGATTTTTTCAGCGATCGCTTGAGCCTGCTCAACAGTGTCAACGCCACCATCAGAACCAGGAACAGTCGGAACGCCGGCTTTTTTCATCAAAGCTTTTGCCGAAAGTTTATCGCCCATGGATTCGATGTTTGCCACAGTCGGACCGATGAATGTGATGCCAGCTTCTTCAAGAGCTTTTGCAAACGTCGTGTTTTCAGAGAGGAAGCCATAGCCAGGGTGAACAGCGTCCACGCCTGCTTGTTTAGCGACTTCGATAATCTTTTTATAATTCAAATAACTCTCTTTAGAAGGAGAAGGCCCGATATGATAAGCCTCGTCCGCCAAAAAGACATGAAGACTGTCGCGATCCGCGTCCGAGAAAACCGCTACAGACGCAATACCCAACTCACGGCAAGCGCGAGTGATACGAATGGCGATCTCTCCACGGTTGGCGATCAGGATTTTTTTAAATAATGCCATAATCTTTCCTTAATCCAGTTCCGAAACACTTCTTAAAGAGGAATGTTTCCGTGTTTCTTCGCTGGAGTGATATCGCGTTTATGTTTAAGCATTTCCAAAGAATCAATGATGCGCTTACGAGTCATCGCAGGCTCAATCACTTCATCCGTGTAGCCAAGTTCAGCAGATACGTATGGATTGCTGAATTTCGCTTCGTACTCTGCTGTTAAACGAGCTTTTTCCGCAGCAGGATCTTTCGCTTTCGAAATTTCTTCGCGGCTGATGATGCTCACGGCACCTTCAGCGCCCATCACCGCGATTTCCGCAGACGGGTAAGCCAAGTTGACGTCAGAGCGAAGAAGTTTAGATCCCATCACGATATAAGCACCACCGTACGCCTTACGTGTGATCACAGTGATTTTTGGAACTGTTGCTTCCGCATAAGCGTAAAGAAGTTTCGCACCGTGAGTGATGATGCCGTTCCACTCTTGATCTTTACCAGGCAAGAAACCAGGAACGTCGACGAAAGAAACGATAGGAATGTTGAAGGCATCACAGAAACGGATGAAGCGCGCCGCTTTACGAGATGCTTCGATGTTCAAGCAGCCTGCCAAAACATTCGGTTGGTTTGCAACGATACCAACAGGACGACCGTTGAAACGTGCAAAACCTACAATGATGTTTTGAGCAAAGTGTTTGTGAACCTCCAAGAAGTAACCTTCGTCCACGCACTCCGTGATAACTGAAAGCATGTCGTAAGGTTTCTTAGGATTTTCAGGGATCAATGTGTTCAGCGTTTCCGTCACGCGATCAGGACGATCATTTGTCGGAAGCACAGGAGCATCATCCAAATTGTTTGAAGGAAGGAAGTTCATCAACTCGCGGATCAAAAGCAAGCAGTGCTTGTCGTCTTCCGCAGCGAAGTGCGCGACACCTGATTTTGCAGAGTGAGTTGTTGCTCCACCCAGTTCTTCTTTGGTCACTTCTTCATGAGTCACGGTTTTAATAACATCTGGACCTGTGACAAACATGTAGCTTGTGTTCTTAACCATGAACACGAAGTCCGTGATTGACGGAGAGTAAACTGCACCACCCGCGCATGGCCCCATGATCGCCGTGATTTGCGGGATCAAGCCGGAAGACATTGTGTTGCGAGTGAAAATGTCAGCGTAACCGCCAAGCGATTCAATTCCTTCTTGAATACGCGCTCCACCAGAGTCGTTGATAGAGATAAAGGGCGCTCCGTTCTTCATCGCAAGATCCATCACTTTGCAAATCTTGTTCGCTTGTGTGCGAGACATCGATCCGCCAATAACCGTAAAGTCTTGGGAAGAAAGATAGATGAGTTTTCCGTTGATACGACCGTAACCAGTGACAACACCGTCACCTGGAACAACGTTTTTATCCATGCCGAAGTTTGTACAGCGATGTGTGACGAAGCGATCCATTTCAACAAAGCTTCCTGGATCGACAAGAACGTCAATACGCTCACGAGCAGTCAAACGACCGCCTTGTTTATGTTTAGCAAGACGGGCAGCGCCGCCACCGTTCATCGCGGCTTCATTTCTTTTTTCGAGATCTGCCAATCGTGCTTGAATGCCAGATGGAATTTCAGTGCTCATTTAGGGTTCCTTTGTTCTAAAAAACAAGGAACCAATCTATCACGAGGTCCTTAAGAATCACTGAAAAACAGAGACGCGCCGCCTACTATTTATGCCGCGCGCAAATCGAGCTATGTTATTGAATTTATGGAACTAACTGCTGCAGAGCCTCAAGAGCCTTTTCGACGTTAATGCGTCCTCGAGTATTTACTTTAAATTCATGGCCTGTCGACACATCCACGGACTGCAAAAGTGCTGATTTAATTTGCAGGGCTGTGGCGCTCGGTTTGGCACTCCAAAGAAGGGCTGCCGCACCACTGACGAACGGAGCCGCCATACTCGTTCCATCCATATAAGCCGTTGTGTTGCCAGGAACAGTACTCAAAATTCTTTCACCCGGAGCGGCGACATGCACAGTTTGAAATCCACTGTTAGACCATGAGGTCATGAAGTCACTGACGGAAGAAGCCGCCACAGTGATTTGCGATGAAAGATTAAATGAAGCGGGGAACTCGGGATAAACATCGACATCACGGCCGTCATTACCTGCGGCAACGATGACAAGAATTCCTTTATTCTGTAATTCGATAAAGGCATTACGAAGAGAAGCCACGCAAGGCGCTCCACCCCAGCTGGCATTGATAATTTTAGCTCCACGACTTGCAGAGTATTGCAAAGCAAGAACAGCGTCGCCCAAAGATCCACCGCCATCATTAGCAATGAATTGCGCAGGAATAATTAATGAACGAGGAGCGACACCTTCAATCGAGCCATAACGATTGTCGGCAGCAATGATTCCCGCAACGTGCGAACCGTGCGCGCTGACGTTTGGATTTGAACTTGGAATCGAAACGAAGCTCGCGCCATAGTAATCGTCAATCACCCCGTTGCCGTCATCATCGCGACCGTTATTAGGAACTTCAGCCGTATTCACAGCAATGCGCGGAGCAAGCTGCGGGTGAGTGTAATCGACGTAGGCATCAACCACCGCAACTTTGATGTTTTGTCCGTAAAT
Organism: Bdellovibrio sp. 22V; assembly: GCF_030169785.1. Classification (NCBI taxonomy): domain Bacteria; kingdom Pseudomonadati; phylum Bdellovibrionota; class Bdellovibrionia; order Bdellovibrionales; family Pseudobdellovibrionaceae; genus Bdellovibrio; species Bdellovibrio bacteriopascens. Next base: position 870,931 of record NZ_CP125854.1, read on the forward strand.
ACCTTTAGACCACAAACTGCGCGCACCGATTTTATCTTGCCCCCAGCTATCGCCAAAGGCCGTTGCTTGAACCGTTTGCGGTTTTTCCAGCTGAAGGTCGCGGTCAAATTCTACAAAACGAATTTTTTCAAGATTAGGTTCTACGAAATTTTTCGTAAAAGCTTCCGCATTCTCAGCAGTCTCTACCGTGAATTTTCCGTCTTCCCATTGGACGATGAATTTATTTTGAATTGCCTGACCCATGCAGGCGCTAGAGTCCAATGCCCCATTTTCCGGAAACACCGAACTAGTCGACTTTTTGTTGCTACAAGATGCGAGTACGAAGATGCAAGCAACCGCCGAGAGAAACTTTTGAACATCCATGTTCACTCCCTGTGCGGGCCTTACTGGTCCCATCAATAGGACTCAGACTGCAGGCCCGGCCGGTTAGCTCTTCGGTCATTATATGTCTTAATTTGAGGCTAGAAGCGTTTAAACTAGACCTGGACCCTCGGATTTAAAGGAAAGCCCAGTCGTAAAAATTACGAGAATCAGAATGAAATTTAGATTTGGCCAATAAATTCTTTAAGAAAAGAGATGAACTGAATTTCCACTCGCTTTGCAGTCTCCGTGACTTCATCGTGTGAAAGTTTTTGCGCCGAAATTCCTGCTGCCAAATTCGTGATACAGCTAAGAGCCGCCACGCGCAGACCCAAGTGATTGGCTGCGATTGTTTCAGGAACTGTACTCATGCCCACGGCTTTTCCGCCAATGAGTTTCAAGTAACGAACTTCTGCCGGAGTTTCATAAGTAGGACCACTCACGCCACAGTACACGCCTTTATGATAGCGAGTTCCTTGTTTTTGTAGAACCTGCTCCATAAGAGAGATCAAGCGCTTATCGTAAGCTTCAGTCATGTCAGGGAAGCGAGGGCCGAGTTCTTTGATATTCGGTCCCATCAGCGGGTTTGTGCCCATAAGATTAATATGATCTTCGATGATCATAAAATCACCGGCTTGCATGTTCTCACCAAAACCGCCCGCGGAGTTTGTCAGAACCAATGTCTCTACACCCAGCATCGCCAAAGTTCTTGTCGGGAACACAACACTTTCCATGCTGTGCCCTTCATAATAGTGATTGCGACCTTGAAGAATCACAATCGATTGACCGTTGATCTTACCGAAAATCAAATTTCCGGAATGACCTTCCACTGTCGGTGGAGAAAAGTGGGGAATATCTTTGTAAGGAAGAGTGGTTTCAATTTCCACATCTTTCACAAAAGCGCCAAGGCCCGAACCCAAGACGACGCCGATCTTCGGTTTCGCCGAAGTTTTTGTTCGAATATAGGTAACAGTTTCTTGAAGCTTATTGAGTACCAAAATATCTCCCTTTGCGTCCTTCGAGAATTAACTCAAAGTCTTCAGTATCAAACTAGGCTTCGTCATTTTTGGCAAGGAAATATTAATCGCCGAACGCAAGAGCGGCACTGCGGACTGCAAGAGATCTTTGTCATCGCCATGCAGTGTGAACACCGTATCGCCAGCTTTGACCGTGTCTCCAACTTTCACGTGGAATTCGATTCCCGCTGTCGGAGCAATAATATCCGTCGTTTGCGCGCGACCGGCTTTAATAATAATACCCGCTACGCCGATGCTTTCGGTATGGAAACCGTGCACAAAACCGTCCTTATCACTTTTAATTTCAATGTGGTGACGAGGACGAGGAAGTGCGCGTAAATCACCGCCGTGGATTTTGCAAAGCTCTTCAAATTTTTCCATCGCTTTCCCAGACACCAAAATATCTGTCGCGATCTTGTAAGATTCTTCTTCGTTTTTACCAACACCTGCAAGTAACAACATATGTGCGGAAAGACGCAGGCTCAACTCTCGGGTGTCTTCGTAAAGATCGTAACCGCCAGGCCCCATGAATTTTTCATTCTTCATGATCGCGACACATTCTTCGACTTCCACAGAGTTGCCCGCATAACGACCCAACGGCTGATCCATGTTCGTCAAAAGAGCCGTTACTTTTTTGCCGTAGCCTTTTGCAATCGACATCAAATTCACAGCAAGCTCTTCCGCCAATGCCGGTGTTTTCATGAAGGCGCCGGAACCGTACTTCACGTCAAGCACCAGACCGTCAATGCCTTCAGCCAATTTTTTGGACATGATCGAAGCGCAAATCAATGGCAGACTTTCCACCGTCGCCGTGACATCGCGAAGAGCATAGATTTTTTTATCAGCCGGGCAGATCTCTTTTGTTTGTCCGATAAAACAGATTTTGTGTTTACGAACAAGCTCCACAAACTCTGGTAAAGATTTTTGCGTGTTGAATCCCGGAATAGATTCAAGCTTATCAAGAGTTCCGCCGGTGTGACCCAAACCGCGACCGGAAATCATCGGCACGGCAACACCCGCAGCCGCCACGATCGGTCCAAGGATCAAGCTTGTCTTATCGCCCACGCCGCCTGTTGAGTGCTTGTCGACTTTGAAACCGGGCACAGAAGAAAAATCCACAACTTCACCTGAATGAAGCATGGCTTTTGTAAGTGAAAGAGTTTCCTCTTTGCTCATGCCCTTAAAGAAAGTCGCCATCAAAAGAGCCGACATTTGATAATCAGGAATCTGCCCGCGAGCGTAACCTAAAATAAATTCGTTGATCTCATCGTAAGAGAGTTCGCCGCCGTTACGTTTTGTTTTAATAATTTCTGCTGGAAGAAAAGCCATCTTAGTAGCCTCCTTGGGATGTTCCGCCTTGAACGATCAAAACGCCCGAGCTTGTTCCCAAGCGTGTCGCGCCCGCATCGATCATGGCTTTGGCTTGAGCCGCATCTTTAACGCCGCCCGAAGCTTTGACTTCAAGTTGTGAACCGACCACCGACTTCATAAGTTTGACGTCGTCTATGGTAGCACCACCGCCGCCGAATCCAGTCGACGTTTTTACGAAATGCGCGCCGGCCTCCATTGCTGCTTTGCATGCGAGGATCTTGTCTTCTTGATTTAAAAGTGAAGTTTCGATGATCACCTTAACAGTGTGACCTTGGGCTGCTTGCACGACCGCTTTGATGTCGTCCCGAACATAATCCAAGCGACGGTCTTTTAAGGCGCCGACTTGAATGACCATATCGATTTCTTGCGCGCCGTTTTTAATAGCTGTTTTGGTTTCAAGGGCTTTGCTTTCCGTATCCATAGCTCCCAAGGGGAAGCCGACAACACAGCAAACTTTAACGGAAGAGCCTTGCAAAAGCTCTGCGCACGTCTTCACGTATGAGGTGTTTACACAAACACTGAAAAAACCGTGTTCCTTAGCTTCCGCGCAAAGTTTTTCGATTTGCGCCAGTTGCGCTTCCGGCTTCAGAAGAGTGTGATCAATATAACGACTTAGTTGCACAGGACACCTCACAGTGTTTAAATAAGAAAAGTTATCTTAGTTCGTTGCAGGAGGCAATCATGACACCAAGGAAGTGGACCTCAATTTTGATCTCGCTCGTTTTTTTGGCGTCATCGGTCTCTTATGCGCAGCAAACGCATAGCTCTGTAAAAAGAAATATCGCAACTGTTCTTTTCGCCAGCTTAGGCGGAGCCATCTTGGGTTTGAGCACGCTTTCGTTTTACGGAGAGCCCGAAGAACATACAGATAACATCACAACGGGAGCTTTGATCGGATTCATCGGGGGAGTTGGATACGTCGCTTATGACTCTTCGCGCCCTGCGCCGTCGACTTTCGATTATTCGCAAGTAGGGGACCTGGACCAGAAAAGCAGAAGGGCTTTTGCGATGTCTTCTGCAAAAGCCCCTCTTGTTCAATTTAAATTTGATTTTTAATTAGCCGACTTTCGTTCTTGGATTCCCGGCAGTTCCTGCCATGGTGCCAATCGCTGTGTCGCCACCGCCAGCTTGACCCAAGAAAGTTTTTGCATCCGCTGCAGAGACTTTCCCTTTACGAACCAAGTCTTCGATGTATTTTTCAAACAGAACCATCCCCTGGCTAGAACCGGTTTGCATCGCCGAAGGAATTTGGTGCACTTTACCTTCACGAATCAAGTTCGCAATGGCTTTTGTGTTTCTCATAATCTCGTAAGCGGCAACCCGCCCTTGTCCGTCAGCGCGCGAGAAAAGAGTTTGCGCCACAACTCCGCGCAAACTTTCTGCAAGCATCGTACGGATTTGTTGCTGTTGTCCCGCAGGGAAAACGTCAATGATACGGTCAATAGTTTTCGCGGCACTGTTCGTGTGTAGAGTTCCGAAAACAATGTGACCTGTCTCCGCTGCCGTCAAAGCCAAAGAGATAGTCTCCAAGTCACGCAACTCACCCACAAGCAAGATATCCGGGTCTTCACGCAGAGCCGCCTTCAAAGCGTTGGCGAAACTTTTCGTGTGACTTCCGACTTCACGTTGATTCACCAAGGCTTTCAAATTCGGATGAACGAACTCGATAGGATCTTCAACAGTGATGATGTGAGCTTCACGAGTCATGTTGATTTGGTGAATCATCGCCGCCAGCGACGTTGATTTACCCGAACCCGTTGGACCCGTAACAAGAATAAGACCGCGATCACAATCAATCATGTCCATGATTGCAGGAGGCAATCCCAACTCTTGCGCGGTTTTAATTTTCTCTGGGATGATACGCATAACCGCCCCGAGTCCTTTACGCTGCATAAAGATATTGCAACGGAAACGACCGATGCCTGAAAGCGTGTAGGCAAAATCCAGCTCCCATTTTTCAACGAAAGCTTTCTTTTGTTTCTCAGACAAAATTTCGAAGAGCAAACCTTGCACGTCCTGATTTGTAAGCTCGCGATAATTCAATGGAACCATGTTTCCATGGAGACGAAGATAGGGAGGAGCGCCGCTTGTGATGTGCAAGTCGGAAGCACCTTGTTCTACCATGAGTTTAAACAGTTCATCAATTGTAGCCATCATTCACTCCGTAAAGGCTCTATTTCCATGATCTTTTCGGCCAGATGTGTTTCAATATTAAATATTATTTGATATGAGTCTTGTTTCTAGACTATTGGAGGAGCGGTGTCCGCAGAAATTCTCATCAATGTTCGACCTCAAGAAACGCGTGTGGCTTACGTGGAAGCCGGTGTTCTCACAGATTTGAAAATCGAACGAAAAACTTCACCTACCTTAGTAGGGTCCATTCATCGTGGTACCGTGATTCGGGTCTTGCCGGGTATGCAAGCCGCTTTCGTAGACATTGGTCTAGAGAAAGCCGCGTTTCTTTACGTCGGCGATATTCGTGAAGACGTCGACGATAACTTTTTATCCGACGTCGATCGCGATGAACCGCTAGACGAAGGCGACGACGAAAAAATTCCCACGCATCATAACAAAACTCCGATCCAAGATCTTTTGAAAGAAGGCCAATCCATTCTTGTTCAAGTTGCCAAAGATCCTCTTGGCACAAAAGGAGCCCGCCTCACAACTCACTTGTCTTTGCCGGGTCGCTTCGTCGTCTTTCTACCGACAGTTCGTCACTTGGGAATTTCCCGTCGTATTGAAGATGAAGGTGAGCGTGAACGTTTGCGCAAACTTGTACAAAAGATCAATCCCTCTGGCGGTGTGATTGTACGTACAGCGGGCGAGGGCGCCTCTGAAGAGATGTTGAAAGCCGACATCGAATATCTGGATCGTTTAAGCAAAGAAATTTTCAAAAACTACGAAAAGAAAAAAACGCCGGGGAATGTGCATACGCTTCCTTTTTTAATTTGACGGAGTATTCCTGTAATAAAAAAGGCGTTCCGAAGAACGCCTTTTAGGTGGTTAGACCGTCTTTTAAAAAAAACGATTACTTAACCATTGCTTTGAATTCAGCGCCAGCGCGGAATTTTGGAGCCCAAGAAGCTGGGATTTTGATCGCTTTACCAGTTTGTGGGTTGCGACCAGTGCGAGCTTTACGTTTAGCTTTAGTGAAAGTACCGAAGCCAACAAGTTTAACGTCGTCGCCTTTTTTAACAGCTTTCTTGATGTTTTCTACTGCGCAATCAAGGATAGCTTCTGCTTGAGCTTTAGAAACTTTAGTTTCGCCAGCGATTTTTTCGATGAGTTGTGCTTTGTTCATGTGAACTCCTCTTTGGACACATTTGTGTGTCTCTCGTTGTAATTAAAATCTTGATGATAACTCTTCGTCATCCAATGACAGCCTCATGAAAATGCAAAAACAGATTTTCGTCAATACAAAATGTGAAGCTTATTCGTCGTCTTCTTCAGAATAGTCGCCGTTTTCATCCATACTTAAAGAATCACTTGAAGAATCTTTCACGGGAATTTTGTAAGCCTCGGAGGCCCAAGCGCCGAGATCAATCAGTCGGCATCTTTCCGAGCAGAAAGGGCGATAAGGATTTTGCGTTGAGTACAACGACAAACGCCCGCACTGCGGGCATTTGACTTGTCGAGGTTGAGAAGGTTCAGCCATGTTTCAGATTTTTGCTGAGTCTTGCAGCAAGTGCAAGACGCGCAGCTTAGTATTTTGTTACTAGAACTTTTTGAATTTACCCGTAGCAAATTTAATATTTTCATTTCTATCTGGGTGTTTGTAATAGATGTCGTAATAAACGTAAGAATCCGCCAAAGTACCATTTAGAACTTGGATGTAGATTGTTCGTAATCCACTAGCATTCCACATAGTGCCTTGTGCGCGGATTTCAAAGCCTTTACTTTGATTGATCAGGTTGTATGTGTTGTTTGACGACAAGATCAATGGATTGAACGCTACTCCATTGGCATTAACTCCGATGTCAAAATAATATTGAAAATACGATGGCGCAGGATAAGCATAGAACTGAACCACTGGTTTCATAGATGAATCCATAGCCCAAGATACCTGAAAAGAGCCATCAATCCATTGGTTGCAATCCGCCAGTCCGCCTCGCCATCCGATACTTCGATCACAGATAGCTAGCGCTTCTTTTAGAAAATTTTTGTAAACGGTTGTGTCAGTGATGCGCATGTCCCCGTTATAGACTGTAGGCATCCATGCTCCGGTTTGTTGATAGTACTTATTATAGTCGTAGAACTGCACACGCGATGTTGGAATTTGGCCAGGGTTGCCGTTAACACAGACATTGCCATTCCAAACTTGACCTGAAGGACAAGTAGGAACCGGATTGACCGGAGCAGGTGAACCACCGCCGTCTTTCCCGCAACCTGCCATCAATAAGGCGCTATAAATCGCCAAGAATGATGCTAAGAGCTTTTTCATAATAAACCTCTCTCTCGATAAACTTCTTCAATATCTATGCGTTTCAGGACTCGTGCCAAAACATCCGCTTCGCCAAACAAGGCTAAATTGCAGAGCGATGTGAAATGACTGTTTACATTTTTCATTCGAGAGCCAATTTGTGTCACAGCGAGAATGTCTCAAAGTGAGACACTCTCGATTCGCTATTTTGCAGAGGAGGTTTTGCACGAAGTGTGATATGGTCCCTTCGCGATGAAAATTCAGAAAGCTCTTCCGTACATTTTAGCTTCACTCTTGCTTCTGGCTCTTATCAGCATGGCGCAATCGCCGCGCGTTTTACTGAAAACACGCGTGGGTGACGGATCCGCACACGCGACGGATGCGGGATATTTTCATTTGCCGCCGGGATCACAAAATGTCTCGGCGATTTCCGAACGGGATTATCTGGAGATCATCGGAAAATTCGTGACGAAAAATTTTTTGAAAGCAAAAGAGCAAACGGGTCTTTCATTGTACGTGCCTTTCGAATGGCAAAGCCCGTGGTTTGGTGCTTACGCGAAAAGAACGGAAGATTATTCGCAGATTTCCCTTTTAGGCGGAATGGCGCGAGCACCCGGCGCAACGAAAGCGGCGTTAGTCGCTATTCTCTGCCATGAGTTGGGCCATCATATTGGCGGCGCGCCTTTGCAAACTATCCCGAGTGTTGAGTGGTCTTCTTCTGAGGGGCAATCCGATTTCTATGCAGCCACACAGTGTTTGCCAGAGATGCTGCAAAGTTATCCGGAATTAGCAAGTGAACCGAGTCAGGAAGTGCTGCAGAAGTGCGGCGAAAACTTACTTTGCGCCAGAACAATGCAAGCTGGTTTGGAGATGATTCAACTCACGCAAAGATATTCGTACAGAGATTATACTCCGGTGCAGGTGACAGCATCCGAGGTCGCAGCGACAGAGCTTATCCGCAATCGCTATCCCACGGATCAATGTCGTTTGGATACTTTTGTCCAAGGGGCTCTTTGTCAGTTAGGGAGCGCTTGCCGAGCTCCGGTTTGTTGGCTTCCTGAAGAGCAAAAATAATCCTAACGATACAACCATCAAACTTATCCAGCTGGAAATGGAAAGTCCTAACGAAGGGCCGCGGAAGTCATCTCTTTGCAATTCCATGAAGAAACGACCCAGACCGTGCAGGATCATCCACAAATAAAAAATGCTTCCGGGATTTCTCAGAGCTTCAGGTTTACGAAACTCGCGCGGGACTTTCTCGCAACCGATAAGAACGAAGATCACGCCCAACTCCCACAGCACGGCGTAAGCTTGAGTGGGATGGCGGCCCTCGACAGCCCAAGGCAAATCGCAAAACTTGCCATAACAACAGCCCGCTAAGAAACAGGCAGAGCGGCCGGCAGCATAAGCGAAAGACAGAACCGGAGCGAAAAGATCGAGATACTTTTCATAATCGTTTTTATTCTTGTAAGCTAAAAATAGAATACTTAAAAGACCCGCTAGCAAAGCGCCGCCATAAAAAACAAATCCGCCGTTCCAGACGTGCAGGACGCGTACGGGACTTTGCCGATAGTAATCGAAATTTTCGTAAAGCACGTGAAACAGGCGGCCACCGATGAAGCCGCTCACCATAATGATCAGACTAACGTCCAGGGCGCGCTTGCGGGAGAGCCGGTGTGAAACAGCTCTGCGCGTGATCCAAATGAGACAGATACAAACAGTCAGACTCAAAACGAGATAGTAAGTCGGTATCGAAAATGTACTAGTGACGGGTATTGCTGGATACAAAAGGCCTCCATACCGACGATAGACTTAATTTTCTTTTATTCGTAAAAATTTTCAAGACGATTCTGGTCAAGGACTTGCATCTAATTACATAATTAAACCTATATGAAATTGCATCCGGCCGAAATAGCTAAGGAAATTAAAGCCTTTTCTTTCTTCAAGTCCTTTAGTGAGGATTTGCTTTTACAAGCTTCAGCTATGGTTCACACAGAATCTTTTGCGCCGGGGTCTTTCATCCTGCAAGAGGGAAAAAAGAACAACACTCTCTATTTCTTGCGGTCCGGCAAAATCGAAGTCTCCCTGGCGGGGGAGGTGATTGCAACCTTGGATCATCCGGGCGAAGTTTTTGGCGAAATGAGCGTGATCACGTCGAACCTCACGTCAACGACGGTGAAGGCATTAGCACCGACAGAGTGTTTCACGATCAACGCGGAGGATTTCGCGCACGTGCATCCGAAAGACAAAGACCGCTTTCAATCTTTGCTTTATCAAATTTACTGTCGCATTTTGACCGAGCGTTTGATGCGCACGAATGAAAAAGCGCGTTTGTTTGAAATCCTCAACCGGGAATTGCACGAAGCCCAAAACGCCATCGAACAAAGTGGCGGTGGTCGTGTTCTTTTAGTTGAACCTGATAAGAAACAACAGCTGCCAGTGCGTATGGCTCTGGGTGGAACGGGCGTGCAACTAGATATCGCCAACGACTCAGAGGGCGCGCGCGTCTATCTGGCAGAAAATAAATACGATATCGTTCTTTGTGAAGAAGGCTGCGTGGACGTTCTTAAAGATGTTCATGAAAACAAGTCTTCTCCTTATGCGGTTCTTCTAACCAGCAAGGACGTACAAGGAAATTTAAAGATTCTTGAAAACAACCGTTTCGTGGATCACATTATTTCCCGGGATGCGGAAGACAAGAATGCGACAATTCGCTACGTACTGACCGCTTTGAGCAAGCTTCTGAATAAAGATCTTTTCGGAGTCGAAAAATATCTGACTTGGGGCGTGGATATTCAAAGCAAAAAAGTCACTCACTCCGGCCAGCGCGAAGAGTTGCGCGGGGATATGTATACGTACTTCAAGAAAATGGGCATTCGCAGCACCGTTCTTGATCGCGTGAACACTGTTGTGGAAGAGATGCTGATGAATGCGATTTACGATGCTCCTGTCGATGGGCAGGGTAAGTCTATTTTCAATCACATTTCGCGCAAAGAAGAAATCCAGCTCGATACACATCAACAATCTCTTCTGCGTTATGCCAGTGACGGCGTTCTTTTGGCGGTGGCGGTTAAAGATCCATTCGGTTCTTTAACGAAAGATATCATCGTCGATTATCTGCTCAGCTGTTATAACGGTCAGGCGGGGAGTATGAATACTAATAAAGGCGGAGCCGGTCGTGGTCTGCATCAAATCATCGAGAATGCGGATTTGACTGTATTCAACGTGAAAAAAGGCGTTCGTACGGAAGTGATTTGTCTGTTTAATATCGACGGCCAAAAGCGCGAAGCTCAGCCGTCGTTTCATTACTTCTTCGTATAAAGCAAGAAACCCACAATGATCTGACCTATCAGAATGCAGGGAACTGTGGGAAACACTGTGGACAAAAGAGAAAGCGCGAAACCCAAAGCGCTCCCGATCAGGGAAATCAAAACTAATTTTACAGTGTAAGTTTTTAGGTTATGACTTCGGGCCGCTGCGAAAGTTGTCGCGATGAATAACGAGCCCGTTGTAAAAAGATAACCCATGTTTTGAACGGACATCGTGGTGACAAGCAACGTTCCGAAATCAAAAAGCAAATTCTTGCGGCTGCGATGAATCCAGCTGTGATTCACCTGTTGAAAAGAGATTTGTGTCAGCAGACGCCATTGCTTTAATAAAAAACCGCCAAAGAGCAAAGCGAAAAGCAAACACACCTGCGCGCCCGTATCACTCATCACGGCCACGTCGCCAAAGTAAGAGGCCGCCATGTGTGATTCTAAAGACGGCGTTATCGAAGTAAGAAGATATGTCAGCGCCAGGAAGAAAACAAAAAGCGTCAGATAAATGTGATTGCGACCCGTGCGCTTTTCAATGAGCGCTTCCGTGACAACCAACACCACCCATCCTAAACAAAACCCAAGAAGCAGACTGAGCCCATGAAAGTCCGTTCCCAAAAGAAGATTCAGCGCCAGCCCCAAGACAACACCCAATGAAGAGCCTTGGCCAAGAACAAAAATCTGCGCACTCTTTTCCCGAGCTGTCCACTGCGCGCCGATAAGTGCCAAGACCGCCGCCATAAAAATACTCGCTGGCAAAGACCATTTATAGATTTGCAGCAGTTCTAAAAACTGTGTCATCGAATCTCCAAGAAACGAACTTGCGGCCAAGCTTCAATCAAAGCCCGATGCGTGACTAAAATCAGTGAACTTTGCGGATGCGTACGCAGAAAATCGTTCAAAGAACTTTCTAAAAGAACGCTCGACTCACGATCGACATGATTAAAGGGCTCATCTAAGATTAAGAGTTTAGGCTCCTGTGCAAGAACGGAAGCTAAGAGGACTTTCTGCCTTTCGCCTCCGCTGGCGGTATTCCACTTTTTGCTCAAATCGAGTCCCTCAAGAAGGGGAGATTTCGTTTGGATCGGTAACATGTCTTTTAAAGTAAGCGGAAGATGGAAATGCAGATTTCCAAGTTGCGGCAGATAATGAATTTCATCTTTGCGAATGGAAAAAGAAAACTGTCCCTCGAAATACTTGTGCAACCCCAAAAGAGTTTTTAACAACGTACTTTTGCCGGCGCCGTTTTCGCCACGAAAAAAAAGAACTTCACCGGCATGCAATTCAAAATGAACGGACGGAGAGAGGGGCACTCCCTCCGCGCTTAAAGACCTCAGATTGCGAACTTCAAGGATAGGATTCATGGAATTGATTTTACTAGGAGATTCTGCAAAGCCTCAATAGTCTTCGCGTTACCGCTGGTCTGAACATAGGAAGGCACTGTGACGACGGGAATGCCTGAAAGCTCTGTAAAGCGCTCTAAGGTTTTGTGAGGAGCCGAAGGCGTTGCGAACAACACGACGACTTTATTGTCTTTTGCCATCTTCGCCGCTTCGGCGATACGAGCTGCTGATGGTGGCATTCCCGGTTTTTCTTCCAGAGAGCCTAAAGATTCCACGCCGTAGGCATTAAAGAAATAGGTAAACTCTTTGTGATATTCCATGACCTTGGCTTTCTTGACGGACTTTTGCAGATCCGCCTGCAAGGTTTTCATCTTCGCCGAAAATGCATCATAATTTTTCTGAAATTCAGAAGCTTTTTCGGGCGCAATGGCCGAAAGAACTTTTAAAACTTCCGCGCCACCTTCCGCAAATTTTACAGGAGAAAGATTGAAATGGGGATTGCCAAGAATGTGCACGTCACCCATAGAGCGATTGATAACTCCCACGGGGATGTCCAAAGGCTTCACGGCTTTTCCAAGAATGCAGGAACCGATGCCGCCTTCCTGAACTTTGCTGTTGCCGGATTTGCTAAGAACTTTTGGCAACCAGCCGATTTCCAAGTCCAAACCCATTGAGCAAACCACGTCAGCGCGGTTGACCTTGAGAATATAATCGGGACGAGCCTCCGCATAGTGAGCATCTTCGCTTCCGCGCAAAAGGCTTTGCGCTTCAACTTGGTCACCGCCAATGGCTTGAACGACTTCCGCAATATCCGGTAAAGTCGTGACCACTTTAATTTTCGCTTGGGCGACACCGCTAAGAAGGAAAAAGAGAGCAATATATTTCATCATAAGTAAACTCCTAGAATGAGTGCGCTGGATGAGCGCCCAAAATCGAAACAAGTTGGAATTCAATTTTTTGCGACGTCGTGCTTGGTTCATCTTGGTATGTTTGTACGTCATAAGTATAGGCAACACGGAACCAAGTAAATTCACTGTGCTTGTATGTTAAAGTCGGGACAAAACCATAATCCAAGTTATCTTGTTTGCTTCCGTCAGAAGCAAATTTACGTGAAAGCTCCGAGAATAAATCCACGCGCAAACCTAGGAACAATTGTTGGGTTAAAGACGTTTGCGGATAGAAGTAAGCACCGATTTCTTCGCCGCGCTCTTCGCCCGGAGTATCTAAATTGCGATACCAAAGTTCTGATTGGAACAAAAAGTTCACGGTTTTACCTTCTTGTTTCTTGAACACGAAATCCAAACCATAGAGTTGCGTTTTCACACCCTCCGCATCCGTTCTGCCAAGATAATTCATGCCCCACTGAAGAGCACCGCGATCACCGAAGTCGATGAAGTTCACAGGATGAATATAATGAGTCGGGACGTGAGGTCTTTCACCGACACCGTGTTCATGTTCTTCGTGGGATTCATGCCCATGCCCGAAAGTGTATCCGTTTGTGATACCTACTGTGATATCCCAATAAGAGTCCGTTGGAAGCAAAACAGAAAACTCACCGCCGGTATCCGCCACGCCTTCGTCACCGAAAAACTCCGCTTGCACGCGCGGAGCGGAAATGAAAGCCCAGTCATGTTGGTGAATCTGATTCAAGCGTCCCACACCCAGCAAAAATTTTCCAAGCTTAAAGCGTGATGACGGGATCAATTTGCTGGAAGAAAGAAAAGCCTCTTCAAGCTCCGCGACAAAAACGCCTTCTTCATTGTGAGCTGCCAAAAGCACCGTCGCATCAAAAGTCGGATCTAACGGGCCAAAGAACATCACTTCAGCTGAGCGGATGTCCAATTTATTATCTTCGGAATGTTCAAAATCGATCGGTGCCGTAATATCCAGTGCCGCCGACGTTTGAATGTTCTGCAAAATCCCCTGGGCAAAAACGGCCTGCGAAGCCAGGGCTACAACGGTCGCTACGAAAAACTTCTTCATTAAGGATGTTCCTGTGGGTTAGAGAGTGAAGCCTTTAACAGCCGCGAGCTCTCAACGCGAAATCCCCATGAAAGAGAAATTCCGTTGCCGGGACTTCCGGAATATCCCAGGCTCTGACTGTCATTGGCACTGTTATAAATCGTATTCAAAATATTAAGCTGCGAAGAACGGGAGGCATTCCACATAAGAACGTGGGCAGGTGTCTCCTGATTGTGAACTTCTAAAGTCATCGTGATCGTAGAGGCTGCATTCACGCCTGCAAACTTCGAGGACCAGTCCTGCGTTTTGCTTTGCCAATTCGCGAACACCAATAACTGGTTGCCTCGACGAGTGAAAGTAAAAGAAAGCCCCATATCTAAATAGGAATTTGCAAATGTGTAGAGTTCGAACGATCCGCCGTCACTCAATTCGAAGCTCACTTCAAAGTTAGCGCCGCTGAAGATGGACGTCATGGAATCTGACATCAACCCTCGCCCGTCGCCAAGATCGTAATAAGTGGATTTGCCGAGATCGATAGATTGGCGAAAAGGCTCCGCATCTGGAAAGGCGCCCCCACTGCAAGCGACGAAAGTTAAAAGTAAGATGGCAAAAACATATTTTTTCATCTTCGTTTCTCCTAACACCCGCATTTTTTAGATGCAAGTAATTTGCATTTATATTTTTACGCTGCCCCCCATTATTCTATGCCGCGAAGGCCGCAATGCTGAGATGTTATGTCGCAGCAGCGAATTGTTGCGGCCTCAGAACGCCATTGCGGGACCCTCGCCCCTCATATATGAAGTGTCCATGCCCGGACTTATTCGCTTTCGCTGGATCGCCATTGTCTTTTTGTTGCTAGGAACTTTGCCGCTTCTGAAGTGGGGGTATCTGCAACGCCGTGATTTTCCGTACGTCATCGCAGTTCTTATTTTGCTGGGGATCTTCAATATCTTAGCGCAGGGGATTTGGCCGAAAGAAGAAACAGCGAAACAAAGACACGTTCTTGTTCATCTGTGGATTGACCTTCTGGCAGCGGTCGGACTTTTATTTGTCAGTGGTTCCGCAAACAATCCCTTTGTCAGCATTCTTTGCATCCATTCCTTTTTGGGAGGCATGCTTTTGCGCGGTCGCGGTTCTTACCTGTTCGGGGCGACGGTCCTGATTCTTTTGGGATTGCTGCAAATCGAAACTTATCTTGATGCACGCATGACGGTGGGCTTTGATCCTTCCGAGTTGTTTGTCAGTTTTCTGTCGCAATGGGTTTTGATCACGGCTTCTTGGCTTGTCAGTCATTATTTTTCACAGCTCTTGCACAAAAACGAAATGCGCATTCGCCTGCTGCAAAACCGTCAGCATCAAGCCGACCGCTTAAAATCCTTGGGAGCTTTAACGGCCGGTTTTTCGCATCAACTGGCAACGCCGATGAATTCTTTGTCTTTAAGAATGGAAAGAGGCCTGCGCAAACTTGAAACTCAAGAAGTGCTCTCGGCCCGCGAAGAGTTTGTAAAAGCGCAAAACTCTTTACAAGAATGTGTTCAGGTTTTTCAACACATGGCTTCGATCTTTTCCCGCTCTTCGGAAGCTGAATTGCAAACCGTGACTCTGAATCGCCTGGTGCCGGATTTAATCAAAGTGTGGGAAAAAGAACATCCGCCAACGCAAGTTGAACACCAGGCCATGGCAGAGACGATGAAATGTCGTTTGCATGTGCTGGCCTTCTCGCAAACTTTCTTGGACTTGTTGGACAATGCCTATGAAGCTTCGACTTCATCCCAACCTCTCTATGTGCGACTGTATAAGGATATGAATTGGGCGGTGCTTGAAGTAACGGATTTGGGACCAGGATTGTCGCAAGAAATTCTGTCTCGCTTAGGCGAGCCTTTTGTTACCAGCAAAGCGGACGGCAATGGTTTAGGTCTTTACTCCGCCTCGATGATGGCGCAAGCTGCCGGCGGGGAGTTTGAAATTTTTAATAACAGTTCCGGTAAGGGCGCGACGGCGAAACTGCGTCTGCCTTTGGAGGAAGCATGATGGATATCAAAGGTAAAAAACTTTTATTAGTCGAAGACGACAAAGGTTTGCGCGAAGTTCTGACAGAAGAATTGCAAGAGCGCGGATTGATCGTAACAGCTTTTGCCGAAACTCCACCTATTGCCGAAATCGGAGAGCATGATTGGGCTCTTCTTGATTTGCGTGTAGGCTCTGAAAACAGTTTGGATTTTTTAAAAGAACTGAAGGCGAAATATTTCGGCACCAAAGTCGTCATGATGAGCGGATTCGGCAGTGTCGCTTCGGCGGTAAAGGCCATGCAGCTCGGAGCTTTTAACTTTATAGCAAAACCTGTAACGACAGATATGATTCTTAAGGCGTTTACCGATCAGCCTCTGGGCGAAGATGTTCCCGAGAAAGAAATTTCCCTGGCGCGGATGGAGCGCGAATATATCGATTATATTTTGCAGAATTCCGAAGGCAACATCACGCAAGCCGCGAAGAAGCTCGGTTTGCATCGTCAAAGTTTGCAAAGAAAACTTCGCAAGAACATTCCCAAATAAAAAAGGCGCCTAAGCAGCGCCTTCTTTGTTTTCTTTTTTCTTATCAAGAACCATCAAGAGCAGAAGCATTCCGACGCCGCCAACAATCGCCATATCGGCAACGTTAAAGGCTGGCCAGCTCCAGCGCCCGTAAATATGGAAATCCAAAAAGTCGATCACGTAGCGGAAGCGCAAACGGTCGATGTAATTTCCGATAGCACCGCCAAAGATGCTGGAAAGTGCGATGATTTGTTTTGTGTCGTCGTCTTTCACGCCGCGAAGAATTCCCAAGATGATCACCAAAGCGATCGGCGGCATAGAAAGGAAGAAAATCTCGCGGAATGAAGGATGGCTTTCCGCCAGGAATCCAAAAGCCGCTCCGAAATTTCTAACATAAGTAAGATTGAAGAAGTTGGGGATCACGCTGACAGATTCACCCAAGTGAAAGTGCGTGTGCACGTAAACTTTAATCACCTGATCCAAGGCAACCAGGAATCCAGAGATTAGAACTAGCCAGATGTATTTTTTCTTCATGTGCGTCCTCTGCAAAAAACAGCGTGATTTCGAGTATAATGATTTTTGCGGGAGAACTCTACTTCAAAAGGCTCTTTGAGCGGCTAAAGCCGATTTTTATCAACATGCGAAGCGCTTCGAGATCCGAACTGAGGTTAAAGTCCTCTTTGACTTCCTGAATCATGCCTCTAGAGCAGGAATCCAGCTGTTCCAAAATATCAGTATTGCGGGTCATCGCCGTCACCGTCTTTTCGGTATAAGAAACCTGAGTTTGTGTCGGAGTCGCCATCGCCGTTTGTGTTTGGCTGTGCGCTGCTGCCGCTTGCATTGTAACGACCTGAGCCTGCTGTACCGGCTGCACAGGAGGAGGCGTGTGCACAACTGTCTGAGCCGCTACAGGTGCCGAACGGACCGGTCCATCGAGTTCGCCCATGATACCAGCAAGGTTCTTCAATTCATTTTTGAAGTTCTGAATGCTCGGTCTTTCAAGAGCATGGTCACCGTCGCGAGTGGCTTTAAGATACAAGCTAACAAGAATGTCCGGAGTCGTTGCCATCTCTTTGATCGAAGAGTTTTGCACCATCAGCCATTGGTAGGCTTTGAGCAAAATATCTTTCGTGTAAGCCTGTGGTGGCAGTGGGTTCATCGTCATCAGCAAAAGTCTCCGGGGGCAGGGGACTGAAACTACAGATTCCATTACGACGAGTCAATGTAGAGTCGTGAGAAAATCCAAACAATTCAATGCTTAAAAAATACGCATCTCTAGATAGCGGGCTTTTTTCTGATTACAAAACTAGAGGCGTTGCAGAAAATGAAAAAAACCGGCGGAGTTTTTCTTGATTTTTCCCAGCCGGTTTTTTTCTAAGGATTAGTTAGTTCACGTAGTCTTTGGCGTTGATGCCGTATTTTTCAATCTTCCGAAGAAGTGTTTTCTTCGGAATATTCGCGTGGAGCGCTGTTTGATTGATACGGCCGCGGAAGGTCTTCAAAGCTTTGATGATAAATTCTTTTTCGAACGCTTCTTTCTGCGCATTGAAATCAAGGCTTTCTGCACCAGAGAAAGGAACGATTTCTTCGCTATCTAGTTCGTCGGAATCAGAATCCATGTCGCCGTCTTCATCATCGTTGAGATTCGCGTGAGCCTGGACAGCCGGAGCAATTCCCGCAGAAGCAATGCTTTGAGCCGTTTCTAGAACAGGAACATCGATTAGATTTGTTCCCGTAGCGATCAGCAAAGATTCTGGCAACGACGCGATTGTGATGATGTTTGTCATCTCAAGAACGAAGGCGTGTTCAATCACGTTTTCAAGTTCACGAATATTTCCCGGCCAAGAGTGCTTTTTCAAAACAGCCATGGCGTCGGGAGCAATACCGTTGATACGCTTGCCGTGCGCTTGGTTGAATTTCTTAATAAAGATATTCACCATGTGTTCCATATCGTCTTTGCGTTCAGCCAAAGCCGGCAAGAAGATAGGTACGACGTTCAGGCGATAGAAAAGATCTTCGCGGAATGTGCCCGCTTTGATCATATCTTCCAACGGACGATTGGTCGCAGCGATGATGCGAACGTTTGTTGGGAATTCGCGGTTAGAACCTACAGGAGTGAAAACCTTTTCTTGAAGAACGCGCAAGATTTTAACTTGCATCAATTGCGGCATATCGCCCACTTCATCCAAGAAAAGCGTTCCGCCTTCAGCAAATTGGAATTTACCGATTTTACGCTGATCCGCGCCCGTGAAAGAACCTTTTTCGTGTCCAAAAAGCTCAGACTCAAATAAGTTTTCAGGAATAGCCGAGCAGTTGATCGCAACAAATTTTTCGTCTTTGCGTGCAGAGTTGTAGTGGATCGCTTTAGCAACAAGCTCTTTACCTGTTCCCGAAGCCCCGCGAATCAAAACCGGAGTGTCAACTTTAGCAAGACGGTGAATGATGTTAAACACCTTCTGCATTTGCGAAGTATGACCGATGATTTTGCGGCCGGCCTCAACCATCACAGGAGCAGAGGCTGCAATATTTGAAATCAAATTGTGGGCATTCACAGCTTTGTCGATCAGCTGCAGAAGATCTTCACTGCCAACCGGTTTTTGCAGATAGTTGTAGGCACCGTCTTTTACAGCTTGAATCGCGTCGTTCAAAGTCGCGTGAGCTGTCATGATGATAACGATGATACCTGGATCGAATTCTTTGATTTGGCGAAGAGCCTCTAGTCCGTTCATGCGAGGCATGTCGACATCGAGAATGACGAGGTCATATTTCTTCTCACTCGCTTTAACTTTCTCAAGTGCATTGACGCCGTCGAAAGCTTCATCCACTTCGAAACGTTGCGTGATTGCGAGTGCCGATTTGACGGACAATCTTAAGCCCTGATCGTCATCAACAACCAAAACCTTAAGCATGTGTACCCCCTTGCTCGATTGGTAGTTCTACCGTAAAAGTCGATCCATTACCATGGGAAGATTCTACAAAAATCCGTCCCCTGTGCAGTTCTGTAAAATATTTCGCCAAATACAAACCTAAGCCGGAACCCTTGATAGGAGAGCTTTTGGCATTCTTTGAGCGGAAAAACTTCATAAAAATATTCTGTAATTCATCCGAAGGAATGCCGGGCCCCTGATCGGCGACTTGGACGATCACTTTTTCGCTGGTTTCCTCGCTGGAAACCATGATTTTCGTGTCTTCGGGACTGTACTTAATCGCATTTTCAACCAGGTTCGAAAAGACCTGTTTCATCAAATCGGCATCAACAGGGACTGGGAACATGGGTTCCAGTTCAGAAACGATTTGGATTCGTTTCACTTTTGCAAGGAACTCGTGCTTACGAATCACCTCTTGCAGAAGGTTGTTGATATCCTTGCTTTGCAAATTAAGCTGCACGCCTTGGCTTTCGATCCGGCCGTAATTCAAAATCGCATTGATAAATTTTAGAAGGTCGTCGGAAGAGTGTTTGATTGTATCGACCGCTTCGCGCTGTTGCGGGCTGAGTTGTACGGTATCGGAAAGAATCATGTCCGTCATTCCCTGAATGCGCGCAATCGGTGTTTTCAAGTCGTGCGACATCATCGAAATGAAGTTCGTTTTTAACTCTTCAACTTGGCTTAATAGTTTATTCTTTTGGTAGTATTCCCAGCTGCGGCGGTTTTCGACGATCAGACGGTAAGGAATGAAGAAGTAATAACAGAGGAAAATAGTTAAAAGAGGGGCTGCCATCGGAAGCCACCAGCCGCCCAACCAAAATGCAACGGCGCTAAAGCCCACGAAGCCGGCAAGCGTGCTCGCTAAAACGATAAGACCCCGCGTAGGTTTCATCGTCAGCACAACATGTGTCGTAAGAATCGATGCTAATAAAATAAAGAGCCAGTTCACAAACTTAGGCGCTTTTTGCGGACCCGAGTTGCGAATCAAAGTGTCGATCGTGTTAGCCTGCAACTCAATACGAGTCATCGCGGTGACTTCGCGGCTGTAAGGACTTGTGATGTATTCCGCTTCGTCCAAACCTAAATCGGTCCCGATCAAAACGATTTTGTCTTTAAAGCGTGAAGCCTCTGCCTGTCCCGAAACAACGGACTCGAAGGAAGACGAAGGGTAAGTTTTCGCGGGATGGAAATCAATGTATGCTTGATCGGTTCCATAGAAATCAAAATGCCCGCGAACGTTTTTAATATCCGCCGCCGCAGGATTTACGAGACTAGCAAGTTGAACAGGCAACAACGAGCGGCCCTGGTACGTCAAAATCATACGGCGAGTAACACCGTCTTTTGCGAAGTTGACGAGATCCGTTGTCTTCGGAGCCGGAGACAACGACATTTTTTCCAGAGGATCAGCCAAGAAAAGTTGATTTTCTTCGCCCTTAAGCGGTGTCGTTCGTCCCGCGACAAAAACATTTCCACTTTGTACGACGGTGGCTTCCCACTCGTTTTTCTCGGGAGTGGAGCCGGGTGTTTCAACCACGTTGAAATCATAAACCACCGCTTTTGCACCGGCAGCTTCCAGGTTTTTCAAAAGGGCGTTTTGTTCTTTTGCGGAAGGCAGGCCCTTATAAAGCTGTACGGTTTGCGGCGTGATGTAGA
The DNA here is from genome assembly GCF_030169785.1 of Bdellovibrio sp. 22V. Classification (NCBI taxonomy): domain Bacteria; kingdom Pseudomonadati; phylum Bdellovibrionota; class Bdellovibrionia; order Bdellovibrionales; family Pseudobdellovibrionaceae; genus Bdellovibrio; species Bdellovibrio bacteriopascens. The sequence continues at coordinate 891,831 of NZ_CP125854.1, forward strand.
TGAGTTCGATATTCCCAGAAGTCGGATTAAAAAGCTTAGTGCGAACGCGAAGGTCGTAAAGGTACGATTCAATATATTCAAGATTAATCTGCGCAATAAAGAATGAGATGCCCATGGCGAACGCCATACGCAAAGCGACCTTATAAGCTCCTCTTTTGGAGGAGGATGTCTCTTCAAGGGAGGGAGGAAGAGTCATAATCTCGATTCTTTATTTAAGTTTCTAAAAAACTAACGTACCGGAATGCAGCCTTCACCAGTTCCACCAGTGCCAGGTCCCATCAATTGAGTCGACGGAGTTGTCACGGGTTTCAGAGGTTTGATTTTTTTAATATGTGTCTGTTTCATAAATGTCCTCATTAGCAGGAAACCCTGCTTTTTTTATAATATAACAATGCAGTTCCAATCAAGCTGCGAGTGCGGAAGCAAAACTGACCATCTTTTTGGTGTTTGTTTCCGGTTGCTTGCTTGTGAATGAACATACAGCCACCGCCGCACATAAAGCGGGCCCAGCAGTTTTGGCAGCTGTTCTGTTCAATAAGGGGCGCCTCATACCCTTTCAGACGCTCCTCATTGAGTTCGCTTCCTTGTCCCACTTGTTCGGCCTTATTGCCGACTTCCCACGGGCATGTGAAGAGGTTGTTCTTCGCATCCACCATCAAGAAGGACTTGCCGGCGCCACAGAAATTTTCTGTCTGTTGTTGGTTATCGAGCGCCGAGAAGTATTGATCAAAAAGGCCGATTTTGCGCAACTCAGATTCACCGCCTGCAGCATAAGCGCGGGCGGCGATTTCATTCATTTGCGCTACGAACTCTTTATTGCTGGCGTCGTCGTTTTCTTCAACGGAGTAAGTGAATTCGTAACGATCGACGTTCAGCGAACGGTAAAACTCATAAGCCGCAATCACGTTCAAGTTTTCGCGATTGAAAACGCCGTGCGCGGTAAGAAGGCCCAAAGACTCTTTAGCTGCTACAAGCTGACGAAGACCTTCGACGACAAGAGCTGTGCTGCCAGCGCCGTTTTTCATAGGGCGAGCTTTGTCGTTAGACTCTGCAGGACCGTCCACGCTGACAGTCACGTTGGCTTTGATGTTTTTCAAAACTTGCAAAGTTTTTTCGTTAATTAAAGTTCCATTTGTCACGATGGAAAAACCAGCTTGAATATTTCTTCCCGCCGTCATCAAGCGCACGTAATTGCTGATTTCCTGAATTCCCTCAGGATACAAAAGCGGCTCGCCGCCCAAGAAAGTGATTTTAAAACGGCTGTTGTCGGGAAGGCGTTCGATAAAGAACTTCAATTGTGGCAAAGTTTTTTCAACGTTGATTTTTGTTTGCGGAGAGCCGTAAGTTCCGTCTCCGCCGGCCGCGCAATAAGTGCACTTCAAATTGCAGATTTGCGTGACGTTGATGGTAAGGCTACGGATGCCCGGAGAAAGCTTTCCTGATTTCACCTCAGGGTTATTTTCTTGTTCCCAGTTTTGCAATTCTTCAGAAACGTCGGAAGTCAGGATTTGTTTTTCCATTACTTCCCACATCTCTTCCGAGATCTCAGCGACTTCAAGATTGCGGGCATGGAAAGCCAGCGGAGCTCCCTGGTTCCATTTAAATGCCACAATGTCTTTGAATCGTCGTTGTTCCATGCCGTAAGTGAGGACTGCAATAAGCGTTCCATAATGAGACATCCGAAGGTCGTTAAAATATCTTTTAAAATCAACAACTTACCTTTTGAAAAGTGGTGCAAATTGAACCCTTAAAATAGGCACCCGGGGACAAAAGGAAACTATTTCATGAATGTCAAAAGGCTCAACTCAACGAAAACATATTTGTTTTATGGCCTCATGGCCCTCGTCAGGTCGTGGGTACTTAGGGCTATACTTTTTCAAGGGCCGTGGATTGAATCCGGATTTTTGGTAGCCTTTGTATCTATATGTTCAATGCAAGTACTTCCCACGGCAAAAGATTCGTAGATCAACAGGTGCTCAAACTCAAGAATGGGGAAATCCTTTTTCGTGAAGGTGATCTCAGTCGTGAAATGTATATCGTGCAACACGGGAGCATCGAAGTTTTTAAAAAGGTCGATGAGAAAACCATTATCCTCGGTCGTGTGGAAAGAGGCAGTATGGTGGGAGAGATGTCACTTCTGGAATCTCTGCCGCGCTCGGCTTCAGCGCAAGCGGTGGGCGAGACCACGCTTTTGGTTTTTGATCCGGGCAGCTTTCTTTTAAAAATTCGCCGCGACCCCACATTTGCTTTTGAGCTGATGAAGCTTCTAAGTGGTCGCATCCGTCAGACCAACGAAAAGTTGGTAGCATTGTTGGCTGCGGAACAGCTCTCTAAAAACGCTCTCGAAAAAGTGGTTGAGTCGAATTTATGATTATCGACGTGACGACTGAAAAAATGGTGGTCATCTCGGATCTTCATTTGGGAAATCCATTTTCAAGCTCCAAGAAACAGCTGATTGAGTTTCTTTATTGGGCGGCGGAAAACAAATACGACGTGTGCATTAACGGAGACGGGCTTGAAATCGCACAAGTGTCATTCAGAAAACTGGCGGAGGATGTGCCCGAAGTCTTCCGCGCGGTGAAGGCGATCTCGCGCGCGGGCAATCGCGTTTTTTACATTGTCGGAAATCACGATATTCTACTCGAAAATTTCCTGGAAGATTGGGGCTCGTTGATCCTGGCTCCTTTTCTTAACGTGCGCTGTGGTTCGCAAAGAATTCGCATCGAGCACGGTCATCTGTATGACCCGTTTTTTGTGAAACGTCCTGATCTCTATGAATTCCTGACGTGGTTGGGAGGATTCGTTTTGATGGTCAGTCCTCGCGCCTACAAAGCGTGGATTAAGTTTGAAGAATGGAAATCAAGAGTGCGCCGAATTCTTACGGTGAAAAGTGAAGTGGAAACTCTTCCCGGTGAACATCCTGATTTCGTTATCGCGGCTGAAGAGATTTGCTCGCGCGGTTTTGATGCCATTATTTTCGGTCACACTCATCACGCTGGGGAACTGCCTTTGCCTCAAGGGCGTTATTTTAATAGCGGCTCGTGGCTCATACATCCGAACTTTATTAACATTCAAGAGACCTCTGTCGAGGTAAAATCGTTCTCTTCTGGCCTGTTTCAACCCGAGAATAATTTCTCGAATAAAGCATTCCCAAAATAAGAGTGATTTCCTAAATTTAGGCTAGGGAACGACCGATAAGATTCCTATGATGACACGTGGATTACTGTACGTACTTGCAGTCCTCGGAATCTTCGCTTTACCGGCTTGCTCTTTAGAAGCCCAACTTGATGATTTCAACAGCAAGAACCAACTCTTTCTTTCGTTTGACGAGAATAACAAGGCGGTGACGTCAGCGAATTATCGTTCTTACGCGGTTAAGGGCGTCTGCCAAAACGTGGGTGAAGACGTTCAGATTGACGTGGAAGGCTTCGGTGTTTTCACAACAACGTGCCAAAGTGACAAAACATTTTCGATGAATTTGGACTTGAACGGCATTTCTGAAGGCGAATTTTTCATCAGCGCGAAACAAGAAGAAACGGAAATCAAGAAAACTTCCCAGGACCAAAAAAATATCACGGTGGACTTAACTCCACCGACTGTGACCGTGGATCCTCCGGATAATAAACAAAACTATTCGGTGTCGTCGTTGCGCGCGAACTATCCTATCGCGGGAACCTGTTCGGATGCTTTCAATGTCGTGAAAATTTCAACTTCATTGTCTCAGGAATACATGGCGGTGTGTTCGGCATCGCTGCGTTGGGAAATTAAACTGAATCTTTCTTCTGAGACAGCGGGTTCGATCGATTTCTACGTTCAGCATTTCGATGCTGCTGGAAACGTGTCGACGACGGCGACGACGAATATCGCTTACCCACAATGGCAGAAAATCGGCCCGGCCATTTCATCTACAGGTGTGCCGAGCGCGCGCACGATCACGCAATACGGTGACTCCGGCCGTTTGCTTGTTGCTGTGCCTTTGCGCAATGATGATCTCATCGATATTGGAATCGTGAATTTCAATAATACGGGTTTAAGTCGAATCAATCCTCTATCAGGTCAGTGGGCTTTGGATTATACAAGACCCATAATTGCCGTGCCTAAACATGGTCGTGCGATTTATGCTCGGGCAACTGTCGGTCGAGCACAGCTGCGTGAAATTCACTCGATTAAAATTGATGGTACTGATGACAAAGTTTTGATGGGGCCCACGCCGGAAAATCCCGTGGGTGGCGTTGGAACTTTTGCTTATGCTTTGACTCCGAATCAAGATCTTTTGATAGCCGCAGGTGACATCGAAGGTACGGATAATGAGTTTAATCTTTATGCCATTAGTGTTCTTTCGGGCGTCAAAATCAAACTTAATGGTGCCATGGTGGCCGGCGGTGACGTGCGGGAATTTGTGATTACACCAAACGGTGAGGAAGTTGTTTTCCGCGCCGACAAAGACACGGATGAAGGTGTCAATCTTTACGCCGTGAAAGTCGATGGTACGAACTTGCGCCGCTTGGGTCCTGCGATGGCAAGCGGCAAGATGACTTATACGGGATTCAAAGTCAGTCCTGACAGCAAGTGGGTGCTGTTCCGTGATAATCAAAGTTTTCTGAGCGGTACAAACACGGGAATGTCTGTCGTGTCCCTCGAGACGGGAGAAGTGCATAGTTTGCTCGGCTCATCTACGACCGGTTTCACAGAGCTAGGTTCGTTCAGTCCCGACTCGAAATATGTCGCTTATCGCGTCGATAGAACGACAGCCACGTGTTACGCGCTCGAGATTTTCAACTTGCAAACGAAAGTTGAAACGGAGCTTTCTCCTCCGTGCGCGACGGTGTCGAGCGACGTTATGACATACGCATGGTCGAATAATTCGCAAAAGCTGGCTTTCGGCTTGGGTTCGAGTGCGGCTTACTATGATCTTCACGTTGTAAATATCGATAAAACGGGTTTGCTTAAACTGACCTCTGTTGCAACGGCAAGAAATGGTGTGCATGGCGGATATAAAGACCGTGCGCTTCTCTTTACTCCGGATGACTCCAAGATTGTTTTTCAGGCGGATCTTTCGGGAGTGGCGCGAGCTGCGACGGGCGACATGAAGTTTGATCTTTATTCGACGAAAGCGGATGGTTCCGAAGCTCCTGTGAAGCTGACGAACATGTCGAATCCCTCTGTCTATCGTGATTATTATGGCGTGGAGATTAGTCCTACAGGCGATCGCGTTGTTTTCATTGCGGACTTGGAAGTTGACGGTAGATACGAAATTTATTTAGCCGCGCTGGATGGCAGCGTGACGAAAAAACTCAATCCGCCTCTCTTGTCATCGCAAAGTAATGTCGCCACGGGCTCGCAAAACTATTTCTATGACTGGGTCCGTAACACAGCAGTTTTCCTTGCGGATACGATAACGGATGGCGTTCAGGGCATTTACCTGTCAAGTCTTAGTCTGCCGACGCCGACTTTAACCAGCATTACGCTGCCAACGGTGATATCAGGAGACTTCGTCACGGCTCAAGGCTCAGCCAATGGCGCGAAAGTTCTTGTGCGGGTGAATCCAACGAACGACGGTGAAATGCACTTATATCTTGGCGATGCTGACGGATCGAATTTAAACCGAGTGACGAAGAATTATCCTGCGGGCGGCGGCACGTTGCGAACTTGGTTGTTGAGTGACGATGGAACAAAAGTCTTCTACATCGCCGACCAAGATAATGCGGGAGTCGAAGAGCTTTACGTAACCGACATCGCGGTTGGGACGCCTGTGAAACTGAATGCCGCAATTACGGCCGTGGGTGGTAATGTCACGAAGTTCAAGTATGTGCCTTCGATCAATAAAGTGGTTTATCAAGCGGATTTGACGACAGATTCTGTGATGGATCTTTACGCTGTGAATTTGGATGGAACCGGGCATACAAAACTGACGCCCGCTTATTCGCATACAACTAAGTTTACGGACTGGGACGTCGCTGCTAATGGTGATTTCGTCGCCGTGCTTTGGGATTACCGAGTCGCTGAAAAAGTCGAACTGGATAAAATTCCTTTGGCTGGCGGAGCTCCGATTGCGTTGAACGCGGCGATTGCGAACTCATTAGATCTTGTCGGCTTCGCGATTTCACCGGACTCGAATTGGGTTTGTTATTATGGTGGTTTAACAGTCGCAAGAAGAAGCGACGTGAGAGTCGTAAATGCCGCAACACCGGCGACAAACTATTTGGTGGACGTCGGTTTTGATACCACAAGAATGGTCACTGATTGTGAATTCACTCCCGACTCTGAATACGCGGTTATTAAAGGAGACTGGCTGACCGATGCGAAAATAATGATAAAAACTTTCAACGTGGCGACGCAAAATCTGTATACGTTGAATGCTTCGTTGCCAACGAACTCCCACACCAGTTGGTCGGAAACTCTGATAGAGGGAGGGAATAAAAGATTCATCACTCTCAGTGAAACGGTACCGGAAGTTTTTGAACTGTACAGCATGAACTTCGATGGCACTGACAACAAAAAGATCAGCCAAAATCCTTATGCGGGCGGGCAGGTTAACGCGAGTAATGGTCAAGCTGTGCGAATCATGAACGATGCGGATCGCACGATTGTTTATTCCGGTTTGATTGATACCTTGGGTCAGTGGGATCTTTACGCCGTCAAGTGGGACGGAACACAGAAACGCAAGCTTGTGACTCTGCCGGCTTACGCCGATATTTACGATTTCAATGTGGTGCCGAATTCAAATCGTGTGTTCTTCCGTTCGGATCTTTCGAAAGATGGAACACTCAGCCTTTATTCAGTGGCTTTGGACGGGACGGGTTTGAAGAACTACATGCCAGGACTTTCTGGAAGCAGCGGAGTCTGGAATAACCATGCTGTGACAAATACGCACGTCATCTTTACAAGCGATGCTTATCAGAATCAGGTTCTCGATCTCTTTATCGATCCTATCTAAAATAAAAAAGCCCAGGAAGACCTGGGCTTTTGCATTCAAAAATATCTTTTCAATACTATTGCAGAGGCGCTGGAACAGCGGAAGCGCTGAACTCGCCGTTTGAATCCGTGAACAAACGAAGATCGAAAGATCTGTCGTGGATGATATTCTGGATATACATCAAAGAGCGATACAGTTTTTCTTCTGCAAAGTTACCGAAACTGTGCTGGATTTGCGGAACGCCTTTCGCAGAGACGATCAATTCGTAGCGCAAAAGATTTGAACGTTGTTCCATTGGCAAGAATGACATTAAGAAACCAATGCCACGCTCTTTCCAAACTGGAATTTGCTGCAAGTCTTCAAACGCTTCGAAGCGCTGTTGAACTGTTTTCGTTGGGTCGATCACGATCGCAAGACGGTCGCCTACACGACGGATATCGCCTGTGAAAGCAGAAATCCAGTTGAAGAGGTAATCGATCGGAGCGTTTCCACCGATCAAAGGACGTGAACGAGGACGGCCTTTCAACTCGATGTACTTTTCGAAGCGAGCTGCGATAGCCTCTTTGCCAAGGTACGGAAGCATGCTCAAAGCTTCAGGGTTAAAGAACACTTCTTGTTTAAAGTACCCGTTCACCAATTTGCCGTTGACGCTGTTCCATGCCGACCAGTTTACCTTGTTGTACTCTTCATTGCCGATTGTTTCACGAACCAGGCGTTGAATTTCAGTGAGATCTTTTTTGGAAACGTCCTTCATCTTCATTTCTGCGCTGGAAGTCAGAGTCACAAAACGAGTCGGAGCCCAGTTTCTATCCGCCGTGAAAAGCAAGTTAGACGTCATCAATGTTTCTTCACCGAAAAGACCGAAAAGGATTTTCGTTTTTTTGTAGCGAGAAAGAGTATCAAGCAAGAAATACTGTTCTTGATCGCGTTTGTCATAAGAAAGAACTTTGTTTTCGCCGTAAGCTTTACCAGCTTCAAACTTCCACAAGCTCAAACCGAATTTAATACGGGCATCTTTATTGTAACCTTCAGAAGAGCCTTTGAAGACGCGGTCAATACGACGCTCTTGCGGAGGCAAAAGTGAATCTTCCAAAGCGATGTCTTCGATATCCGTCAAATCCGTCAAAAGTTCTTGAGTCAAATCTTTGCGAGACGCCGTTGGATTCGCAATTTTGATGTCTTTCAATTGAACTTTATTAAGCATCAAGCTGTCGTAAGCTTGCGCCGCCTGTGCGTTGTTCAAGTCGAAAACGTAATCAAGCATGATCACGTCATTTTTAGAAAGACCGGTGCGTACGTCAAATGGCGTGATGCTCAACCACTTTTCGATTTTGTTATCGAAAATGCTGATGCCGAAGATGTCGAGTTCTTCCGCTAGATCAACGCCGGCGTTAGCACCGACACCTTTGCCACGAATAGCAATCAACTTCACGCGCATTTTGTTGTCAGCCATACGGAAAAGGTGAACCATAAATTCACCAGAGATAAACGCGTGCGTTGAAGCGCCCGCCGTAAAATCACCTTTAAGAACGTCGTGACTCAAAGAAACGACGAAAGAAAGTTTTCCTTCAAATGCAACGAAGTCGCCAGGTACAAGACGTTCGATGGCTTTTTTTGCAGTGAACGGAAGATTTCTTGGCGTGTAAGGAAGCGCCAGCAAAGAGTCTTTTTGATTTTTAAACTGACGAGCAAAGATAATGTCAGAACCTTTTTCCAGGTTCATTCCCACCGGAGTATCAAGATCGTCGATGAAATCGCCCGGATTCAAACCGAATTTAAGGCTGTATTTGTCGATGCGAGTGTAGAAGCCATCTACGTAAGACGGTTCTGATTCAATACGGTAGCGAAGTGAAGTCGAAATACCTTCCAGGATTTCTGCATTCACGAGGCTGATGTTCGCACCGATCTCTTGTTTTGCCACTTCTTTTTGGATTCGTTCCCAAATGTTGGCAGGTTTTAGAACTTCCCAGCCAGCTTGTGCCGGCGTTGCGGAAAGTACCGTGAATCCCGAAGCTAAAACTAGCGTCAGGAGGTTCTTTTTGAGCGTCATAAAGCTCTCCCTCTCTCTAAAGCGCCCAGTTAGACTGCAGGACTCGTACCGGAAAAGTTTCCCTTCAGTTCCAATACGTGCAAGTACAAGGGCGCGCCCATTAAGTCAGATATCGAGTTTTTTTACAACTCGAGTATTTCTTGCAAACCTGCGAAGTGCTCCAGAACTTTCCAAAAACACCTCAGATTCACGAGGAAGAGCTGAATAACAAGGAATTCCCGAAACACAAAACCAAAAAGAGTAAACGCTCGATAATTACCGGTAAATGCCGCTTGGCTTCAGAAAGAGATTGTCGGTCCTGCATGTGAATGATGAGATGAATGTATGAAGGTGAAGTTCATTTTGAACGGTGAAGAAATCGAAGTCGAAGGAGAATCCGGGCGTAGCATTCTTGATATTGCTCTGATTGCCGGCATTCATCCACCGTACTCTTGTATGGAAGGTCATTGCGGCACTTGCACGGCGAAAATCGAAGTGGGCGAGGTCAGCGAAGACAAGACTCCCGATGGAAAAGTTCGCACCTGTCAGGCACTACCTAAGTCGGACTACGTTGTTGTCGATTACGATAAAGGCCAGTCCAATTAATATGTGTTTGATTCGTGTTTGCAAACACGTATTCTAATTTAAGTATGTCGCTTACCGTGAAATTTTGGGGGGTCCGTGGCTCCTTGCCGTCGTCACCTCCACCCTTGGATTGGTCTTATCATATAGAAGGAGTGCTTCGTAACTTCTTCTCCATGGGCTATCGGGAGCCATCGCAAGTTTCCAAATACATTCAAAACATGGAAGTTCCATTGCTTGGTGGTTATGGAGCGGCAACAACATGCGTGGAACTGCAAAGCGCGCAATCGCAACTCATCATTGACGGTGGCAGCGGCATTCGCAATTTGAGCGAAAAAATCATGACGGGAACGACAGGGCGCTCGAAGGGGCCCTTTCATATCTTCATGACTCACTTCCATTGGGATCATGTGATCGGCTTGCCGTTTTTCACTCCGCATTTTATCCCAGGTTGCGAAGTTCATTACTATGCCGTGCAAGACGATCTTGAAAAACTGATTCGCGGCGTGTTCTGTCGTCCTTATTTTCCGGTGCCTTTTGAAGCGTTGAAGGCGAAAGTCTTCTTCCATGTTTTAGAACCGCGCAAGCCTCATCAAATCGGCGACATGACAATCACTCCCTATAAGTTGGATCATCCGGATCCATGCTGGGGTTTACGAGTCGAATCGGGCGGGAAGTCTTACGCTCATTGTGTGGATACGGAAGGCACGCGCATCTCCAGAGAAGAGTTGGCGGAAGACCTGCCGCTTTATCAAAATGTTGATTTGATGTACTTCGATGCGCAGTACACGCTGCCGGAGTTGGCGGAAAAAGCCAACTGGGGTCATAGTGCCGCGCAAGTCGGTTTGGATATCGCTTTACGCGAAGGCATCAAAAGAGTTCTTTTCGCACATCACGACCCAGGCGCGCGTATTGAGCAAGTGTTGGAGCTGAAAAGACAGACCCGCGAATACTATGAATCGCGAGATCGTTTTGCTTCTCAGAATAACTCCAAGCTGCCGCAGATTCCTTGGGACTTCGCTTACGAAGGCCTCGAAATCAAACTTTAAAATCCGCTTGGCACTTTCGCCGAATCAAAAATCAATTCAACTTGGCTTGGATCATTTTCCCGATAAGCATTCAAGTCTTCCAGTGTTTTTTGATCGAGCAAAACTTTCTGAGTGTTTTCCGGCCATGCAAAATCATCCGCTGGGAAGCGCGTGCCGATTTTTTTCATGAACTGAGTCCAGACCGGCACAGCGCCGTTGGAGCCCGTTAACTTGTGCGGCAGATTATTATCATATCCCACCCAAACAACTGTTGTAAGGTAAGGCGTGAAGCCGGCAAACCAGGCATCTTTATTGTCACTCGTCGTTCCTGTTTTTCCCGCAGCGGGATGAAAGAAACCATTCAGAGTGATGGAGCGTGCCGTTCCCGAAAGAACTGTCTGCTTCATCATGCCCACTAAACTTGCCACAGCTGCGGCATCGACCGTGTTCGTAGGTTTTGGATCGTGAACAAAAACTTCTTGCCCATCACTGTTCAGCGCGCGGCGGATGAACGAGATGCCTTGCTTTTCACCCATGCGTGCGAGTGTCATATAGCTTTGCAAAACTTCGCGCGGATACATTTCAAAGGCACCTAAAGTCATCGCGGGAAAAGATTTAAGAGCGGAAGTAACGCCCATCTCATGCGTGACATCGATCACATTGCCTAAACCCACAGCGATTCCCAATGAAGCTGTCGCCGCGTTCAAAGAGTTTTTTAAAGCATAAAACATCGGCACAGTGCCATAGTACTTTTTGCCGTAGTTATCCGGCGACCAGGCTTGGCGCTCGTATTTGTAAGTGAATTTTTCGTCATTCAAGAGAGTGATCGGCGTATAGGGATGGCCCTCGTCCGTATCGTTTAAAAGAGCCGTCAGATACACAAACGGCTTCATGATCGAACCTACCTGGCGGTGGCCATCAATCGCGCGATTGAACTGAGTCATGCGATAGTTGCGGCCTCCGACAACGACACTGACCAGGCCTGTTTTGTTATTGCCAACCAGAATGCTGCCTTCAAGGCTGTTGTTCTTTTCTTTCAGGCCTTTGATGTATTTGTTGTTTTTTTCCAGATTGTCGAGATGATTGCGAAGGGCTTCCTGCGCGACATCTTGCGCTTCAAGATCCAAAGCGGTGTAAATTTTTAGTCCATCCGGGCTCAGGCCTTGCGTCTGTAGCTGTTTTCTGACGGCGTCGAGATAATAAGGAGCCGTTTCAACGGCCAGCGTGCGCGGCTCATTCGGAAGTGGTGTGCGATCAGCGTCAGTAAACTCCTCAGGAGAGATGTAGTTTAAACCTTGCATCTTTTCGAGAACTAGGTGGCGGCGGCGTTCGGCATTCACAGGCTTGCGGAAAGGATTGTAAAGACCGGGACTGTTGACAATCGCTGCCATCAAAGAGCATTCGCTCAGATTGAGGTCGGAAATTTCTTTTCCGAAATAGTAGCGTGATGCCGATCCATAACCGCGCACTTGAAACGCTCCGTTTTGCCCCATATAGATCACGTTCAAATAGGTTTCCAGAATTTCGTCTTTACTGAAACGCGACTCCAAAAGAATCGACATCACAAATTCCTGGAACTTTCTTTTGATCGTGCGTTCACTTGTCAGGAAGTAGTTTTTCACAAGCTGTTGTGTGATCGTACTTCCCCCTTGAGCGCGGCGGCCTTTGGTTATGTTTTTTACCAAGGCGCGGAAGATGCCTTTAAGGCTGACTCCGCTATGTTCAAGGAATTGCGCATCTTCGATCGCCATGATCGCGTTCAAACACATGGGCGGAACTTCTCCCAATGTGACGGTTCTTTGCATCAAAGGTTCGTTTCCGATGTACTGAGCAAGAAGAGGCGCTTCACTGAGAGCTTCACTGACCTCAACAAAAGGGGCTCCCTTAAAAATTTGTGAAACGACGTGGTCCTTTTGCAAAACCAAGATTTGGATACTTTCATCTACTTTTTGCGTTGGTGTGTCTTGCGTGACCCAGCCAATACATGACTCTTGAAGATCGTTCAGACCGATTTGAAGTCGCGCAGCACACTGATCGCGGTCCGCAACGAAATAGTCGCCCGCCAACAAACGCTGATCATAATTGCGACGACGATAATTTTGGCGCAGAAGCTGCTTCTCGACGTCACTCACTTGCAGAGTGCTTTTTGTATAAAAAGTGGGCGGAGCCGCATAGAATTCGGTCGGCACAATGAACTTTTTCGACTCTAATTTTTCGGTCAGTTCTTTTTCCAACGCGAAGTAAGAGTAAGTGGCAAAGCCAATCCCCGAGATGATTACAAGCGTCACAAGGATTGTAAAAGCAATTAAAATAGTCTTTAATCGAGGTCGCAACATAGTGACAGAGTAGTACGAAATTCTCTCTGAAGCAAATGAGCCTCTTCAATGTTTCTCGCTCATTTGGATGAAAGGATTGTTTGTGGCTAAGAAGAAAGCTTCTGCAAAAAAAGCCAATGTAAAAAAGGTCGTTAAAAAGGCCGTGAAATCTAAAGCAGCAAAGCCCGCTGCAAAGAAAACCGCAAAAAAGGTAACTAAGAAATCAGCTCCCGCAAAGAAGGCTACAGCAAAGTCTTCCGCAAAGAAGACGGCTTCCAAAGTCTCTTCTAAAAAGGTGACGAAGTCGGTTCCTAAAAAATCCGTCGCGAAGAAAGCTGCCGTGCAAAAAACCGTGGCGAAGAAAGCGACTGCTCCTAAAGTGGCAGCGGCTCCGGCGCATTTGCTTAAATCGACAGCTCCGCAGAAAAAGTTGGATTTAAGTCAGTTTGTGACTCCTTTGGATGATCGGTTGATCGTGCAAATTTCGGGAGCAGAAAAAATGACAGCCGGTGGACTTTATATTCCAGACACTGTGGCTGACACTTCCGGAAATTTGGAAGGTTATGTCGTGGCTGTGGGCCGTGGTCATATGGGCAAGAAGGGCCATGTTCGTCCCATGGATGTGCAAGTCGGCGACCGCGTTGTTTTCTCTGAATACGCGGGTTCAAAAATTAAAATTCAAAACGAAGACCTCATCATTTTGCGTGAAGCAGATGTGATGGGCGTGGTCGCAAAATAAAGGAATGAAAATGTTGAAAAAGAATTTCTTGAAAGCCTTGGGTCTTTCAGTGGCACTTTTGTCCACAACGGCCAATGCCATGTCTTTGGATTGGAACGGTGGGTACCGTTTTGAATGGACTGAAGTGGATAAGCCTTCTTTGGGTTCTCCTTCCGAGCGTAAAGCGTATGGTTTGAACTATCTTTATTTGAGTCCGAAAATCATCGCGGCTGATGGTGTAAACATCATCTCCCGTTTTGATATCATGAGCAGCAGCAATGCAAATCCTGATTATCAAAACTCACAACTTGGTGAGATCTGGGGATTGAATCAAAATACATCTGCAGCAACTTCAACCAACCAAGGTTCTGTCGCTGTGAGAACAAGTCAATTGTACTTGAACGTAAATCAAGAGTACGGTGCTTTGATCGTAGGTCGCGCGCCATTTGATTTCGGTTTGGGCATGACTTACAGCTCTGGCAAAGGCGCTTTCGATCACTGGTATGACACTCGTGATATGGTTGCTTACAAAGTTGTGATCGGTGACTGGTTCATTATGCCAATGATTGGCCGCAAAGCGAGCACAAACGGTTACGGCCAAGGCGGAACAATCAGTACTTTGGGGGCGCAACTTCAGTATGAAAGTGTAGAGAATAAATCTTTGCTCGGCGTTTTCATGGAACAAGTAAAAGGTTCGCAAGGATCTCTTGGTTATGATGCTGGTCAAATCGCGGCTTTTGGTGGCACAGCGGTTGGCTCTGATATGAGCATCCAAAGAACAAACTTTGTTTTGGGTCGCGGATTTGATTCCTTCGGATTCAAGTTGGAAGCTGGTTTCCAAACAGGTGAAACAGGTGTGACAACGGCGAGCGGTAGCAACGTGAGCGTAAATGGTTACGGTATTGCTGCGGAACTTTATTTCCCACGTGCAGAATCTAAATGGGATTGGACTTTGAAAGCCGGTATGGCGACAGGCGATGACTCTGGATCTTCTGAGTTCAGCGGTTATGCTTTCAACCGCAACTACGATGTCGGTATGTTGCTTTTCAATCACCGTCTTGGAAACAAAGACTTCTTGAACACTAACGTTTATCGCACGGGAGTTGATCCGGTTGTTGCTGGCAATGGTGGAATTGAAGATGTTGGAAATTCTGCGGATGATGAATATCTCAGCAACGCTTTCTATCTTGCACCGTCCGTAGGTTATGCATGGAACGAGAAAGTCGATGTTCGCAATACACTCGTTTATGCACAAATGATGAACTCCGCAAAAAACTCTGTTGATTCTGCAAAAGATCTAGGCCTAGAATGGGATATCGAGGTGATTTACAAACCGATCGAAAGAATTCAGTGGGTGAATCAACTTGGTCTTCTCTTCCCTGGTTCTGCTTGGAAAGACGGCAGCCAGTTTGAGAATAGTTTTACTTTTGGATTTGCATCTAAAGCCGCCATCAGCTTTTGATTACAGCGCGATTGCAACTTGTACGACAGCTTGATGACTACTTGAAACATCTTGTTTGGTGGTGAGCAGGGCCCCGGGGGGAAACCCCCGGGGATTTTTTTTGCCTTTTCCGTGGATTATGGTTTCTAGCGACGGATTTGCTAGAATTCACAAACCATTTTCAATCAAAAAAATCCGCCGTGTGCCGCGCATTTTAAGTTGTGGATTGCCATAGTGTTTTGTGTGGCTTTCGCTTGTTTTTTGTAAATCGTTAGGGGGGCTTTCGCTTTCTTTACCTTCGTTCGGTGAGGTGGCTAAAGTATTTTTTGGCATGAGGCCTTACTGAATATTTTTAGAAGGAGTTTTTGCGATGAAGAAGATCGTTTTTGTTTTGATGACTTTGATGCTTTTTGGTGTGAATGCGCACGCTTGGGAAGAAGTGGCTTATGAGATTATTTATGCGGAGGATACGACTTATCGGGATATCAGTCTGCGCAATAGTTCTGAGAAAGAGTACTCCGAAGTGAAAGTGCAGTTTATGAGTGAGGGTGTGCGGCTGCAAAGAGTGGAGTTGATTACGGATCGTATGCGTTCGATTCCTGTTTGGCATCTTGAGGGTGATTATAAGTATGGAGATGTTGCGACGGATACATTTGAAAAAACCAAGATTCGCGCGATGCGCTTTTATGTGACGACTTTGGAGCCGTTGGATTCGGTTCGTTTGGTTGTCTTTCTTCAATAATTTTTCTCTGTGAACCTCCGTCGAGGCACAGCCTTGAGAAAATAAAAAGGGCCCGTCATGGGCCCTTTGGAGGATCGATTCTAATTAACTGTCGCTTCTGATTACTGACCGCGGATTTGTTGTCTCATTCTCAAAGATTCTTGAGAGATTGGCGACACTGTTCCGAAGCTGACTCCTGTGTTTTGTGTCGGAATCTGCACTGGCACCAACACTGTTTGTGTTTGTGTGCCTGGCATTGTTGTCGTCAAATTCGCACCCGTTCTTGTTGAGATGGGGTTTGGTTGTGTGATTACACCAGGAGCTCCTGAAGTACGACCTGGGTTTTGCAAGCGTGGCAAGAGGTTCACGCCAGGTACGCCCGGAGTTGTCGTCACGCCATTCAAGAGGCCGTTGCTGTTATTGCCAGAGATTGCGCTCATCAAGCTTGAATTGAACTCTTGCAAGAACTTATTGTACTGGTTGTACAACTCTGGAGTGATTGTATTGTTACCTTGAGCTTCACGCAGAGCTTGGTTTGTCGAGTAACCCATTGTGTTCCAAAGATCGTGGAACTCAGAGTTTCTTACCAAAGTCTCTTGGCCCAGGTACAAACCTTCCGGTGTTCCTTTTTGTGCTTCAGACTGAGCTTTTGTTTGCTGAACTTGTGCAGCTTCCTGTTTCAAAATCATTGTCTCTGCAACGATCAGGCGTTGTCTAATCGGCTCAAACTTCGCCGGCATTTCGCGGATCAAGTCTTCGATCACGAAAAGTGTTTTGTTGATCATTTCATCAGTGTTAGCGAAAGCATCGTCTGAATTTTCAAACGCCTGCCAAGAAGACATGTTTGTTGAAGCTCTTCTTGCGCGGGCAGAGATACGGCGAGCATCAGAAATTTGGCTCAAGATGCGGTTTTCAATCTCAGCGCGGTAGAATTGCAACGCTTCGTTTGTTTCGATCTTGCTTGCCGATTTATCTTTCAAAAGCGCGATGAATTTTGTTTTGTAGCAATCCAAAGCCTCTGTTTTGTCGGTTGGTCTTGCGCAAGCTTTTTTGATTCTGTCGAATGGATTCTTTTTCTCGACAACTTTTTCCTCAACGACTTCGTCAGCGTCTTCTTCTTTTGCTTCCGCTTTCGGTTTGCCTTTGGAAAGAGCTTTTAAAAGCTCTACGTTCATCGCATCGATGTCTTCTTTGTTTTTAATGCTCAAAGGAATCGTGTCGTAACCACAGTTTTCACACACTTTACCTTCAGTCATTTTCTTTGGAACAATCGCAAGGACTGAGCTTTCACCATTATTAATGTATTTAACTGGCAACACGCCTTCAACGGTCGCTACTTTGCTTTCTACAAGATCGCCGCTTGTGGAAGCGAAATCCGCGGAAGCAATTCCAGCTTGATGAGAGTTGAAAGATACATTGAAACCAAGAACAGCGAGCAGGGCTCCTGTCATGACCCACTTTTTATTGGGGTAAGTGAAAGTTTTCATAAGTCCTCCTATTGTTAGGATCATCCCGACCCTTTTATCTAGAGGTATGTAAAGCGAGGGCCGGGCCAGCGGGCGAGGGTCCCCGAAATGGGAGTAAGTGGGTGAAATGCCTAAAGGTTCTCATGTTGAGAAAAGCGGCGTTCGGGGCGAGGGTCTGTCGAACTTCTGGTGTCTCCCTGTGAGATTGCGAAAAAAGAGTGTGATCTTAGGGGGTTAGAGTTGTCGATGCGGGTTTTGATAAAAACCTGCGAAAACGCCCAATTTGGTCACAAAAAAGGCGCCTTGCTAAATACGCCTCTTTCCTCCATAAACGTGCCATGAAGTTTCATTTCCCGCGAAGCCCTAAGCCTGATCACATTGCTGAATCCGATTGGAACAATTGGACGTGGCAGCTTCGTCATTCTTTGAAAACTCAAGCCGATTTCGAAAAGCATTTTATTCTGAGTGCTGATGAAAAAGCCGCCTTCCAAGGAGGTAAAGAGCTTTTCAACATCCGCACGACACCTTACTACGCCAGCCTCGCGGGCGAGGGCGGGGAGTCCTTGCGCCAGATTTTGATGCCACATCGTTTTGAAATCGAAGAAGGTTCGCAACAGATGTTGGACCCTTTGGGAGAAAGAAAAAACAATCCGGCTCCTCGCCTGATCCATCGCTATTCCGATCGCGTGCTCTTTTTGATCACGGATATTTGCAGTGTTTACTGCCGCTTTTGCACACGCAAACATTTTACGGGGCAAGAGCAAGCCTTCATTCGCAACGAAGAGTACGAACAAGCTCTGAAGTACATTCAAACACATCCTGGAATTCGTGAAGTCATTCTTTCCGGCGGCGATCCGCTGACGGTGAGTGATGCGCAGTTAGACCGCGTCTTGGGTGACTTGCGCCGAATTGAGCACATTGAGATTATTCGCATCGGCACGCGCATGCCTGTTGTGTGTCCAATGCGTGTGACCGATGATTTGGTGAAGATCCTGAAAAAACACAAACCGGTATTCTTAATGTCGCACTTCAATCATCCGCGCGAATTGACGGCGGAGGCTGTTGAAGCTCTGGAAAGATTCGTGGATAACGGCGTGCCTGTGATGAATCAGATGGTTCTTCTGAACGGCATCAACAATCATCCGGCGATCGTGCAGGCCTTGAGCCGTCGTTTGCTTTATCTTCGTGTGAAACCATACTACATGTTCCAGTGTGATCCTTCTATTGGAACGGATCACTTGCGCACGTCTGTTGAAGATTCCTTAGCGATTCAAAAAGAATTGTGGGGTCATCTCTCTGGCTTGGCGATGCCGAATCTTTCCGTCGACATTCCCAATGGCGGAGGCAAAACTTATCTCGTTCCGAATTTTCAAACGGGACAAGAAGGATTGACTCGCTACTATGAAGGTTGGGATGGCGTGAAGGCCGAGTATGTCAGTCCTTCTCCCGAAAAAATCAGAAAACCGGATGCCTCTGCATACGAAGCAGAGTGGTCCGCTCTCAAAGCATCGAAACAAACTGAAGTCCATAAGAGCTGATTCAGAATAAGACGACACTCTGAAAAAAGAAAACTCGTCTATGTTTTCTGTTTCACCATGAGTCGAGAAATTCATTCTATGGTCGCGTGAAGTTCACTCTGCGATTCCCGAAAAGTTACTTAGTAGTATTGATGAGTCAACGGGGAAGACAATGGGAATGAGAATAACGACAAATATCGCTGCATTGAATGCGCAACGAAACTTGATTGGGTCGCAACGCCTTATCAACGATTCGATGGCAAAGCTGGCAAGTGGAAGTCGTATCAACAAAGCGGCCGATGATGCCGCAGGTTTAGCAATTTCAGAAAGATTAAAAGCGCAGATTCGTTCTGCGAATCAAGCGCAGCGAAATGCGAATGACGGTATTTCTTTGATTCAAACGGCGGAAGGCGGTTTGAATGAAATCGGAAATATCATCGTGCGTTTGCGTGAGTTGGGTATCCAAGCCGCTTCCGATACTGTCGGAGAGACGGAAAGAGGCATGCTCAATAAAGAGGTCACGCAGCTCTCTGAAGAAATTCAGAGAATCGCGAAATCAACGACCTGGGGAACGACCAAACTTCTTGATGGTTCCGCTCCGACGTTTGATTTTCAAGTAGGCATTGGTAATGACGCTTTCGCGGATCGTATCAGTTTCGATGCGGGGAGCAGTGCTGCGACATTGGATGCGTTGGGCCTTGTGGGACTTGATTACTCCACGAAAGAAGGCGCGCAAGAAGCTCTTTCTAAACTCGATACGGCGCAAACGGCGGTCAGCGGAACGCGCGCGAATCTAGGGGCTTTGCAAAATCGTTTGACGTCAACGGTAGATAATCTTGGCGTGACGGCAGAGAATCTTTCCGCAGCGAACAGTCGTATTCGTGACACTGATATCGCAGCGGCCTCAAGCGAAATGACTCGAAATAATATTTTATTACAGGCGGGAACGTCAGTTCTTGCTCAAGCAAATCAAGCAAACCAATTAGCGCTGAAGCTGATTGGCTGATTCCTTCGTGAGGGTGGGCCTTCCCAGGCCCATCCTATTTTTTAGGTTTTAACTCCACAGTCAGATAAGCGTAATCGTTCTCGACACCTTGACTGAAAGACATGACTTCAAGATTGGATTTGTTTCTGAATTGCAGCCATGAAGACGTTGATGAAAATTTGGGTGTCGGTGTATCGCGGTCGATCACCCAATATAGAACTTCAAAAGCGGAGCGGTCTGCAGTGCGCGTTTCATATTGACGAACAAGAAAATGCACACGGAACTGGCGTAACCATTTTGTGCCCTTGCCACACCACACATCCCAATCGTGAGCTTCCGGTTGATCAAAGACATGCGTGCATTTTAAATCCAAAGTGCCGTCACTGGATTGATAGCGGAAAGTCACATCGTCTTCCTGCAATTCTTTTGTTCCGATAAGTTTAAATCCGACGGGAGCGGCAAAGCTGATAGAAGAAAAACACAGAAGCGAAGCGAGAAGAAATTTTTGTAGTGAGTTCATAAGTTAACACTAACAACTTACGACAACTGCGGCAATGACAGTTGGTTTTCACCAAGACGTTCGCGAGGTTCCATGGACATAAGCCCAGCGAATAAAAAAGAGACCGGAATTTTTCCGGTCTCTCTTGAGTTATTGTCAATGTCTGAAGTCGGCAATTACCAATAAATAGAGAACTGCAAAACATCAATTTGAAAACCGATGTCGATGTCACCGCGTTTGACCATGCGCAGTTCGGGTGTATAAGACACGTTGTTCAGCCAGGCAAAACGTTTTCCGATTCCCAGAAAAAAGCCAAACTGGTTTTCATAATCATTGCCACCGGCATCTCTTTCCAAGATAGGGTAAAGACCGATTCCGGCTTTTGCATAAATCGCATTTTTCATGTCGTTATCGAAATTGTAAACGCCAAGGGCGACGATTTGAAAAAGTGTTTCGCTGCTGCCGGTGCCGGAGATTTCCTCGGAAAGCATGCGAATGCCGCCTTCAAAACCCCATTGCATATTGTTTTTCCAGGTTTGCAAATAAGAAGCTTGCAAAGTGAGGTTTGTGGAAGAGTCACAGTCTTCACACTCTTTGCCGGAAACAAAAGACCCTTGCGTAAAACTTGTCAGGATCTCATGCGTGTAAGAACCGCCATAGTAAGAAGAAGAAGCATAATTTCTAGATTGCGCTTGAGCCGTCACAGTGAACATCAATGCCAGAAGACTCAAAGTAAACAGTTTCATTTAAAACTCCTTGTTGATAGGCCACCAATATTCTGCCGTACAAAAAGATCATATTTTATTTCAAGGAGCCACTTACTTTGGATTTATCTTTGAATTGGGGCCGAGTTCTTTGCGTTATAACAAGAAGGAAGCCGAAAAATAAAAAATGCCAGGGTTTGAGGCCCCGGCACTTATTATTCGATCGTCTTTAAATCAGATGATTAGAAACCGAAAGAGAAAACTGCAGAAGTGAAAGCTGCGTTTGATTGAGATTTGCTGTCAAACCAGTTCCATACTTCAATGCGTTCAACACCGATTGCGCCGTTCATGCCAGAAAGCTTGTACTGCGCACCGTATCTGAAGCTTGGGCCAACAGCAGTCACATCGTCAGCACCATCCATTTTGATCATAGAGATACCGATACCAGGAGCCAAGTAAGCTCCGATTTTCGCAGTATCAACAAGCTTGATCAAAGAGTGAGCGCCGAAGCTAAGAACTTGCGGAACGCCAGCATCTTTCTTCTCAGTTTGAAGGAAGATGTAACCGCCAAGAGCGCCTTGCTCATTGTCGAATTCCATACGACCACCGATGTTCAAAGCAGAGCTTGTCATACCAAGGCTCACGCTTGCTGTTTTTTCAGAGTAGCTGTTTGCAACCATTCTGTTGTTTTTTTGTGCAAATGCGATTGAAGAAGTCAAAACACACGCCATTACGATTAATTTTTTCACAAAGCCTCCTTAGGCAACCGACATATTTTTTGGCGTGAACCTGTCATATTGCAAACAAAAAATTTATTTTGCGCTCAATATCAAATTCGTTCCAGGCGGGCATACTTCACGACAAATTTCTTCACCGTGTTATCCGTGAACATCACGCTGACCTTGAAGTTTTCGCCCGTTCCCTCGGTCGCATAGATGGTGCCGACACCAAAGGTAGGATGGCGCACACGCATGCCTTTCGTGTACGTGCTGCCTCCGCCGCCCCCGTCACCGTCGTAGTCAGGGAAGGACTGCGTATCGTCATAGTTTGTTGTGCGCGCACGATTGCGATCAGAGCTGGTGGCACCCCATTGCGTTCTGCCAAAGGAAGTTTCTGAATCGTATGAGCTGGAACCATAACGGGAAACAAAGCGCGGTGCTTCGACGGCCGTTTTCAACTCCATCAATTCTGATGGAATTTCTTTGATAAAGCGTGAAGGCGGATTGAACTGTTCTTGCCCCCATACGCGACGCATTTTGGTATAAGTCAGCCACAGCTTTTGGCGCGCGCGAGTCATACCGACGTAAGCCAGGCGACGCTCTTCTTCGATTTCGTCCTCGCCTTCGCTGTCAACACTGCGACCGCTTGGGAAAAGATTTTCCTCCATACCGACAACAAAAACGTAAGGGTATTCAAGACCTTTTGAAATATGCAGAGTCATCAGCGTGACAGAGTTTTGCTCTTGATCCAAAGAATCGACATCGCTGACCAAGGCCATCTCTTCAAGGAAGCTTGTCAAAGTCGCTTCTTCGCCGCGTTCTTTTGCGAACTGCGCGATGGCGTTGTCTAATTCTTCCAAGTTCTCGATACGAGCTTGAGATTCCGGTGACTCATCTTTTTTCAGCGCGAGCAAATACTCGGTACGATCCAAAACGATGTGATAAAAATCGACCAGCTTGAAACTTGTCGCGTGGCCTTCCAGCTCTTCCATCAGATTCAAGAAGTGGCGAATTTTACCGGTTGTGCCGGCGTTGAAAATGCGCGCTTCGCAGGCCTTTTGCGCGCCAACGAACATACTGACGTTGTGTTGCTGAGAAAACTCTTCGATTTTCTCGATTGTCGTTTTGCCAATCCCGCGTGCAGGAACGTTGATGATACGTTTAAGAGCGATATCATCCGCCGGATTGATTGCGAGCTTCATATAAGAAAGCATGTCTTTGATTTCCATGCGCTCATAGAACCGCACGCCGCCGACAAGACGGTAAGGAATCGCCAAAGTGCGAAGCTGTTCTTCAAGAACGCGAGACTGCGCATTCGTGCGATAGAAAACAGCGTAGTCGTTATAAGAACCTTCGCCCTCATTCATCATTGTCTGAATCGTCTTCGCGACAAAGCGAGCTTCGTCGTATTCATTTTTCTCTTCACGAACCTGAATCAGGTCTCCGTCGGGATTCGAGGTGAAAAGAGTTTTGTCTTTTCTTTGCGAGTTGTTTTTGATCACGGCCGTCGCCGCATTCACGATGTTGGCTGAAGAGCGATAGTTCTCTTCCAGCTTAACCACTTTGGCCTCGCGGAAATCTTTTTCGAAATCGAGAATGTTTTTAATGTCAGCTCCACGCCAGCTGTAAATCGACTGGTCTTCGTCGCCGACCACACAAAGATTGCGATGCGCTTTGGCCAGCATTTGCACAAGCAGATACTGGATGTGATTCGTGTCTTGATACTCGTCAACCATGATGTAGCGGAACTTTTCCTGATACATCTGCAAAACATCCGGATACATGCGGAAGAGATCGTACGTTTTCATCAACAGATCGTCGAAATCAAGGCTGTTGGCTTTTTTCATTTCGGCTTCATAGGCGCGATACACGTCGACGGTTTTTTGATCCATCAAACGCTTGTTGTTTTTCTCAAAAGCATCCGGAGACAAGCCCAGCATTTTTGCACTGCTAATGCGGCTTTGAAAGTTTTTAGCCGGATACATTTTGTCGTTGATGTTCAGAGCCGTCATAACTTTTTTGATCTGGCTCAAAGTGTCCGAAGAATCGTAAATACCGAAGAAAGGTTTGTAGTCGAGAAGAGTGATGTGCTGACGAAGAACGCGTACACAGAAACTATGGAAGGTGCTGATCCAGAGCTGCGAGCGAACGGCCGCTCCCATCTCATTCAAAATCTTGTAAATACGATGTTCCATCTCTTTGGCGGCCTTGTTCGTAAAGGTTACGCAGAGGATTTCATCGGGGGCCGCGATGCCTTGGCCGATAATGTTTGCCATGCGGTGGGTAAGAACACGCGTTTTACCAGAACCTGCGCCCGCCAAAATAAGCAGGGGGCCGTTGAGGGTTTCAACTGCCTCTTTCTGTGCTGGGTTCAGATTTTTGGTAACAAAATCAAGTACATCCATGGATATCGTTCCTTCGCGTGTAGCTTCTGCCAAGGCGGGCCGAGTGTCCAACCTTTAGTGAGACTGACAAAGTTTGTCTATCCTCAAGTTTTCATTGAGTTTTTTGGCGGTATCCACTACAACTATAACGCAATAAGTCAATGGACGGAATAGACCTTCCGTTTATAGTGCTTAGAGAGGAATTTGTGAAGCGCGTTTTTGGCCGGATCACAGCAGCAATTTTGATATCAGGACTGGTAGGCGCCTGTGCTCCTCAATCGGATTCCGGACAAGAAGCAGGCACGGTCCGCATTCTGGCTCCAACGGCGAATACAAAAGGTTCTTACTCTCTGGGTTTCCTCGATCTTAAAGGTCTTAAAGACCTGCAAACGATGGCGGGTGAATTCGCGCGCTTTTTTATTGCTCCGAAAATCGTGAATAAGCGATTGCACGGCGAAGCCCCGCACACCCGATTTATCCGTAATTCCGACGGCAATTACATTCCAGCGAACGAGCTGACTCAGCAGATGGTCACTGTCTATGCGCACATGCAAAAGCTGGCGGAACTTGATACGGAGCTAGGAGCCGAAGGCGTGAACACATGGCCTCGGGATATCGGTGTTGCCGTTCGTGTGAAAGGTCGTAATGGAGCGAACAATGCTTATTATGACGGCGAAACGGATTCGATGCTTTTTGTTCCGTACAATCAACAAAATCTTCCGATCGCAATCAACGCCGGAATTCTTGCGCACGAACACTTTCATTCTTTATTTTTTAAACTGGTCATGAAGGATCTTCCATTTAAAGGCAATGCCCACAACCGCAAAGATTTCTTTGAGGAAGTGCAAGAAGATGACTTCATGATCCGCGAGCGTCGTATTTTACCGATCATCAAAGGTGCAAAAGAAATCGATCCGACGATCATGCATTTCTATTATCACGTTGCTTTGTCACGTGGTTTGAATGAAGGTTTGGCGGACTTCTGGGGTTGGATGTACACGGGAGATCCCGACTTTATCGCGCAATCTTTGCCAAGCGAAAAATCTTTGCGCTCTTTGCATGTGGACGGTGACGTGAACGAGTTGCCTACAAGCGAATCCATCCAGGCCGCTTTGCGAATTTATTTTAGTGCAGGAGACAAAGAAAAGTTTCGCGACTACAGCATTGGTTACTCATATTCGTTGGGAACCCAGTTTTCTCGCGTATTAAAGCGCTTTACTGATATTTATGCGAAAGCTCGTGGCGTTGAAGCTTTAGCCGCAAGAAAAGAAGTGGCGAAGATTATCGTGCAGATTCTGCCCGAGGTAAAAAAATCCCTGCAGAATTTAGAAAAGAGTTTTTATTCTTCTGAACTGTTCCTGCAGACTTTGGCGGCAAAGATGCCGGATCTGAAACAAGCTGAGTGTGAGTATCTGAAAGAAGTGATCAACAACTCCGTCGATAATATCGGAACTTCTTATTCTTGCATCGATGGCAACGGCCAAATCATTTTGGGTAAAGCTGTCAACGCGGAAGGTCCGACAAATCCCGAAGCAAAAGATGAAGGCCTCGCAAAATGAGAATCAGTATTCTGATATTTTCTTTTCTGCTCTCATGGAGTGCGCAGGCGCAGGTGTCTCGTCTGAAAGTACAACCTCCGCCGCCTTTTTCCGCTGTGAATTTATATCTTTTAAATCCGGAATTGCGCTATGAACGGGATTCCTCACAAGAGCTTGTCAACCGCAGGCCCTTGAACTTCGCATTTTCTTTTGAATACGCGAAACTGAATTTCATGGCAGAGTACGCGCGCTTCACGGAAGAAACGGGAAATGCGACATCTTCCATAGATAGAACGCACCAAGATCTTGTTCTGTGGTTGCGCTATTCTTTTATGCAAAGAAAACTGCCTGAATTTTCCTGGAAGCTTTTTACGGGGGCGGGTGCCGGTGGCTACCAAGAGGAAGTAAAGACAACCCTTATGGGCGACAGTCGTACGGATAAATCTGATTTGAAATTCATGTCGGGCCTTGTGCTTGGTGGTGAAGTGGCTTACTCCGTGAACCCGCGTTTCGGCTTGCTTGCCGGAGTCGAAGGGCGCGCGTTGCTGGCTTCCGATTTTGATCCCAATCCCATTTGGAGCGCTGTTTTGCGCTTAGGTTTGCAATTCCCACTTTGACCTGCCTCTTTGCACTGGACTGTTCCGACAGAAGTCTAATGTCATCAAAGTACATATTCCCATGACCTAGTGCCTCGCTAAAAAATGGGGCCATGAAAACAAAAATACTATTCCTAGTTATTGTTTTTTCGTCTTCTTTTTCTTTCGCTCGAAACTGGCAACGCATCGAAATTCCCGGCGCTCTTTGCGGCAACGGCGAACCCTACAGCGTTTTTATAGATAAAAGAGCCGGCGACAAACTGCTGGTGGAATTCATGGGCGGCGGAGCGTGTTGGTCCGAAGGCACTTGCTATGGCAACAGTCCTTTGACGAACCTGGCTCCTCTGCCGGGAAATCCCACCACCAGTATGATGGCATCCAAGCCGAGCCCGTGGGTTGATTACACCGCTTTGTATTTCCCGTATTGTACGGGAGATGTACACGCGGGCTTTCATCAGAATTCCTATAAGCAGGGCGTACAGATTTATCATTATGGCGCGTTGAACGTGCAGAAAGCGTTACAACACCTGCAAGATTTAAATCTTATTCCGTTTCATGACGTGAATGATCTGATTGTCTGGGGATACTCCGCCGGAGCCATCGGCGCGTTCTTGCATACACAAACCCTGGCTCCTTATTTCAACACAAACACGCGCAAAACATTGATCGCAGACAGCCCGGGTTTACATTTCGGAAAAAACTTTTGGCATAAATTTACGCCAGAGCTCAGTCGCGATTTTCGTAGCAGCTTTGGCAAAATAGATTTGAATTACTCTGAAGACACCGGATTGCTGACGCCCTATATGGGCCCGGTGTTCGTGAAGTTAAGCGATTGGAAAATAGGAATCCTGCAGTCGACAAAAGATATCGTGATGTCACTGGTCTTTGGCGACATCAGTCCCGAAGATCATAAAAAACTTGTGCTGGGGCCCCAGGGTATTGCAACGGTTGCAAAAGATTATCCGAATACTTATGTGTGGATTATTGACGTGATGACGCACACGTTTTTACTGCGCTCATCCACAGTGGATCAAAAAAACTCGGCCGGGGAGAGTGCTTGGGAATTCGCTTTGCGTGTCTACGAAGGAGCCGCCGAAGCCCCGCACAGACGTCTTAAAAAGAAAACCCCCGAGCTTATCGGGGGTTTCTTGGATTGAATTGAAAACTAAGAATTATTCAGTGATTTTTTGTACGATCGCTGATTCTACTTTTGATTTCGTAAGGAACTCGTTGCGGTACGACTGCGCTTCTTTTTGTGTCGCAAACTGACCAACGCTTACGCGGTACCAAGTCTTACCTTTGATATTCGCTGGAATGTAGAAAGCGCTGTAGCCTTTGCCTTTAAGGCTGGAAGCCATTTTTTGTGCTTCCGCTTCATCCGCATAAGAAGCCACTTGTACAGTGAACTTACCTACTGCGTACTGAGCAACGTCTTTTGGTAAAGAAGAAGGCACGCGCTCATGTTGCGGAGCTGCTTTCTTTTCTACGGTTTCAGTTGCTGGCGCTTTTCCTGCTGCAATATTTTTCGCAGCTGTTGAAGGCTCTTCGTGTTGAGTTACGGGTGTGTGGCCTTGAGCACCTGATTTTGGCTTGTTAACTTCGATTTTATCTTCTGTTTTTGTTTTAGTGTCAGCAGCGACAGTTTCAGCGTGTGTTCCGTGCTCTTCTGTTTTCGCCGTTTCGCCGTGCGCTTCCGTTGTCTCGTCAGCAACGAATTCTTCCGCCAGCTTGGCGATCTCTTCATCTGTCATGGCGCCGGTTTTTTGCTCTGGTTCATGTGAAGGAACAGAAGCGACTTCGCGTTCTGCAGAGTGAGTGGATTGTGGTTCCAATGAAGACAATTGGTGTTGATTGTCACTGTACTTCTTGCCTGCAAATATCCCGATGGAAAATGACAACAAAGAGATAAAGAAAACTATTGCTAGTTTCACGCCTGCATCCGTTTTAGAACCCATTTTTTCAATCCTCATAGTTTTAAACTCGCTTGAATGCTTAGTTTAGAGCCCTTCCTTTGGCCCTTCAATCATGGTAGCTTTAAGTCGCGGAACTGGTCAATCATCTGAGAGTCCTGGCCTAAAGGAGTAGAGCGTGGAAAGTGGCGTAAAATCAATGGATTGGAAGCAGGTCTTAGGTCAAGCGATCAAAGCGGTGAGTCTCGGCAGAGAGGTCCTTCTCAATTATTTCGGTAACTTAGAACACATCGAAGAAAAATTCCAAGCAGGCTTAGTTAGTGAAGCCGATAAAGAATCAGAACGAGTCATTGCAGAGCATCTTAAGAAAAATTTTCCCACAATCGAGTTTTTAGGTGAGGAAACTTTCGCGGCGAAACACGCTCCTGGGGCGAAGGTCCAGGCGGCACCGGCGGGTCCCGAGGGTCGTTGGATTTTAGATCCTCTGGATGGAACAACGAACTACATTCATCGCTTTCCTATTTTTTGTATTAGTTTGGGTTTAGAGATCAATGGACAAATGCAATTAGCGGTCATTGATGTTCCCATGCTGAAAGAAACTTACACCGCTATTCGCGGGCAGGGCGCGTTTGTCAACGGCCGCCCTTTGCGTGTCAGCAAAACTGCAGAGCTGGGAAAAGCTCTTCTGGCGACCGGCTTTGTCGCTGAACATGAACACGTCATTTCCGAACAATTAAAAGTTTTTGGAGAAATGGTGCGCGAGTGTCGTGGTGTTCGTCGTCCTGGAGCCGCCGCCTACGATTTAGCACAAGTAGCGCGCGGAGTTTTCGATGGCTATTGGGAACGCAACATTCAGCCCTGGGATGCCGCTGCCGGAATTCTTTTAGTCGAGGAAGCGGGTGGTGTCGTCGAAACATATCGCGGTGAAAAGTATCACCCCTATAAGAATTCAATTGTAGCAGGTAACAAGGACCTTGTGCGCGAAATGCAAAAGGTCCTTCAGAATCATGTCAGTGAGGAAACTCACTAAAACTATTTTGTCATGGATTGTTGAACTTCTTGAGCTTTCGACAAGTGCTGTTGCACGTGTGTTTTTGTCTTTTCTAGGAAAGATTTGAATTCTGGATTCTTTGCCGAAGGAATGAACTTTTGTTCTAAATCGGAAAGAAGTTGCTGGTGCATCGAGATTTGATTTTCGATGTAAGCACTGTCGAAGTCCGCACCTTTTTTCTTTTTCAACTGTGACAACTGCTCTTTCGAGTCTTTCTTCAAAGTTTTTGCCATCTCGTTGGATTTCATTTTGATGTCGGCCTTTTTAAGAACAGATTTCGCTTCTTTATTGTTCGATTCATGCTCGGTTTCCATGTGTTTCGCAAAATCTTTTACTTGCGAGCTGCTTGCACGGGATTTTGCTGCTTTCGCGGCATCAATTTCTGCATCGTTGGCAGTTTTCAGGATCTCAGCAATTTCGCTTTCAGAAATCATTGAGCTCATGTCTCCACTTTTCATTTGCGTTGATGAGGGTGTCGTCGGCGTCGTTGTATCTTGAGCGAAAGAAGTTCCCGCAAAAGAAAAAGAGACAATTAATAAAGGAAGAGCAAGTAGTTTTCCATATGTCGATTTCATTGAAGACTCCTTTGAGTTTGTTTTTTGGGTAAGATTCAAAGGTCTCCTATTTTTTTACAAGTTGCTGATAAATCATTATAAACTTATAAGGCTGCGGGCTTTTCCCTTTTGATAATTTCCTTAGCCGCGCTCCATCCGCTTTCGATCGCTCCGTGCATGGTTCCTTGTTGCGAATTTTTCGCGGTTCCTTCTCCGGCCAGCCATAAAAAATCTCGAAAAGGTTTATTCCAATGCGATCGGGAACTCTGCACGCCAAGGTAACTGTAAGCCCCGAGAGCAAAAGGATCTTCACTCCAATTATGCCAGTGATGGGCGACAAGATTTTCTTTTAGAAAATCCATACTTCTTTTGCTTATTTTAGAAAGGGTTTTGAAAGCCATTTCGATAACTTTTTGTTCGGGCCAAAGGCTCATCTCCAAAGCTTTCGGCCCTCCTTGCCAGGCTACAAGAACGGGACTGCGCACAGGACTTTGCGTCCACCACGTCGGGAAATAAAACTCTGGTCCCGTATGCAGAAATGAAACCGGTTCTTTCGACAGAGTTTCCCAAAAACGTTTTTTGAAAATGAAATTGATCTTTTGTACATGTCCCATATGCAGCGTCGACAGAGCTTTCGTAAACTCCGGAATAACGGGATTCAGTTCAATGTGCGATTCCGGGTGCAGACTTTTTAATACGCCGATAGGCGCCGTCAACACCACATGGCGTGCGGTGAAGTGAACTTCCTGCCAGTTGTTTTGCACGATGACTTCCGCTTTGTCGGGCCCCCAATCGATTCTTTTCACTCGGTGTTGCAGTTTGATCTTGGCTTCGAGGCGCGCGCTGATTTTTTCGATGATTGAGGATGTTCCGTTCTGCAGACGGAATAGAAAGCGGCCATTCAAAGCACCTTCCTCTTCTTTTTCAGAAAGGGCTAAAGACTTTTCACCGATCAGATTCAAATCCGCCGCGTGAAATCCTTCGACATAAGCGGCAAAGAGCTCCTTTTTTTCGGGCAGAAGTCGCTGCCCTTCTTTCTTTAAAAATTCTTTAATGCTGCGGTCTTTGCTGGGATGGGGATTGAGTTTGGCGGTGACTTTTTCCAAAAGTCCCCAATAGTCTTTATGCGAGCGAAGACGTCCCTGGCGCAAAGACAGATGTTCGTCATTCACATCGACAAAGCTTTCTTGCTCAAGAAGTTTTAAGAGGGCAGAAGGAGCGCCGTGAATGTACTCGGCGCCGAACTCCAGAGGCGGGTGATAACTCGAAGATTCATGCTGATAGGCACGGCCGCCAAGCCGGTCCCGGGCTTCTAAAAGAATCACGTCGAAATCCGCTTCGACAAGTTTTTGTGCACAGGCGAGTCCCGCAAGACCGGCTCCGACAATGACAATTCTTTGTGATGACGAGTTCATTTTACTCGACGATGACGATGACAATGGCTTTAGAAGCTTTGGCAGGAACCTTGACGGAGGTATCCGTATTCGGAATTCCCGCAGTTTCCAAAGATTTTTTGATACGCGCATCCGAGGTGCTAATCACGTCTTTAAGAATGTTCGGCCGTTCCGCCATGCTATAAGTCGACACCTTGGCGTCCAGAGGGAAATCATTGACGAAACTTTCAATGCTTTTATTACGATTATTGGCGATGTTTCTTTCTGCGGTGGAAAGTTTTTTCGTGTGCACGGAAGGATATTCTTCGTCAGCCCAAGAGATAACCTTGATCTCCTCAATCTTGCCTTTTTTTTCGGCCTTCTTGATCAAGCTTTCAATTTCGTTTTTGGCAGTTTGCGAAAGATCGGCGGATCCCTTCTTGAATGAGAACTCGGTGACAAAAGGGGTTTCTTCTTCCGCAGCCAGCTGTTTCGACTCGATGCTGACCGTAGGAGCTTTTTTCTGAGCTTGTTTTTTCACCTCGGGCGCCTGTTCGGCAGGGCTTTCATCTTTTTTGGAAGAAGCGCAACCGACAACAACACTTAATAGAATCACTGCAAGAAGATACTTCATTGTATTTTACCTTTCTGCTTGGTCATAATGTCATAGCGATTTTCCAGACCGGGAGAGATCGGTTGTGCAAACCCATGTTCCACGGCTTCCTTAAAAGCTTTGCTGGCATTCCAATCGAATTTTCCATCTTTTACGGAAAAATCTATGATTGTGGCGACAGTATTGTCTGAGGCTCTGCGAAAAATCAGGTTGGCTGTGGCCGCCGACAGCTCAATGCCAAAATGTTTGAAACCTTGAAAGTCTTTTTCGTTTCCGACGACATCCAATTTGCTGACGAAGGGTTTCACGTACCCAACGATGACATTTTCTTCGGACTTAGCTTCGACGAAGGCATCAAGATATCCTTGCTGAAAACTGATGGGAGCCGCTCTTTGGGTGAAGGGATTTAGATTTTTCATTTCGAACTTTTGAACTTCCGCGGAAACATGCCATGGCAGAGGTTTGATGATAGTGCTGTATTCGCCAACCAATTTTAGGACGGAAGAACCTTGAACGGTTCCCCGCACGGTCGCCAGGGACCACGGATTTTCTTTATCAGGAGTTAAATTTGTCAGGCGGCCGTCAAGGTCGGAAACCCTTAAGCGCAGCTCGGGAGGCAAACCTGGAACGTCCGCAAATTGAAAATTCGAAGAACGTATATCGATCCGGTCAATTTCCAAAGGGAAAAGTTTGTCACCTAACTCTTGCGCTTCGTCTTTTGGTTTTTTTGGAGCTTTACTGGCGACGTCCATAAGTTCTTTGCTGAGCAAAAGATTGGCGCCGGTGACTACGATATCCGTTTTTATCGTGCCGCGAATGATCTCTCGCCAGGCAATCGAGACGTCGACAGCGTCGACTGTCATAAAGGGATCTTTTTGTGTTTTAATTCTGCCATCGATTTTTTCAAAGCGATAAGCGCCACGCCAAATGGCAAGATCAAGTCCGCCGATGTGAATTTGATAGCTCGGGGAAAAGTCTTCCAAAAATTTATTGATTTGGCTCAGAATAATCGGAGGCGCGGCAATGCGGATGACAATCAGAATAACGAGAATAGAAAGTAAGATCTTTCGCATGTGCGAAGGATAAGTCACCTTCGCAAAAGGAAAAGAGAATACCGCTCTAAGTGCATCATTACAGGAAACGATCTGCTAGCTGTATTTTTGCATCAGTATTGCGAACACCAGTTTTGAGGTGTAATTACTTTTGTGATTTCATTGGCCCTCATATATAAAAACTCGGAGCCAATTGCTAAGCGCAGGCGTTCTTTGCGCAGAGATTGTGGAGAGACCACAAGAATCTGTCCGTAACCTAAACCATCCGTAGCAATGATGCCTGAATTCTTTTTTAAATTCCATTTCACAGAGCGTCCCGCCAAGGGTGTTGTATCCATTTCGGTAAGAATGTTGGATATCGTGCCCACGGAGTCACGGCAAAGAAGGCGGAAGTGCACCACCGTTAAAAATTCACGATGGCAGTTTTGTGCGCGGGAAAATCCATAACCCACGTCACAAGTATTAAAAGCTTTTTCAGAGACACCCAATGTATCCGAAGCTCTCTCCATCCCGAGATGTCTTTGGATGGCTTGAACATCAATAGAGGAGACCGCTTCTTCCGGAGCCGCGGTCGGCACGACGGGAGGAATCTCCACAGTTTCATTTTTCGGAGAAGTGCTGCACGCCGCAAGGAAGAGTACGAAGAGAGTAAATATATAAAGTCTCATTCGATTATTTTCTCACGGAAGAAGTGTGCAAATCAATGTCCAGAAGTTAGACGAAAAAGAGAGCATTCCTGCTCCCTTTTTCATCATCTCATCAGTGATGAGTGAATTTGCTTTTGAATTGATCGTATTTCTTTTCGATCGTGTCGCTGAACTTAGCCATAAAACCTTTTGCAGTGGCATCATCAATATGAAGGCTGTCCATTACTTGATGTACCTTTTGATTGCATTCTTCTTTAGGAAGACCGGTTTTTTCAGATACCAGTTCCGCGAATTCATCAGGGCTTGTCATGGCTTTACGGAGTTCATCTTGCGAAAGATCGATGTTGCCGAACTTTTCTTTCAATGCTCCGGAAAACTCATTGAATTTCGTTTGTAGTGCTTGAGTGTCCATAGACAACTCCTTCCTTTTTCAAGGAACCTCAGTGTGAGAGTTTGTTTTTGATTTTATCTACTTTCTCGTTAAATTTAGCGGTCACACTGCTGCCGGCGCTTTCATATTTTTTATCCATTTCGGCCAGAAATTGAGAGACTTGTTTCTCTGCTTCTTCTCTGGACAATCCGGCTTTCTGTTGCACTAGACCGCTCAGTGATTCTAAATTTCCTTTTGTTTGTTCGATATCGTCGTCGGTGAGGGCGCCCCATTTTTTGCGCAATTCACCCGAGATTTCTTTCAGCTTTCCTTGGAAGATATCCTTGTTCATGGGAACCTCCTTAGTTGAGAATACCTCTCTATAATCAGGCGCCTGTTTCGC
Organism: Bdellovibrio sp. 22V; assembly: GCF_030169785.1. Classification (NCBI taxonomy): domain Bacteria; kingdom Pseudomonadati; phylum Bdellovibrionota; class Bdellovibrionia; order Bdellovibrionales; family Pseudobdellovibrionaceae; genus Bdellovibrio; species Bdellovibrio bacteriopascens. The sequence continues at coordinate 925,962 of NZ_CP125854.1, forward strand.
GAAATAGTCAAATTTCCCACGCCAAAACTTTGACTCCTGTCAGGGAATTTCTGCATGGAAACATTTTCCCCCGGGGCAAAATTTGCCTGAAATCAAATATGTTGGTTCGCAGTCGCTGCGCCTCGACCACGGTCCTGTTGGCATCCGTGTTGCTTAATGTATTTTCAGGGCCACTCTGTGGTCCGTCATCATGGAGGATGAAGTGGCTGAAGAAAAAGCGGCAGCAGTGGAAGCGTCGTCAGGCCCGAGCGGGGGATCTGGACAAAAGCCTATACTCTTAATTGCCTTGGCGGTTATCAACATGCTCGTCGTCGCTGGCGTTGGGTTTATGCTTTATCAAGGACGCAAAAAGGAAGCGGCTGAACCAAAAATCGAACACGTAATTAAAGGTGAAGCGGAAGCTCAGCACAAGGAAGCCACAGAAGAAAAAGAAGTGGTGGGCAAAGTCGTGCCGCTTGAAACTTTCATTATCAATCTTGCCGGTTCTAAGGGACGTAAAGTCGCGAAAGTAAACATGGAGCTCGAAGTAAAAGGGGACCATGTTCTTGAAGAGATCGAAAAGCGCAAAGCTCAGATCCGCGATATTATTATCATTATTCTTTCTTCCAAAACGTATGAAGACGTTTCATCGCGTGAAGGTAAAGACAGTTTAAGAAATGAAATCAAGGACACGATTAACTCTTTCCTGGTTCAAGGAAAAATTTCGAACGTGTTCTTCACTGAGTTCCTTTACAACTAAGGCAGGAATATGAATCAGGTACTTTCGCAAAGCGAAGTGGATGCTCTGTTAGCGGCGGTCTCCGACGGGGACGTGTCGTCTTCGGATTCTCCCAAGGCCGAGTCCCAGAACGTAGGAAAAGTCGAAGATCGCAAGATTGTTTCTTACGATCTGACAAGCCAAGACCGTATTATTCGCGGTCGACTTCCGCAGTTGGAAGTTATTTACGAAAAATTCATGCGCGCCTTCCGCGTTTCATTGTCTTCAGCGCTTCGTAAAATCGCTTCGATCACTTTGACTTCGACGGAATTTTTGAAGTTCGGTGAGTTCATCAACACGCTTCCGATGCCAACGTGCATGAGCGTTCTGCGTTTCGGGAATCTGCGCGGTTCAGCTCTTTTCGTTATTGAAAGTAAATTGGCTTACGCATTGGTGGACAGCTTCTTCGGTGGCGCGGATCGTCCTTATACAAAAATCGACGGAAAAGACTTCACTCCGATTGAACTTTCTATCGTGCAAAAAGTCGTAGGTCTTGCGATCAATGATTTGGAAATGGCATGGGCTTCGATCGAGAAGATCGGTTGTTCTTTCGTTCGTACCGAAGTGAATCCACAGTTTGTGGGTATCGTTCCTCCGACGGACGTGGTCATTGCATCGACGTTCGACGTCGAACTTGAAAACGCGACAGGCACGATTTCGATCGTGATTCCTTATGCGACAATCGAACCGATCAAACAAAAACTCTCTACTGGTTTCCAAGTGGAGTCGGATCAAACGGATAAAAAACTTTGGACTTCGATCATTCAAGAACAGCTTCTTGAAACGGACATGGAGATCAAAGTGAATCTTGGCGAAACAGAAATCAAACTCAAAGATATGATGAATTTGAAAGTGGGCGACGTGATTCCATTGGATCAGGACGCCTCCGGTGAGTTTGACGTGAATGTTGAAGGCGTTAAAAAGTTTAAAGGTTATTACGGAATACATCATGGAACTGTGGCGGTCCAAGTTACTCGCCCGGTGCAAAAAGGGTAGGGGGATAAATGGGTGACGATACATTGGACAATTTGGCGGATCAGCTCGTAGCTGAAGCCGCGGGAATGGCGGAAAATACCAAGAAAGCATCGGCAGCAGCTCCAAGTGCGACAGATCGCAACTTGAGCTTGATCTTGGATATTCCATTAAAAGTGTCAGTGGAGTTGGGTCGCACAAAAATGCCAGTGAGCGAACTTTTGAATCTCACACAAGGCAGCGTGATCGAATTGAACAAATTGGCCGGTGAACCTATGGAAGTCTACGTGAACGACAAATTGATCGCTCGCGGTGAGGCCGTCGTGGTGAATGAAAAGTTCGGTGTGCGTTTGACGGATATCATCTCGCCAGCTGAGCGCGTAGAACAACTTAAATAAGAGGTTTAGAATGCGTTGGTTGCTTTCTTTGATCTTTGTGATTTCAGTTTCCGCTCACGCGGCGGAAGAAGCTGCAACAGTTGCAACGGCAACGGAAGTGGCTAGCGTTGAAACGGCGAATGCCGCTGCCAGCGAAAATCTTCCGATTGAAAAGAATAAACCGGATTCACGTAAAGAGTCTGAAATTCCATTGAATTTGGAAAAGGACAAGAAAGCATCTTCCGACGGCGGAAGTCTTTTTAGAATCCTTTTTACGATTTCGATTTTGGGCCTTGTCGGTACGGGCGCTTACTTTTTCCTCCGTAAGTATTCCGTTCCCAAAGCGATGAAGCACCAAACGCAAATCAAAATCTTGCAACAGCATTATTTGGGACCGAAGAAAAGTCTTGCGATCGTGCGCGTGGCCGGTGAGTCGATTCTTATCGGGGTCACTGACCATAATATTTCCATGATTAAGTCTTTGTCGCTATTGGATGACGAAGTCCCCGAAGAAGCTCCGAAGAATTTCGGCAAAGTTCTCGATTCTAAAGTTGAGTTCGACGGAGCAGAAGATGACGCTCCGGCAAAATCAAAGCGCGTTGCTAAAGAGATCGAATCCGATGACGAGTTCGCAATTAGCGGAATCAAAGACATTGTTTCTAAGCGTCTTAAAGGAATGAGGTCTCTTCAGTGAGAAAGTTTAACTGGACTCTTTGCAGTCTTCTTCTCTTACCTTTGATTCTTTTTATCAGCTCAAGTGCGTGGGCCCAAGTCACTTTGCCGACAGTGAATCTGGGTTTTAAAACGACAGACAATCCGAATGAAGTTGTTAACGCCGTAAAATTGATTTTGATCATGACGGTGCTGACTTTGGCGCCGGCGATTTTGATCATGATGACGGGTTTTACTCGCATCATTATCGTTCTTTCTTTCTTGCGCCAAGCAATGGGTGTGCAGCAAATGCCGCCAAATCAATTGCTCGTGGGTTTGGCGTTGTTCCTGACGTTCTTTGTAATGCAGCCGGCATTCAATGAAATGAACCAAAAAGGCATTCAGCCTTATATGGCGGGAAAAATTTCTCAAGAGGTGGCGATTGAAAACACATTGGCGCCTCTTCGTAAATTTATGTTCAATCAAACGCGCGATTCGGATCTTGCATTGTTCATTAAGTTGGCCAAGGTCGACAAACCGAAAACACGCGCGGATGTACCGACAATGGTGCTTGTTCCGGCATTTGTCGTTTCGGAACTGAAAACGTCGTTTCAAATCGGTTTCATTATTTTCCTTCCGTTTTTGGTTATCGACATCGTAGCGGCTTCGGTCTTGATGGCGATGGGGATGATGATGCTTCCGCCGGTAGTGATTTCGTTACCCTTTAAGATCATGCTCTTTGTCTTAGTGGATGGATGGGGGCTTCTCATCGGTTCAATGGTCAAGAGTTTCGGGTGAGGTGAAAGATGACAGAAGAATTAGTGATTCGACTTGGACAAGATGCGCTTCGTACAACAGCAATGTTGGCGGCGCCTCTTTTGATCAGCACATTAGTTGTCGGTTTGGCCGTGAGTATTTTCCAGGCTTTGACTCAAATCAACGAAGCGACTTTGACTTTTATTCCTAAGATGATCGTCGTCGCGTTGGTCTTTGTTTTGGCCGGGCCCTGGATGATGGATGTGATGAGTACTTATACTGTAAATCTTTTTGAAAATATTGCCGTGATGGTGAGGGAATAAAGTGTTGAACTGGAGTGCGATGACGGAAGCACAGATTTTGCTTTTTGCGCTGGTTCTCCTGCGCATGATTGCATTTGTCGTGTCTTCGGCTGTTTTCGGATCTCCTTTGGTGAATACGCCAATTAAGGTTCTGCTTTCCATCGTATTAAGCGTGGTCCTCTTCCCTTTAGTGAAGGTTGGCAACGTCGATTATTCTTTGATCTCTAATGAAATCATCAGCTTAGCCGTCCGTGAGTTAGTCGTCGGATTGTCGCTAGGATTTTTAACCCGTCTGTTTTTCTTTGTTGTCACAATGACAGGGGATTTGGTGTCGATGTCCGTGGGCCTCAGCGCCTCGCAAATGTACAACCCGATGTTGGGAAGTCATGGAAATACCATCGATCAATTTTACTCTACTATCGGAACTTTAGTTTTCTTAGCAATTAACGGTCACCACATGTTGATCAGTGGAATCGCGCAAAGTTATGAACTTGTGCCTGTAAGTTCTCTTGCGTTGAATGTGGGGCCTTTCGCCGAAATGGCCGTCTTTGGACAGACGGTCATGATGATGGCCATTAAAATGTGCGCACCCGTGCTCGTAGCGGTGTTGTTGGTAAATCTAGCGATGGGAATCTTGGGAAGAGCAGTTCCCCAGATCAACGTCCTGGTCACGAGTATGCCAGTCACAATCTTGTTGGGAATGACGGTGGTGTTTATCTGTCTTCCCCTGATGGTGATTGAAATGAATGGTTTAGTTGAAATCACCGCTAGCAAACTGATCGCGGTGATGAAACACTTATAGTAACAAGGCTTTTAAGTTCTAGGAAGGAACTGAATGTCTGAGGACAACGGCGAAAAAACCGAACAGGCGACGGACGCGAGACGGGAAGAGTTTCGCAAAAAAGGGAACGTCGCTCATACAAAGGAACTTGCGTCAGCAGTGCTATTGCTTGCTGCGGCTGGTGGCGTGTATGCGTTGGGCCGTTTCTTCTTCAAAAATCTCTTCGAAGTTTTTCATTATTCATTCGGAAATGACATGGTCGTATTAGTGCGTGAAGGTAATTTCACGGAAGCCTTTCGCTTCTGCGGTGAAAAAGCTTTCATTCTGATTGCGCCTGTTATGGGTATCACCGGTATTCTCGGTGCGGCCTCGTCGATCATGCAAGTCGGTTTCTTGCAAGTGGAAGACGCCCTTTCTCCTAATTTCGAAAAATTGAGCCCGGTAGAGGGCTTTAAACGTATTTTCAGTTTGCGTGCCGTTGTTGAGGCTTTGAAGTCGATTCTAAAAATGGCCGCGGTGGGAATTGTTGTTTATTTCCTTCTTCGTGGGGAAGTCAGACAAGTTCCCTACATGCTGACGTTCTCAGTAGAACAAATCATCTCTTATATCGGCACGGTTGTCGTAAAACTCTTGGGCGGCGTTGGTGCCGTCATGCTTATCATCGCGTTGGCGGATTACTTCTATCAACGTTGGGATCTTGAAAAAAAGATGATGATGACCAAACAAGAAGTCAAAGAAGAACACAAGCAGCGCGAGGGTGATCCGATGATCAAATCGCGCATTCGCCGTATTCAGCGTGAAATGGCGAGTAAGCGCATGATGTCCGAGGTTCCCAAGGCCGATGTGGTCATCACGAATCCGACACATATTGCGGTTGTTCTTAAGTATACGGACAACTTGCCGGCGCCACAGCTTATCGCGATGGGCGCGGATCACGTTGCGGAAAAAATTAAAGAGATCGCTCGCGAAAACAATATTCCTATCGTGGAAAACAAACCGTTGGCGCGAACGATCTTTAAGACAATGAAAATTGGACAAGTCATTCCTCGAGAGCTCTTCGTCGCCGTCGCCGAAGTGCTTTCGTATGTTTATCGTTTGCGTAGGAAGAAAAGATAATGGATCAATTTTTTCAGTTCATGAAAAGGTTCGAAAAGTTCACGAAGAATACGGATCTTTTGATTGCGTTTGGTTTGCTGTCGGTTTTGGCAGTGATGATCATTCCATTACCTCCGTTTCTTCTCGACATTTCTTTGACTTTCTCTTTGGCGATCAGTGTTTTAATTTTGCTGGTCAGTATCTACACTGACAGAGCTTTAGATTTCACATCTTTCCCGTCACTTCTTCTGATGACGACGTTGTTCCGCTTGTCTTTGAACGTGGCAACAACACGTTTGATCCTGACGCATGGACATGAAGGTGAAAAGGCGGCCGGGGACGTCATTGCGTCCTTTGCGAATTTCGTAGTCGGCGGAAATTATGTCATCGGTTTCGTGATGTTCATCATCTTGATGGTCATCAATTTCATGGTTATCACTAAAGGTTCGGGCCGCGTGGCGGAAGTTGCAGCTCGTTTCACTTTGGATGCGATGCCTGGTAAGCAAATGTCCATTGATGCGGAGTTGAACTCCGGTCACATCACCGAAGCAGAGGCGCGCAAACGCCGTAAGCAAATCGAAGGTGAAGCGGATTTCTACGGCGCGATGGACGGTGCCTCTAAGTTCGTACGTGGTGACGCTATCGCCGGTATCATTATCACAATGATCAACATCCTGGGCGGTTTGGCTATCGGTGTGATTCAAAAAGGTCTTGATGTCGGGACCGCTGCAAAATACTACACAATGTTAACGATCGGTGACGGTCTTCTTGCGCAGATTCCTGCTCTTGTGATCTCAACTGCAGCCGGTATCATCGTGACAAGAACTTCGAATTCCGACAAAGACGTGGGTGAAGAAGTTACGGGACAACTTTTCGTCAAACCTCGCGCGGTCATGATTTCAGGTGGCGTTTTGGTTTTGATGGGCTTGGTTCCGGGGCTTCCGACAATTCCGTTCTTGGTGATGGGATCTCTTTTGTGCGGAACAGCTTGGATCATCCGAAAATCACGTGAAGAAAGAGCTGAAAGCGAAAAGAAGCAATCCGAAGCGGCACTCAACGTTCCGAAAAAAGAAAACATCGAAACAATGTTGCCACTCGATATGGTCGAACTCGAAGTGGGTTATGGCCTGATCAATATCGTGGAGTCGGATCAAAGTGGCGACTTGCTTGAGCGTATCGTCAGTATCCGCAAGCAGTTTGCTTTGGATCTGGGAATCGTCGTTCCAAGTATTCATATTCGCGACAACTTGCAATTGGCTCCAGGCGAATACCGCGTTCTGCTCAAAGGAAACAGAGTGGGTGGTGGTACTCTTCGTCCAGAATCTATGCTTGCAATGGATCCGGGCAATGTCGCGGAAAGAATCGAAGGTATTCCGACGAAAGAACCCGCTTTCGGTTTGGATGCATTGTGGATTTCTCCTGCCCGCAAGGAAGACGCCGAGATCGCTGGTTACACGGTGGTGGATTTGCCGACAGTTATGGCAACACATCTTACAGAGATCATTCGTACCCACGCGCACGAGCTTTTGGGACGTCAGGAAGCATCGACACTTATCGAGAACTTCAAGAAGTCGCATCCCAAAGTTGTGGAAGAGCTGGTGCCGGATCTTCTTCCATTGGGGTCTGTTGTGCGCGTATTGCAAAACTTGCTCAAAGAACAAGTTTCTATCCGCAACCTTCTTACAATTTTTGAAACTTTGGCGGATGAGGCCCCTCGCACGAAGGACATCGAGGTTCTTACGGAGCAGGTTCGCCGCGCTCTCGCTCGTGGTATCACAGCGAAGTACACGACTGAAATGGGCAACATCCCTGTAATGACCCTTCACCCTCATATCGAAGAGTTGATTGCCAACTCCTTGTTGCAGACCGAGCAGGGCGTGCAACTTGTGATGGACCCGACAACGGCCCATCGTTTGATCAATGAAATCGCGCGTACGGTGGAAGGTCATCCTGAGGTGGCAAGTCAGCCGATCTTGCTGACGAGCCCGACATCGCGCCGTCATTTATATAAGCTTACATCCCGCTTTATTCCTCAACTTGTGGTGCTTTCGCACAATGAGTTGACGTCTGATGCGGATGTTCAATCCGTTGCACTCGTGGAGATGAGCCATGCAGGTTAAGAAATTTGAAGCCCGGACTATGAAAGAAGCCTTGGAGATGGTGAAGACCCAGTTGGGTCCCGACGCCATCATTCTTTCGGCCCGAGACAATAACAAGAGCTACGGTCTTGTCGGAGAGGGTAGTGTGGAAATCACAGCAGCCGTTTCCGAAGAGACTTTGCAAAAGAAAAGATTTGCAGAGTCCCGTTTGCGCGAACAGGATCGTGAAAAATTCCTGAAGAGTCCGGCTCGTCAACAGAAAGAATTGATCCACAAGATGGTGGAAAAACATGTGCAAAAGAGCCAGGCTCCGGCTCCCATCACGCAACGTCGTTACATCGATATCGAAGATGAAGCAGAGATGCGCCAAAGACAAGTAGCTGATGAACGCGTGCGTTCCGCGGCACAAAGAGCTTTGAATGCTTTCCAAGAGCAAGAAGAAATCTTTGCCACTAAAGGTGCCGCTATGAAAAAAACGGCGGCGGCTCCTGCGGCTGTCGTCGCAAGACCGGCACCGGCTCCCGTGGCAGCGGCGGAGTCGGCGGAAATTCTTGCATTGAAAAATGAAATCGCAAGTTTGAAAAACGTCATCAGTCAATTCCAACAAATCCCGCAAAGTTTCGTCGGCACTCATCCTGGCGCGGACTACGGGATCAATTACGACTTGAGTTTTGTTTTTGAAAAACTCACAAGCGCGGGTATGGCACCGGAAATCGCGGCCGAAATTCTCACAAGCGCGCAAGACAGTTTGCCGGCTTTGAAATTGAAAAACCGCGCTTTGGTGGAAGCGTACGTTGCCCGTCACGTTTTGGATGCGACTAAAATCGCTCACCATCCGACGCAGGGAAAAATCCATTGTTTCGTAGGTCCCGCAGGCAGCGGAAAAACTTCGGCGTTGATCAAAATGGCCAGCCACATGGTGGTGCGTGAGGGCAAGAAGATCGCATTGTTCACAACGGACACTTTCAAAGTGGGCGCTGCCGATCAGATGAAGATTTATGCGCAGATTCTTAACGTTCCATTCTCAGTGATTCGCTCACAGAACGATTGGACAAACTTGATGCGCTATCTTGCGAATGTCGACTGTGTTTTGGTTGACTACACAGGCTTGAGCTTAAAGAACAACGATGAAATTCAAATGCTGAAAAGCTTGTTGCCGCCGGCAGCATTGAATCCAAACATTCACTTGGTGCTTTCAACAAACGCGAAAGATTCTGATGCGACAGAGTTAGGCCGCCGTTATTCGATGGTAAGTTATAAAGATGTGGTCTTCACTTCTTTGGACGAATCCACGCAGCACGGGACAATCTACAACTTCATGAAACGCTTCGACGTTCCATTGCATTCATTCGGTATCGGTTCGCGTGTACCGGAAGACTTTGAGTTTGCAACAAAAGAACGTCTTTTGGATTTGATCTTTAAGATCACTAAAATCAAACAACAGGAATCTGAAGCCGTATGAGAAACATGAATGTCTTTGATATGTATCGCACTCGCACTATCAGCGTCACTTCAGGAAAGGGCGGCGTGGGTAAAACAACTCTCGTTGCCAATCTGGCATTGAGCCTGGCGCAAAAAGGCAAAAAGGTTTTGATTCTGGACGGGGATCTGGGCATGGCCAACGTAGATATTCTTTTCGGCGTAAAAACGTGTGGAAATGTTCACGATATTATCTCTGGCCGAAAAGAAATGAAAGACATCCTGACGGAAGTTTCTAAAGATGTCTTTTTGATTCCCGGCGGAAGCGGCGTTGTTGAATTCAACAATATGAATCACTTCGAGCGTCGTGCGATGGTAGAGGCTGTCAGTTCTTTGCCGTTGGGATTCGACTATTTATTGATTGATACAGCTCCGGGCATTGCCGAGAACGTTTTGTTCCTTAACTCCGCGGCGCAAACAGTTTCTGTAGTGATTACTCCCGACCCTGCCAGTTTCGCGGATGCTTACGCTTTAATCAAAGTTCTTAATAAGCAATATAAAGTGAATCGTTTCTCCATCATTTGCAATCAGGTGAAAGACGAAGCGGAAGGTTTGAGTCTTTATCAGCGTTTTAATGACGTCGTAAACAAATTCTTGTACATCGGTTTGGATTACTGGGGATCGGTCCCCAATGACGTGGTTCTTCGCAAGGCCAATCAAATGCAGCGTCTCATCGTGAGACATGATATCGGCGCGGAATCGTCCAAGGCGATTCGTCAAATTTGTAATCATGTCGAGAAATCTTCAAAGCAAATAGAAACGACCGGCGGCATGCAAATGTTCTGGGATCAGGTCGTTGGATTTGCCTAGTAGAATTGGACTTTCAGCGTAAGCACCTGTTTGTTAACATAGTGTCTAAGAGGGAAAAATATGGGGAAAAATGCGGCATTGTTGAAGAAGTACAAAGAAGAGCCACGTAAGCTTGCTGCCAATCAAAAAGATGATCTAATTAAAGAATACGCGCCCTTGATCAAATTCATTGCTCAAAAAATCGCGGTTCGTCTTCCCTCTAATATCGAACTTGACGATTTGATTTCTGCAGGTGTGATCGGTTTGATGGATGCCATCGAAAAATACGATTCCACACGCGATAACAAATTCAAAACATACGCTGAATTCCGCATCCGTGGTGCTATTCTTGATGAACTCAGAGCGCAAGACTGGGTGCCGCGTTCTATTCGTGATAAAGCAAAACTTCTTGATAAAACAATGGTGCAATTGGAAGCGGACTTAGGCCGTTCACCAACCGACGAAGAAGTGGCAAAAGCATTGAATGTCAGCATCGACGAATTCCATGACCTTGTGAACCAAGTTCGTCCTGTCAGCCTTCTGCCTATTGATCAGGCGACAACGTTCAGCAACACTGACAAAAAATCCATCATGGATATTTTGGAAGGTTCGCGCACAAACAGTCCGTTTAATCAATTGAATGTAAAGAACATTAAAGAGGTCGTTGCGCAAGCGATCGAAGAACTTCCGGAAAGACAACGTTTGGTTCTTTCTCTTTATTACTATGAAGATCTAAATCTTAAAGAGATCGGACAAGTTCTACGTGTGACAGAGTCACGCGTATCTCAGCTTCATGCTCAGGCCGTTGCACGCCTTCGTGCAAAACTTGCGGCAACAATTGGCGCCGGTGAACTAGAAGTCGCTTAAGAAAAAGGTACCTGGTGCCTTTTTTCCCAAGAATAAAAAGGACGCCTCAAGCGTCCTTTTTTTATTTCATTTTCTCGCGGAAATATTTTTCGACAAGCAGAGTGAACTCGGTGCTGTCAGCGTGTTTGTTGAACTCTTCCATAATTTTTTGATTGGCTGGATCTGTTTTAAAAGCGGCGCCATAATGATTCATCATCACAATCTTGGGATTGATTTGTAAACTGTCGGCGACTTGCTTAACTCGAGGATCCGCGGCAGCCAGAAACTTGAAAACGCCGGCATCAATAAAAATATAATCCACACGTTTGTTCGCCAGTTTCAAAACGTTGAGGGCATCGTTCGGGGCCGTTTCCAGATTCAGTTTTTTCTGTTTGTGCACAGTTCTTAGAAGCGAACGAATTGTATAACCATTGACGTTGCCGCCTTTGTATTTGGCAAGATCCTCCGGCTTTTCCCAATGGATAGGTTTGTCCTTTCTTTCAACGATCACCCAAGGCGTGTCATAAACAGTTTTGGAAAGAACCATTCCGCGCAGAAAATCATCATCTTTAAACGAAGGGAAAAATCCAGTGACACTCGGATCGAATCCGACCGTACGAGTTCGCATGATAGGAACAAAGCGCACTTTGAAGTTATAGCCGAGTTTCTTAAATGTCTCTTTCATCGCGTAAGTCGCAGCTCCTTGTTCGGGCATGCTTTCGCTCATGAACGGTGGAATCTCCATAGTTATAAAAGTAATGTCTTTAAGTGGTGTCTCAGTTGTGGTCGATGTTTCTGCAAAGCTAAGAAGAGTATGGAGAACGATAAGTATTAGAACCCATATTGCTTTCATAAGACTTTTATCGGTCTTTCAGAGAGCTCAGTCAATACACTGCAGCCTTACTATTTAGTAATATGCCCTCGAGAACTCTAAGGAGAATATTTCGATTTGAGATCGCGAAGAGCGACCATAAACGGCTCCATCCCAGGAAAAGGCGAAATTTTTCCAAGTTTTTTGCCTTGATAAAAAAAGAGAAAAGTCGGAATTCCGTGCAGCCCAAAACGAGTCGCAAGATCGAAATCCTCATAGGTATTTACATGGAACCATTTAAAACGCAATGCTGTTACAAGCTCCACATCTTGAAAAAGCATCTTTTTCGCGACTTCGCAATTCGGGCAATCGTGACCCCAGAAAAAAACGGCGACAAGGTCATTAGCATTTTCAGAAAGACGCTGATCGAATGTCGCGGGACGAAGCTGCTCCATGTTCATTGCAGAGAACAGGGGATGACTCATTACTTGTCATCCTCTTCCATTTTGGCTTTGATCTTTTTCATCACGCGAACTTCCATCTGGCGAACGGCTTCGCGAGTGATTTTATATTTCTCGCCGATCTCTTGCAGGGTCAGAGGATCGTCATTCAAGATGCGCTCATCAAGAATGATTTTTTCGCGCTCGGAAAGCTCAGGGCGGATTTCTTCAATTTTCTTTTTAAGAATTTCGAGCTGCTCTTCTTTCGCAAGCACTTCATCCAAAGGCTGTTGCGAAGAATCGCGCTGCATGTCTCCCAAGCTTGTTCCTGAATCTTCATCAATAGGACGGTCTAAGCTCAGATCGCGGCCTGACATACGCATCGCCATATCGCGAACTTCATCTTCGGGAATTCCCAAACGGCTGCTGATTAAAGCGGTGTTGGGTTCAATACCCATGGCGTCCAACGCCTCTTTTTCTTTTTGCAATTGATAGAACAGTTTTCTTTGATTTTGAGTCGTACCAATACGCACCATTGAGTACTGACGCATCAGAAACTCTTGAATGTAACCGCGAATCCACCATACCGCATACGTGATAAGGCGGGCTCCTTTGTAAGGATTGAACTCGCGAACCGCATGCATCAACCCGACGTTGCCCTCTTGAATGAGATCGATCATTTTTGCGCCGAATTTAGAATACTCCGCCGCAATCTTGACGACGAAACGCAAGTTGGCTTTGACTAAAGCTTGCGCGGCCTCAGGATCTTTGGATTCAAAATAGCGTTTTGCAATGGCCGTCTCTTCCTCTTTCGAAAGAACTTTATAGCGACGAATTTCGTTCAAATACATCACTAATGGATCGGCCGAAGTAATCGCTTTTGAAGAGCCCGCAATGGCGAGCGATTTCGAGTCTTCCAGCGACTCATTAATATCTAAATCTTCGTCGGCGTTAGAAACGGCATAGGCTTTTTCGGCTTCCGTAGAGGGGTGAACGTCCTCGTGGTGAGGATCTTCAACGATCTCGGCGACGACGTTTCTAGGCTCCACCTTTTTTTTGGCTCCGCGAGTAGACGCGGCCTTGGAAGAAGCGGGCTCCGCTTTTTCTTTGCTCGTCTTACTTTTCGGGGTGGAGGTCTTTGCCTTGGTTTTTGCCATGAGAGTTCTAGGCTAGATACTTAGCCAATTTCCTTTGCAAGGTCTCTTGGACTTTACCTTTGAACGGCGTGAGCATCAACGGCAGATCCACCGTGACAGAGACTTTGCAACCCGTGCCAGAGGAAACAACGGCCATATCGGCCTTAAATTGCGAACCTTTTAGCGCCGCACTTTTCGCGGACTCGTTAAAAGAGCACTGAATCTTTGGGTCGAAGCGTCGAATATCCTGATCGTTTGAAAGGAATTCTTTAATTTTCTGGTAAGCCTCTTCCACATTCTGAGTGCTTTGGTGATCGATTGTAAATTTCGGCATTGTAACATCCTTTGTTAACGTCTTTCGAGTATAGCTGCGATCCGGCCGTTGAAAAAGACCCATCCGACTGCGTTGGTTCGGGCTCCTGCCCTCAACCCTTCGGGCTATCGCTCAAAAATAGCATCCTGCTATTTTTGTGTCAGCTAAGGAATGGCGCCTGGATCTTTTTGAACGGCCTTTATAGAGGTAATTACGGATCCATTAGGGACGGTTTTGGAAAGGATAAAAAGATGCGTTTTGACTGTGTAGGCACAATATGTCAACCTGGGGCCTCTGAAGTATTCCCTTCACAAAAAGGTACACCTATGAAGTTTGTAAAAGAGCTAAAACGAACAAATTATTGCGGAAGTCTAGGTCTTCCCCAAGTAGGACAGAAAGTTGTCCTTATGGGGTGGGTGGATGTTCGCCGAGATCACGGCAGCTTGGTTTTCATTGATCTGCGTGACCGTGAAGGGATTGTGCAAGTCGTTTTGGATCCTAATAAAGCAGAAACTTCGGCGGCAAAAAACTTGCGTGGTGAATTTGTTTTGGCTGTCGAAGGTGTTGTTCGTGCCCGTCCTGAAGGTATGAAAAACGCAAAAATCAAAACAGGTGAGGTCGAAATCGAAGCCACTCGTTGCGAGATTTTGAATGAATCTGCCGTGCCTCCTTTCCAAACGGATGATGACAACGTCAACGAGATGTTGCGTTTGAAGTATCGTTACTTGGATTTGCGTTCACCGCGTTTGACTCGTCATTTGATGGTTCGTCATAAAGTGGCACAACTCGTTCGTCGTTTCCTTTCAGAGAACGGCTTCATCGAAGTTGAAACACCGATCCTTTATAAATCGACTCCGGAAGGCGCGCGTGATTACCTTGTTCCTTCGCGTGTGAACCCAGGACACTTCTATGCTTTGCCGCAATCACCGCAAACATTGAAACAGCTTTTGATGATTTCCGGCTACGACCGTTACTTCCAAATCGCGCGTTGCTTCCGCGACGAGGACTTGCGTGCGGACCGCCAGCCTGAGTTCTCTCAGATCGACATGGAAATGTCTTTCATTGATCAAGAAGATATCATGCAGATGAATGAAAAACTTTTGCGCACGATCTGGAAAGAGATCAAAGGCGTCGATGTGGGCGACATTCCTCGTATGACATATCAAGAGGCCATGGACCGTTATGGTATTGATAAACCAGATACGCGTTTCGGCATGGAGATCAAAGATCTGAAAGCCGTGGTCACAGGTTCTGGCTTTAAAGTTTTCGACGACGTTTTATCGCGTGGTGGAATCGTGCGTGGTATCGCGGTTCCTAAAGGCGGCACGTTCTCTCGCGGTCAATTCGATAAATTGACGGAAGTTGCGAAACGGGGCGGAGCAAAAGGTCTTGTCTGGATCAAGTCCGAAGCAGATGGCACGTACTCGTCTCCGGTTTCGAAATTCTTCAACAACGAAAAGTTGGCGGAGATTTTCAAAACCGTCGGTGCACAATCTGGCGATGCGGCTTTGGTCGTTGCGGATGAGTTTGATACGGCTTGTGCTTCGCTTTCGACTTTGCGTTTGCACTTAGGTAAAGAGTTGAATTTGATCGATACATCCAAAGATAAATTCTTGTGGGTGATCGACTTCCCACTTCTTGAGTACTCTCCGGATGAAAAGCGCTGGGTCGCTCGTCACCATCCGTTTACGTCTCCTAAGGACGAGTTCGCACAAGATCTTTTGAACAACAACGAAGCCGTTTTAGGCAAGATGTTGGCAAAAGCGTACGACCTTGTTTGTAACGGTTACGAAATGGGTGGCGGAAGTATTCGTATCTATCGTAACGAGATTCAACAAGCGATGTTCCGTCTTTTGGGTATGAGCCCGGAAGAAACTCAGCACAAGTTTGGTTTCTTCTTGGAAGCTTTGAAATACGGAACACCTCCGCATGGTGGTATCGCATGGGGTATGGACCGTCTTGTGATGTTACTTTGTGAGACGGATGCGATTCGTGAAGTGATTGCATTCCCGAAAACGGCGAAAGCGACAGACCTGATGGCGGATTGCCCAAGTGAAGTCAGCCGTGATCAGTTGGCGGAAGTCGGTGTTCGACTCAGCAACTTGGCGGAAAAACATCTCGAAGATTTAAAGAAGTCCTAGTGTGAAGGTTCCACGGTGATGGAGCCTTCTTCTGAAGTCACTTTGATGTGACCGACTTGATCAGGCGAAACGCCGGGCGCGGCTTTCGCCACCAAAGTGTTGTCAATTTTCCCGGAAACAGTTTGCAAGTCCAACTCATAGAGCTCTTGTTCGGGCAGACTCAGCTTGATATTGCCTGAGCGGGTGCTAATCAAGATGTGTCCTTTAAACGATGATGGCAAATAAACATGTGCTTTTAGTTTCGCATTGGAATCTTGCGTGACCTCTTGGCCGTTCACGTTCATTTGAATCCAGTGGCTTGCGAGAGGTTCTTGAAAACGAATATTCACAGACTCGCTATCAGCCGTTTGTAGAATGAAAGGACCTTGCTCAAAGCGCGGAACTTTTCCTTCCAAGAGGACTTTCAAAGTGGGACCGTTGTGTGTCTGGACGTCGATTTCGACGTTGCGGGTTTCAAAACCAAGCTTGGAAATACCTTGAAGAAAAAATTCTCCATTTTCTTCATATTTCTGACCCTGCATCAGTTTGTCCGTCACGGAATGGAAAGCATTGAAAACGGAGTCGGGGTTGTTAAAGACGTATCCCATAATAAGGATCAGTCCTCCCGTGAGGACGAAAAATAAAGCGCCTATACCGAACAGAATTTTCTTAAACATGACAGCACTCCGGTTCTTAGTATTACCACTATTTTGAAGAATGCGCTTCTTTTGTTTTTGAGTTATTCTGGTGCCTGTTGAGCGAGGAAAGACATGCAACGAATTCTGCCAGAAACAGCGCTTGAAATGAAAATGATGTGCCTGGGTGCCGCTTTTATTGAAGAAAATCAAGTTCTTGATGAGCTGTTTCAAGTGGTAGGGTCCGACTTGATAGACGGTCAGGAGCTTTCCGAAGAACAGCGCGAGCAGATTCTTAATGAAATAGGCGAGTACTTTTTCAGACTCGATATGAACTACGGTCCAGATATCAAAGCCGACTGCATCGAAATTCTCGAAGATTTCTGGGGCGTGCGCGATACCAAATCCGCAGAGCAGACTTTGGAAAATATTCGCACTCAAGGTCATCGCACAAAGTTCAATGTTTTGCGATCCGTTCTTCCTGCAGATGGAAGCATGGACGCCGTTTCTCTTGATAAATTTAAGCAGATTTTCTGTTTTGATTTTGAAGACAGTCAGAATTTACAGATGAGCGATGAAGATTATCGCAAGCTTGCTCAGTGGATTCAAAGAACGAATAAATATCTTAAAGAGGCGGGGATTCTCGGTTGGGATGCCGCTCGCTATGTGCAACTTGTGCGCTTAAGTTTTGTGGCGGGATATCTGGACGACAATCAAGCTTGGGCGGCGGTTTTAAAACTGGCTCCTCTGGTCGAGGGTCACTTCACAACCTGGATGGAATTTTCGCAAAGTTTTCTTATCGGTCGAACATTCTGGTCCGGCTCCGACGATCCGCAAGTAAAAGGCATTTGTGAAAAACTTCTGGGGCATCCGGCAAGTCCTTGGCAATTTATCTCTTGGACTTAAGCGGTCGTTGTACGACGTAGGTCTAGAATATTCTTTGCTGTCTCAAGTTTAAACGTTTAATTCCGATACATACCTCGTGGATGCCAGGATGGTGTCCTCAATACACACACGGAGGTGTGGAATGGAAAAAATCAGCGGCATTCTTCCGGCAAGCCCGAGAACACGTGCGGTCGATACTTCAAACTCTCAGCCGGCGCGTCCCGGAGCTTTAGCTCTTGGTCGTCCTATGGGAAAAAATTCTCTTGGAGATCGCATCACTCTCAGTAAACAGTTGGAAGAACTTAGAGCCACAGGACAGCTTCCTGAGCCCGAAGCAGCACCTGTTTATAAAAACCCTACTGAAGTAAAAAAGCTTAAAGTGATCGAAGATCTGAACTCAAAATTCTTCGCAAACCCGAAAGGCATTGCGCGCGAAGGGGATATGACAAAATCCGAAGAAGCTTTGACGAAGACGGCTGACAATGAAGGTCTTTTCTATGTTGAAAAAGAACTGCGCCCTCAAGCCGAAGCGCCTTTAAATCAAATACAGGCAAAATAATTGAGCCTATCTTGACATCTGCCGCCCTGAACACACGTTAGGGGCGGAGGTCTCATGGAATCCGCGTTGTCTTCCTGGAAGGTCGTTCGTGCGACTTGGCTTACACAGAGGCCTCATCGTTTCGCGTGGTTTGTTGCCGCGTGGAGTGTCTTTCTTATTCTATTAGCGAGTACATTTTATTGGAACAATTATCTAGGCGCCGCCGAGTGGATGCCGGCTTCTTTTCAAGCTGTCTTTAAGCAAGGTCAATATTGGCGATTGTGGACGACTCTTTTTGCGCACGCCGATTTAGGGCATCTTCTTTCGAACTCACTTCTCTTTTTTATTTTTGGATATTTTTTAAATGGTTATTTCGGAGTGTTGGTTTTTCCTCTGGCGGCTTTGGTTTTCGGCGGTATCACGAATGCTCTAGTACTTTCCACTTATCCTCCCACCGTGAAACTGATTGGTGTATCAGGGGTTGTTTATTGGATGGGCGGGATGTGGCTTGTTCTTTATCTGCTGCTGGATAAACAGCGAACATGGGTGCAGCGAATTCTGCGCTCGGTGGGTGTCGCTTTAGGTGTTTTTATGCCGTCCACCGCATTTGATCCGCAGATCAGTTATCAAGCGCATTTCGTAGGATTTCTGTTGGGAATTGTTTGCGGATTTCTTTATTACTTCCTGCGCCGAAAAACTTTTGCGGCCGCTGTCGTGACTGAAACCCATTATGAAGAGCCGGAAGTAAAAATCGAAAAAGCCGAAACCGAATGGGACAACTAGTTTTCCTTTTCCAAAAGAAAGCCGTTTTCCTCTAAAGAGCAAATCCGGTAAAGTCCGGCAAATTTGCGTTGACCGTCTGAAGCACGTGTCGTGACAACAACATAATCTAAAGAAAGCTGAATCAAACGACGGATCGCTTGCAGGCTCCATTGCGGAGCTCCCATCTGAATCAGCATCTCCAAACGAATCAATGCTTGAGCCGCGTCCTGCGCATGAAGAGTCCCGAGACTTCCAGAATGGCCCGTCGCCAAAGCCATCAAAAAATCTTTGGCTTCAGCACCGCGAATTTCACCCATCACAATACGATCGGGACGCAAACGCAAAGATCTTTTCACCAACTGAGTTTGGTCGACGCTGGGTAAAACTCCTTGCGGGTCTTCCCGAGTTAAAAGTTTCATGCTGGCTTTATTCGGAAGAGCGATTTCAGGCGTGTCTTCAATCACGACAAGCCGCTCGTTATCGGGAAGCAGATTTAAAAATGAATTTAACACGGACGTTTTGCCGGAACCTGTTGAACCGATAACAAGAATGTTCTTGCGCTTGTCAATCAGCTCGCGAAAAACAGAAAGTTTTTCGTCAGAACACCACGATCTTTCCGCGAGTTTAGAAAATGTCCAAGGATTTTTAGGATGCCGTCGCAATGACAAGTGAACTGAAGCTTGCGTAAGATCTGCCCCGATAAGGCTTAAGCGAAAATCCAGAAAGCTTCCGTCGGCAGAGGGATGCTCTTTAGTGATATGTGTTTTCGCTTCATGGCAAATTCGGTCCACGCAGTTGCGGAAGCTCAAGTCAGAGAAAAAGAAGTCAGGGTGCTGGGTCAGGCGGCCGTTCTTTTCAAGCCAGATTTTGTCAGGCCCGTTAACAATGATTTCTGTGATCTCTTCATCTTGGAAAAGCTCAGACAAGGGGCCCCAGTGATTTAGCTCTTGCAGAAGGCGGTTCTTGACCGGAGCATCCGCCCTCTCCGTGTGCTTTAAAATAATCTGACTGACTTTTTGCGAACGCAACGTCTGTGCTTCTTCCGGAGAAAGCATAAATTCATTCAAGGGAAGTTTTTGAATATCTTCTTGGATATAATCATAGAGTTTCTTGGCTGCGGAAATCATTGAAGTCCATCCTTAAGATGTGTTGGATTCTCGGAACTTTCTTCGCCATCTTTGAGAATTGTGGGGCGAACAAAAATAACAAGCTCCGTCCGATTTTCGCGAAAATCCTTGCTTGAAAACAGAGGCCCCAAGATCGGCAGGCGCGATAAAAAGGGCAGACCTTCCGACTTATCGCTGTCTTCGTTTTTCAACAAACCGGAAAGAGCAATCGTCTTGGGTTTCGATAAGTCAAAATGGCTGGAAACTCGGTTGGTAAGAACGCCGGGAATATCGTCGACAGCGGTGGACTTGTCCAAGGTTGAAACTTCCGTATCGATGGACAAGCTGATTCTTCCCGCGGAATCCGCTTTTGGTTTTACGCGCAAAAGAATTCCATAACGCTTCCATACGATATCTTGAATTTTATAATTCATGATCTTGATGGGGAATTCTCCTCCGGCCAGGAATTCAGCTTCTTTGCCGCTGCGACAAAGAATATTGGGGCTGGCAAGAATTTTGGCTGTGCCGTTGCCTTCAAGGGCCGTAAGATCAAAAGGAAGGTTCGAACCCTCCACTTCGCCATTTTGCAAAACCTGAGCTGAATAACTCGAAGGCCAGCGCAGACCATACTTTAACGAAAAATCTTTGCGAATTTCCGCGACTGTGATTTGAACTTTAATGGTCGGCGCAATGTCGAGGCTTGTTTCGTCGCGCAGAACGTGGATTCCAAAAGGCGCTAGAATTTTCTGATATCTCTTTACCAAGACTTCGTTGGCATTCACGCGGACTTCCGCATGCGGTTCAAACAAAACTGTTTGCGGGGGCAGCTTGGTGCGCTCAAAAAGGTTTTCAAAGTATCTTTCCGCCGCCGCTTTCACGGCTGGTGCAAGCATTGCGCGCATTTGATAAGTCACGGTATGATCCAGAGCCAAAGAACGCAGCTTAAGCCAATCTTGAAAACGGTAGAGCTGTCCGCTGATAAGAAGATCGCCCTCGGCGAGAGTCGCTTGCAAGCCGACGATGTTTTTGACGTGAGCTTCAAAGGCGGCAAAAGCATTCGTTTTCGTCGGATGTACGACCTGAACGTAAAATGTATCCGAACCTGTTTTTATAAGGGTCGTACCTTCGCGCAAACCGCGAATGACAAGGGAAGAGCCCGCACCCTCCGCTTTAAGAATGTCGCGATCCTGAATCCATACGGATGAGTTTCCAGAGACGGTGATTCTCCGACTGTCGCCTAAAGCTAAAAGAAGTTTTTTCGGTTGGGCAAAAGCGGGAATAGTAAGAAAGAAGAGAAGCAAAAAGTTTTTCATGCTCTCTGGCGAAAGCAAAAGGAAGGACAGTTTCCCGAAACTTCCTTTTGCTATGAAAGTTCATGGTTCGGACGCTGACTATGAGCCGACGGGCAATTCAAAGAAAACCATCACGCCCTGATCTGTATTCTTAAACTGCAGCGAGGATTGATGCGATTTAAGAATCGACTGACAAATGGTCAAACCTAAACCTGTGCCGGAAGAATGGTGCATAACATCTTCGTCGATATAAAACGGCTTCATGATTTTGTCCATGACAGCGACCGGCAGGTGAGGGCCTTTATTGGAAACAAGAAAACGAAGCTGCGAGCCGTTGCGAACGCTTTCGACGTGAATTTCACTGCTCTCTTCACCGAATTTCGCGGCATTGTGAATCAGGCGCAGCATCACTTGTTTAATCAAGCGGACGTCTGCTTTCACGTGAACGTCTTCGAGTTTGGAAGTGATCTTTTGATGTTTCTTCGCGAGTAATTCCAAGACGTCTTTGCTTAAGTTCTCGTCGAACTGCGTGAACGAAACACTTTGCATGTCGATTTTCAGCTGATTGGTTTCTGCGCGAACAATAAGAAGAACGTCTTCGACCAAAGACTTCAAACGCTCGGCACTCTTGGTGATGCGATTGACCATCAGCTTGTCTTCATCACTGAGCTTAGATTCCGCGAGCAATGACGAAAAACTTAAGATCGAAGTCAGGGGAGTTTTTAATTCATGATTGATCAGAATCATGAAGTTCGATTTGGCCACGTCCAAACTTTTCAATTCATCCAGCGCTTTCGCAAGCTCTGCATTTTTTTGTTTTAACTCTTGGCCTAAAACGAATCTTTCGACCGCGTGTTCAACAGTATTTGAAAGATCCGTCGGGTCCCACGGTTTGGTGAGATAGCGGAAGATCTGCCCTTTATTGACGGCCATGATGACAGACTCAAGATCTGTGTATCCTGTGAGGAGAATGCGCACTGTCTCAGGATGAGACTCCAATGTGCGCTCTAAAAATTCCACGCCGGTCATTTCGGGCATGCGTTGGTCGGTAATAATAAGAGCAACGGGCCCTGGATGTTGGTCGAGAACAGCTAAAGCCTCCTTACCTGAGGTGGCCTTTAGTACTGAATATTTCTTTCGAAACAGTCGTTCTAGAGCGTCAACATTATCTATTTCATCATCTACACAAAGAATTGTGTGCTTCGTCATGAAAGCTAGTGTAGGATTTGAAAAAGAGCAGTGCAAAGGGAAATTTGCACGCGGGCTTCTTGTTGTCATGGATGATGATAAGATAGTGAAAAACTATGCTGGACCACAGTCTAGTTTCACACTCTTTCCACAAACTTTGCTCAGAAATGAGTCAAGTCTGAGTCGCCTCCTGACGATGAGAGAACTGTAGAAGTGTTTTTTATCCTTATCAGGAGATCGTGTATGAAATTATGGATGCGCATTGCAACTCCAATCACTGTGGTGATGAGTTTTGCAGTAGGTGCTCAAGCTCAAATGTGGGGCACCGGTATGTATGGAGGGATGCAATCCTGTCCATATAATTACTCCGCAGCGGCTGGTTCTTCGAGCTATCTCGATGAAATCAAAGAAGCGCAAGCAGCCATTCGTGAAGCTGAAAAGCAACTTCGCTCTAAGAAAACAGAAAAGAAAAGATTGGAAAGAAATCTTGAGCGTTCTCGCCGAGATGTTGAAGAAGTGGTGTCGGAAGACTACACAGAGTTCATGTTCGAACACATCGAGAACAACGTAAGCTGTAAAGAGTATAAAGGCATGGGTGCCAACGAAGAGTTTATCGCCGGCGGACAACAAGGCGATGTTGCTGTTCAAGCTCCAGGTTCGCGCGAAGTTCGCTCTTTCACGATCGGCGAATGGTCGCAACTTTGTGACGCTAACAAAAGCGGCTCCGTTTCCGGCTCCGTGTGTGACGGCTCTCGTTTCCGTCAACCAGAGAAAGGCCGTGCGACGTCTCTAGATTGTAAAAAAGGTCTTACTGATTACAGAAAAACTTATGCTCAATCAAATAAAGTTCAACGTGAGATCGAAGGTCTCGAGAACTTGATCCGTCGTAGTAAAGAAGACATTCAAGATTCAAAACAAAATTACGCTGATGAACAACGTGAAAGACAGCGTGAACAACTTGAAGGTGGCGTTTGTATCGAGTGTATCTCTCAAGGCAGCGGTTACACTTATCAAAAACCGGAAACAGACTGGGGTTCAGTGATCGGTAACATCGGTCTTGGCCTGGCTGCCACTTACATGGGTTATCAAACAAATAAAATGGTGGCGAACGCGAATGCAAATATCGGTTGGCCAACTCAACCATATCCTGCATGGGGCTACGGCTTCCCATTCCTTGCTCAAGGTATCGGTCAAGCGATCGGTGGTGGTAGCGGAATTTATGGAGCAATCGGTGGCGGTATCGGTGCCGGTGGTTTCGGTTGTGCGGGAATGAACGGTGGCGCTTACGGAATGATGGGACCTTTCGGCGGCATGAACGGTGGCGGCATGTGGGGCAACCCTTATGCAATGGCCGGCATGGGCATGGGCGGTCTTGGTGGCGGAATTTATATGCCTGGCATGGGCCCTTGGGGTATGGCCGGTCCTTGGGGTATGGGTGGACCATTCCCAGGAGCGATGGGCTACCCAATGATGGGCGGCATGATGGGTATGCCGATGGGTAATATGATCGGCGGAGTTATCGGCGGTATGATGGGCATGCCTATGGGTAGCATGATGGGAATGCCTATGGGCGGCGGTATGATGGGTATGCCGATGGGTGGAATGATGGGAATGCCAATGGGAGCCATGATGGGTGGAGCTATTGGCGGTGTCATGGGAATGCCTATGGGCGGCGGTATGATGGGTATGCCAATGGGCGGAATGATGGGAATGCCTATGGCCGGCGGCATGATGGGTATGCCGATGGGCGGTATGATGGGCATGCCAATGGGAGCCATGATGGGTGGAGCTATTGGCGGTGTCATGGGAATGCCTATGGGCGGCGGTATGATGGGTATGCCAATGGGTGGAATGATGGGAATGCCTATGGCCGGCGGCATGATGGGTATGCCGATGGGTGCAATGATGGGCGGAATGGCTGGAGGCATGATGGGTATGCCGATGGCCGGTGGTATGATGGGAATGCCAATGATGGGCGGAATGGCTGGCGGTATGATGGGTATGCCGATGATGGGTGGCAACCTGGGCGCATTGCAAATGCAGCAACAAATGATGCAAATGCAAATGCAACAGTACCAAATGTACATCCAACAACAGCAGTCTTACATGCAACAGCAAATGCAAAGACAACAAGTCGTTGCAGGCCTTCAACAAGAACTTTACGGATTGTTGTATAGAATCCAGCAAGTTTCTTACGGTGGCATGGGCGGTTACATCGGTGGTTCAATTGGTGGCGGTATCGGCATCGGTGGAGCTATCGGCGGAGTTACTGGTGGTGGTGTGATCACTCCTCTTCCGGGTTCTGTCGGCGGTGGAGCTACAATCTCTCCAATCCCTGTCCCTGGAACGGGCGGTGTGACTGGAACAGGTCCTGCTCCGATCCCTGCACCTCGCTAATAAAATTATTTAGTTAAAATTAAGAGGGCCCTCTGCTAAAACAGAGGGCCTTATGCTTTTTAAAATCCCGCGTCTTTACGACAGTCATACTCACTTTCTTGCCACCGGCGAATTCGCCGCCGGTTTGAATTTGGGCTGGATGCAAAAAGCACAAGATGTCGCCGCCATTGATCTTAATAATCCCGCTTACTATCGTGGCGATTGGTTGATTGGCTTCGGCTGGGATGACAAGGCTTGGCCCGAAGCTCCTCATAAAAATGTTCTTGATAAAGTTTTTCCTGATCGTCCCGTATTTTTTGCGCGTAATGACGGGCATCGTTGCTGGGTGAATTCCAAAGCATTGGAATATTTCGGCGTCAATTCAGAGACAGGCATTCTCACAGAGAAAGATCATTTGCAAGCTTGGGAGCGTTTGCCTGCTTTTACGTTTGCGCAAGAGCGTGGGCACATTCTTGCCGCGTGCGGTGTTTTCAATAATGCAGGCTTTACGCATGTGCGTGATATGTCGTGCACGGATTCATTATGGAACTCACTATGTACGCTGGCGGATCGCGGGGAACTCACAGTTGCCATTGAAGAGAACTACACCTCTCACAGCTTGCAAGACTTCGACAAGATTCTGAAGTCTGTTATTCAGGCACGCCAGGATGAGAGAGCTTTGGTTCGTTGTAAGGGCGTGAAAGTTTTCTTCGACGGGTCTTTAGGTTCTGAAACGGCTTATCTTTCAAAGCCTTATCGTAATATGCCAGAGGGAGCTCGCGGTCGGACTCTTTGGGAGTTGTCGCATATTGAAGAAATTCTGAAAAGAACTTGGGCCGCGGGTCTTGAGTTCTCCGTTCATACGATCGGTGATGAGGCCGCACATTTGATCGTTCAAGCTGCACGAAAGATTTCTGCTCAAGGTGCCGTGGGCCGTTTGAATTTAGAGCACACGCAGCTTTTAAGACCCGAAACGATTCAGATGATGAAACCATTGCATGTACGTTGCCATTTGCAGCCATGTCACTGGCTGAGCGACCGTGTTTGGCTTGAAGAAAAACTGGGCGATCTTTATCGCTATGTATTCCCATGGGAAGCTTTGCGGGCAGCTCAGATTCCAATGTCCTTTGGCTGTGACAGTCCGATCGAACCGCCTTCTTTTTGGCGCAATAAAGTGGCGTTAGATGAAAGTGTGAAAGCCAAAATTAAAAAGTTCACCGGAGACATCACGGTTGTTCATGCCCATCCGGATCCCAACTTTGCCGGCAATTCGTACACGATCATTGAAAACGATGAGGTCCGCGAGATCGTTTTCAACGGCAAACCGCTGGAACTTTCATTGTCAAAAACGAACTAAGGCGAATTAATCACGAGCGACTTATCTTGCAACGATAAAACGAGTCCGCCAAGAAGCACGACTCCTGCGGTATAAAGCCAGGGTTTGTTGCTTTCGATCCAAGTTTTTCGATCTGTAAGATCGGCATTTCGCACACATTGGGAATCAAAGAAAATCCGGCCTCTTTGTAGGAGCTCAAATTCAAGCTCCTGATTGGAAAACTGTTCACAAGTGCCCTCGATTAAATTCGTAAAAACAAAGTGTTGGTGAAGCAGCTGTTCAAAAGTGCCGTAGAATTGAACGGGCTTTTGTGAGTTTGATACCAACGTCCATTGATAAGCGGTTTGCGGCGCAATCTGAAAACTCCAATCTTCGGACACAGAGTAGGCCAAAGATTCTATGGCAATAACATCCACAGAAGGAAACGCCTTCTTTAGCGTCGATGAAAGAACAACCTCGGTAGGACAGCGAAAGGCTCCGGGAGCTTCGTTTAAAAGAGAAGCCGTCTTACAATACAAATGCACAGCCTCTGTTTTTTCGTTTGCACTTAAATTCCTTTTCAAAATGTTTTCCGTAAAATCCCGCAAGTAACGGAGGCTGGTGATTGTCAGCGGTGACGTCGTTTGAATGTTTTTTAAATTGATCCAAACGTTTGTGAGATCGCTCTCTAAAGAATCCGCTAATTGAAAAAGACGTTGCTCCTGCAGATCATTTTTTTGTAAGCCACGCAAGACAAAGGCGCTGTACGGTAAAGTTGATTTCTGACTATCTAAATATTCTCGAAAACGTCCGGGAGAGCTTCCTGGCGCTTGTATCAGAATTGTTTCCGCTTTCCCGTGAACCGCAACGAGCAGAGGCAAAAGTAAAAGAAAGATACGCATAAGTAATCCTTAGTTTTGATATTCAACGCGAATGCGTGATGATGTCGCGGTCGAAGCCACTTGATTGCCCTTCTCATCGGGGTTCTGAACCACGGCA
This sequence comes from Bdellovibrio sp. 22V, assembly GCF_030169785.1. NCBI lineage: Bacteria > Pseudomonadati > Bdellovibrionota > Bdellovibrionia > Bdellovibrionales > Pseudobdellovibrionaceae > Bdellovibrio > Bdellovibrio bacteriopascens. Next base: position 952,782 of record NZ_CP125854.1, read on the forward strand.
ATAAAAGGACCGGTGTGGCTTAGCAGGCGGGAACTTTCATCCTCCCGAACTAGAACGGCATATTGTTCAGGATTCAGAGGAGCACGGAGCAGTTTTAATTTTGTGCCAACTTTGTATCCACCTTTTTTATTCTCTCCGGAAGCGAGATAGAGATCGACAACGCCGCCGACATCTCCCACTAATGAGGCAAGGGACGAGGCATTGGCAATTTCAATGGGCACAAGAACAAATCCTCTGGGAATAAAAGTGTCCACGGATCTCGGCGCGGGTATAAAGGTTTCGGGTTTGTCTTCTGGAGATTTAGAAAAGACAAAAGATAAAACGCCAAGAAACAAGAAAGCCACAAGCAGATAATTATTTTTTGCGAAGGTAAGAGCTTTTTTCAGCATGAGTTGTCCTTTCACTAAATTGAAATCGTCTTGAGGTCTTTTCTAACTTTGCAAGCTGGTGAAATCCGGCGAAGCCGACCAGTACCACAAGAGACATTACCAAACAGACTTCAATGAAGATCTGCCCTTGATTATTTTTGCTACCCATTGGGAATTTTCCTCTGTTAAAGTCACTGAGCACGATTTTCGAAACTGAAAAACTCCGCTCAAAAAATGCGAGAAGGGCGGAAGTACTTTGGTTTGATAATGCCATTCGTGTGCCAAAGCCTGGGCTTGTGCAAACTCAGGCTGAGGATGGTAAGCCGGAGCGATTTCCATTTGCTCCGGACGCACAGCCAGCCGTGGAGCCGTGCCATCTATTCGAACATTTTGAATTTCGAGAAACGCCGATGAAAGACCTCGGGTGCTCGAAGACAGCTTTCGTTGCGTTAAGAGATGGTTCGTGCGCAACAAGCGATTGCTTTCCTGAATCAGTTGTTTCTGTTTTACATCGAGCTCAAGCCTTCTAAGTTTTGCTAGTGCCAGCTCCGCTGCTGCGGCCGCGATGACATTCGGCAATCCCGTTGCTTGCGCTTTTGCTAGATTTTTCTGTGCACGAACTTCGCGTTCCTTCAGACGGCGAGCCAAAGGGTTTAAGGAAAGAAGTTTTTTAAGCAGAGGCACGACCTTTTTCTGAGTCCGCAATCCTTCTTCACGACAAATATGTTTAAGAGAAAGATCATGAGCGATGAAACCCGCTGTTGCAAAAGCAAGAAGGAAGCCGCCAAGAAATAACGGCAAGAGACTGATAATAATCGCAAGTGCAAAACCTTTGTCGTTTTTCATAACGAGTTCTTGGATATCCGTTTTTCGATTTTCAGCGGAGGCTTCAGGTCGAAGCTGATGGATCCCGACAGCGCTATCGGCGATCGCCGCAAGATCACGCTGTAAGTTGTCGGAAAAACAAGCAGTCGCGCTATTCTGTTTTTGAGTTCCTTCTCACACTCGCGGGGGCTCGAGTCCTCGAGACAAACGAGGGCTTCATGCAGATGATAATCCGCGGAACAAAAGAGTACGGCACGATACAAAAGAGCGATAAAAATTCCGCCGGTTAAGATGAGGAGAGGCAGGAGAAGTATCGTTTCGACCAGCCCCTGCCCCTTTTCTGAAGAGAGTGTCATTTTATTTCCGTTGTGAATCGGACTTGGAAGGATTCACAGCGCCTTCGAAGAAGTCACTGAAGTCGCGCTTTTTGATCATCGTGTCTGTGACCTGATGTGCCTCTTTTTTTCGGGCATCATTGCCGCCAAGAGCCTGTGCGACGTTGGCAAACTGCACGTCAATATTCGCTCCGACCACTTTGATAACGGAAATACTGCCGACCGCGACGATGGCCACGATAATGAGATATTCGATAAGGCCTTGGCCTTTTGCATTTTTTAAAAGGGATTTTTTGTGCATGAGTCCTCCACAGCGGGAGGACAAGCAAGGAAGGTGCGGGGCCTAAAGCGAAAGAAACAAAAAATAAAGTCCGGAGGTCCGGACTTTATTGTTATTTCTTTTTAGATTTTGCAGCAGCGGCGGCTTTGGCTGCGGCAGCTGCTTTTTCTTCTTTGGCAGCAGCAGCGGCTTCTTTTTTAGCGCCGGCTTTTTTAGCCTTACGCTGCAAAATAATACGGTCCAAGATTTCGTAAGCTTCTTTTTGCAAATCGTTTTCGAAGATAAAACGATAGAAACCCTCGATCTCGGGGCTTTGACGGAACTTTTTTAGGGACGTCGGAAGGCTGTCAGATTGTACGAAGTCAATGGAACTGCCGTCTTTGGAAAGTTTAACTTTTTCAGCCATTCTAAAATCCCCTAATGTTTTAAAGGGTTTGTACAACGGCTTGGGGTCTTTAAGCAAGAATAAAATGGATTGTCAGAGTTCAGTTAGACTCGTTTTCTGGAGCTTCATGACATGGAATAAACCATTGAATTTCTTCAGTAAATAGACGAGATTGAAGACACAAAATCGGGAGGTTCGCGATGCTCATTCTCAATGGTAAGGAAGTCGCCAAAGAAGTGCGTTCATCTCTCACACCGCGAGTTCTGAAGTTTTTCAAAGACATGGGAAGAGCCCCACATCTGTCAGTAATCATCGTCGGCGACGATAAGGCGAGCCATATTTACGTTCGCAATAAAAAAATCGCCTGCGAATCCGTCGGTATGACCTCGACCATTCATGCGCTTCCAGTCAGTACCACCCAGCAAGAACTCGACAATCACATTATGGCTTTAAACCAGGACGAAAATGTCGATGGTATTTTGGTTCAGTTTCCTCTGCCACCGCACTTGAATGCGGATGAAGTGCTGAAGCTGGTGTCCCCTGAAAAAGATGCCGACGGTTTAACTTATGCTTCCCTTGGTTACTTTTTTGCTGGAAAACCCTTGGTGCGCCCGTGCACTCCGGAAGGAGTCATGACGATTCTCAAGCACTACCAAATCGAAACGGAGGGTGCAAAAGCGGTTGTCGTCGGTCGCAGCAACATCGTGGGAAAACCCATGGCGCAGATGCTGACGGAAGCCAACGCGACGGTCACACTTTGTCATTCGCGCACGAAGGATCTTCACGAAGTCACGAAGCACGCGGATATCGTCGTGGTGGCAGCGGGCAAAGCGCGGTTGTTAGGAAAAGACGCCTTTAAAAAAGGTTCGGTCGTAATTGACGTTGGTATGCACCAAAGCGGCCATGGAGGAAAACTCTGTGGAGATGTGCGCTTTGAGGAGCTTGAAGGATGGGCGAAAGCAGCAACTCCTGTTCCTGGCGGAGTCGGACCAATGACCATCGCGACCTTGTTGCAAAATACATGTTTGCTCGCAGAAAAGCGGGCCGGTTTTCGTTAGAAGTCAGAGTTAGAGGAAATTAATGTACACTGGATTTTTGAAGAACGTTTGGTATGTGGGACTTCCCAGCCATGAGTTGGCTATCGGAAAAGCGCAAGCACGAAAAATTATGAATGAGCCCGTGGTATTCTTCCGCGACTCTAAGGGAAAAGCCTCCGCAATGCGTGATATTTGCCCTCATCGCGGAATTCCTTTGAGCTACGGCCGTGTCGTGAATGATCAGCTGGAGTGTCCTTATCACGGTTGGAAATTCAATGGCTCCGGTGTGTGCACGGAGATTCCTTCGTTGTGTCCTGATCAAGATTTGAATCCTAATAAAATCAAGGTGCGCTCTTATCCTGTGCACGAGGCGCAAGGTCTGATTTGGATTTTCGTCGGCGACAAAGATTATGACATGACGAAAGCTCCCGCAGTTCCGGTGATGAAGGCCTTGCCTCAAGACGTGAAACCGAAGCTCACCTATGTCGTGAACTTTCCTTGTCACGTGGACCACGCCGTGATCGGTCTGATGGATCCTGCACATGGACCTTATGTGCACAAAAGCTGGTTCTGGCGTTCTGAAAAAACCATGCTTGAAAAGAAAAAGAAATTCGCTCCAGTGGATTTTGGTTTTCAAATGGTTCGCCATCAACCTTCGAAAAATTCCAAAGCGTATAAAATCTTGGGCGGAGCTCCGACGACGGAAATTACTTTCACTTTGCCTTGCGTGCGCGTTGAGCACATCGAAGTAGGTCCGCGCAATTTCTATTCCTTCACGGCGCTCACACCTGTGGATGACATGAACACGCGTGTTACGCAGTTGGCTTACTGGGATATTCCTTGGCTTTCTCTTTTGAAACCGGCTTTGAATGCTTTTTCAAAAAATTTCTTGGGCCAGGACATGGATGCCGTGACGAAACAGCAAGACGGTCTTAAGTACGATCCAAGTTTGATGTTGATCAAAGACGCCGATACGCAAGCGAAGTGGTACTATTCCTTGAAAACGGAGTACCACGAGCATCTTGAACAAAAACGTGAATTCCAGCATCCCGTGAAAGAAACCGAACTTCGTTGGAGAAGTTAAAATGAAATTTGTAATGTCTTTAGCAATTCTTCTTTTCAGTCTTCAAGCTTTCGCTATGAAGCTCGAGTATGTCGGCGAGACGTCCATTAAAACGGGCACAAAGTACAACAAGACAACCATCGGTGGTTTGTCAGGTATTGTTTGGCAGAATAATACTTTGTTCGCGCTTTCCGACGATAAAGGCAGAGCCGGTGAGCCTCGCTTTTACGAGTTCGATGTGACGATCGATAAAAAAACAGTGACGTTGACTCCGAAAGCTGTGCATTTCATTACGGGTCTTCCTGCAGAAGGAGAAAAGAAAGCCGGTGTGGATCCGGAAGGACTCGTACGTTTGCCAAGTGGAGATTTGTTGATTTCCTCTGAAGGAAATAACGATGCGAAGCCTCGCGAGATGCCGCGTATTTTCCGCGTCTCTTCCGAAGGTGCCTGGAAATCTGACTTGCCTGTTCCCGATAAATTTTTGCCCGAAACGACAGGACAACAAAAAAAGGGCATTCAAAACAATGCGGCCTTCGAAGGGCTGACAAGTTTTGCTGACGGCAAATTTGTGTTCACAAGTACGGAGTCGTCTTTACAGCAAGACTATGTTTCTGGCGAAGATGCGACGGGCGACTGGATTCGTATTCTTAAGTACGAAGACAAAGGGCAACAAGGCGGGTACAAAGCCGTTGCAGAGTACGCCTACCGTGTTGATGCGTTCAAAGACAATCAAGCAGGCAAAGAAGTCTTCCGCGGTGTTTCGGAAATTCTGGCACTTTCAGAAACAAAGCTGATTGTGCTTGAAAGAGGCGTGCGCATTTTCTCTAAAAACATGTGGGCGCAAACGGTGGCATTGTACCTTGTGGATCTTTCTAAAGGCACGAATATTACAGGCCTCGCGAAGCTGAGTGATGGTAAATTTACCGGAGTCGAAAAAATCAAGCTTATCGATTTTGAAACAGATCTGACGAAAGAGCGTGGCGCAAAAACAATTCAAAACTTTGAGGCGCTAGCGTGGGGTCCGACTTTGGCAGACGGTCGTAAGAGTCTGCTTGTAATGGGTGACAATAATTTTTCCAAAAATGAAATCACCGAGTTCTTGGTTTTCGCAGTTGAAGGTGAATAAGTCATGATGACAGTGTGGAGACTCCGTCCCGGAGCTGATAAAAGAATTCGTAGCGGACATCCTTGGGTTTTTTCCAATGAACTTTCTGCAAGCCCGAAGGGTCTTATTCCCGGATCGCCAGTCGAGTTGCAAGACGCCAAGGGGCAGTTTCTAGCGCGTGGTTACGGCAATCCTCATTCATTGATTGCTTTTCGTGCTTTGAGTTTTTCCAGTCAGGATCAAGAGCCAACAAGCTTTTCTTTTCTTCAAGATAAAGTTTTGAAAGCATGGTCCGTGCGTAAAGCGGCGGGCTTTCGCGGAAGTTTCCGTTTGGCCTTCGGTGAATCGGATTATATTCCCGGCCTTGTTTTGGATTACTATTTGGTAGAGCAAAACGGAAAAAGGGCGCAGGTTTTCGCAGCTCAACTCGTGACTGCCGGCATGAATGAGGCGCTTAAAAATGCCGAAGAGTTTTTTAAAGGTTTGGTTGAAAAAGCCAAAGCCCAAGGGTTGTCTGAATACTCTTGGGACCAAACAGCTGTCGTTATTCGCAATGACGTCAACATTCGCAAGCTCGAGGGTTTGAATGTTGAAGAACCTAAGATGATCAAAGATCTTCCGGGGTTTGATCTCAGCAATATTGAAATTCTGCTGAATGCGGCAAGTGACGACGGCCTTGTGGCTATGAGTTGTGACGTCGCGGAAGGCCAGAAAACGGGTTTCTTTCTCGATCAAACGCACAATATTTATTTGGCGATCAATCTCTTTAAAAACTGGGCCAAGACGCAAGAGAAGCGCAAAATCCGTGTCTTAGATTTGTGCTGCTACGTGGGCCACTGGTCTACACAGATCACGAGAGCCTTAAAATCTCTTGGCTTTGAAGTTGAAGTTTCTTTGGTGGACGTGTCGAAAACGGCGCTGTCTTTCGCAAAAAGAAATGCAGAACGCGAGGGCGCTGAAGTCATCGTTCATGAAATGGATGTTTCTGAAGGCCTGACTCAGTTGCCGAGTGCGCATTACGATATCGTGATTGCGGACCCTCCGGCATTCATCAAATCTAAAAAAGATATTCCTATCGGTAAAGCGGCTTACTTGAAGATGAACACACATGCTTTCCGCATGATCAAACGCAACGGTTTCGTGGCGTCATGTTCTTGCTCGGGCCTTCTTGAAGAAGAAGAATTCCGCGACGCTATTCGCAAAGCCTCACTCCGAAACTTCTCGGAAGTGCGTAGCGTTTTACGCGGAGGTCACGCTGCCGACCACCCAACCCTGATGCAATTCCCAGAAGGCTTCTACCTAAAAATGTACGTCCACTACGTCGTCTAAGGTACCTTTCTTTTACAAAGGGAAGCGGGTACCTCTTAAACGACTTTTTGGCCTTGTGACCAGAAGCCGGCGGATTCTGTGAGGCCTGAAAGGACGGAGTGGAAGTGCGATTGGGTTTGCAATCTCTTCTGGCCGAAACGTTTTTCGAATTCCTGCTGGATGAAAGGGACCTTGGCGGTTCCTCCGGTGAGGCAGACAAGATCGACTTTTTCGGCGGGAACGCCTGCCGAAGTTAAGCATTCCTCTAATGAGGCAAAGATTTTTTCTCGTGTGTTATGGGCCCATTCAATAAATTGGGCCGTCGTAAAATTCTCTTTAATTTCTAATCCCGGATAATCGAAATCGAAAAGGACTTCCGAAGAATTTGAAAGACCGCGTTTGGTTTTTTCGATGGTTTCGAAAAACGGGAAAATTTGTTGGTCTTCAATCAGAATAAACAATCGCTCGACGGCGTCGGCATCTTTTTTCGTCAGGGAACACTTTTTTACTTCGCGAATGAATTCATAAGTGTCTTTTTCTTTAAGATGCACGATATGCGCAGGATGATTCAGTCTTTGCGATACGGCCGGCGGCATTGTGAGAACGTTACTGCCCATCGGCAGGCGGTAGCGCGACTTTGCACCGAAATATTCGTTCAGTCGATGGCTCATGAAAACACTATCCAACGCATCCCCGGCAAGCGGGCAACCATCAATCGCCAGAACGTCTTCTTTGGCGAAACCGTCGGGACGAAGTTTGATCAAAGTAAAGTCAGAGGTTCCTCCGCCGAAGTCGCCGATCAAAACGATTTTTTCCGATTGCAATTGGCGGCGATAATCGAAGGCGGCGGCCAAAGGCTCGGGCACGAACTGCACGTCTTTAAAGCCTGCAAACGTCGCGGCCTTTTGCATGCGGTGGAGGGCAAAGCCATCCGCGACCGAATCCATTGAGTAACGGGCAGGGCGGCCGATCACGGCCTTCTCAATCGAAGTGTCTAATATTTTTTCAGCTCTCTTTTTGAGTTCGAGAAGAAAAATACCAATCAAAGACTCTAAGGTCAGAATACGGTTGTCGAGAACAGTTCCCAGATAGTTTTGGTTCGGAAGATGCGATTTAAAAGAGCGGAAAAGACGCCCTTCCATATCCTGCTCAATATATTGTTCAATGGCGTCGGCACCGTAATAACAAAGATCCGGGTTTGGAAAGTAGAGAAGAGTTCGCATCATCGTGGGATCGGCGGCTTTTTCGTCCAAAGGCAGGGCTTCAAATCTTTTTCCCTGGTGATATGCGCCTACAAGTGAATTGCTGGTCCCGAAGTCGATGGAAAGAAAACTATCTGTGCTCATCACGAAAACCTAGCAGATTCTCGCAACTTCCACAAACGTCGGCGGGCCCTTTGGTCGAGAAAAGCCGTTCTTTGTCACCGTTTTTTTCCTCTTTTCAAGGGAACCAATTAGTCTCCCACCCATGAAAAAGAAATTGGTATTCTGCGCGGGTGCGAGAGGTTCTATGAAGTTCGCGAGTCTTTTCATTCTTACGACGTTCTTGGTGTCCTGCGGGAACATGAACGCCAATATTGCGGGGCCCATGGTGGCTGGCAAAACTCCCGTGGAAATCGATATGATTCCTGCTCCGGAGTTTGATGCCAATGAAACTGTGGAAGAGGTTCAAGTCGAAGAGAAGGAAAAAGAAAAAGTCTCTCAAGAAAAATCGCCAGAGTCCAATCCCGGCGAGCCCACTATTCCTTCTGTTCCAGAAACGCCCAAACAACCTGTCGCGCCAACGGCACCGCCAAAAAATGAAATGGTGGGACCGGGTGTTTTGAAGCCGACGGTGTACTATTTTGCGGTGATCAACGAAGATAAAAAAACCTGCGAAACAAAAGTAAATCTTCATGGTGTCGGTGGAAAAGTTCTATTAAGCGTATGCCCGGGAACTTTAGCGACATGCAGTCTGCAAGGTTCTTGTGCTGTGATTCAAAAAGAAAAAACACATACGTTTAATATCATCGGCGTTTTTGGCGGCCAGGCGCGTTTTTTCGAGATTGAAGAAGATGGATGCCGCTTTGGTTACGGAGTTCAGAGTTCTTGTTTGGATCCATTTTACACATTGGCAGCGGATCTTGAGATTTATAAACCCGGTGAGGTTATTTATATTCCGGCTGTTGTGGGGTTGGTTCTTCCGGATGGCTCGAAGCACACGGGCTACTTTGTAATCCGTGATCAGGGTCACGGCATTAAGGGTTACGGGCGCTTTGATTTCTATAGCGGTTTTTATAGCTGGAACGATTCTGCCAATCCGTTTAAGAGAATCGGTTTTGGCGACGTCAATACCAACATTCCTTATTTCCGAGTCAAAGGCGAGACGGCGAAGAAGATCCTAAAGACAAGAGGCTTCCCGCAACTTCCTCCTAAGAATTTGATCGTTCTTAGCGCTGAAAATGAAAATCTTGAATTGAAATAAAAAAAGCCCGCTGTTTGCAGCGGGCTTTTTGTTTTTATTGGGTGACTTTCGTGGTCGTGCCGGTCATTTGCGCCGTTTGTTGCTGAGGCGCTTGTACTTGCGCCGCTGCGACTTGAGCCATTTGTGCCACCGCCATCTGTGCATGTTGTGCTTGCTGATGGTAGTAGTTTAATTTCGCGACATATTCTTTCAGAGCCGCGTTTTCTTGCTTTAAAACTCCCAACTGAGTCAAAGCCTGTTGCAGATGGCTGTAGTAGTCCTGGGCTTCCAAAGCTTTTTTGTCCAAAGCGAGTTTCATTTCGACAATTTTGGTTTCCGCCACAGACATCAGATTTTTAAGCACATCGTTTTGTTGTTGGGCGGAAGATTCCACTTCGCTGAATGACGCCGAGATTTTTTCGATCTCCTCATTCAAAGACGAGATCGTTTGATCGCGTTCTGCCACAGTGGCTTGCAGTTCCTCAATCGTTTGTTGCATCTCATGTTTGTCGTTTCGCAAACCTTGAATCTGCATTTCAAACTGTTCGCGCTGCTCTTCCCAAAGAGCTTGTTCCTTGGCAAAGGCGCTTTTCGCCTTCATCAATTCCATGGCCGTTTCGTCTTTGAGAGCTTGATTCAACTCGAGGTCTCTTTGCAAAACTTTGTTCTTTTCAAAAAGCGCTTGGCTGTATTTTTTCTCTTCGCTTTGCATTTGCAAAGCACGCGCTTTAAGACCTTGGATTTCCAGTTGAAGTTGTAAACTCAACTCTAAAGATTTCGCCAGGTCAGCACTCATCTTTGTGTTGTTCGCGCGTTCTGCTGAAAGTTGATCCGCCAATTGTTTGATTTGTGCGTCCAACGTTTCAGGTCCGTAAGACACGTTCTCAAGAGTTTTGATCTTCTCGCGAAGCTCTTCTTGTGTGCCTTTTAACTCTGAATGGAATTTCTTCATCTGAACTTGCATTTGCTCATACTTCGGTTGTGGAGGCAAAAGTGGCTCCTCTCCTTGATTCTGAGTGCTAAGCTCATTGAGTTTATTGCAAATTTCATTAAAAAGTTTTTCGTGCTCAGGAACGGAAGTCGTCATAGACTTCATTGTGATGCACAGACCGAAGTCAAGTCATCGAATATTATTGACAAGAGTCGAGGCTCTCGATTTAGGTCCAGGGTGAGAAGGAGACAGTTATGACGGTGCAAAGAGTTCTACGCGGTATTATGGCTTTTATCTTCTGTTTAACATGTGTGAGCACGGCGCATGCTCAAGACATGGGATTGTTGAGCGACATTAAACCTCCTCAGCAAGCTTCTGAATACATCTTTAGATCTTCTCCTAAGGAATCCTTGATCACTGTGCAGCTTTTGGGTGCTGTCAATAAACCCGGAATTTATTATGTCCCGGCGAATACGGATCTTTTGAAGCTGGTGACATTGGCCGGCGGGACGACAAACGGCGGAGATCTTTCTGAAATTCTGGTTCGCAAGATGGAGCCTAAGAGCTGGGCCGAGATTAAATCCAAAGCGATCAGCGAATATCAGGGCGCATATGAAGTCGATGCGGAAAAGTTTATTAAATATGGCGGAGCAAGAAATCTGAAGCTCGCTCAAGATGATTTTATTTATGTACCTCCACGTACGCCCTGGATCAGCCAAGAGGCTTCTCGCGGAATCACGATTTTATCTGTAGTATTGGGCATCGTATTGACTGTGGTTCTTATCGATAAAAACACGGATAAGTAATGCTTTTAGCTCGGGATGGTCGCATTCGGTTTTTGATCAAGGCCTTGGTGGCCTTGATTTTTATCTCCAAAGTTTCATTGGGGAGCCTTTTGCCTATTCCACGCAATTTTTCCTTTCTCCTTTTTCAAGGCGGACTGCATCCGTTCGTTAACGTCTTTCTTTGTTTTCTTTTCGGTTTCCCTTTGATTTTGATGTGGTTGCGCGTGCGGGAGCGGAATCATCTGAGTGGTTTTTATAAGTTGTTCGTATACGTGATGATGCTGGTTTTAACGGTGCAAACGCTGTTGCAGGCTCATTACGTCAATCCGAGTGAATCGACGATTATGCAAATCGGCGCCTTGGGTGTTTCTCTATTCATGGTGGGTATTTACGGATTGATCATTCCGAGCTTGTGGTCTGTTGAAGACTTTCTTCGTTTTATACAGCGCTGGTCGGGGGCTTTAGTTCTCTTGTCACTGATATTGTACTTTGTCGCCGGTGGCAGTGTTTTTAAAGGCGGCCGTTTTGTCGGCGTCTTTAAGCATATTCCCCACATGGTGACGTGTGCGACGGTGGCTTTTATTTTTTCACTGGGCACTTTTCTGCAAGATGGAAATTTGAAACATAAGATTTGGAATGTGTTGGTTCTTGGCGGAAGTTTTGCCGCGATCATCTTAACGGGAACTCGTTCCGCGGCAGCGGCAGCTTTATTGGCTTTCATCGTAACAATGATTCTGCATCAGACGAAAACGAACGAAGGACGTATCTTCAAGTTTGCTTTCGTATCCATTGCAATTACCTTCTCTCTTTTTTTCGGCCCGCAAGCTTATGATTTCGCACACGGTGTTGCGACAGGCGAAAGCGCTTTAGGAAATCGAGAGGCGCAAGACGGTATCGCGTCTCGCTGGGAGGAAGTGCAGAGGGGCAGTCAGATCTTTATGCAGGAACCGTGGTTTGGTCAGGGGCTTCTGTCAAAGTTTGCATCGGGTAATGAGGTTGACGTTTCCAACTATAATGCGATGAAAGATCCCCATAATATATTTATTTCCGCGGGCGTGATCGGGGGATGGCCGTTGCTTATTCTAAGCGGTTTTGCTGTGATCTTTATGATCATTGGATCCTTTAAAGCTCTTGGATCTTTCGACATCGCCAAACGGCAAGTGGCGATATATCTTTTGGCTCATATACCTATTCTTGTGATTTATCACATCCATCTTTCTATTGGCGGCATGGCGGATCGTTTGTATTGGATGGTCTTTGGTTTTGTCGCCATGTCGGTCTCGCAGACGGACAAATCATGAAGGGCCCAGGGTATGGTTTCGCGGAACTCGGCATAAACTGTGTTGAGATCTTTTTGCGACTCCATCTCCTGGTTTTCTACACTGAACATGTGGGCATGAACTCGGCGCTGGCCGGTTTAGCTCTTGGCCTTGCGATTTTTTGGGATGCCATCATTGATCCGATTGTGGGTTACTATTCCGATCGCGTGCGTATGCGCCGGGGCGAGCGCTATTCATTTCTGCCTTGGGGATTTCTGCTTTTATCATTTTCTGTCTTAGGAATTTTGCATCCTCCGGTTCTCAAAAACGCCTGGAGCCAGTTTTTCTTTCTCTTGCTTTTTTCTTTGTTGGTGAACACCGCTTACACAGCCTTAAGCGTTCCTTACTCCGCTCTCGTTGGAGATCTGTCGCAAGATGAGCGAGAGCGCGCGCGATTGATCGGGTGGCGTTTGGCTTTTGCCAATCTCGGTGCGATTTTCGGTATCGCAGTTCCAAGTTATTTTATTATCGCAAAGGAAGCAGATCCTTACGCGCAAACCGCGTGGGTCATTGTCGGTCTGCTTGCAATTGGCACAAGCATCTCTTGGTTGACGGCGCGTACTTATAATAAACCCGTCACGCAAACTGTGGCGCACGCAAAATTTTCGTTGGTGTCGCCTTTAAAGAACAAACACTTCATGCCATTGGCGGCCGCTTACTTTGTGGCAAATATGGGACTGACATTTAACTCTTCATTGGCGCTCTATTATTACCGGCAGCGTTTGCGCTTAAGCGAAGAAGAAATACGCACAGTCTTATTGAGTTTCCTCGTGGTCTTTACGCTTTCGATTCCGCTGTGGCTTTTCCTGGTTCGCTTTGTGGCAAAACGCAAAGCGCTTATGGGCGGCGTTTTTATTTTGGGAATCTCGGCTTCGCTTATTTATCCGCTCTTACCTTCGCAACGCTTGTTGTGGACATTAATATTTGCCTCCGGAGTGGTTGGCGCACTGGTGGGTTCTGCAGTTCTCTTGGAGTCGCTATTGACCGATATCGTGAAAGAGGAAGAGGTGCGTACCGGTCGCGATGAACTCGGCCTCTATTTTGGAATTTGGCGGATGATCGGCAAGATCTCTCGAGGGTTGGCCTTGGCTGTCACCGGGCAAATTCTGGCATGGGCTCGTGTCGAAGATGGGGAGTCGTCATTTGTCCGACTTAGTTTTGCCATTGGTCCTCTTACAGGCTGCTTCTTCATTGGATCAGTTCTGATCCTGTGGAGGCTGTCAATTCACCGCACACCCCTGAACTAATTTCAAAGTCTTAATCCTCATTACAGATTAAACAGAGGCCAAGGCTGAATTTCAGTGGCACAACCAGTGCTTGAGGGGACGTATCACAGAAGGTGGGGAAATATGAGTGATCAACATATTGAACCTGAGTTAACAGTTGGCGAAATTATAAAGCTTTATTTGTCCCATTGGCGAATGTTCGTCTTGTTTACCGCGGTCCTATTTGGCATTAGTGCGCTTATCTATGCAGTCAAAATTCCTTTCGTCGCATCATCGACGATAGTTATTAACGACTCGCAGAACTCGTCTTTGCAGGCGTTTTCGAATCAGTTTTTTGGTCTTTCCAAATCCGTTCAAGAATCAAAAAAAGGCAGCAGCGTTCTTTCCAAACACATTGAATATTTAAAAACGCGCGAGTTTTACGAAGCCTTGCTGCAGCGAATTCCTGTGCGTGGCAACAGTCCTTCCATCACGATGGAGGAAAGAAAAGGCTTCGACATCTTTAAGGAAAAATATCTTGCCGCTTTAAATGAGAAGCCGGCGAACCGTATTGAAGTCTTGCAAACTCTGGATCGATGGACTCGGATCCAATTAGATTCGGACTTTGCGATCAAGGTTTCCGCGGTGACTCCGATTAAGTCACTTTCTTTGTTCTTGTCAAACACGGCCTCTGAGCTGGCGGCGGAAACGCTTAAGAAAAGAGAACTGGAAGAGATCGCTCGTGTCGAGAACTTCATGGCGAAACAGAAAACCGACGCTGATCAAAAGCTGGCGGTGCTTGGAAAACAACTCGCGGACCTGCAAAACAAAGATGAAAACTTGATGCCGTTGGCGGCCAAAGAAAAAATGGGTGACTACGTGTCGGAGCTCATTGTTCGCGCTAATGAAATCAAGCTCAAGATGGCAGAGAATCGTAAAATGATTCAATATCTTGAAAGAGGCCGCACGGGCCAAAGAGAAAGTTCTCTTTATGGTGTGGGCGGTAAAATTGAAGGTCTTAAAATTGAAAACAGTTTGCTGTCTTCAAAACTCGGCCAAATTCAAAGCAGTATTAATCGTCTCAGAAAAGAAGTCCGTCAGTTGCCGTTTGCCGCACAAATGGTCGAGGACCTAAAAAAGAAGTCAGAGCTTGAGTTTGCGCGGTATAAAGAGCTTTCAACTTCATTGGCGAAACTTGAGGCGCAAAAAATCTCTATCGATACGCGTTTCGAAGTTTTGGAAAGAGCCCGCTGGGAAAGCACTTTGCCGCAGATCGGGTTGCTCAGCTTAGGTTTGCTGTCCTTGCTTATCAGTCAATTTGCGGGATCTTTGGTTATTTATTTCCGGTACCTTTGGAATCCGCATGTGGTTACGGCGCAAGCGTCGCGCAACTTGGTTATCTTCGACAACCACTCCGTGGATCCACGCGTGATTATCGAGAATTCAAAAATCAAATTCAGTCTGAAAAAGCCGGAGCCTAAAAAAGATGGTGACGTTGAGGAAACAGACCAAGAGAAAATCGCTTGGAATGTTCTTAATGTAGGACAAGGAAGCGATATCTCTCAGTAGGGTGTGATTATGATGAAGTCGTGCGTAAGCGGATTGTTGTTGTTGTCGGTATCTGTGTTGATTGGTTGCGGTAATAAATACGATTCCGGCGTTCAAAAAGCGGTAACGGATAATAAAGAAGCCAAGAACCTGATGGAGTGGAAACTCTCGGAAGGAAATCCGGAAACTTTGTTTGCGCAGTGGCGCGAAGATTTTAAGAAGAACCCTAGCGAGCAAGATAAAATGAAAAGTGAGCTATGTACGGCGCTGCACTCGCTGGATGGAGTGGCTCTTACGATTTTCGAAGAAGAGTTGCGCAGAAAAAGTAACGCTCCGCTGGTGACTTCCTGCAAGAACGAACTTTTATCTAAACTCGACATCTTCTTTAGCAAAGAAAGAGAAACGCTGCCTGTTGCGGTAGACGCGAATTCGACGCAGCCTTCGCCAAACAATTTCCGTTTTTCCGATAACGTGCAAAAGCGCGATACCTCAAAAGGGTACTACGCTTCTTACGGGGATGTCGCCCGCAAGGAAATCGTTCTGACTTTTGATGATGGTCCTACGGGAGTTTACACAGAGTCGATCTTGCGCTCACTTCGAGAAGTGAATGCAAAGGCGATCTTTTTCCAGCTTGGCAAAAACGCGTCGCTGAATCCTGGAATCGTCAGAAAAGTCGCGGCGGACGGTCACGCCATTGGCAGTCACTCCATTGGACACAAATGTTTGGGAACGAGCGCCGCTTGCCGTAGAAACAACGGTTATAATTTGAGTTTTGATGAAGCTGTCGCTGAAATCAAAGGCGGCCATCAAGCAATCTATGACATCTTGGGATGGGTAGATCCTTTCTTTAGATTTCCTTATGCGGAAGGAAGTCCTGAGCTCCGCCAGTTCTTAAAGGCGAATTCGACGGCGGAATTTGCGTGGGTGATCGACAGCGAAGACTGGCGCGGGCAATCCAATGAAAATCTTCTTCGTAATACCCTGGCTCAAGTGGATGCGAAAGGCCGCGGGATCGTTTTGTTCCATGATATTCAAAGAAGAACGGCGGAAATTATGCCGCAGTTCTTGCGCGAACTTTACATGCGAGGCTTCAGTGTTGTATTACTTCAATCGGCAGACCCGAATGCAAGATACAACAGTAAATTGGTGAGGAAGAGAAGCAATCCTCTTCCGTAATGGAAAATGAAACGACCTGACGTAGACCGTCCTTCGACTTGGAAATTATATAAAACGGATATGTGCAAAGGCTGCTGGGGCGGCTGTTGCACAATGCCTGTGGAAGTGAAGCTTTCAGATTTAATCCGCCTGCAACTCGTGACTGAAGATGAGGCAGCGGGCTCCATAAAAAAAATGGCGAAACGTTTAATTAAAGAGGGCTTCATTGTCTCTTACCGTCAAGGTACGGAGTTCTTCATGCTCTCGCAAAAAGCCAACCGCGACTGTCTTTTTCTCGACTCAAAAACGCGCCTTTGCACTGTCTATGACAAGCGACCCGATACCTGCCGTCAGTTTCCCTCTATAGGGCCGCGCCCTGGATTTTGTCCAGGGTCCTCGCAATAGCGTCTCACATTGAGACTGTCAGTGTTCTAGACACCCCTTTACGCAAGTTTGTCTCTGTCTCAGGCTGGTATGTGCCAGGTCCTCTATATGGCTTCCCTCGTGGCACAAGCGCTGCTCTTACAGTCTGTAAGAACAGGAGGCTTTATGGGCTTCAATGACAGAAAACTTGAAACTGCGATTCTCGGTCTCGCCATTTTGCTGGTGGGGGGACTCGGTTATGTCTTGAAAACTCCTGTTCAAGCGGTTTTGAGCGAGGCGGAAGTGGTTTACGAAATGCCACGTCCTAAGAAGTCCTTCTTGGCTTCTTTGTTCGATCTTGGTGACCGTGAAGTTTCTAGAAAATACGTAAATCCTTTTGCGAAAAAAGAAGCGGCCAAAACGGCTGATGCTAAAAAGAACGATAAGGCGGCCCCTGCGAAGCCCGTAGCGCAGAAAAAACAGGATACTAAAAAGACGGCGGAGGCTCGAAAGCCTAAAGTCGACGTGCAAGTTGTTGGCGGTAACGATACAAAAACATTGGGCGGCGATGAGATCTTCCCAGAAGGACAGCGCTATAACCAAAACTACAGCGATACTGCGAACAATTCCAATCCAGCTCAAGCTAAAGAAGATAAGAATGTGATGGGTGGAGATCAATGGCGCGCGCTTTTAATGGCGCAGCCAACGAAAGAAAATGTCGCGAAACTTATGGCGGCCTTTTCGAATAACGAAATTGACGAGCAAATGTATTATACGATCGTGACGGATCTTTTCCGCAACAATAAATCAGAGGTTCAAGCTTTGGGATTGGTTGCAGTTAAAGGCGCCTATAACGTGAAAAGCTTCAGCATCACGGCACAGTATTACGATCAGTTGACTCCGGAAGTTCAAACGCAAGCGCACGCGTACTTGTTGACTTACGCGGTTTCAGGACGCTTGCCAATCTTGGCGTCAGCTCTGCAAAGTTCCAATGCAGAAGTTGTCATGACAGCGGTTGAAGTAGTGAAGCATGGTCACCAACAAGCTAAAGACGGTGTGAACCCAGGCTCGGACCCACGCAACTCGCGTGGTGACGTGGTTGTGAACGGAGTTGCCGGTTACGCGAAGTTCATTCCGATCTTCCAACAGCTTTCACAAAGCCAAGATGCGACAATTGCAGGTCTTGCAAGTTCGGCTTTGAGTCAAATTCAAACAACAGCGGTGGCTGCTCTTTAAAACTGGACAGCCCCGGTCATTGTGGTCAACAATAGCCTCTCATGGCGATGCGTATTTTTCTTTTTCTATTGTTAAGTTCTTCGTTTGCTTGGGCGGCCACAGATTTGCCGCGAAATCTGAGCTCCTCCGATCGCACACGCATGCTGCAAATTTTGGGAATGGGCTCGGCGGCAAAAACGCTCGACAATCCTTATCCGTTGGGTGGGTATTCAGGTGTTGAAGTCGGTCTGTCATCACAGTTCATTCCGGCCGAAGATTTAGCGAGCCTTGGCGACAAGACGAACGACAAAGGCGAATACAATTACTACACTTTGAACTTTGGCAAAGGTCTTTATTACAACATCGACACCATGGTTTATTTTGCTCCGTTCTCGCAAAGTGAAGAGGTGCAAACTTTCGGTGGTCAGATCCGCTGGGGTTTTTACGAAGCTTCTTTTTTTCCTCTGACTTTAACAGCGACAGTCTATGGTGGCGGAGCCAACTTCCAAAATCTTTTAGGCGTTTCAACTTTCGGTACGGACTTGCTTGCGACGGTGACAATGGATAACGTTGCCATCTATGTCGGCGGTGGTCGCGTGCGCGCCGCCGGGAAGTTTTACGGCGGGTTGACAGATACCGGAGAAACCATCGAACAAGATGTGGTTGAAGATCATACGGTGTTCGGTATCAACGTCGACGTTGCAAAAATGTTTATCGCTTTGCAAATTGATCGTTATGTCGATTCCATGTACAGCGGAAAAATCGGTTTTCGTTTTTAAATCTCAGATATCGTGACTGAATCAGTATTTCTTACAGACAAGAAAGCTAGCGATCACGCCTCAGATGTCTGTGAAAAAACTGTCGCTGGGCAAGTAATTGAAGTGTCTTACTAGACTGTCATGTGACTTTAATGCGCGATAGTTCAATAGTGGCGAGGCTTTTGAGGAGCCTTTATGTTGGACTTTTCCGTGCTGAATTCTTCATTCTCGAATCCGACATGGATTTCGATTATCTACGCTTTTTTACTTAGCTTTATTCTCGGAACAGTTTTGGCGATTGTTTATGTCAAAACTTTTCGAGGTCTTTCTTATTCTCTTAATTTTCTGCACGGTCTTGTCTTGTTACCCATCGTGATTGCGATCGCGATGCAAGCCATCGGTGACAACGTCGCTCGCGGTATCGGGATGATCGGGGCTTTGTCTCTTTTGCGTTTTCGCACGAACGTCAAAGATCCACGCGATATGTTCTTTATCTTTGCATCCTTGGCGGTTGGACTGGCCTCTGGAGTTCATGCTTATGGAATTGCTGTCCTAGGTACAGCGTGCTTCGTTCTTGCCTTAGTTATTTTGCAAGGATCACCCTTCGCCGCTGGACCGCAGTTCGATGGACTTTTAAGATTTAATTTGTCTCGTTCCGCGGATGAACAGCGGGCTGTCGAGAACATCCTGGAGGAAAAGTGCCGCCACTTCGCATTGGCAACGATTCGCGAAGTTGGTCAGGGCGAGCGTCTTGATTTTTCTTACCAAGTTCGTTTGAAACCTCAGGCAACTTCTGCACAGCTTGTTGAAGATCTCGGAAAAGTTCAGTCCGTCCGAGGCTTGAATTTTATGAATCAAGAATCGGTCATTGAGGTTTAATATGAAAACATTCAAGTCGGTTGTTCGTTCCCTTTTTCAAGACATCGTAGGTACAGACAATAAACTTCTTTTCTTTTCTTGGTGTACCGCTGTCTTTCTCGTGCTTACTTTAGGCGTTGTTTTAAGTTCTGAATCGGTGAGTATACTAGGGGTTGCCGAGTCCCGAGAATACCAGGTGAATTTTTCAGATTCTGTCGAGATCAAGCACGTGCACGTCATTCCCAGTCAGATCGTTAAAAAAGGCGATTTGCTTTTGGAACTAGGTCAGTCGGATTTGGATTTGCAATTGCGAGTTCTACGTTCCAAATACGATAAGCTCATCGCGGAAATGAAGCTGCGTAAACAATTATCGGAGCTGGCGCGAGACAAAGTGTATCTTTCGGAAGGAGCGGATCCGCTTCAGGTTGATATCACGGATACCAAACGCGAAATCGACTTAATCGAAAATCGTTTGCGCAATCTTTATGTTTTTGCCGAGGTCGATGGTGCCGTCGGTGCCGTGAATTTCAAAAGCGGCGAGAAAGCACCGGCCTTTGCGCCGTTGTTGACTCTTCTTCCGATCAATCCCAGCTACGTCAATGGATATGTGAATGAAAACCTGCGCTCGACGATCAAGGTTGGACAAATCGTCGAAGTTTCTTCCTCTGGCGGAAAAACCGTTCAGGGACGAGTGGTCAGCGTCGGTTCCCGCATTGTTCAGATTCCCGATCGCCTGCTGCGCATCCAAACTTTGCCGGCATGGGGACGTGAAGTCACCGTCAAGATTCCGACAGAGAATGAATTTCTTTTAGGTGAACGAGTCAGCGTCCAAAAATCCTGGGGAGTTACTTTGTTCAGCACTGCTCAGGCCGACGAAAGCGAAAAGAGCTGGGATGCCGCCTCTGTGACGATGGACATTCAGATTCCTATGAATATCACGGATCAGTTTCATCCCGAAATTTCCGGTATCGTTTATCTTGCAGAACTTCGCAAGTTTGCGTTGATCTCTGATGATTACCCCGATGACCGTCCTATGATTATGTTGATGGATGAAAATGGAGCTATTCAAGAACAAATGTTGCCTATTTCGGGCCTTGAACATATGGAGGACATCGAGTCCATCTCGGCTGCGAACGACAACATTTATCTTCTCAGTTCTCTGTCCGCGACGAAAAAAGAAAAACTCAAAAGAGAGCGGCAGCTTTTTGTAAAGGTCGCGCGAAAAGGAATGCAGTTTGAGCTTGTCGAAGAAGTGGATCTGCGCAAGGCACTTCTTTCGGCGCTCGAAAAGTCCAGCGATCCGGTTTTAAGAGAAATCGCAGGTCGTTCCTTGGGCACAAAAAAAGACGATCTTGAAGTTGAAGCGCACTCTGTGAAAGACGGCGATCTTTATTTGGCTCTTAAGCGTCCGATCCTCATCGAGAATCAAGGACTTATTCTAAAAATTAAAAATTTCGACCGCATTTTCGGAAAAGGAAAAATAGCTCCAGCCGACGTCAGCGTGGCCTCGCAGTTCTCAATGAAATTGCCGCAAAAAAATAACGGACTCTATTTAACGGACTTGGTTCTTGAGGGTGACGACATGTTTATTTCAACGTCTTGCCGTGGGGCGAAGTGCAGCGCTGTTTGGCGCATTCCCAAAGGCTTCGAGACAGCGGAGCTTCTGCAAGAATTTGACGTCGACAAACTCGAGGGTTTAGCAATGCATCCGGGCCGACGCCAGCTCTACGGTGTCTTTGACAACAAGAAGAGCGGCAAGTTTGTTTCCATTCCTTATGTGGGAAAAAGGGCTCTGTGATGTTTGTTTTGTTCTTAGTTCTGATGGGTGTCAAAGCGCAAGCTCTGACGTCTGAACAAGTTTTGAAAACGGCGTGGAATGATAAAACCTATCTTTCCTATGACGGCATGGAATCCGTGGATTCCCGCAATCCTTTGCGCAATGTGGAGGGTTTTGTAAACACGGAATCTAATAGTAAAAACAGCGATCGCGAAACGGAATTTGGCCTTAAGTTTCAGCTTAAGTCGTGGCCGGAATGGCGGCTGGGAGAGCAAAAGAAGGACACGGATTCCCACCTGCTTAAAGATAGTTCTCTCGGGTGGGCGCTTCGCAATCGTTACACTGTTTTGCTTTTTGTGGAATTGAATCGGCAGAAAATGAAATATGTCGATGAGGCCATTCGTCTTGCCGATGGATATCTTAAGGCGCAAACTCTGGCGCTGCAGGCGGGCCGAGGCTCATCGAAATCATTTCTTTCGGCGAAGACAGATCTTTATAAATTTCAGCGCCTCAAAAACGCTCTCGAGCAAGAAAAAGAAGTTTTGCGGAAAAAATTAGAAGTCTGGGTGGTAAACGAAAAATCCACAGAACTTGAGCCGATTAACTTGATTAGTGTAAAGAAAATTTCAGAGTTTTTGCAGGGACATTCCTCCGGGACAGATTCTTTAACAAAAAAACTGGCAAAGGAAGAAATCAACCAGATGACCCAAGAACTGGAAATTGTTCGCGGTCGAGATCATCAATGGATTAAAGCTTTTGAGGTCAGTCAGTCTAATAACGACGATGAAACAAAGTACAAGCTGGGAATTAATATTCAGATTCCCGGTTTGGGTTACGATACATTGGCAAAACAGAAGCTCAATGATTTGACTTTGAAACGGGCCTTGAAACAGCGGGATTTGGAAGAGACTACGGATCGCCTGCAAACCTTGAAAGTTCAAATTCTCAATCTTATCGATATTTATGGAGCGGCGAAAAAACTGCCTATGTCGAACGCGCCGGGGAGCTTAGATCCTTTGGCCAATATCGAGCGGAAGATTTCGATGCAGGAAGAACAAATTGAACTGCTCAATCAACAGCAAGAGATCACGAATCTTTACATTGATTATCTTCTTGAAAGTGAAATCCTGATTAAACATCCGGAACCGAATTATTTAGTGCAAACGGCGGCGAAGGATCAGCCATGAGTACGCAAGTTTCTCCCTTAAGTCTGGAGCGATACGAGCTGAAATATTTGATTCCGAAGGAGCTGATCGAACCGATCTCTCGGTATGTGGAGGCGTATTGTTACATGGATTATTATTCCGAGATATCTCCTGATCACTTTTACGTGATTAACAGTTTGTATCTGGATACTCCGGCTTTGTATATTCTGCAGTTTAAAGAACGAGCGAACGCCTTTAACTTTAATATGCGCATTCGTTCTTACGGAAGCGATCCGAAGCCTCCCTATTTTTTCGAAACCAAGTACAAGATCCGTGAATTTGTTCGAAAGAAAAGAGCTAAAGTTTCTGAAAATTGGATTGAGATCCTGGAAAACGACATGATACCGGAAGGGCTCGACGAATCGTCAAAAGCGAACCTCGAGGATTTTCTGCGTCAGAAGATAACTTATAATGTGGGACCTGTGATTTTGACCCAGTATCGCCGTAAGGCCTATATCTCCCACGTCGACGACTATGCCCGAGTGACCTTTGATCGTGACCTTCGTTATCAGGAAAAGAACGAGTGGTGTGTGGTGCCGGATGAAAAGGCCCTTTGCCATTATGACCATCCAGACTCTTTCGAAGAGCCGGGGTGCAATGTGATTCTGGAATTGAAATGCGAAAAAAAGATTCCGGTATGGATGGTCGAGATGATCAGACATTTCCAGCTTGTGGGTGGCAATTTTTCCAAATTCGGAAACTCCATGGCCACGCACTTAAACATCCCCGACGTGTTATCGCCGGGGAGTCTCTATCGTTAAAGACAAGAAACGCTTGGCAAGTTTGCGCCTGGAACGTAGTTTTCCAAGTCGACGTCAAACTTCAGTTGGCCGCTTTGACATTTCTCTACAAGAATTTGACGGGCCTTCGCGGCATTCTGTTGCAAAGAAGCAAATTCCGCTGAAGAGAACAGCAGCTCTTGTTGGAAATAATCGCGCGAGTCTTGCGTATTCAAGCTTTGGTGAAACGCCAGAAAATTTCTATATGTCTGGTAGCTCATATGACGAACCTTTTCGAGTACGGAATACTTGCGCATCATATTCGTTTTGGAAATGCCGCAATCGTTATCCTTTAAGACCATTTCTTTTACCAGAGCCGCTTGGTACGGAGCCATCTTTTGAGTTTCTTGCGGTGGAACTACAAGTTGCTCGTTCACCCATTCGGCGTCTGATTTGTCTCTTTGAATTTTTCCGGGATTCTGTGGGTCAAGATAGTACCAGTAGAATTTGTAGTGAATATTGCCGATACGGTCCTGCTGATTGAGCAGAGTGTCCAAAAGGATCATGTCAGAGACATCCTTCATCTGCAAAGCTGTCTGCGCGACATTCTTAAAATTCGTGGAACCCGCAAGTTGTGCCACGGACTGGGCGCTGGAAACGCGCAAGAACGGAGCCTGTTTCATGAAACGCTCATAACGAGTTTCATAACTGCCACGCCCGCTGACTTCCATGTATTTTTCTTCGTTCTTGACGTTGTCACTCAAAGCGCCAAAAACCTGGGTTTGCGAATTGTCGAAAACGTTCGGATGTAAACGCGGGGATTTATGCCAATCAGCGAAGATGCGCCAGGCTTGCGCTATTTCTTCGCGGCTTCCACGCAGGTAATTGTTCGCTTTGACAGTCAATCTTTGATGAATGGATTTATCCATTGTGCGAATGACCGTCGGAGGCACGCGTCCTACTCCGCCAAGAATGCGCGAGACATGATAGTAAGATAAAATCGACGGAGTGTGCGAACAGGTAATGCTCTGTTTGAATTTGGCTTCTGTCTTCACATCCATTTTGTCTAAATTGCAGTTAGAGGCATCGATAGCCGGTTTGCTGTATTTGGCGTTAGGCTGTAACATCAAAATAGCCGGGTTCGTCGAGTTGTATTTTGGGCAGATACCCATGTTCGTATAGAAGTTGTATGCGCAGAGCTGGCGTTCTTTTTCGATATCGCCGTTCTTATATTTTCCGCCGGGATATTTTTTCGAAATAACACAAAGCTCGGTAAGGCCTTGAGGAGAGCGATACTCCGTTCGGGCATCACCGCGAAGCTCGCTAAGATTGAGCGCTAAGGCGGTGGAAAAAGACAGAGTCATCGGCGCAATGACGACGATTTTCGAGAGGACCAAGGATTTCATAGTGTCGTTTCCTTCGTTATTATTGTTGGAGTTAAATGTGTTTATATGAACAAAGACTAGGGACGACACCTTACAATCATGAGATGGAAAGAAATGTATTGATGAAATTCTCCCTCGGCGAACCCCGCAAAAAAATTCCACAAAACGAAATCCATTTCCACGAGTAGGACTAAAGTTGAACTTTTTCGTCAATATTGCGGACTAAAAAATGAACTTTGTCACTGAATGACCTCGCATTCGAAAAATTACGGTCCAGCAAGCTTGTGATTTTTGACATTCTTCCTTCATGATGAAGGAATGAAAAAACAAAACCACAAAACACTCACAAAGTTTATTTTGCTTTCCCTTATTGCGGTCCAGTTTGTTGCATGTGCGAAAGGGAATCTTGGTGATCAACTCGCATCGCTTCCCGGCGATGAATCAACTCTGGGGCAGGAACCCCAAGACGGAAATAACAACGGTGAGACGACTTCACCTGAAACTCCTTCAACTGAAGCTCCCGTGGTGGAGAATGGATTTCGCCTCGATCAAGAGGTTAAAAAATACAAAGACAGATACGAGCTTGAAAACACTTTTGCCAAATTGACTGATAACAAAGGTCAAGGGGTGGATGAGCTTTACGGCACACGCAATTTCCGCGTGGTTCTTCACGGGGTTATGTACCGTGGTGGCGCTAACAACAAATATCTCAGCACGCCTCGTTCGAACGTAAATCCTTTGCCGACAGTGGGTTTGAACAACCTCTGTAAAGAAGACTTCTCTGCGGCCGTTTATCTTTACTCTGAAAATTTCAACACGGCTCCGAAAAGCGTGTCTTGTAAAGATACTTCGCACCAGGATCATAAGTTGAATTACAAACAGTACGCAGCGGCTGGTGAAAAAGAAAAGATTCTGCAAATGGTTTACGACCGTATTAAGGGTAAACTCGACGGTCCTATCTATGCACACTGCTGGAACGGCTGGCACTCCTCTGGATTGATTTCTGGAATCGTCTTGAAGCAGTTCTGCGGCTGGAGCAACGAAAAAGCGGACGCTTACTGGATGAAAAATACGGATGGTAACAACAAAGGTTTTGATAGCATCCGCAGAAGACTTCGTGAATTCAAACCGCTTGTGAAGTATTCTATCACAGCGGCGGAAAGAGCTTTAATCTGCCCTCAAGAATAATCGATTAGGTACGGACTTACTTTTGGTAGCGCACATGCTCTACCAAAAGTAAGTCCGTACCTTTTTTCGTTTACTTGATTTCTGAAACTGAGATGAATCCTGCGCCAATCAGCTTAAGCATTCCTGCGATACGAACTTCCGGAGAATAAGTAACCGTCTTGTACTTGTCCCAATCCTTTCCATAGTTAGTCACATATCTTTGTCCTGCGGTATAAGTGATGTTGTCCAGTCTTGTGCTGTTAATAAGTCCGAAGTCGGTGATAGTAGTTCTTCCATTATCAAACAGGTGGCATTGCGGTGTGTTTTCAATTTTAATGACCCTTCTGTCTGTTTGATTAAAACCTTCCATCACGTCGATAGGGCACTCTAGGCTTTCGCCGTTTGAGAATCGGAAGTAAGCTTTGATTCCACTCATCAGACGGGGAACTGAGCCCAACGGATTTTCAGTTTTTACCCATACTTCTTCGCCTGAGAATTCTCTTGTTCGCAAAGACTCGATTCTCGTTGTATAACTGCATTTATTCTCCCAGCCCACGCGCCCTGTGCAATCTTCCCAGACGCGGCTGTTTAACTCTTTCTCTTCGCCGCGATCGCGGCGTTCCCAGGCATATACGGTTGGAATGAACTCTACCATATTTCCGCGCTGCGGAGTTAAGCCCACAGAATAGACATTGCCGGGGTTCGTGACTGGATTCGGATTCATGTTTGTAAACTCGATGGCATCCAAGGTATTTAATTTTTTGTCGCGTCCAATAGTTACAGTTTGATCATTGATGGGTTGAAGTTTCGATCCAATACGGATGACTTTTTCAATTTTCATGTTCTCTGATTGAGTCCATTCAACTGAGAAATATTCCTTATAGGACTGAGCCGTATAACTGATATTCAAGCATACAGCCGAGTTGCACGAGCTAGGAGCCGGCACTTTAGGGTCTGGCTTGTAAGGCACAAAGAAGGTTTCGATGGCCTTTTGCACGATGAGTTTCATTTGTTCATTGTAATCGCCTTGAATGTGAATATTCATGCGGCTGGATTTCATGACTTTTTCTACAGCAATTCGCACATCAGCTTCAGCGTAAGGAGGATATTTAGCTGTGAGGTTCATCTGAATGGATTCAAAAAGTTTTTCCTTATCGAATTTAACGGACATCTGACTGACGGGCACTGGTGCCATGACAGCATAGTTAACGACAATGTCGACGAGATTTGAGCGCAAGGCAGTTCCAAGAATGTATTGGGCCGTTGGGGCTGGAACTTTGAGGTGAACCGTGAACGGCGTATTTAACTCACAATAGTCGGATTCGCGCAGATCCTTAGGAGTAACATCATAGTAAGTTCCTGCTGCGACGATAGAAATGCGTGAAGGACATCCGGGAAGAACTCCAATATTGAACCCTTCCGCATTCAGTTTTTCTTTATTGATTATTTCCGCCTTAAGATTGTCATAGTCAGTCACACGCAAGGCTTGTGGAACCTTGAATTGATTTCCGTTGAACTCGACGGTGTTTATATTAGCAGAAAGACCGTCAATGATGGCGATGTTAAAAGGGATCATCACTTCATCTTGGGAGTTCTTAGGCAATGTGTTCGTTTGGGTCGAGTAAACATACACACGAGGTGCGACAAGATATTGATTCTCGTCAGCCAGGCCACTGACTTTGAAAACCGTTGCATTATGATCGGGTGAAATAGGTAAAGGTAAAAGACTGGAGGCACGTTTGCGCTCGCGGGCTTTTTCAATATCAGCTTCAGAGGCTACCGTGCGCTCGATTTCTCCAATCATTTCATTGTTGAGCGAGATTTCAGATTTCATATTCGTACGCTGGGACACGATCTCTTCCTGAGAACCGCCTTTCTGGGAACAGGCGGCTGAATAAAGAAGGCTCAGAGCGATTAACGGTTGAATGAACTTTTTCATTTTAAACTCCTTGAGGGTTTGGTTATGGCCTTCCCCTAAAGCAGTTGTTGGACCACGGTAAAACGGCGTGAAACGCTATTTAAATCGAACTGGCGTCCGTTTTCTGGATTCTGTCTTAGTTTTCGGATTGAGATTATTGGAACGGAGATTACTTTTGAGCTTTTTCGATCAGCTTTGTCGTGGATTTGCCGTCAACAAATTGCAAGGACATGACTTTTCCACCGTAGCTCATAACGAAGGGAGCGCCGACGATCTGCTCGATCTTCCAGTCGCCGCCTTTGACAAGAATGTCGGGACGGACTTTGTGGATCAAGTTCTCTGGCGTGTCTTCCGTAAAAATAACGGTGAAGTCCACCGCGTTCAGGGCGGCGAGGATCTCAGCTCTGTCGTTTTCAATTTGTACGGGGCGAGTAGGTCCTTTTAGACGTTTCACGCTCGCATCGGAATTAACACCGACAACAAGAATGTCTCCGAGATTGCGAGCTTCTTGAAGATAACGAACATGTCCGACGTGAAGAAGGTCAAAGCAGCCGTTCGTAAAAACGACTTTCTTTCCCTGCTGGCGCAAAGGGGCCAAGGTCGCTTCAATAGAATTCAAATCGCGAACTTGTCCCATGGTCGTTAGGCCTTTTTGTAAAGCTGCGCGCCCGTGATAGAGCCCGCCATATCTTTATTGAAAAGAAGAGAAAGAACAGGGAATACGATCAAACCTGTAGCCACCACCAAGAAGGAGCGAGCTACTACCTTGAGAGAGAACATCGCCTTATTCAGCTCTTCCGGTTTACCGATGCGTTGATCGAAAGCCCATTCCCCTGGAGTGCATCCCAAGTAAATGCGATTCAAAACCAGATAGATGAAAGCCACGCCGCCAAACATCGCCAAAGTTGAAAGATAGATCATGCCTTGCGCATCTGGATTCGTGAGGTTGCCGATCAAGTCCACTTTTGTGATGACTAAAAGAAGAATCATGCAGAGAAGACTTGAAGCAATCACTAACATGCCGTCAAGCAAAGCAGCCGAAAAGCTCCAGATAGTTTTTTTGTACTCTTCTTTTGCTGTTGTTTGCGAAATCTTCTGTTTGGAAGATTCAAAATCCAAGTGACGGTTTTTTTGCAGAGTTTTAAGAATTTCGTCAACGGCGCCAGTTGCTGTCCCGTCACCGCCCACTTCAGTCAGGGAACCCGGAGCTTGTGGGATCGGCGAAGACTTTTTGCGTGGAAGAGGCGGGCGCAACGGATCCGTCGAAGTTTCTTCGATGAGTTCCAAGCCCTGATTTTTAATCATGGTGCTAGAAAAAGAGTCCGCAGACTTTTCGTCTTTGGCAGGAGTTGATGATTTCTTTTTGTGGAAACCAAGACCGTCCGTGAGCGGCTTAAACTCAAATTCCTCGAAGGGATCCATTCCCTCTCCTTTCAACACATCAGATCAAAGTCATACTTTAGGACTGATACCAGAGCCATGCAAGCCGTTTCAACTCGCAAAACCTGGGGTCCGAGGGTCACTGGATGAAGGCCTAGTTTGCTGAATTCTTGGACTTCGCCGTGAGAGAAGCCACCCTCGCTGCCTACAATAATCCAAACCTCTTTGATCCCTTGAGGATTTTCGGCTTTTACCTTGTTGATATATTCCTTGATGCTTAGAGTCGACGGACCCTCATAAGCGAATAGACCGACTTTGCCTTCGTTTCGGTTAATCAAACCTGAAACTTTCTCGAAAGGAATGGCAGGGCGAATAATCATCAGGTCGCCGCGACCCGATTGCTGGGTTGCAGAGCGGACAATCTTTTCCCAACGTTCGACCTTGTTGTCAGAAAGTTTATCTTCTTTACGAAGGAAGCTGAATTCGGAAAAGAACGGTTGAATGCTCTTCACGCCCATCTCCACAGCTTTTTCCATGATGGCGTCCATCACAGGGAAGCGGGAAATTGAAAGAGCGACATGGATGTGCGGTTCTTTCAAGGGCGGAATCGAGCGCTCTTCCAGAATCTGCGCCGTCGCGGATTTTTTGCTTACCTGAGTGACTTCGACAAAATATGCTTTGCTGTCTTCGGTGAGGACTTCAAATTTAGATCCGACATCCTGACGGCAGACATCGAAGATGTGGTGAAAGACATCGCCCGTGAAGTTCACTTGATTTTGGAAGAGATCTTTTTTTTCAATCCAATAGCGTCTCATGACTGAACCCAGTAACCGACCCATTCATCTTTTTCAAGACGACGAATAACAGTGAGGCCCGAGTTTTCCATGAACTTCTCGAAGAAGTGGTTGTCACGTTCCTCAAGAATTCCTGTCAGAAGCATGTGGCCGCCCGGTTTTAAAACGCGCAGAAGATCTTTTTTGATGTTGATTAGAACGCCATCGATGATGTTCGCGACGACAACATCGTATTGCTCGCGAATGTCTTCGATTTGTGTTTCAGGAATATCAATTTGTTCAAGGTGATTGAGCTTCACGTTTTCGCGCGCGACACGACGAGCTTCCGGATCAATCTCAATGCCTGTGACCAAGCCCATGCCGCTCATTTGCGCGAGCATTGCTAGAATCGCTGTACCTGTGCCGACATCGAGCATCGCCCAGTCAGCGATATTGTTTTTGTATTTCTCCGCGAGCTTGTGAATGAAGAACGCCATCATTTGCGTTGTCGCGTGCGTGCCGGTTCCGAACGCCATACCCGGATCGATATAGATCGCGTGCTTGCACTCTGCAGGCGGCTGCAACCAAGAAGGCACAACCCAGAAGTCGCCGACAAGTTTGAAAGGTTTGAATCCCTTTTTCCACTCTTCAAGCCAGTCTTTGGTTTCTTCTTCGAAGATGTGCCACTTGATATCGGGATTGTATTCAATCAAACCATCGAAGAATTGGCAGCCTGGGCGCTCTTGAAAAAACACGTCCATCTCATGCGCGCGAACGTGCAGAAGTTGCGGATCGTATGTGAGATCCGGCTGTGTAAAAGCCAAAGCCTCTGTAACTCCAGAGGCTCCGCATTCAAAGCAGTGTGTAGTGATGATGTCTTCAAGTTCAGCAGGAACCTGGCTTAAACGGATACGAAAATACGAAGTGTCACTCATAGGGGAGTGTTGTTACCAGAATCCGCCGTTTTTTCAAGGATTTCTCCAGCGGGAGCCGAAAGGAGGCTATCCGCTTTCACTTTTGCAGAATCTACAGGGCCCACTGTCACGGGAGCTTGAGGGGCGACCGTCACCGGGGGAGGGGACATCGGGGACGGAACAATTGGTGCCGCTGCCGCCAACGGAACAAACGTCGTTGTCGTCGTCGTCACGACAGTGGTTGTGCCCGCAGGCAAAGCTGTTTCAGAGGCTGTCTTACGAGGTTTTGGTTTGGAGTTGTCAATGAAAGACCCTTTAAGTTCGATACGATCGCCCGCCATAATGCCCGTTTGTTCAAGCATCGGAAGCTCATCGCGTGAAAGCAAGGTGAACTCGCGAGCTACGGCGACGCGATCATAGACGGCGATAATTTTAAGTTGTCCTACTGGGACGAGAATCTCGCCGACAGCGTTGGCTCCGCTGGCATCGCGAATGTTGATCTTACGAACGGCTGTCACCACCAGATTCTTTTTTAATCCGGAAGTGGGGCCGGCATTGATATAAAAATCTTTATAAACGGGATCGTCTTCAGCCATCGTGATGTTGCGGCGGACATCGACGATAGAGATGTCGGCGGCTTTAGATTCGTGTGTGAATCCAAACAGGATCATAAGAATCGCTGTGATCATCATAAGAAAACCCTTCCATGGTTTTTGAAATGACTACTACTTCGATCACTCTATCGGCTGTCTCAATTCGAAACTTAAGGTCGGTTGATGAAAAAGGTCCCACCGACTGGACTTGGGTTTAGCGCACGTTCATGCAGACGGCTTTGATGACAATGTTGGAGCTGGTGTCGGGTTTGTAGCAGCCGTAGGTGGTCTGGGTGAGGTCTGAGTTTAAGTTCATTGTGCCGGAGCCACTGGAGCAGGAACCCCCTGTGACGTATTTTCCTGCAGGACAAGTGGCGTAGTACCAGCCAGCAGCCGCACCGGCAGCTTGGTTGGCGACGACGATTTCGTGGCCGATTTTAATATTGCCTCCGCCCAGATCCAAACGTTCTGCGGGGGTTGCCGCGCCAATACCGACGTTGCCGTTTTGGTCTATTGTCATTCTGGTTACAGCTGTTGTCGTGCCGTTAGCGGCCGTCATAAATTGCAGCTTTCCGCCCTGTCCGCCCGCCGTGAAGTTTTCAGTGGCGAGTGCGCGAATGTTTGTTGAATAGCCGCTCCAATTATAAGTGGTGCCTGTGGCGCCGATGGATGCGAGGTTCATCAGTTCATCTCCGGATTGAACGGCCGCAGTCGTCGTGTAGTTGCCGCGCGCCTTTTGGAAGTACAACCAGTGGCCGTAGACCGTATTTTCGGCGCGCTCCAAATATGTCCAGTCTGTTTCAGCGCGAAGAGGATAATAAGTGAAGATGCTATCTGTGAAATCAATGATGGCCGTCCGTGAACCATTTGTTTTCGTATAAATAGAAAGACCAGAACCTTCTGCACCCGCAGTGTTGTCCCACATATAAGTACTAAGCTCCGCAGCATCGAAAGAACTCGAAGCAGAGTTAGTATCTTTGATATATAAAGAATTACTGACTTCGGCTGTACCACTGACGGCCAGTTTGCGCGAAGGACTTGTCGTGCCGATACCAACGTTACCGGCAGAAGTTATGCGCATTGTTTCGGTTTCATGACTTCCGTTCGCTCGCGTGTGAAAGGAAAGATATCCTGCGTAGTTTCCGGAAGTGGCGTTCTCTTTCCCGCCATGGATTCCAGAAAAAGTCCAAGCCGTGGCACTCCCATCTATTTTTCCTTGAAAGCCGATTCCGCCTCCGACACCTGCGGCCGTAGTGCTCGAATCAGTGGCGTGAATGTTCCAAAGATATTTTCCAGGAATGCCGATCAAAGTTCCTCGCGGCGGTCCATTTACTTCGAATTTGACGTTATCAGGCAGTACAGTGCCAATGCCAACGTTACCTGCAAAGTAAGACGGAGCCGTTGCATCGGTGGTGTAAATCGACCATTTGTTCGTTCCTTGCACACTGTCGACGTACACGCCATATGCATTCGTGATGGAACCGCTGCCGTTGTTTTTTATGCGCGAGTGAAAGCCCATTGCGTTCGTGATAATTCCCGAGGCGTCATTGTTAACTTCACCTTGAACACCAAGGGATGTTCCCACCGTGGCCGATGATTTATTGTAAGTACCTGACCACGAAGCAACGAGTTTGTTCAAAGTGTTTGAACCGTTGTGATGTGTGTAGTTGATTTGCGCCAAAATATCTCCCGTAATGGCGGCTGAGGTTCCGTCACTCTCGGCTCCGTTATACTGGCCGACAAAGGTGCTGGCGCTGGAACTTGTGGGTGCCGCCCACATGAAGTTGAATGAGGCTGCGACATTTCCGGCTGTGGTAGAATTAGAAGTTTTATTTACCTGCAGTCTATAACCGGGAGAGGCCGTGCCTATTCCGATGTCGCCGGCACTAGTGATTGTCATGCGTGCTGAATTGTTCGTCTCGAAGCTCAATGCTTGTCCATCGTTGGTACCGACGCTCACCGTGGCTCCCGTGGCGTTGCCTCCGTCTAAAACAGATCCGGCGGAAGAGGGGAGGAGGGCTGCGGGAATTTTTCCGGAACCATCAAGCTCCACAAGATTTCCAGAAGAGGTTCCGAAGTTTTTCGTCGCCGCCGTACCAAGACCGGTGACTTGCGTGTTGGCGATCGCGATCGTCGTACAAGCAAAAGAGTCCGTGATCGCATTCCAAGTCAAAGTTTTATCAGCCGTTGAGCACGAAGCTGGAACTTGCGCGGTTCCCGTGACAGTCGAACGCAATTGCCCCATACCGAAATATTGTGGTGCCCACTGAGACCCATCGTGAACTAAAACTTGTCCCGTCTGTGGTGTTGTTGCCGAAACGTTAACGCCGCGAATTTTATCGTCCGTGTTGGTATCCGTATCGTCTGCAGGCGCCCAGTTGGTACCGTTATACTTAAGAATTTTTCCGGAAGCGAGACCGGCCATATTCACAGAGACACCTTTGATCTTATCAACGCTCGTCGCACTTTGCGTTCCCGAGACATCACCGCTTAAATTTCCCGTAAAGCCTGCGGAGCTGCCTGAAATATTTCCGCTGACGTCACTCCCGTTCACAGCGGGCACAGTGCACTCAAAAGTTCCCGCGGGCGCGATATGTCGCAGATACTCTCCGGCTCCGCAAAGAGGCAGGCCTGATTTGAGAATAAAGTCGGCGGCGATATTCGTCCCGAGCTTTTGCGCGGACTGCGCATACTGAGCGTGCCCGGCAAAAGGCACGCTGCGAATTTCGCTATCCGGGCTGATGAGTTTCCAACCGGTGCCATCATAGAATTGAACTCTTAAGAGACGTTTATCGTCGGCGACGGGTGCATAGGTGCCGCCACCTTCGCAATTCAGCGTGACTGTGTTATCAAAAGCATCGAGAAGTTTGAATCCAGGATCTGCAGGATAATTTTTTGTACCCGTTCCGATAGGCACATCAAATACACCGGCAGAATTGCGCATATCAATTGACGAAGAAACTTCTTTATACAAAACGCAGGTGCCGGCGGGGTTGGTGACCGAAAATTCGAAACGCACTCCGTTGACTTCAAGAGGCAGCCCGTCGGAGTTTTTTATTCTTCCCTGGTAGGTTAAAGATCCTGGAACTGCGAAGGCTGTTGCAGTCCCAACAAGAGACATGAAAATAACCGAAACGTTCAAGGTTTTCATAATAAAAACTTATCGGTTTATTGCGAGTGATTCTACATATTACAAGGAAGAAAGGGCTCTCCAAGAGAGCGGGACGGCTTTAAAAACAAAAAATCTTCTCTCGCAGGAGAGAAGATTTTAAAAGCATTTTAGGAGTGAATAGATTTTAGTTGGAAACGATAGCCCCTTGAACAGAGCTATAGACTTTATAAGTGTTGTCTGAAGTCGTTTGTTCGATTCCCGACATATAGTTACCGACTGTGCTTTGCACGTGGTAAGTAACGCCGCCACCAGTGGCCGTTCCGGTTTGTGTCGAACCAGAGACAAGGCCTGTAGTTTTCGCAGGATCCTGGAACTTAATTGGAGAGAGTTCGGAAAGGTTTTGCAGGGATGCTTCCATCGAACAACCCGTAGCCAAGACTACTAGCGAAAGCAGAATTAGTTTTTTCACGTACAACCTCCGACATAAGACTTATCGGCCGAATTCAATGTTTTCCTAAGCGCTTATTGCGACGAAGCGGGAGCGCGCGTCTCACTTTGAGACTTCAAGTGCTTCATAAGTTCTTCGTTCTGTTTCTTCAATTCATCGTTTTGCTTTTGTAATGCGGCCATTTGGTTTTCAAGACGCTGCAGGCGATCTTCATGATTGTTGAACCATGACTTCACCTTGTTCTCGAAAGATGAAAACTTTTGAGTCAGTTGTTTGACCGAATTGATGATCATATATGTGAAAGCGGATGGGTCCACTTTGTAAATTTCAGATTCTGCTTTATCTGTTTTCTCGATCTTTGCTTTTTCCTTTTGCACCATATACGGCGCTATCGGAGCCAGCTCTTGCGCGATAACCCCGACGTACTGTTTGCCATCATCCACCGTGCCGCCTTTACCATTATAGCGGAACCAGACAGGATGAACTTTGAGGAGTTCATTCAGGCCGGGATTGAAATCTTTGATGTCGGTTTTAAGGCGACTGTCTGAAGTGGCTAACCACGAACCGCCTCCAGGCTTGTAAGCGTTACCGTCGGCGGAGAACGTAATACGCGCGCTCTGAGCTCCGCCCGATTTTGTGCTGATATAAACTTGGCCGCCTTCAATCTCGTTCGTAATAGAAAGTTCATTGGTGCCGGCTGCTCCATAACCGATCCACGCGGAGCGCAGTGTCGGCGCTGCTGTTCGTGCATAAAATTGCATATAAGTGTGATCACTGGTTCCCGCTTTCAGAGTCAATCCGCCGGCGCCGATCGTGTTTTCACCGATAGTGACTCCACCCATAGATGAAACCGACATAATCGCTGTTCCCGATCCCAGGTTTCCATTATAAAGGCGAAGAGCTCTTACTCCTGCAGTGACTTCGTTGACCCAGTGGAAGTTTTGCGAAGCTGTCGCATCACTACCCATTTGAAATGATGAATAAGCGGAAGCTCCCGTGCCCGAACTACCGATATGCAAGTTCGCAAGAGGCGCATTTGTATTTACGCCAAGTTTGCCTGCGAAATAGTTCGGAGCGGTGGCATCGGCTTGATAGAGACCCCATTTTGAGGTTCCTGTGACGTTATCGATGTAAACGCCATAACCTGTTGTGACGGTTCCTCCGCCGGTGTTGGATAGACTAAAATAACCAGCCTTTGCGTTGCCAATGGTTCCTGTGGAGGTATTTAAAACGGCGCCATAAATGCCGATAGCACTATTTATTGTTCCCGCTGATTTCAAATAGACATCCGCGGTGGTTCCAGTTGCGCCATTAATTGTTCCGGTTTGACCTGCACTTGCTTCGATGCGATTCACAGCTCCGTAAAGAGTGCCTGTAAAGTTATAAGCAGAGCTAGGGGCAATCGTCGACCATGAGCCATGCAAGTTCGCTGTAACATCCGCCGCGGGTGTTGGGATGCTGTTAAAGCGTCCCACGACAGTTGTCGCTGCATTGGTTGTCAGAACATCGAGTTGTGCCGTCGGGGTTGTATCTCCGATACCCACAAGACCATTGGCATCAATACGCATGCGTTCGTTGCTTGCGGTGTTTGTAGCAAATCTTATCGGAGTATTTGTATAAGTATCGATCAAGAGACCGTGCGAAGAATTTGACTCAATAAAAGTGAGTGTGCTTGAAGCAGTTTGGCCCCACGTTCCCATGGTAATGCTATTTGTTCCGGCTGTGGCAGCGACTCCTGCGCCGCCGGTAGCATCTGTGTTTTTATTATGTATACGTTTGAATGCGCCAGCCGCCGTTGAGTAAACCTCGAGGAGGTCGGTTGGATTTGTATTGCCAATACCGACGTTGCCGTTTGCAAGAATCGTCATTTTTGTGGATGAGTTAGTTTCAAATTGAAGAGCAAAGTTGTCATTTGTGCCAAGAGTCGCATTGGCTGCAAAAGAGTTACCGCCATTGAGGAAGACGGACCCGTTTGCGAATGAGGTACAAGTCATCATTCCTGTGGCATCGAACGTTAAGAGCTGTCCCGTTGCACAGTTAAAAGCAGTCACGGCGCTTCCGGTGCCGTTTGAAGCAAGAAGTCTGTTGGCGGTGAGGGATGTTGCTCCGGTACCACCTTTAGAAACTGGAACTGCAGAAGGGAAGTTGGCAGGGTCCACGCTGATCGATCCGGCAGAGACCGCAATACCTGCACCGACTTGCACAGCCCCTTTTGTTGTTGTTGTCGCATCATCAATTGAAATCACCGGTGTTGATGTTCCGGTCGCAACGGAAATCGGTGCTGTCCCAGAAACGCTCGTCACAGTTCCGTTTGTTGGAGTGATCCACTGAAGTCCTGAAGGCTGAGCTGAGTTTATTAATATCACCATAATCAAGAGTCACAGCACCTGTTTTCGTCGCTACAGAAGAAACGGGGAAAGCGATCGCAGAATTCGCTGCTGCCGTTAAACGCCCTTGCGCGTCCACGGTGAATGTTCCAACTTGCGTTGTTGAGCCATAAGAACCCGCAGTCACAGAAGTATTCGCAAGAGAAATAGTTCCAGTAGAAGTAATTGGTCCGCCACTAAGGCCCGTGCCCGTCGCGATATTCGTAACAGTACCACCCGCATTCGAATCACTAGCAGGAGCCCATTTCGTTCCATCGTATTTCAAAACCTGGCCGGAAGTTAAACCCGTCGTATCAACATCCACGCCTTTAATCTTATTCACAGACACTGCACCGATAGTTCCGCTCACATCACCCGCAACGGAAACATTGATCGCCTGACATTGGAAAGATCCCGAAACAGAATTCCAGTAAGGCGTTTGATGGGCCGCACAGTTCCCACTTCCCACAGCGGTATTAAAGGCCGCCACAGTATGATAGTTATTGAGAGTCGTATTTAAATTACTAACGTCACTCATCGCAATGGCGGACCCTGTCCATTGTGCTCCATCGAACTTCATGAAGTGACCCGAAGTCGGAGCACCCGATGAAACGTTCACGCCTTGAATTTTTGCAACTGTGGGGTTTGGATAAGATCCACTAAGATCTCCGCTTGCAGAACCTGTTGGAGGGCGAGCGTCCGTGAAACGCGCATCATTCCCGGCAGCCACAGTTCCTGCCGTCGTGCCGACAGAAACTCCAAGAGTAGGGATGGAAGCCGTACCGCCTTTTGTGAGGGGAGCCGCGACATTGATGTCTGCCACCATGCCTGCTCCACCGGCATCGTTTTGACAGGCGAAGTTTGTTCCGTCGAAAGTCAGATACTGTCCTGGTGAACAACTCGTCACCGCATTCTTTAATACGAAGTCAGAAGGAAGTTTGTCGCCGATTTTTTCCGCTGACTGTGCATAAGCAGAAAACGGAACGGTACGGATTTCATTCGGGGGATCAATGACTTTCCATCCGCTTCCATCGTGAAATTGCACTTTCAAAAGACGAGAATCTCCAGACACCGGCGTATACGTCGATCCGCCATAACAATTTTGTGTCACCGAGTTGTTAAAAGCATCGAGAAGAGTAAAGAGAGGATCGACCGGAAAAAGTTTCGTTCCGCTTCCGATAGGAACATCGAACACGCCCTTCGAACTTTGCATGTTGATTCCATCTTTTTGCTCTCGGTAAATAACGCAAGTTCCATTGGGATTCGTGATTTCAAAAAGAAAACTGACGTTGTTATATTCCAACGTTGTTCCATCAGATTTGATGATACGGCCTTGATACGTGAAGTATTTAGGCGCAGCCATAGAAAGACTGTCCCAAAATAAGACAAGAAGAAGCAGTAACGTTCCAGTTCTCATAGGGAACTTTTCGGAGCAACGCCCACTCTACTAGAGACCCTCTTGACCGAAACTTGCTCGCATCCAAATAAAGTGTCTCAAATTGGCTTTCCTGTTTAATTCTTAATCAAACCCTCGCCCTTAGTCCTCACCCAAACGCTCTTAACCCCTGGCGTACCCATTGCATTTATTTCAAACGATGTAAAAGGGATGTATATGAGAGGCGTATTCTTAGCGCTGGCGCTCGTCTTAACGGGCTATTTTGTAGATTTTTTTAAAAATAGAATTCGACGTAAATACTTTGATGCTACTGAAGGCGAAAAAACTGAAGTGGCACCATCTGTAAAGCAAATCTTTGGTGACGAGGGTTTATATGAGTAGATTGAAGATTTTAATCTCACTAACCGTAATGTTAAGCAGTGTCTCTCACGCGTGGATTGTGAAAGGAAATGGATCTATTCAAAAAGGCACTAGGTATATTAGTGTCGAAGAATGTTCTGATAGCTTATATCAAAAATTGAGTACTTTTCAGTCAGCAACGGATGCGGCTTGCATGCATGGGCGAACCGATGTTGAATTTCAGAACTGCGTAATTAGTCAGGCTTCACGTTTCAAAGACAATCTGAGTTTGGCCGGATATTTTTGTTCAAAAGGTGAAGTTAGAAGCGTAGTGCAACAATGTACATTAGATCTGTGGAGATTTTTTAAAACGAGAGATAACGGTAATTATCCTGATTTTGATTATCGAACTTATGCCCTGGATCTTTGTAAAGGCAGTGTAAATATCCAATACGCAAGCTGTGTAAAGGAGCTTTACTCTAAGGGTGGCCAGGTTATTTCGGATAATTATTTATATACGGATGCAAACCGCCTTTGCCGAAGCTCGACAAATCGTCAAATGAATGACTGTATCATCGATTTATACGATAAGGGACAGTCAGGCGAAGACGCCGCAAGAATATGTATTGAAAAACATGATCCTGTCATTAAAGCTCGCAAAGAAGCCGAACGTCGCGCAGCTGAGCAACGTCGTATCGAGGCGGAGCGCCGTGCTGCTGAACAAAGAGCGGCGGAGCAGCGTCGTCAGGCAGAATTGAGACGTCAAGAAGAGGCGAAGCGCATTGCGGAAGAACAGCGTCGTAAGGACGAAGCTCGCCGAGCAGAGGAACAACGCAAATTAGACGAACAACGCAGACAAAATGAGCAAGGACGTGCGCAGGAAGATCAGCGCCGTAAAGACGAAGAGCGCCGTCGCCAAGAAGAGATTCGTAGACAAGATGAAGCTCGTAGACAAGACGAGATCCGCAAGCAAGATGAAGTGCGCAGACAGCAACAAGAAGAAGCGCGTAGAAAAGAAGAAGAGCGCAAGCGCCAGGAAGAGCAGCAAAAACAACAGCAGCCTTCAACGCCTTCCACTCCGTCGGATTCAGAGGGCGGTGTGATCGTGGATCTTCCAAACTTCGAGTAAGGAAGTCATTGAGTCAAAAAAACAAAACCCACAACCGAAATTCAGTTGTGGGTTTTTTATTTCCGGTGCCGCTGTAATTCTCAAGCGGGTTTGTTTCCAGTTGCAGAGATTATTTTTTATCAAACAATCGCGCGTACAGACGCATAAAGCGTACGGTCTTCGCGATCATGTTATCATTCGTCTCTTCGTGCAGAATGCGATCAAAGAAAAACACACCATCCATATAGGTATCGATCTGCTGACAGATCTCCTCGATAGTTATCGTTCCAAGGTTTAATTTCCCCGCATTCGCAAGACGAGTGACTCGCTCCACTAAGTGCGGATCGATTTGCAAAGGAATCGTTTCGCGCACGCGACGTTTAAACTTTTTATCGACAAGCGCTTGTGAAAAAACGATGCGCGCGAAATCTTCGTGCATGCAGCCCTGATTCACTCTGTTCTTTACATAGTGCTCAAGCTCATCGGCTAAAGTTTCTTGAGGCTCGTAGGGGAGGGCTTCCTGAACAACTTCCTCGATAAATCTTTCGATAATGGCGACAAGCAGGCCTTCTTTTCCGTCGAAGTAGCGGCCGATGAGGGACTCATTGACGTCAGCTTTTTTTGCGATCTCTTTTGTCGTCGCACCATTAAAGCCGTGCTTCGAGAAGACCTCAAGGCCCGCTTGAATAAGGCGCTCCTCAGACGCAGAACGATCCCTTTTTTTGCCCTTAACGTGAGCTGGACTTACGTCCTTTTGGGTTTTGCTGTGAGATGTTTCCGTCATGAAAACCTCCTGAGAATACTATAAATACCTGAAAATGCTTATCTTTATATAATGTATCATAAGGCCGATGGTACAGCAAGAAAGTAATTGATTGCATACTTAAGTGGTTTCGGTTAGGTTAAGTATGTAAGCGATTACATAATGGAGAATCCGATGAAACGAGCTGATGTCCTAAATGTGTGTAGTTTGTCGCTCATCCTCGCGGCGACCCTGATAGGGAATTCCGCCTCTGCGATAAGCCTTAATGAATATTTAAATCAAGTGAAGCAAGAAAGTTTGGGCTATAAAGCGAGCGCTGAGCAGTCTGAAGCGTCTCAATTAAAGTCTCGCGAAGCGGATCTTTTCTTTACTCCGCGTCTTTTCGCTGATGCGCGAATTGGACACGACGGGAAAGAGCAATTTGCTTCTGCAATTACATACGATCGCTTGAAAACACAAAACTATTCATTAGGTGTTTCTCAAGACTTCAGCTTTGGTCTGCAGACCAAATTATCTTATGCCATGGATCGTATTGAAGTCGAAGGCGCGACTCTTCCCGCGGGAATGTCCAATAGTTTTTGGACGGCGACTCCGACATTAGAATTGTCCATGCCTTTGTGGGCGAACGGTTTTGGCCGTTCCGCGCGTGCGAATGAAGAACTGACTCGCCAGCAAAACGTTGCTGAACAATTCGGCGCGGATGCTCAAGCGCAAGGAACATTGGTCGAGGCCGAGGCCGCTTATTGGACTCTCGCTTCGGCGCAAGAACTCGTGCAAGTGCAAAAGAGAGCTCTTACGCAAGCACAAAGCATTCTGTCTTATGTGACTCGCAAAGCGAAAATGAACTTGGGAGAAAATGCGGACGTCCTTCAAGCCAAAGCGATGGTAGAGGCCGTTACTTTTCAAGTGCAAATAGCAGAGACGCAAGAAAAAGCGGCTCGCCGTGCGTTTAATACTTTTATTAATAAAGAGGCAGAGACTCCGGTGTCTGCTCTTGAAGGTATCAACTATGGAGCTCTTGAGAAAGTTCCTGTACCGACGCAAAGACCCGGCGATCGTTACGATGTGAAAGCGGCAGGAGCCCAAGCACAGCTTGCTCAAGCTTCAGCGCAACTCACAGCTGAAAGAAACAAACCCAGTTTGGATCTTTACGGGAGTTACGCTTTGAACGGGCGTGATGAAGAGTTCAACGAAGCGATGAAGAATGCAGGTAAGACAGAGCACGACACGGCTTATGTCGGCGTGCGTTTTTCGATGCCTTTGAATCTTTCCGCAACGTCAGATGTAAAGTCTGGTGCTTTAAAAGCCAGTCGGGCCGCTGAACTCTCTTATGAAAGCAAGAAGTTCAATCAAGAGCAAGAATGGACAAATCTTGTGCAACAAATGAGTGAAGCAAAAGAAAGTCTTCGTTTGGCGACGAACATCGTGAATGCGCAAAAAGCCAAACTTGAAAACGAAAGAGGACGTCTGCGCCAAGGAAGAACAACGACATATCAGGTTCTTCTTTTCGAACAAGACTTCTCGCAATCTGAAGTAAACCGCGTTCAAGCGGCTGCTCAGATTCTTGGATTACAAGCAAGAGTTAAACTTTACCAAGCCTCTGTTGAAGGAGGAAACTAACCATGAGCTTACCTAAAATATCCATTAGCAGACCGATCTTTATTACGTGCGTGACGATCGCCCTCGTGGTGGTTGGATGGGCCTCGTTCAAATCTATGAGCGTGGACTTATTCCCTGACGTCAGTATCCCGGTTGTCACAGTGCAAACGACTTATCAAGGTGCGGGTCCTTCTGAGATCGAAACTTTGGTGAGCCGTCCTATCGAGGAAGAAGTCAGTACCATCTCTGGTATCAAACGTTTGACTTCAAAAAGTTTGGAAGGTGTTTCGCAAGTTATCGTTGAATTTAACAGCAGCGTTGACGTGAAGTACGCCGAACAACAAGTTCGCGATAAAGTAAATATCGCAAAACCAAAACTTCCCGATGAAGTCGACGATCCAGTGATCAAAAAGTTCGACCCCTCAGACACTCCCATCATCATGGTGTCATTGACCGCGAATGGATTGGGAGACGCCCAACTATTCGATATCGCAGACCAGTTCATCAAGCCTCGTTTGGAACAAGTGAACAACGTCGGTGCGATCGAGATTTTCGGGGGCCGCGAAAGGGAAGTTCACGTTCTTTTGGATCGTAAAAAATTAAAAGCGCGCGAAATTTCTGTCAGCCAAGTTGCCGGTCAAGTCGGTGCTTCGGGTGAGAATATTCCGAGCGGTAAAGTGGAACAAGGCGGGAAAGAACTTGTGTTCCGTGGTTTAGGTGAATTTAAAACCGTTCCTGAGATTGCAGACACTCTCGTAAACCTCTACGGAAACGAGGTTCCTACGCGTGTTGCAGATCTGGGAACGGTTGTAGATACATTGGAGGATGAAAAGTCCCGTGCCTTCGTGAACGGTGACAAAGCGCTTTTCTTGCAAGTCTATCGTCAATCGGGCTCTAACACTGTCAGAGTAGCGGACGACGTTATTAAACAACTCGAAAAGTTGAAGCCTGAGCTTGCAAAAATGGAGGGTGCTCCCCAAGTTCAACTTGTTACGAATGCTTCTACAAAAATTAAGAACAATATTTATGACGTGAACGAAACGATCATTATCGGTATCGTTTTGACAATCATCACGGTGTTCTTCTTCTTGGGAAGTGCGCGATCAACATTTATTACGGCCCTTTCCTTGCCGATTTCATTGATCGGTGCCTTCATGATTATGAAGGTTGCGGGCTTCTCGATTAACATCGTATCCATGTTGGCTTTGACTTTGGCCGTGGGTCTTTTGATCGACGACGCGATCGTGGTTATCGAAAACATCTACCGTCGTATGGAACTGGGTGAAGATTCACTCACTGCCGCGGAAAAAGGTACGACCGAGATCCAAATGGCGGTCATGGCCATCACTCTTGTGGTGATCGCGGTGTTCGTGCCGGTTGGTACGATGTCTGGCACCATCGGTCAGTTCTTGAAACAGTTCGGTATGACCGTTGTGTTCTCGATGATGATCAGCTGGTTCGTGGCGATGACGATCATTCCAATGCTGACAGCCTACTTCGGTGGCGAAGGCCACGGAGCGCATAGCAATCATCATAAACCAGCGTCGTTGTACGATAAAACTTTGGGTCGTCTTGTAAAAGGTTTCGACCGTTTCCAAGCATGGCTTGAGAAAATCTACGAAAAGCTTCTGCGTGTGACTCTTCGTCATCCCTTGATGACGATCGGAGCGACGTTCATGGTGTTCGTGCTAAGTATTTACACGGTGACGAAAGTTCCAGGGGCGTTTATCACGGACGACGATGCCGGTGAGTTTACTGTAAC
This sequence comes from Bdellovibrio sp. 22V, assembly GCF_030169785.1. Lineage (NCBI taxonomy): Bacteria > Pseudomonadati > Bdellovibrionota > Bdellovibrionia > Bdellovibrionales > Pseudobdellovibrionaceae > Bdellovibrio > Bdellovibrio bacteriopascens. The sequence continues at coordinate 996,791 of NZ_CP125854.1, forward strand.
TCTTGAAATGCAACCGGGCACAAGCTTGGACGGTATGAACAAAGTCGGTGATGAGGTAGATAAAATCATCCGCGCAAACCCTGAAGTGGATTACACTGCGATGATCATCGGAAGTCTTTACGGGGAGTCGAATAAATCGAACTTCTACGTCAAGATGAAAGAAGGCAAAGCTCGTAACGGTTACACAACAGAAGCGTTCCGCGATAAGATCCGTCAACAATTGGCAGGTTTCGCTGCAACAGCAAATCCTGTTGTGAAAGAGTACGATGCGACAGGTGGTATGGGTGGACAGCCGTTTACTTTGAATATCATCTCTGCCGATCCTCAAGAGCTTGAAGCGGCCGCAACGAAGGTTCTTGCCAAACTCAAAGCGGATCCTCGTTTGACAGACGTGGATACGAACTTCCGTCCCGGTAAACCCGAGATGCAAGTTCACTTGAAGTCGGGCGCTGCCAAACTTTATGGTATCAACACGAAAACAATGGGTGGAGAGCTTCGTGCGCAAGTAGAAGGTCTGACTCCAGCGAAGTTCCGTGAAAAAGGTCGTGAGTATGAAGTGCGCGTGCGTTTGATGCCAGAGCAACGTGACCTTAAAGAAAGCTTCAACCAGGTTTACGTTCCGAACGTGAATGGAAAACTGGTGCGCTTGTCTGACGTCGCAACAGGGGATTTGGCTTCAGGTCCTGCATCAATTGAGCGTCAAGACCGCGGTCGTTACATTCAAATCACTGCGGGTGTTGCGCCAGGTGCGGGCTTAAGTGAAGTCGTGAATGATACGGTAAAAATGATGACGACAGGTGAAACAGCATTCCCTTCGAGCGTGCGTTTCTCTTGGGGTGGTGACGCGGAAAACATGCAAGAGTTGGCGACTTCAACGGTTCTTGCGTTGGGCTTTGCGATCATGTTCATCTACTTGATCCTTTCGAGCTTGTATGAGTCTTTCATCACGCCAATCACGATCATGGTGGCGTTGCCACTGGCTCTGTGCGGTGCTTTCCTTGGATTGTTCTTGATGAGCGAAACAATGACGATCTTTGCGATCTTCGGTTTCTTCATGTTGATCGGGGTTGCCGGTAAAAACGGTATCTTGCTTGTCGACTACACAAGACAAATGATGGCGGCAGGCAAAGAAAGAGGCGAAGCCTTGGTTGAAGCGGGTAAAACGCGTCTTCGTCCGATCTTGATGACGTCGTTCGCGTTGATCGCAGGTACATTGCCTGTTGCGATCGGTTTGAACGAAGCTTCGAAATCTCGTACGGCGATGGGTGTTGCGATTATCGGCGGTATGATTTCTTCGACAATTCTGACTTTGATTGTCGTACCAGCGGTATTTACATACGTAGATCGTTTTAGAATTTGGGCAAATAACATTGGTGCGAAATTCACATCCACAAAGAAAAAAGACCAACAGGTCGTTGTAGAAGTGAGATCTCCAGCAGCTCCTGATGAAGCTACGGGTGATTACGCATTAACAACATCCGAGAGTTAATAAGGAGGATTTTATGGCAAAACTTTTTATCCAAGAAATGCCGTCCCAAGACCAGGTAAAAACAGCTCTCTCGCGAATCCACGAAGGCGTGGATTCGTGGGCTTTGTATGCGAACTTGCTATTCAGAAAAGTAGGCAACGATTTGGAAAACCACATCGAGAGCTTGCTGGCTCCCTACAATCTTTCAGCAGGACGCTTTACGTTGCTGTATCTTTTGAAGGATTCCCCGGAAGGATTAATGCCTTCGGAGCTTTCGCAGAAAGTGGGAGTTACTCAGGCGACGATTTCTGGTTTAATCAATGGACTTGAGAAAGCAGAACTGGTCACGCGAGAAATTCATCAAAAAGACGGACGCTCTTTTGTCATTAAGTTGACGGACAAAGGGGATCAAACCCTGAAAGAGATCTTTCCGAAGTGGGCTCCGACAATTGCAGCGTTCTGGAATCAATTCGACGCTCAAGAAAAAGAAGTCATCGGCAAAGCACTCGAAAAGATGGTTCAAAATACAGGATTGCTTCGTATGAATTAACCTTTAACTGTCCAATTTACATTGGAGAGAGTTATGAAACAGCTATTGATGGCATTAACCGTGGGCTTGGCCCTCGGTTGTGCGCCTCTCAAGAACTCTCCGTTTTCAGAAGAAACTCAGAGCTCAGTAACAAATCGCAATCAACATCAGTTGGTCGCACTCAATGAAAAAATCTCGCTCCAAGCGAGAGAAGATAAAATCGTTTTTGGCGCGGTCGCCGACACTCATCAGAATTATTCCGCTCTGGAAGATTGGGTGAAAGTGACTAATACCACCTCGCTGGATTTCGCCGTTCATCTTGGCGACTTTACAAATCAAGGGCTTAATTTCGAGTACGATGCTTATTTGAATTTGATCAGTCCTTTGAAGGTACCGCTCGTCACGGTGATCGGAAATCACGATACGGTTGCCAAAGGCAAACTTCTTTATCAGCGTTTGTTCGGCCCTTACAATTTTCACTTTGATCTAAAAGGCTATCGATTCATTGTTTTTAACAACAATCGTCTCGACTTTATAAATGAGGGTGTAGATTGGAATTGGCTCGCGCTGGAAGTGCGCTCAAGTTCATTGCCGATTGTTCTTTTTATGCACGTCGATCCCGACAATTTCGAATACTTTAGACCCCAGGATCGGGATCTTTTTTGGGATATCGTGCGCGATGCAAATGTTCGTTTGATTATGAATGGACATAAGCACATCTATCAAACTGAATTCAAAGAAGGAGTTCTTAGACACCAGGTAGAACGTCTACAAAACGGCGCCTGGTCCCGCATCACGCTCACGGACGACATGGTGAAGGTGGAGAAATGCCTTCAGAAAGAATGTCGTTATGAAACTCAGCAAGATTATCCTCCTGCTATTACTATGTAGTGGAATGGCTTATGCCGATTGGGGAGTGGGCGCTGGAACGGGCTCTTACATGGGAGACCGGCATTTTGGCGTGAATTATACTTCCGAATCGCAAAGACATATGACGGAGTTTTCTTATGGGGAAACTCCGGGAATTTTAGGCGGTCGCGTTCGGCAGCTCAATTTAAAATATGTCTATTCTCCGCTTCAGAGCATTTATCACGAAGTCACGACGAACTGGATTGGCATTGGTGCCTTGTTGAGCCGCTGCCTTTGCAGTGACACCTTTGTGACAAATCCGGACGTCTACCCCGAAAGCAATTATTATGACGAAACCGCTTATCGTGTCGGACTTGTTTTCGCGACGAAACTGAACTGGCGGAATTGGGAAGGTTATTGGGATTGGACACTTTTAGATCAAGTGGCCATAGCGATTTACAACAACAATCGCTATGCCTCCAAACCCGAAGCCTATTGGGCGAGTGGGTTTGGAGTTCGCTATTATTTTTGAGTTACTTGTTTTGGCAATGAATGTCGGTGATGCTGCCATCCATGGAAAGATAGCCACGGCCCGAACTGGGATTATAGACGAGAGCGATGCCACGGTTAGGGGCGCCGCCTTCGATATCTGTGTCGATGATCGCGACAACATTTCCCGTTTGATGATAAAGAACAAGATAGCGTTGCTCGCCGTGCGGATGAACGACAGTCACAGTTTCTTCACCGCCGTCACGGTTGAGTTCGATGGACTGAACCTGCGCGGAAGAAGACTGGCAGATCAGGCCATAAGCAAAAGCGTTCGTGGAGAAGAATAAAGACAGAATAAGAAAGAAAGCGGCTTGTTTCATGTTCATGGATCACGTCCTTTTCCTGGAGTGATAACATGTCTCTATGGATTCTTCCATAAGGGAACCATTTGATTATTGCAATCCTTGAAGCGCCTGCAGCCAAGGCTTCGCGAGCATGTCTAATTGTGTTTGGCTTTGTTCCGGCAAGTGCGGTTTCAAAGTCATCAGCGCCAAAAGAGTATTGATTCGTTGAGGGAAATCCAGAGATGTTCCGTCGCCGTTCTTATAGAAGCCTTCTTTGCTATTAAAGAGCTGCTTGTTCATGGCAAAAAAGATTTCTTGCGCCGACCAAAGATAGACATCGAGCTTCGAGATCTCCCAGGCTTTTAATAGCGCGCGAATAGCATAAGCCTGTTCCTCAACCTTGAACTCCGGATTGTTGGCGCGTTCTTGTTGATTCAAGTAATAGTGATCTTGCACCAATGATTTTTTAATCATGAGCTGATTCGAGATAAAGTTGCCCAAAGCGATGACCAAAAGCTTAAGATCTTTACGGCCCTCTTTGAGTTCATCAAGCGGAGCACGGCCTTTGTCGTTCTTTTCAAGCAAGATCGCTGACTTGGTGTTTTCCACGCCGTCCGTCGCCTCAAGGAAATCACCGAGAGCCAAAAGAAATTTCGCGACGTCTTGCGCACGCACGATATTAGATTTGCGACCGTCTTTGATATCGACAATTCCCGCCATGATGGCCGTTTCTGAACTTGAAGAGTATTGATCGGCCCACAACACTTTGTTGTTCAGCGTGAGCAAAAAGACGGGTGTCGCTTTTTTTGTAATATCTTGAAGCAGAATCGCGACATTCCCCATATTCAAGGCAAAAAGCATATCTTTCGGGAATAAAGAGCGATCCAATGCCGAGGTTTGAATTTCATCAGTGAGTTCTTGTGCTTTGATATGACCTAAGATGTGATCAAAATTAGTCTCTTTCCAGTCGGCTGTTTGGCGCAGCATGTGGCTTAGGCCCTTGATCTGCTCGGCAAAAGCAGACGCTGAAAAGTTTTTCTCATAGATCATCTTGTGATCGGCATGAAAAGCATCGCGCATGCGAATTCTGTCGGGAATACGATAAGAGATGAGGTTGTTGGCAAAGTCCATGATGTCGAGAGGCTTTTTTTCGTACTCAACAGGAGATAGTAAGGCGGGAATCAATTTATTTTCGTAATCGCGGTAGCCCCCGATACTAATCAGCTTGTTCACTTGAGATAAAGCAAATTGCAGGCTCGAGGCTTCTTCCGGATTGCCATGTTCCATCAATAATGTGTTCACCATCATGGACGTGCCCGCGGTGTTGGCCTTAAGGTCATTCAAAGCGCCGACGGCCTGTAAAGACAGCGCCGTTTTCATTGAAAGATCCACTTTTACATTTGAAACTTCAAAGCCCGAGATATGGCCCTGTGACTGCGGCAGAACTTTTTCGCCCCATTTGCCAAGCAAGGTTTTAATATACTCGTGATAATTCTTCTGCACCGACTCTAATTCACCATTTTTGGCGATAAGACCTTGTTCGATTTTATCGGCAAAAATGCCGGGCAAATCCGTCGCAAAACTTTGTGCGAATTTTTCGATCTCGGAAATGACGTAGCCACGCGTTTTTTGATTCATCTCAAGTTGCAGCTGTTCAAGGCCGTATTTTTTGATTTTAGGAAGAATAAAAAGTTTCTTTGCGATGCCTTTAAAAATACCGCCGGAACAACCGTCACGGCGAAGACAGTCGAGATCTTTGTCATCCTGATCTTTCAAGAAGTCATAGAGGTCTTCGTTAACGGCTTTAAAGTAAATCGCTTGTTCCGCCGGAGTGAGGATGCGCCAAATATCAATCAAAACGGTCAGACCACCCTGAGCGTCTTGGATGTGATCAAGACCCGCGCCAATAAGACGTCCTTGCTGCAAACTTTTTTGTAACTCCGGCGGCAGTGAAACTTCAAATTTTCGAATGGCTGCTTCGACAAGATTCAGTGTTTCACTGAGCGTGGCGCTGTTTTGCAGCCGCTGTAACAACTGATGGATATCCGTGAACAAAGGTTTTGTTTGGGCCAACAATTCCTCACGAACGCCTTCTTGAATTAATGGGGAAATTTCAACGTCGACAAGTTTTTCCAATAACAAATCCGTAAAAGCTTGGGCGTGCGCCACAAATTTATCGAGGCTTTGTGCTTGAGCAGGCCACGGATATTCTTTACCTAAAGCCAGAATTTCAGCTCTTAGAATGGCGCGGGAGTTTTGAATGTCCGCTTTTACGTCATGCAAGGTTTTCTGCACTTCTTCCTGAGTCTGCGCGACGGCCAAAGCGGCAAACGGACTTTGCGCCAAGTCGACGGACTGGGTCGCTTGAGGCTGCTGATAAAAGCTGCGAATCCACTGCAAACCCTTTTCCTTCAACGCCTCATTTCCGGTGAGTTTTCCCAGAGTCACCAGATTTTCTGCCTGCTCAAAGAAAAGAGCGGTCGGCACAGTCGCTTGCCACGTCAGGTTCGGAGAGATTTTTTCAAAAGACTTAATGTCAGAATTTAACTTGGTATCAGAAGAGCGGGGGCCAAAAGAAGTTGTCGGTGCATCAAAACGGCGATCTTCCACCTTAGGAGCACAGGCACCGAGCAGAAAACTTGTCGCAATAAAAATTCGCAGTCCGTTTTTCATTTCCCCATCCTTTAGAAAAACATCATTACGTTCAGTTCTTGCAGCAACTGTCTTTCGACGTTGTGCCCGGCAATTACATCAGAAACTTCCAAAGACACGATCATAGGAATCAGCGCCCTTTTTTTGAAATAGGACTTCACGGAGCTGTAAGAGATTTCTCCCTTCACTCTTTGCGCTTTCATGTCCGTATTCAATGACAAAAGATCATACCGGGAAGGGCGGGAGCCGGCGAAGTGGTCCTCTTCCTTCACTGCATACTCGTAGCCCGCTCCAAGAGTCCAACTGTCTGTCAGCTCATAGAACATATTGCCACCCAAGGTGGTCGTGTTTCCGATCTCTCTGGTCACGTCCTCTTTGCTGGAACTATCGGGAAGAGTGTCATCTTCATTCGTCGGTACGCGCGCTGTCACGGTGTCAGGAATATTTAAAAAGTAAGAAATGTACGGCACCAGGCTGATTCGTGAAGAAAGGCGGTGCGAGTAAGCCACGGTATTATTGATATTCGTTCGGCCAAAAATATTCAGAGCCGCCAAATCATCAGGGTCATACCGGGGGCCCGTGGGAAGACTGATTTGCGCCTGATAGATCAAAGCGGAAGAACGGTTTTCAAAGAACTTATAGATGCTTGCGATTTGCACGTCGCCGAGGAAACTTTCGCTGCGGTTTTCTAAAGGTTTATAACCTTTTTGCTGCAATGTTTGGTGAGTCGCCGTCGCCAAATTGGTATTAAGAGCGTCATCAAGCTCGGGACTTAAACCGGAAAACTGCGCGCGATAATATTCGATATTGGAAAACTGTTGCGACACTTTGATCTGATTTTGATAGGACACGATCGGCAGGCCCACACCTAGCGTCCAATTTTTTGTAATTCCGCGGGCGAAGACGGGGGCAAAATACTGCACTTTAGGCATCGTCTCCACACGCAAAACACCAAGATTAAAATTGTCACCCAGGTTGTGCGCGCCGAAACGGTTCAGAGCATCGATCAATCTTTTTGCATCAGAGTTAAATTTCGCCAAGGTGGGAGCATCAAAGATAACGGACTTGTAATCTCCTAACTTCATCAGCGTTCCGTTTTCAGTATAACGCTGATCGATTCCTTCAATGTTTCCCATGCGGAAGGAGGGACTGTTGATCCCTTCGGGCAAGGTGCTCGTCGACGTTAAGGCCTGGGCGCAAAATGAGCCCAAGAAAGCCAAAATTGTTATGAGAAAAGCGGAACGCTTCACCTAAAACCTCTTCAAATCCAAATCAAACGTCACCGGAAATTCGATTGAAAGTAGCTAGGAAAGCGAAAGCTAAATACGTGCCAAAAAAAATGCGCCCAGGTGTCGGGCGCATCGAATAAATACTCTAGGAAATCAGCGGCAAAACGCGGACTTATTAGTACTTATCTTTGTTCAATTCGTAACAAGAAAACTCCTGGTTATTACCATAGAAAAGGGTGTAGCTGTCGTCACCATTGGAAGCTAAAACTTCACCTGTTTTCGGATCGTGAACAAAACCTACAGGGTTGTCGCCCGGCCAAGATTTCACTTCAAGATAAACCCGGCCTGTCGTGTTTGAAGTCAATTCGTAGATAATAAGATCGTTATAACTTTCGTCACCGTGTTCGCCATAAAGAGCTTTGAATTCTGCAAAAGTCTTTGGTTCACCACCATAGTAGTGATTCAAAAGAGACAGAAAAAACGGAGAGATGCTCTTTGCCGTTTTAATATCGAAAAGTTCTTTCGTCGTGAACTGGACTTCTTGTTCTTCGTATATTTCCAAAGCACAAAGTTCGACGTGGGCAGGTGCCTCTGCGAATGCTATCGCGGATGCAAAAAAGGCAACGGAGAATAAAATCTTTTTCATGGGAAAAACTCCTTCAAATGTTTTGTTCGAAGGAGGGTTTAACAATCCCTCATCCATATATCAAATACATCAAAAATAAGTAATTATGCTTGGGGTGAATAATTCTTATTTGCTAGAAGCGATTATTTGTACGGCTTTAAGAATATCTTCTTCGGAATGGTAAAGACCAAAGCCAAAGCGCAGGCGATTTCCGCGCGAATCCGTCAGAAGCCCGCGCTCCTTCAGCGTTTTAACCAGTTTTTGCGTCGTTTCCGTATCGGGAAGTTCGAACGTCAGAAAGTGTCCATGGACAGAGTTCTGTTTAAGCAGGTTTTTCTGCTGCAAAAGGGGATGCCCTGTTTTTTCGAGCTCTGTGACGAACAACTGTTGGTTGCGAGTCACTATTTCATGAATTCTTTCAACCGTAAGACCCTCGCCCGTGAATGTCTCAAGCGTCGCGATCAAGCGATAAAGGCCGGAGAAATCCATGGTGCTGCCGGCATATTGAAGGGCGTCTGTGGGATAGCCGACCTGGCTCCCCACGGCGGAGAGATGCGAAAGCTCCGCAAACCATCCCGTATGCAAAGGACGGTGGCGTGTGGACGGAGGCACATAAAGAAAACAAGCCCCCTCGCCCCCTTGGGCGTATTTGTAAGAACCGGCGACGTAAAAAATACGATCTTCCAAGGACGACAAATCCGTCGGCACCGCCATAAAGCCATGGTAACCGTCAACAGCGAACAAAGTTTTTTCCGACGCGGCTTTCGCAAGTCTATGAATGTCAGCGACCAGCCCTGAATTGAAAAACACGTGGCTGATAAAAACCATGTCCCATTCTTGGGAACGCAGCTCTTTTTCAAAGCGTTCATGAAATGTCGCGAAGGGCAGGGTGGGAACTTTTGTGATTTCAAACTGGGTGAGTTCTGAAAGACGGTTGGCTTGACGGTCAAAACTGTAAAACTCGGAATCGGTTGTCAGGATTTTTACTTTTTTGCTCCAATCCAAAGAACTAAAAAGACGAAACACAAATTCATGCGTATTCGGAGCAAAAACGATTTGCGAAGAGTGTGAAAGTTTTAAAGCGTGTGCGATCAGTTTTTGCGCTTGCGGAACTTTTTTAGAAAAAATGTACTCCCACTTCGTATCAACATAGCGGCAGGCATCGTCCCAATATTGTAAGTGGGCTTCCCGGGTGACATCGGGCCAGTAGTGATGACTGTGACACGCGAAATGAAGACTCTCGGCGTGGGCTTGTAAAAAACGACTGTAAAGGTGTTTGTACATAAGAGCATCATAGCTTTAACGGCAGGCTCTTCAAAAAGAAAAAGCGCTCCTGCGAGCGCTTTTTCTTGATAGCAATGAAGCTTTTAAAGACTAGAAGTAACCTTCGTCATCACCGAAGTCGTCATCATCTTCATCGTCTTCGTCATCATCGTCGTCATCAGATTTAGAAACTTCATCTTCAGTTTCTTCTTCTTCGTCTTCACCGAAAGAGCCTTCAGACTCTTCTTCAGATTCGTCTTCATCAGACCACTCATCAGTGTCGTCAGAAACAGACTCTTCTTCGATGTCGATCATGTTATCCATTTCGTTTTCGTCTTCAAACTCAGAAGACATGTCATCGATAACAGGAGTTGTAGGTTTAAGAACTTCAGCAGCGCCAGCGCCGACAACAGCGGCCTTAGCTACTTTTTCTTTTTTTGGAGCTGCTTTTTTCGCAGCAGGTTTTTTAGCAGCGGCTTTTTTTGTAGCAGCTTTCTTGGGAGCTGCTTTTTTAGTCGCGGCTTTCTTTGTTGCAGCTTTTTTAGCGGGTTTCGCAGCCTTTTTAGTTGCAGCTTTCTTCGCAGGTTTTGCTGTTTTCTTAGTTGCTTTTTTTGCAGCAGCTTTTTTCGCAGGCTTTGCTGCTTTTTTAGCTACCTTTTTTGCTTTTTTCTTTGCCATGATTACGCTCCCTGAAAGGTCCTGGTTCAAATGATTTGCCCTCTTAGACTAGCGAGATCTAAGAGGGCAGGCAATGCAAAACTGAATGAGTTTTTGTTCGGTCTTGTTTAGTTGATAATACCACTCAAGTGATCATCAATGATCTTTGCAAGATCGTTAGGAAGGATGAACGAAAGGAAAAGGCCGCCATTGTTCACGCCTGATTTGGGGACAATCGTAAAGTAGCCCAAGGTTCTTGTTCCCGCTTGGTTCTTGATCGGAACTGTAATGCCGAGGTTAATTCCACCGGGAAGCTCTGGAAAGAAGGAGCTTTCCACGAACATTCCGACCGCATTGACGCCGAAGTACAAGTACACCTTGTTATCGGAGTTGGGATTAAGACCCAGGGCTAGGGATGGCATCTCTCCGCTCGGCATCATAGGAAGCGGGCGGCCCCCCGGAAGGGTTGAAGAGGATGGGAAAGAAAGTTTGTCCTTGGCAAGCAGGCGAAGCGGAATACTGACCGCAACGCGGGCTTTTTGTTGAGAATCCAAAACCGTCGTGACTTTCACGCCTTTTGCGTTCGGTACGTCTATATATAAATTGCTGAACGGCCCCGGAGGCAAAGGAAGATAAAGAAGAAGTGCGTTATTGGCTTTATCTAATGCGATCACTCGTTCGTTTTCGTAAGAGGTCCCACTCACCACACCATTCATTTCGAGTTTGTCATAAGCCGTCGGAGGTTTTGGAGTCGGAGTCGAGCCGCCAGAGTTATCTCCACCTGTGGAGCCCTGTCCTGTATTGTCAGAAATAGTGGAAGGAAGAGTTTGAAACCCGCCTTGGTTACCGCAAGCTGCAAGCAATGATGTAGCAGCGAGGATCATCATCGTGTTTGTTAATTTCGAAACGAACATAATATTTCCTCCGTGACCCTAGACCTTTCGGCGGAAATTTTCGGTAACTTTAGCTAAATATTTGAAATTATTGGTAAAAAAGTTTGACAGTTTTTTATGCAATGTCCACATCGAGTGCAGGGACTGAAAAAACTTTGCACAAGATATTTTAAATAAAAGAAAGCCCGGTGAACAAATTCACCGGGCTTTAAGTTTTTAACTACTTCAGATTCGGGCGACGATGTCGCCCTTATCACTGTTCGCTGCCGCGGATTAACCGATCAACTTAAGAGCCAATTGGTTAGATTGGTTCGCTTGAGCCAATGTTGAAGTACCAGCTTGCAACAAGATGTTGTTACGAGTCATCTCTGAAGATGCTTGAGCAACGTCTGTGTCACGGATACGGCTGTTAGCTGCAGACAAGTTCTCTTGTGCAACACCCAAGTTGTCTACTGTTGAAGTCAATCTGTTTTGGAGGGCACCAAGATTAGCGCGTGTTCCAGAGATTGAAGTCTGAGCAGCATCGAGCATTGAAAGAGCTTCTTGAGCGCCCTCTTTAGAAGAGAAGTCTACACCACTCAATCCAAGAGCGTCCAAAGTCGCAACGTTTTCACCAGCGTTGAAGGAGATACGATCTTCTTCAGAGTTGTTGAACAAACCAACTTGGAAATCAAACTTCGGAGATGAACCATCAAGAAGTTTAGTAGTACCCCAAGTAGTTACAGAAGCGATACGTTGAATCTCAGATTTCAATTGCTGAACCTCTTTATTCAACATGCCACGCTCTGTTTCACCAACAGTGTCAGAAGCCGCTTGGATTCCCAACTCACGAAGACGAACCACGATGTTACCGATTTCGTTCAAGCCACCCTCAGCAGTTTGAACCATTGAGATACCATCGTTCGCATTTCTTTGAGCTTGTGCTGCAGAACGAATCTGAGCTTTCAAGCCTTCAGAGATCGCCAAACCGGCTGCGTCGTCTGCCGCTTTATTGATACGGCTACCAGAAGCAAGTTTCGCCATTGAGTCGTTGATCGCTCTTTGTGAACCAACTAGGTTACGTTGAGCATTGATCGCGCTGATGTTAGTTGTTACTCTCATTCCCATTTTAAATTCCTCCGTTAATATTTATTTTTCATTTTCAATACCCTCCTTGATTTTTGTTTTTGGCAATCGCAGAAACCTACATCTGCTTTGCCGGCACTGACATCCGAGTCTGTGCTTGAATGGCCTTTTTTATTTTTACTCTCCGAGTGAGAGTTCTCTGAACAATCTATTGTTCTGTTACGTCATCCTTGAAGGCCCTCCTTTCGGTCCTATGCAGAGAGAGCGACCTTCTCTCTCTGACTCCTTCTGAGTGAATCGTTGATGTGAGATTGATCGGGATTTGAGACGATCTCTTGACAGGACGTCGGGCGGGTTTTGTTTGTTTTCTACAATACTGGTCTAACGACAGATCGAGGGTTCAAGACCTAGGTTCGTCCTGAATCATTTGTACACAATACTTTCAGAGGGAAAAAGGCGTGGAAACAGGCCTTAAGATCGGTCAATTTTTCGGGAGCGGACGAATGTCTGAAATGAATCAATTAATCGATTTCTAAAAAGCGGCAAAAGGCCATATTGCCCGCTAACAAATACTGATGCGTTTGCTCGGCCTTGAGATGGTGGCGAGGATTGTAGCCAATCGTGCAAACCACCTTGTCTCCATCATAGTGAGAGCAATCTTCGCAGGAAAAACGCGTATCGTAAGTGAGGTAATCGTGTGGGTTTACAGCATCCTTTTTGATAGACGCATGCAAGCGCGGCTGTGATTTGCCTTTACCTTTGGGATTTACGATTCCGGGCATTTGTGAGGTTCCTTGACAATGCAAAAATAAGACTCATCCTTTATTTCAGATGGAGCGAGTATGAGCAACGATATTGAAAAAATGACGCGAAAAAGCCAGGAAGCAATGCAAGCAGCGGCGCGCTTGGCGGAACGCAAGAACAGTCCTTCTGTAGAGCCAGAGCATCTTTTGATGGAACTGGTGCAGCAGTCGGAAGGGATTGTGCCTCGTATATTAGACAAGCTCAATGTGCCTCAAGCGCAGTTCCTGACGGACCTGCGTGCTAAGATGGATCGTTTTCCGCAAGTGACCGGCGGAGGCCAAAAGCTGTTTGCCAGCCCTCGCTTGGAAAAGGTCTTTAAAGCCGCCGAAGACGAAGCCCAAGAATGGGGTGACTCTTATATTTCAACGGAGCATTTCTTTCTTGCGATGTTCAAAGCCGGCGATAGTGATCTGTTAAATCTTTTAAAAAAATCCAAACTGTCTGTGGAAGCTGTGAAGACGGCGCTACAGGAGATGCGTGGCAATCAAAAAGTCACGGACGATGATCCTGAGAACAAGTATGAAGTTCTGCACAAATACGCCCGCGATCTGACAGCGCTGGCTGCCGAGGGCAAACTAGATCCCGTCGTCGGTCGTGATGAAGAAATTCGTCGCGTGGTGCAGGTTCTGTCCCGTCGTACAAAAAACAATCCCGTTCTTATTGGTGAACCGGGTGTGGGTAAAACGGCGATTGCTGAAGGTTTGGCTTTAAGAATTATCAAACACGACGTGCCTGACAATCTTGTCGGCAAAAAACTGATGTCCTTGGATATGGGGGCTTTGATCGCCGGCGCGAAATATCGCGGGGAGTTTGAAGACCGCCTTAAGGCCGTGATCAAGGAAGTCACCTCGAGTGATGGACAGATCATCCTTTTCATCGATGAGTTGCACACGCTTGTCGGTGCCGGAAAAACTGAAGGCGCGATGGATGCAGGTCAGTTGTTAAAACCGGCATTAGCACGCGGAGAACTTCGCTGTATCGGGGCCACAACTCTGGATGAGTATCGCAAGTATATCGAGAAAGACGCTGCCCTTGAACGCCGTTTCCAAACGGTGATGGTGGAAGAGCCGAGTGTTGACGATGCGATTACGATTCTGCGTGGTCTGAAAGAAAAATACGAAGTACATCATGGTATTCGTATTACTGACGCTGCTTTGGTGGCGGCGGTGAAGCTTTCACACAGATATATCACAAACCGCTTTTTACCTGACAAGGCCATCGACCTTGTGGACGAAGCGGCGAGCAAGCTCGGCATTGAAACGCGTTCCGTTCCTGAAGAGGTCGATAAAATTGAGCGTGAGTTGATGCAGCTGCGTATCGAAAAAGAAGCTTTGAAAAAAGAAAAAGACGATAGCTCGAAAGAACGCCTATCCGTCATTGATAAAGAAATCAGTTCTTTGAACGCGAAAAACCAGCTTCTTCGCGAGCAATGGGAATTTGAAAAAGGCGGCATTGATCAGATTAAGAAACTCAAAGCCGATATCGAGGATTTGAAACTCGCGATTTCTCGTGCAGAACGTGAGGGGGATCTGGGCAAGGCGGCCGAACTCAAATATGGAAAGCTTCCCGAGTCCGAGAAGAAATTGAAGTCTTTGGAGGAAAGAAGCAAAGAGCAAAAGGCGACCGAAAACCGCATGCTCAAAGAAGAGGTCGGTCCCGAAGATATCGCCGAAGTCGTCGCGAAGTGGACGGGAATTCCCGTCAGCAAAATGCTTGAAAGCGAATCGCAAAAGCTTTTGCATATGGAAGACGTTCTAAAGAAACGTGTCGTCGGCCAAGATCATGCTTTAACGGTCGTCTCCGATGCGATTCGCCGTGCGCGTGCCGAGATCTCCGATCCGAATCGTCCGATTGGAACATTTATTTTCCTCGGGCCTACGGGCGTGGGAAAAACCGAAACCGTGAAGGCGCTCGCAGAATTTCTTTTCGACGACGAACAAGCCGTTGTGCGCATCGATATGAGCGAGTACATGGAGAAACACTCCGTATCTCGTTTGATCGGCGCGCCTCCGGGCTATGTGGGTTACGAAGAAGGCGGTCAGTTGACAGAAGCTGTTCGTCGTCGTCCCTACAGCGTGGTCTTGTTGGATGAGATCGAAAAAGCTCACAACGACGTCTTCAATATCCTGTTGCAAGTTTTGGATGACGGGCGTTTGACAGACGGTCAAGGCAGAACCGTGGACTTCAAGAACACCGTTTTGATCATGACTTCAAACGTGGGCTCGCAGTCCATTTTGGACAGTCACATGGGCGAGGACAAGAAACGGGACGCCGTGATGGAAGCTCTTCGTGAAAGATTCCGTCCGGAGTTCTTAAACCGTATCGACGAAATCGTGATGTTCCACTCATTAGGTGAGGCGCAGATTTCCGGTATCGTACAAGTGCAGCTGGATCTCGTCGCGCAAAGATTGCGTGCGAAGAAAATCAACATCGACTTTGATAAGTCCGCTGTCGATCTTCTCGCGAAGAAAGGTTATGACCCCATTTACGGGGCCCGTCCTTTGAAGCGTGTGATCCAAACGGAGCTTTTAAATCCGCTTTCTAAAGAGATCATCTCTGGCAAAGTCAAAGCGGGTGACACTGTGAAAGTGAAAGGCAACGAATCGCATTTGATCTTTTAAGAGTGGAAGAGGCGCTTCCTCTTCCAGGAAAGAGGGAGCGCCTTGTTAGCTAGATCGAATCGCAGAACAATCTTTGAGTTTCTAACTTTCCGTTCTTAAATAAAGACAAAGAGCCTTGACCCTCATGACTGATATTGATGCTTACCGATGAATTTCCGGTATTTGCCTTAATGAGGACTCCTTGAGAGACACCGGCGTTTCTAGTTTTCGGATGCCCGTATACCAGGGAGTAGGAACCTGCAAAAAGTTCGTTCCCGATATTTACGAAGGCGCTATTGTCTGTGCGCAATGAAACTTGAATATATTCACTGCTTTCAGTTTGGCAGTTCCAAGTTTCAGCCTGAGCAGACAATCCCATGAGTAGAACAAGTCCTGTAATTAATGATTTCATAAATTCTCCTTTGTCGTTAGATGTTGTGATGAAGCATTTACCTCGTTTGCAGCGGCGATTAAAATTATTTGTTTTAATTAAACAATCGATATATCTAATGGCTCATGATGCTTACTACAACCCACCTCGATGCATTTTTAGCTGTTTCACGAAATTTGAATTTCACCAAAGCGGCGGCGGAATTGCATGTTACGCAATCTGCATTGTCACAAAGAATTTTGAATTTAGAAAAAGAACTCGGCACAACTCTGTTTATTCGTGATCGTGGAGGAATAAAGCTGACTGAGACCGCGAACGAACTTGTTCGTTATTGCCGAATTAAAAATCAGCTTGAAGAAGAGTTTCTTAATTCATTGAAAAATAAAACGGCGGAAAAGCTTGCAGGTGTTTTGCGGATAGGCGCTTTTTCGTCTGTGATGAGTTCGTTGGTGCTTCCGGCATTTGCGCCGTTTTTTAAGGACAATTCGTCCGTTTCATTTCATGCCTTTAATCGCGAGATGAGTCACCTTCCCGATATGTTGAAGAGAGGTGAAATCGACTATATGCTCTTGGATCATAAACTCGATTGGGAAGACCTCGAACAAGTGCATCTTTTTGATGAGTCCTATGTCTTAACAGAAAAAAAGAACTACGACGGGCCTGATATCTATCTCGATCATGATGAGCAAGACACGACGACTTTTAAATATTTGCGCTTTGCCGGAGTCAAACAGAAAAATATTAAACGCCAATACCTTGATGAGATTCACGGTATTATTGAAGCCGTTAAGTTAGGCGTAGGGCGAGCGGTCCTGCCGCTGCATTTGGTGAAGCAGGAAAAAAATCTGCAGATTCTTTCTCCGCAAACGGTTCTAAAGGTCCCAGTTTATCTTTCCTTTTATTCTCAGCCTTATTATTCAAAACTGCATCAGTCAGTTTTAAAATACTTTCAGTCCATTCATCCTTGAGGAGTCGGTCATGCCTACAGGTCTACAACTCATCGCCCTCTTGGAAGCCACGAAAGGCTTCGTGGTTTTAACAGCGGGCCTGGGTGTTTTGGAATACATTCATTTGCACATGCAAACCTTCGGTGAACATGTGTTGCAGCTTTGCGGTCTGAACCCTCAGTCCGAACACGCGCAGTCTTTGGCGCATCTTCTTTCGGGGGTTACGGAACAAAAAATTCTTCTGCTCGCTAGCGGCGTCGTGCTTTACAGTGTGCTTCGTTTTATTGAAGCTTTCGGCCTGTGGAAAGAGCGGAACTGGGCACGTTGGTTTGGAATTGTCTCCGGCGGTATTTATCTTCCGTATGAGGTCTACGAACTGATCGCACGCTTTAGCTGGATGAAAGTGGCGGTCACTGTCATTAATATTCTTATTGTTCTTTATTTAATAAGATCTCGCGGGTCTAAAGCGCCGGTAACAAAAAAGAGTTTGACCGAAATCGTTTAAGCTTCTCACAATAAAAGCATGAAAAAACTCACTCTGCTTTTCGTTGTACTTTGTGGTTTCTCCGGCAATGCATTTGCGCAGTCGCGCTTTACATACGATATCAGCGGTTCTTCGGGAACGCGCGATGGTGAATCGTATAGCGAAGTGCACTTGGGTCTCAATTACTATGCTCAGGAGTGGTTGAACTGGCGCAACTCTCTTTTCACGCAATTTGGAAGTGAAGTAAAGACCGTGTACGGTTTGGATTCTGCGGCCCTTTTTCGTTTTGACGCTTACACCGACGACAGAGCTTTAGGCGTTGAGTTTTATGCGGGGCCCGGCGTGCGCTTGGCGACGGAAAATTCCAATGCCGCTTTTGGCAAAGCGGGACTGACCTTTGCGTTGGGAGGCTTGCGTATCGGTGGTGGCGTTCAGGCTTTTCATTACCTCGAAGACCGCACGGATAAAAATGACAACGTGCTCAACAAAGATGAAGTGCAATACTTTATTACTTTGGCTGGCGGCGGTTCGTTCTAAGTACTCCCAACACAAATATTTGTAGGTAGGCAAAGACTTTGGTGTCACTTTGACCGGGCATGGATCTTGGATAAGCTCCTTAGGCTGACTAAAAGGAGTCTTTATGAAACTACCTATTCTTTCAAGTATTCTTGTCGCTGCGACACTTTTTCAAACGCCTGTCTTCGCACAAGTGCGTCCTGACCCTCGCCCTGGAGACAGACGTGTGAATCCTCGTGATGACCACGGTCGTGAGATTTGCAATCCTTACCGCAACGAATGCCGTGAGGGTCGTGAAGGACGCCGCGGCCGCGACGATCGTGATGGACGTCATGGCGGTTATCGCCCAAGACCCAATCCGCATTATCCTCCGTACACACCTCCGCCACGTCACAATCCAGAGCCGCGTCCTTACCCAGATTATCCGCGCCATAACTATGGTGAAGCGAGCGTGCAATTCTATGGCGTCACAAGACAATCTGGTGGTGAATGGTTGCGTGTTGGCTTTAGCTATCCCTCTTACATTGATTACGTGCGTGTGGAACTTTACCGTGCAGCTTTGCAAATTCACGAAGCTTATGCCATCACAGAGTCAGGCCGCCGCGTTTACTTGAACGGTTTGTCTTATTCAGGAACTTTCTATGCAGGTCGCTCCATAAGCTCGGAATATATTCGTGCCGGTGAGCGCATCGTTGCCGTGGATATTCGTGCAGAGTCTATGGGCGCGAATGCGGATGTGAGCGTGACAGTGACGTCGAATGACGGAGCGCCTTCGATCTATCCAGTCCACTATTAAATCTGAACGGAAAAATGAAAATAAAAAAAGCTCCTTGCAACCAAGGAGCTTTTCTGTTTTTGGAGTTTAGTCTCCGATAATGGTTACGTTTGTTTCGCCCTGACAGTTCACAGTCGCGTGGACCCAGCAATCCGCGCCAGCAGCGCAAAGCCAGTTGTAAAGAGAAGCGCTGAGGTAAACTTGCTTTGCCTCGTTCCAGTGAGCAACCAACATAGCTCTCACAAAGTGAGTCTTTGTGATGCAGCCTTGGTGAGGCGTTTCATTCGAGCGGCAAGGACGTACGTTCGCGTGCGATCGAACTTGCTTCATCAATGAAGATTCGTTTTGAAGTAGAATTTCGCGAGCTTGATTTTCACTGATGCAAGACTCTTGCGCCATTGCAGAAAAGGAAAAAAGGAAAGCAGCCAATAGTGCGAACATTTTCATAAGACCTCCAAGATTTTGCAGCTCTTAAATCACGCGCGAAGAGGAAACCGCAAGTTAAGATTGTGTTCGTACCGCGAACCGCTCTAAATCCTATTTCAACTGATTGTGGATAAAGAATTTACATACTGAGTTTGAACTCGATTTTTCTTCGGTGAAAGGTTGAACAAAACAGTCGAAACTTTCGACAAGCGAAAATTTTTTTGTAAATTCAAATTTTTTACCTTCCGAATGAAATCAAAGACTTAACCCGTCTCAGGATAAGACCGGTTTTTCTTTTGCAAGTGACGTCAATAACTTAGCGCTGGTTTAAGGTCCAGGCGTTCCTTTCCGTATACTGTGCAAGAACCGCTGCGAACAAAAACGCGTGGAAAGGGAAAGAGCCATGAAGCTACAAGGGACGTCTTGGTCGAAAAAACTAATGAAGGCAGGCATTATGATTGCCGGTGCTGCGATGACAATGGGTAACCAAAAATGTGAGCAGCAACCTCAAGCCGCCCCCGCGCGCTCTCTGAAAAAACTTGTCGAACTTGGTTCTATTCGCTCCAGTTCCGTCATGTTCCCTGGCGGTACGGCGTTCGATTTTCAATTTGTCGCGAATCAACAAATTTATGGAGTGCTCATGGAGAGCAAAGAATTTGCGCTAAGATATGCGCCTCCTATCGCGATCCCTCCGCAGGAAGCTACGACGGGGGATAACAGCTTCTTCAATCTGACCAAAGCGGACGGTCAGATGATGAAAGCTTTCGCGCAAGCCGCAGGAAAAGACAACTACAACGTGCAATATGCAAAGACGGCTTGGTGTATGGTGAACATCCCGCAAGCGAAAATCGCGGGCTCTGTGAACTCTTTTGAATTGATCGGCGGAGGAGGGTTGACCATCGGTTTCACACCGAATGGCGCCTATCCTACCAACGGCCTTGCTTCTGCAGGTATCAACGTGGAATGGGCGCAGTTGGATCTTTCCATGATGGCTCTCCGTCCTTTGACTTCGAAAGTGATGGCGGCCGCGAACGTGAATTCAAAGCAAACAAAAACGAAGGTCAACTTCGGTTTGAATTTCGGCGCGTTCTCGATCGGGCCGAGTGCTTATTATCAAACTCCGCTAGCGCAAGTTACCAAGAATGCTTTGGTGACAGCGGTGGGAAATCTGAACACGCAGCTTAAGTCAGAAGAATGGTACACGCGCGTTCTTGCCAACCACGACACGCACTTGATTGTTGTTGGTGGCGCTGACGTGAAGTTAGAGCCCGGCGACCAGTTGCTGGTCTATAACGAAGAGTACTATTGGGAAGGTGAGCCGTGCGATTCTCGTTACCTCGGGGGTGGCGCGCAAGCGGGTTCGGCCGTGGCGAAGATAGAAATCGACTGGGTCGGAGACGAGATCTCTCGCGGTCGCGTGATTGAACAAAACGATGAAAACGCGGTGATCGGGGCGAAGGTGAAACTCTTTAAGTTCCATGCGCCTGATTACAAACCGCAAGATCCTGGCGTGCAGCCTGTGAACCCGACAAATCCGGGCAGCAACCCAGACCAGCAAGCTCCTTCCAAACCGGGCCGGGGCTAAAAGACGCTCCTAGCTAAATCTAAGAACCGCGTTCCCAGCGCGGTTCTGGCGCTTGGTTGTAAAAGTGCCACTTTTCTTGCTATTCCAAGAGCAAAAGTGTAGGGTTCGGCCATTCAAGCTCGAGGCCCTTATGTTTTCTGGAATCGTAGAATCAGTGATGCCCATTGTGAGTTCTGAGGAACTGCAAAACGCCTATCGTATTAAAATCAAAAAACCTAGTGAATTCAATGATATAAAACTTGGCGACAGCATTGCCTGTGATGGCGTTTGTTTGACGGTTGAAGCCTTCGATAACGAGCAAATGACCTTTGCTCTAGCGGCAGAGACAATCCAGGTTTTGAATTGGAATCCCCAGAGCTGGATCGGCAAACAAGTTAATCTTGAGAGATCCTTGCGTTTTGGCGACCGTATTCACGGACATTTGGTGACAGGTCACGTGGACAGTCTTGGGACGGTCATGCGGGCCGAGCTGGAAGGTGAGTCTTTCTTTCTCGACGTGAAAGTCAAAGACAGCATTCTTCCGTACGTGTGGAAAAAAGGCAGCATCACTTTAAACGGGGTGAGCCTTACGGTGAATGATCTTCGTGCCGATACAGTGTCGGTTTGTTTGATTCCTGAAACTTTGAAGCGCACAAACTTGGGCGCTCTTAAAGTGGGAGCGTCGATCAATGTCGAGCCTGATTATATGGCTCGCGCTATTCAACGTTCTCTTGAAGTGAGGAAAGATTAATGTCCTTCAATACAATTCCTGAAATTATTGACGATATCCGCGCAGGGAAAATGGTCATCCTCGTTGATGATGAAGATCGTGAGAACGAAGGTGATTTGATCCTCGCGACAGATCACGTAACAACTCAAGCAATTAATTTTATGATCACAGAGGCGCGCGGTTTGGTGTGCTTGACTGTGACAGCTCAGCAGATCGAACGTCTGCAATTGCCGTTGATGGTTCGTGACGAAATGAACTTCGCTCCGAACAAGACAGCGTTCACAGTGAGCATCGAAGCTGCTGAAGGAATCTCGACAGGGATTTCCGCAGCCGATCGTGCGCACACTTTGAGAGTCGCTGCCAACCCGCATGCAAAACCTTCTGATATCCACATGCCGGGACATATTTTCCCGATTCGCGCGCAACAAGGCGGTGTTCTCAAGCGTGCGGGGCATACTGAGGCGAGCGTGGATTTAGCGCGTCTTGCCGGTTTGAATCCTGCCGCTGTTATTTGTGAAGTGATGAATCCTGACGGCACTATGGCTCGTGTCGGCGACCTCAAAGAGTTCGCGAAGAAGCATGGCCTCAAAATTGGTACGATCGTGGATTTGATCGCCTACCGTTTGGCGAATGAAACTTTGGTGGAAGAGTTGGGTGGTTTCGATCTTCCGGCTTCTTTCGGCGAAAATATGAAAGCGCGTGTTTTCCGCAGCACTGTTGATGGCCTTGAACATTTGGTGATTCAAAAAGGCGAAGTCCATCCAGAGTCTGAAACTTTGGTGCGTGTTCACGTCGACAACTTCACTCGCGACTTCATGGCGGTTTTGCAAAGAGGCGCCTCGACAGTTGTTGAAAGCCTGAAACTGATCAACGAAGAAAAATCCGGCGTTTTTGTTTTGCTGCGTGGGAACAACCGCACTCAAGGTCTTGTGCAAGAACTGCAAGTTCTTGTCGGCATGGGGGATGTTCGTCCAGCTACGCCATTGATGGACGAAAGAGATTACGGTATCGGCGCGCAGATCTTGCGTGAAATCGGCGCTCATAAGATTCGTCTTCTTACAAACAAACCAGAGAAAAAAGTAGGCCTCAAAGCCTTCGGAATTGAAATCGTAGAAATCGTCGCTATCGAAAATATAAAGGGGCAGAAATAATGAGTATCAAAGTTGGTGTTGTCACAGCTCGTTTTAACAACGAAATCACAGAAAAATTAGAAGAAGGCGCGATCAGCTATCTAGAGTCTTGCGATGGCGTAGAGATTTTCGCGGCTCTTGTTCCGGGTGCAGTCGAGCTTCCTTTGGCATGTCAGGCGTTCCTCGACGCTGGTTGTGACGGTGTGGTGGCCTTGGGTGCTGTGATCCGTGGTGAAACTTCTCACTATGACTACGTTTGCAACTCTGTGACCGACGGTATCACTCGTTTGATGCTTGATTATAAAAAACCGGTCGGGTTTGGCGTCCTGACGACAGAAAACGAAGAGCAAGCTCTTGATAGAGCCGGTGGTAAGCACGGTAACAAGGGTGCGGAAGCGGCCCAAGTCGTGATGGAAATGATCGGTTTGACTCAAGAGATTCCTGCGGCTTTGAAAACCGCTGCGATTATGGCCAAGGGCCAGTCG
Organism: Bdellovibrio sp. 22V; assembly: GCF_030169785.1. Taxonomy (NCBI): domain Bacteria; kingdom Pseudomonadati; phylum Bdellovibrionota; class Bdellovibrionia; order Bdellovibrionales; family Pseudobdellovibrionaceae; genus Bdellovibrio; species Bdellovibrio bacteriopascens. The sequence goes on from NZ_CP125854.1 coordinate 1,019,706, forward strand.
ACGAAGTCCGCGAAGAGCACTTCCAAAACCGCTGCTAAAGCGTCAAAAAAGAAGAAAAAAGCTAGAAAGTAGTCTCTATAGAACCTAGCATGTAGAGGTGATGGAAAATACACCTGTAAATGACGAGTTCTTGCCTCCTGGTCCTCAGGAATTTAGAAAACGACGCCGCGAGATCCTCTTGGTCCTTGTGGTGTCGTTTTTGTTTGGTCTTCTAACTTGGTTTGAGATTCGTCTCTTCGCCACAAGCCAACAGCTTCCCTTTGTTCACAGTATTTTCTTCTTCGGTTTGGTGAACTTCAACATCATCTTGTTGCTGTTGCTGCTCTTTATGATTTTCCGAAACGTCGTGAAGGTGTTCGTCGAAAGACAGGGGAAGATCTTCGGCAGCAGTCTGAAAGCAAAGTTGATTGCCGCATTCGTGGCGTTCAGTTTTGTTCCGACCGTGTTGATGTTTATCATCTCGGTCTTTTATATCAATTCGAGTTTCGATAAGTGGTTTAGTGCAAAGATGGCGGGCGTTTTAAAAAGCTCCATTGAAGTGACGAACGCTTATTATTTTAATGCGAAGAAAAAGAACTATCACTTTGCACATCAGATCGCGGATTCCATTCGTCCTTTGCGTTCGCAAAACGATGTCAAGAATCGCATCGAAAAGCTGCGCAAAGATTTCAGCTTAGATGCCGTGGAATACTATCCTTCTCTGTTTGGAAAAAGACAGGTTGTGACGGCCGAGGACGACAATGTTCCGACAGTGCCGGCGGTTTCGCTCGAGTTCTTGCAAAAAGGTATTAAGCTGCAAGCCGAAGCCAGCATCATCCATCAATTCGGTGACGGAAACTTGGTGCGAGTGATTGTGCCTGTACAAGAAGGTGCTGAAAAAGGCGCGGTGGTGGTTTCAAGCTTCTTGCCTCTTTCATTGATTTCAAAGATGAACGACATCTCGACAGCTTACGACGAGTTCCGCGATATCAATCCGCTCGAATATCCTTTGAAGTCGATTTATCTCTACATCCTCGTTTTGATGACCTTCGTGATCCTATTGGCGGCGACATGGTTTGGCTTCTATCTGGCCAAACAGCTGTCCATCCCGTTGGTGCAATTGGGCCGGGCCACACGCCGGGTTGCGGGTGGGGATTACACGCCGTTAGAAGTGCGCTCCGGATCGGAAGAGATCAACGATCTTATTGCGAGCTTCAACTCTATGACGATCACTTTGGAGCGAACGCTTGAAGAACTCGATCAGCACGCGCGTTACACAGACACCGTGTTGAGAAACGTGAGTGCGGGCGTGATTTCGGTGGACGAACTGGGTTTCGTGACGACGATCAATCGCCATGCCGCTCAGTTGCTGAAAATCGAGCCTGAAAAATTCATTGGCAAATCCGTGCGCGATCTTCTGACGTTAGAGTACTTCCGTACTTTCGCGGAATTACAGAAAACCATGGTGGATCATAAAATCGAAAGTATCCAAAAAGAACTTCGTCTGAATGTGCAAGGGGAGGCGATTCCTCTTTTGATGACGCTTTCTATGCTGAAAGATGAGAAGGGCCAAGAGATCGGGAAGATTCTTGTGTTCGACGACATGACTCCGATTGTGAACGCGCAGAGAGCGGCCGCCTGGACGGAAGTGGCTCGTCGTATCGCGCATGAAATTAAGAACCCGTTAACTCCAATCAAACTTTCCGCAGAACGTTTGCAAAGAAAGTTCGGAACTTCCATCACGGACCCTGCGTTCAGTGAATGCACGACGATGATCGTGAAACAAGTGGACGGTTTGAAAAATCTTGTGAACGAGTTTAGTAACTTTGCGCGTTTGCCTCAGGCTCGGCCTGTGGTGGCGAACTTGAACAGCGTGGTGGAAGAATCATTGGGACTTTATCGCCAGGCTCATCCGCAGATCCGCTTTGAATTTAATAAGGATGGGGAGCTTCCCGATTTCAAATTTGACCCCGATCAGATCAAGCGGGTCCTTGTGAATTTGGTCGATAACTCTGTTTCCGCTGTTGCAAAAGAGCCACAGGCCACAGTTCAGGTTATGACTCGATACGATAAAGACATTAAAACGGTGCGTTTGACGGTGGCGGATAACGGGGAAGGTATTCCTGCGGCAGATCGAAGTCGCATTTTTGAGCCATACTACTCTACAAAAGAAGGCGGAACTGGGTTAGGTTTAGCCATTGTGAAAAGAATCATTGAAGATCACAATGGTTTTATTCGCGCGACTGCTAACGAGCCCCGCGGGGTGAAGATGGTGATCGAAATGCCTGTCAACGAAGTTGGGGCATGGAAGCCATCTGGAGAGTAAGAAAGAAGGTTCCGTCATGACGGCACTCACAACAAAAATTTTAATTATCGACGACGAAGCTCCGATTCGGGATGTGCTTTCGGCTTCTTTGCAAGACGAAGGCTATCAGATTTCTTTGGCCCACGACGGAGAGTCGGGTTTGCAAGCGCTTCGCGATTTTCAACCTGACATTGTCTTCCTCGATATTTGGATGCCGGGCAAATATGACGGTATCGAAGTTTTGACGATGGCTCGCAAAGAATTCCCGCACGTCGAGTTCGTGATGATCTCAGGTCACGGCACGATTGAGACAGCGGTGAAAGCCACGAAGCTAGGCGCTTGGGACTTCATTGAAAAACCATTGTCGATGGATAAGATCCTTATCGTGATTTCAAACATCTTAAGCTACCAACAACAAAAAGAAGAAAAAGTTCTTTTGTTGAATAAGCTTCGTAAATCAATCGCATTGATCGGTGAAGCACCATCGATTGTGACGACGAAACAAATTATCGCGCGTGTGGCGCCGACAAACTCTTGGGTTTTGATTCAAGGTGAAGCGGGCACAGGCAAAGAGCTTGTCGCACAGAACATTCACTACATGAGTGCACGTGCCAGCCGTCCGTTTGTGGAAATCAATTGCGGCGGTATTCCTGAAGATCTTCTCGAATCAGAAATTTTCGGTATCGAAAAAGGCGCGATGCCGGGTGTGGACCGTCCTAAAAAAGGAAAGTTGGATCTGGCTCAAGGCGGAACTTTGTATATCGCCGAGATCTGTGAAATGAACATGGCGGTCCAGGCAAAACTTTTGAATTACTTGGATGCCAAAAAATATTCGCGCGTGGGCGGCAACGAACAGATCGAAAATGACGTGCGCGTGATTGCGGCTTCTTCCCGTGAACTTGAAAAAGAAGTTAAAGAAGGCCGTTTCCGCGAAGATCTTTATTATCGCCTCAATGTGATTCCTTTCCGTGTGCCGGCGTTACGTGAACACATGGAAGACATCCCGGTGCTGGTTTCCTATTTCTCTGACAACGTCGCTCGTGAAAGCGGTTACCCTAAAAAGGTTTTCTCTGAAAAAGCGATCGAGAAAATGGTTTCTTACCTCTGGCCGGGGAACGTGAGAGAACTTAAAAACTTCATCGAGCGCGTGTATATTTTAACTCCGAGCGATTTCGTTGACGTGCATGACTTGCGCTTTGCAGGTTTGATCGACAAAGACGACGAAAAAGCGGTCGAGATGCAAGACCTTTCGACATTCCGAGAGGCCCGCGCTCAATTTGAAAAAGAATATCTTCTGCGAAAAATTTCCGAGAACAACGGAAACATCAGCAGAACCGCCGAAGTCATTGGTTTGGAAAGAAGTTACCTTCACAGAAAAATCAAAGCCTACGGCATCGACACGAAAGACAACTAGGGAAAAAGGTACCAGGTTCCCTTTTCCCATGAGAAAGAGATTAGAAGATGGCAGATACAGCAATTGTTCCAACACGCGCCCAGAACTACCCTGAGTGGTACCAACAAGTTATTGTCGCCGCTGACATGGCAGAGAATTCGCCTGTTCGTGGTTGTATGGTTATTAAACCCTGGGGTTACGCCGTTTGGGAAAACATGCAGGCGGTTTTAGATCGCATGTTCAAAGATACGGGCCACGTGAATGCCTACTTCCCTTTGTTGATTCCTTTAAGCTTCCTGGAAAAAGAAGCCGCTCACGTCGAAGGCTTCGCGAAGGAGTGCGCGGTTGTTACACATCACCGTCTTAAAGGCGACGGCAATGGCAAGCTAGTACCAGATGGCGAGTTGGAAGAGCCGCTCATCATTCGTCCAACGAGTGAAACAATCATCGGCCACCAGTTCGCGAAATGGGTGAAGTCTTACCGTGACCTGCCAATCTTGGTGAACCAATGGTGTAACGTGATGAGATGGGAAATGCGTACGCGCATGTTCCTAAGAACGGCGGAATTCCTTTGGCAAGAAGGCCATACAGTGCACGCGACGGCGAAAGAAGCTGAGCAGGAAACTTTGCAGATGTTGGATGTTTACGCTGACTTTGCAGAAAAGTACATGGCGATGCCTGTAATCAAAGGGATGAAAACACCGGATGAAAGATTCCCGGGCGCGGTAGACACTTATACGATTGAAGCGTTGATGCAAGACCGTAAGGCTTTGCAGGCGGGAACGTCGCACTTTCTTGGTCAGAACTTTGCGAAAGCCTCAGAAATCAAATATCTCAGTGCGGAAGGCAAAGAAGAGTTTGCTTGGACAACATCGTGGGGTGTCTCCACACGTCTTATCGGCGGCTTGATCATGACCCACAGTGATGACAACGGTTTTGTGGCTCCGCCAAGAATTGCTCCGTTGCACGTCGTGATTATCCCGATCTATCGCAACGACGAGGAAAAAGCGCAAGTTCTTGAGTACGTTCAAGGCTTGGCGAAAGATTTGAAACAACAAAATTACGCGGGCGGCTCTGTTCGTGTGAAAATCGACGACCGTGATATGCGTGGTGGTGAAAAAGCATGGCAGTACATCAAGCAAGGTGTGCCTGTGCGTGTGGAAGTCGGTCCTCGTGATATGGCGAAAGGTGAAGTGTTTGTCGGTCGTCGCGATCGTGGTCCCAAAGACAAGGCATCGCAAACGAAAACGGCTTTTGTTGAAGGAATCGCAAATCTTCTACAAGAAATTCAAGACGGTCTTTTCGAAAGAGCGAAAAAGTTCCGCGATGAACACATCAAACGCATCACGAACTTGCAGGACTTTGAAAAGTTCTTCGCCGGCGATGAAACGACGGCTCCTGGTTTTGCTATGGTGCCTTGGTGTGAAGAAGGTATGGGACATGAGTTGTTGGCAAAGCTGAAAGTCACTCCTCGTTGTGCGCCTCTTCAACAAGACGCGGTTCAGGGAAATTGTATTTTCTCTGGCAAACCAGCGACGAAATGGGTTTTGTTCGCTAAATCTTACTAGGATGTGACCGATGCAACAGGAGTTTCTCTATAGCGTTCCTCTGTGGCTTATCGCGATTGTATTGATAGGTCTTTTTGTGGGATCGGCGTGGGGTGCTCACTGGTGGGGTCGCATCTCCCGAAAAAAACCAAATGCGTCGGCAGAAGCGGTGACGGAAATTCTGCCGACAAGTATTTTAGGTCTGTTGGCTCTTCTTCTGGGTTTCACATTTTCGATGGCGATCAATCGCTACGAAGATCGCAAGTCACTCGTTATGAAAGAGGCGAATGCTCTGGGGACGACTTATTTGCGCACGCAAATGCTGGCGCCGGAACAAGGACGACCTTTGCGAGAACTTTTAAAACAGTACACCCAGCATCGCTTGGTCTTTTTTGACGTCATGAAAGATGCTCAGAAGGTGACCACCTTTAATTCACACTCCCAGGATCTTCTGAGCCAAATGTGGCAGCTGGCCGTGACTGTCACACAAAAAGACAAGTCACCGATTGCGGGGCTGTTCGTAAGCTCATTAAATGATGTCATTGATTTGGATACAGAAAGAGTCTTCGCTTCGAAAAATCACGTTCCTGAAATCGTGTACTATATCATTATTCTGATTACTCTGTTGGGTCTCACGACGTTGAGTTTTGTCATAGGTTATAAAGGGCAAAGAAATTCGGCGTCCTTATTTCTCGCAGTACTTTTTGCCTTCGTTATTATCATGATTCAAGATTTAGATCGCCCGGGCCGAGGGCTCATTCAAGTGGGCGAACAAAGTCTCATCGATCTGTCTAAAAGCATGAACTAAGCCCCTTACATCCCTTTCGAATCTCTCTATAGTGGTTAGGATTTTTTAAGTTCATTCATCACTTGAATGCATTTTATAATTTAATCACCGATGAGAAGGGGGCTCTCATGAAAAAAATAGTTCTGTCCTTTGTTCTTTTCGTATCATTTCTTTCATCCGCTTATGCAACTGAGGGCGAATACACGCCCATGGATGATATTATGGCGCCTGATGAAATCGCCGAGGAATTGGGCTTACCAAGAACCGAGGCGGACGATATCAGCGTTCTTAACGTGGAAGACGTCGCCAATACCGAAGCGGTAGACCTTTTACGTTCTTTTCCAATTGTGATTATTATCAATAAAAAAGCCCGGGGCCCTGGATCCCAAAGAATGCGGGTTTATCAAAATGGATATCTGACACATGAGTGGGCGGTTTCGACAGGACGTGAAAGATGGGAGCGTGCGCGCAGTGGGCGTACATACTTTTCCGTTACCCCTGTCGGATACTTCTATCCGCGCGAGTTAGTGCGCGATCACTGGTCGCATACATGGCAAACATCAATGGAGTACAGTGTGTTTTTTAACGGCGGAATTGCTACGCATGCAACAACACCCAGCCACTATAAAGAGCTAGGTTCCCGCGCTTCGGGGGGCTGTGTTCGATTGCAAAAAGAGCACGCGCAGTATTTATACACGCGTATCAAAGAAGAGGGACGAGGCCTTGTGCCACTTGTAAAACGCAACGGAATGATTTCACGGGACCGTTACGGACGCGCGATGCGCGCTGTGAAATGGCGAACCTTGATTGTCGTAGAAGACAGATAAGAAAAAGGGAAGGGAAACCTTCCTTTTTTTATTAGTTGTGACTGGTTTCGATCACAAGAAAGGCTTTGAATACGCCCTCTTTGTAAAGAGGAATAAGCCAGTGAATTTGGCTGTAAATAGTAAGTCGCTCGAGAGTATCCCGCTCTTTGATTTTGTGTTCTTTCATGTGCGTTTCGAAAGCACGGAGCGGTTTTAAACTCATGAATTCGAGGGCCTTGTTTGACGCTTCCTCTTGATCCCCTTCTTCACGATCGTACAGGTGATACCATTTGCGACAGTAAAGATCCTCTAACGTATAACTAGAAAGTTCGAAGAAGCGGAAGCTTCTAAAGATCTGCAAATGTGAAAGCGTATAAATCTCTGTGAGGTGATGAGGCTCAATCAGTTTCAGAAACTCCGGATCTGTCGTAAGACCAAGATGTTTCAAAGCTGTCTCCGTAAGGAAACGCACGTCTTTCAGGCTGTGATTTTCTTTTTTTACTTCAGAGCAAATGGCATGAAACCGTTTAAGGTCGCGCACGACATCTTCCTGATCTTCCTTAGTCAGCAAATTAAAATAGGGCAACAAGGTGCTGCGGTAAGGTCTGAAGACAATGCCTTCATCGCAAATAAGATCGCATATTTGTTCGCCGTGGTACCTAAAACTTTGAGAAAGAGTGGATGCTTGGACTTCGTTCACACGCACATATTACTGCTATTGTTCATTGAGTTGTATAACTATCTGAGATAAAAATAGATATGACTTCGTTACCCACTCTTTTTGGAGAATATGGCCCGCTGACTGCAGAAACGACTGCGTTCCTGCAGCAATTGGAAAAGTCCATAGCCCAAGATCTTTGGGGAAGTGTTGGCGGAATATGGAGTGAGGCTTCCATCAATGTCTTCCGTCAAACGGCAATGCAGAAACTCGCGGAGCAGCTGCAAAAAAATCCGCAGATGAAAGTTTCTGAGGCATGGACAGAAGTCGTTCGCGATTTTCATCAACACTCCGCTTGGGGAGAAACCCGGCTTCTAAAAAAAGAGAAGAAACCGGAAACAGAAGAAGACCGTATTTTCTGGGAGTTGTTCTCTTATATTTGGATCTTGTTGCAGGCGACTTTTATCGTCAAGACTGTGATTTTCTATTTCGGAATCAAATCAGCGGCGGAGGATTCCTCTGAAGGCCGCGTGTACGTGGTTCTGGCGATGCTTTTCTCCGTCGTTTCTTTGGGCTGGTTTGCTTATCGCAAGTCACGTAGGAAGACGAAGTGAAGTTTGTCGCGTGGCTCGTTCTCGGCCTTCTTTTAGGTCCCACCTTCATCGATGTACCTTACCCTTCGATATTCCAATCCCTTTCGCAAATCGCGGGTGGTATTTTTCTTTTTTTCGCGGGCTGGGAACTGCGTTTTCTAAACATGCGCAAAGATCTTCGCTTTTACGGAATTCTTTTGGCGGGGAGTTTTGTAATCCCCTGGCTGGCGGGATATTTTTTGTTAGGCCGGAATTTATTCTTAGCGCTGGCAATGGCGATCTCTGCTTTGCCGGTCTCCATTCAAATCTTAAAAGAAAAGAATTTATTCCACACGGATGTGGGTCGGCGTACGATCACGCTTGCGAGTATTTGTGATGTCATCGCCTGGTTGTTGTTTCTTTTTCTTTTGCCGAAAAACGATGTAGCCTCTTGGATTGTCAGTCACTGGATCGTCTTGGCTTTTTTCGTGGGATTGTTGGTGGGGCGGTGGAAGCCTTTGAAAGACGATTCGTTGGTTCTGAAACTTCAGCTGTGGTTGCTGGCACCGCTATTTTTCGTCGGCTTGGGATGGAAGCTCAATATTGCGCAGGATTTTTCGTTTCTTGTGTTTATCGAATTTTTTGCAGTGGCGGTTGTCGCAAAGGGGGCGGGCTCGTATCTTTTTTCTCGTTGGGCGGGAAAGTCGCATCGTGATTCCCTGAATATGGCGGCTCTTTTGAATGCCCGCGGAGCTATGGAGATATTGGCTGCTCACTATGCGTATCGTAGCGATCTTATTAGTGCTTCGCAGTTTGCAGCTTTGGTTTTAATTGGTGTGGGGACGGCGGCTTTGGCTGTGCCTCTTGTTCGCAAAGTTTAAATGCCAATCTGTGTTGAATTGTCAGGATTCTGTTAGGGCTCTTGACCAAACTCTGTCATCACCGCTAGCGTTGGGACCATCTTTTCATATTTATCAAGACGAGAGAGTATGATGCAGCGACTGTTTCTCAGAGAAAATTCGCTTTATGGCCACCCACCTTCGGGGGGCAGTTCGGGCAGGAAATCCCGATTCTCTACCCTCTGTGTGTCTCGAAACTCGAAGTGTCAGCAAAATTTAAATATAGATATCAAAAACGGCGTCCCATGTGACGCCGTTTTTATTTTCAGCGATCATGGAGTGAAACTATGTGTGGCGTCGTTGGATTGATTGGCGAACCCAAGGCGGGGCAGAAACTATATCCGGCTCTTTTCGCTCTTCAACATCGCGGGCAGGATGCAGCGGGAATTTTAAGTTATGACTTTGAAAAGTCCCAATTCCATTTAGAAAAAGATCTGGGACTTGTTGAGGACGTCTTCACGGACGAAAGACAGCAACGCCTTAAAGGCTCCATGGCATTAGGGCACACACGTTATTCCACGATCGGAACCGTGGATAAAGAGGATTTGCAGCCGCTGTTTCTGAGTTATCCCTACGGAATCGGGATGATTCATAATGGAAACGTTACCAATTACGATGAAGTTGTCGATTATCTTCGTCATCGTAAACTGCGTTGGACTTTCAGTCGCAATGATCTGGAAATTCTTTTGCACATGACGGCTGTGGGCTTGGCCGCGCGCAAAGAAACGGGTTCCCTTTCCGAGAATCTGGCGGCATCTATTAAAGAACTTCTTACGCACGTTCAAGGTGCTTATAGTGCGATCGGAATGTTGGCCGATCAGGGCATGTTTGCTTTCTGTGACGCCAACGGGATTCGTCCTCTTTTAATAGGTCGTAAAAAGAACGGGGCAAATTATAGTTACTGTTTCGCCTCTGAAAAACAGGTGTTTTTCGGTCTTGGTTATGAATACTGGCGGGACATGCGTGCGGGGGAACTCGTTCTTGTCGACAAAGATTTGCAGCTGCATTCTTTCGTTCTAAGTGAAAAAAAACCGAAGCCTTGCATGTTTGAGTGGATTTATTTTGCAGGGTCTGAAACGGAATGGCACGGCCGTCCCGTCTATGAAGTGCGTTTGAAACTGGGACAAATTTTGGCGGAGGAATGCTTAGCGCAAGGTTTGGATGTCGATGTCGTGGCTCCGGTGCCTGATACGTCCCGGGCCGCAGCTTGTCGCTTGGCGGAAGTGCTGGAAAAACCTTATCGCGAAGTTTTAATAAAAAATCGTTACGTGCAAAGAAGTTTTATCGTCAATCAACCCGAGCTGCGCAAAATGATGGTGAACTTAAAACTTTCACCTGTGGAAAGTGAAATCCGTGGCAAAAAAATTCTGCTTGTCGACGACAGCATCGTACGAGGAACTACTTCCGCGCGTATCATCCGTCTGCTGCGCGAGGCGGGAGCTGAAAAAGTTTATTTGGCCAGTACGTGTCCTCCCATTCGTCATCCTTGTTTTTACGGCATTGATTTCCCTGACGGAGAGTCTTTAGTTGCTTTCAAAAAAAGCGAGGCCGACGTGGCGAAAGTATTGGAAGTGGACGGTCTGGTTTATTTGCCCTTGTCGCGACTGAAAGAAGGCTTGGGACTTAATGATTTTTGCAGTGCTTGTTTAGACGGTGATTATCCGGTGCCTGTTTCAAGCGAAAACTTTTTGAAGACACGGCATCAAAATATTGGCGGCGATGGAAAAAGTGAGGTGCCACTATGAAAATTCAAGTGATGTTCGGTAGTCCAAGCGACGAAAGAGTTTACGGGCCGCTTTGCCGGTCTTTGGAAAAATGTGGCGACGTCAAAATGGAAGTGGCCTCGGCACATCGTCATCCCGATAAAGTTCGCGAGATCGTACAAACCTGCGGAGCCGACGTTTTTGTCGCGGGAGCCGGGCTCGCGGCGCACCTTCCGGGTGTTGTGGCTTCTTTAACGACGAAGCCGGTTTTTGGCGTGGCTGTTAACGGCGCATTTGCGGGGCTGGATTCCTTTTTGTCGATCGTACAAATGCCTAAAGGGGTTCCGGTGATGGCTGTGACGGAAGAAAATGCTTCGACCATTGCAGATCTGCTTTTGCGTTGGAAGTCGCTTCCAGCCGATAAAATCTATTTGCATTGGAATAGAAATCTAGAAACGTATTCGCCGATTCAAAAAGCGATTGAAGACATTCAGAACCAAAGCGGTGTGAAGGTTATTTGGAGCGAGCCACGCGACTCTCAATGCCTGGGTGAAATCGTCAGTCCTTGGGAACTGCCGCGGATGACAGGTTTGAATTTATTCCTCTGTGAGAAAGAGCAGCTTACAAGTTCTAACCTTGCTTTGGACTTTTTCGCAAAAGCGCGACACGGCGGAGCTTGGGTCGGTGCCAACAATATCGGAAATTTTGTCGAGCAATGGAAAAAGCTCGTTTCATTGGGAGGAAGACCATGAAGCTGATTTATTCGGGCTCTGTGAAAGATCTCTATCAAAAAGACGCTTCTTTGTTTTTTGAGTACAGCAATCGCTATTCGATTTTTGACTGGGGCGAGATGCCTGATGAAATTCCTTATAAAGGTGAAGCTCTGGCTTCCATGGCGGCTTCTTTCTTTGAGTATCTGAAAACCAAAGATATTTCTTCTCATTATAAGGGCATAGCCTCAAAAACGTCGATTGAAGTTGCGGCGGTCAAGGTGTTGCGACCTTCCTGGCAAAATGATTCTTACAATTACGCGGAGTACGCGGCGAAGCCCTCGGGAATCTTAGTTCCTTTGGAAGTGATTTTCCGCCGTCACCTCGGCCAGGGAAACTCCTTGGAAGGACGCTTAAAAAAGAATCCTGCTTACCTTGCGGATTTAGGTCTTGAAGCTATCCCCACCGCAGCCGACAGCTTCGTTCCGCCAATCATTGAGTTTTCAACAAAGCTCGAGTCCTCAGACCGTTACCTGACACGCGCAGAAATCGCAGCCATGGATATTTTGTCTGACGAAGAGCTGCAGAACTTGCGCTTGCAAACCCAGGCCGTAGCCTTGGAGCTTGAAAAACTTTTTGCTTCTTTTGGTGTGAAACTGTGGGACGGAAAATTGGAATTCGCTTTCGGCGCAAAAGACGCATCCTCGGGTCACAGAGCACTTTTGCTTGTAGACTCCATTGGACCTGACGAACTTCGTCTGACTTATGAAGGCTTGCCTCTTTCTAAAGAGTTTTTAAGGCAAATCTATGCACCGTCAACATGGGCGGCCTCCGTTAAAGCCGCCAAAGAATTGGCGGTAACAAGAAAAACTCAAGAGTGGAAAAAGATCTGCAGTGAAGAGCTAGGTGAGGTGCCGAAAAAACTTTCGGCAGAGCAAATTGCAGTAAGCTCTCTTTTGTATCAAGCATTGGCGAATGAGGTCGCGCACGCTGTGGGAAGAGACAAACCGTTTGCAGCGGATTTAAATTTACCATTGTGGCATCAAAAGGCGCAGGCTCTTTTGCAGAGGACACCATGAAAGTCGTCGTCGTGGGCAAAGGGGGGCGCGAACACGCTTTAGCGGCAAAGTTATTAGAGTCCGACATCGTCAAAGAATTGTGGGTTTGCCCCGGAAATCCCGGCATGCAGAAAATGGGAATTCAATGCCAGACAGATGTCGAAACTCCGGAAGCGATTGAAACTTTCTGCGTTGAAAATAAAATCTCGTTAGTCGTCGTGGGACCCGAGGCGGCGATCCTTTCAAATCTAAAAGTCAATTTAGAGCGACAGGGCATTGCTTGCTTTGCTCCCTCTAAAGAAGTGGCGCAGCTGGAATCATCAAAACTATTCTGCAAAGGCATTTTGCACGACGCCGAGGTGCCGACCGCCAAATGTGTCGTCAGCTATTCCGAAGAAGAAGCTTTAGAAACATTGAGCCAGCATGATTTTTCAGAGCCGATTGTAATTAAAGCGGACGGACTTGCGCAGGGCAAGGGCGTCAGTGTTTGTGAAAGTTTAAGCAAGGCGCAAGAAGCGGTTCGAACTCTTGGCCGTCAGTACGGTTTTCCTCTTCTTTTGGAAGAGTGTTTACTGGGGCAAGAACTTTCCGCATTTGCTTTATGTGATGGCGAGGACTTCGTTCTTTTAGGAACGGCATGTGATTACAAGCGTATTTCCTCTGAAGTTTTCAGTGCGAACACCGGGGGCATGGGGGCCTATAGCCCTTGCGATTTCATCTCCACACAAGACGAGACGGAAATTAAAAATATTTTCGCCAAAACACTTTCTTGCCTTAAAAGAAAAAAACTTTCTTACCAGGGATTTCTTTTTGCGGGTTTGATGAAAACATCCCGCGGTCTTTTCGTTCTCGAATACAACGTGCGTATGGGCGATCCCGAAACACAAGCTTTGCTTCCACGAATTCGTAGCGACCTGGGTAAGCTGCTGGTTTCCGCGGTCACGCACGAACTCAAAGGCCAAACGTGCGAGCTTTCGTCGCAATGGTCCGTGCATGTGGTGGCAACAAGCAAAGGGTATCCACAGGCAAACATGGATTTAGGGCACTCGATTTCGCTGCCCTCATGGGACGGACTTTCAACGCGGCTCTATTTCTCTGGCATCAAGGAATTGAATCAGACACTTGTGAATTCGGGTGGGAGGGTTTTAGGTGTCACCGCCCTCGGGGAAAACAAAGAGTCTGCACGTAAAAATGCTTACACGGATATCAGAAAAATTTCTTTTAACGGCATGTATATGCGAGAGGACATCGCTGAATGAGACCTCTTCGTGTCGCTATTTTTGCTTCAGGAACAGGATCCAATGCCTTAGCGCTTATTCAGAAGTGCCAAAGTTTTTCCGAGCAGAAAGTGGAAGTTACGTTTGTTCTAAGTGACAAGAAAGACGCGCCTGTTTTGAAAAAAGCGCAAGACGCAGGCGTTCAAAATTTTCTTGTAGAAAAGAACACGACCAAGAAGGAGCACGAAAACCTGAAACTAAATCTTTTGCGGGAATTCAGGATCGACTGGATTTTTCTTGCGGGATATATGCGCCTTTTATCCTCAGATTTTTTGCACACCTTTGCCCAGTGGCATGGGGGCGCGTCGCAAGTGGTGAACATTCATCCTTCTCTTTTGCCGGCCTATCCCGGTGTTGATTCTATCCAAAGAGCTTTCAACGATCGTGTCCGTGAAAGTGGCGTGACCCTGCATCTGGTTGATGAGGGCATGGATACAGGACGGATTCTTGTTCAGAAAGTCGTCCCTCTGAATTCCGCGGCTTCTTTGCAAAGTTGGAGTCAGGAGATTCACGCGGCAGAGCACGAGCTCTATACCGGTTTTTTAGAAAAACTTTATTTAGGACATATTCCATCGGTTCATTTTGAGGAGAATAAATAATGCAAAGAATATCTGTGCGCAGTCTTTATGATCACAGTGCCGAAACATCTCTCAAAAAAATCTTTGCGCAAGAGACATCGGTACAAAATCTGCAATTGCGCCGGGTGTACTGGCTTCTAGAAAAGAAAGCAGGTTATAGCAAAGAATTGAACCTTGAATCCCTTCTGGGTAAAGTTTTCTTTGATCCGATCTCGGAAGAAATGCGTCTTGGGTTTTCGGGATTGCAAAAAGAAAAAACGTACGTTGAGGTTCGTTTCTTGGCGGGAGTGACAGACAATTTAGCGCGGTCTGCGACAGAAGCACTGATGCTTTTTTCTCCGCAACATAAGACTTCCTGGCAGGATTTTGGTATCGAATGCCACAGCGGTTGGGAGCTTGAGCTGGAAGGGGATATTTCCCAAAAGCAGATCGAAAAAGTGCTTTTTCAATCCCTGGCAAATCCTCTTTTAAATAAAGTCGAATGTCGTCGCGGGCACGAGCTTCTTGAAAATAACTCGTGGGCTCGTTTTGCAACCTTTTGGCAGTCGCCTCAAGTGACGGACCGGCAATTAACTCTGTTTCCGTTGAACAAACTTGTTCTTGAGAAGATCAATCAAGAACGAGGATTGGCTTTAAGTGGTGAAGAGATTGAAGTGATCATCGCACATTTTTCTTCGCCCGATGTGACAGAGAAACGCCGCTCATTAGGTTGGAACGGAATGATCACGGAAGTGGAACTGGAATGTTTGGCGCAAACATGGAGTGAGCACTGCAAGCACAAGATTTTTGCCGCCGAAGTGGAGTACTCGGAAGAGCCCGGAGCTTATCCCGCCCTTGGCTCGAAAAAAATCACAAGTCTTTACAAAAGCTATATTCAAAAGGCCACCAAAGAGCTCGAGAGCTGCGGCTATCTGGTCTCCGTTTTTAAAGACAACGGCGGCATCGTCGATTTCGATAAGAACATCAATATTTGCGTGAAGGTCGAGACGCATAATAGTCCTTCGGCGCTAGATCCGTTCGGTGGCGCACTAACAGGAATTCTTGGTGTGAACCGCGATATTCTGGGCTGCGGATTGGGCGCAAAACCTATCGCGAATACGGATGTGTTTTGTCTTTCTAAGAAAGATCTTTTTCCCTCTGCCAATTCGGGCCAGCGTCCCGAGCTTCTAAAAGATCCTGGCGTGATCTTTCGGGGAGTCCATCAAGGAGTCGAAGAGGGCGGAAATCAAAGCGGCATTCCAACGGTCAACGGCAGTTTTTACTTTGCCAGTGAGTTTGCAGCAAAACCTTTGATTTTTGTCGGCTCGCTGGGCGTTATGCCGAAAACGGTTCAGGGTCGTCCTTCCGAGAAAAAAGAAATCGCTTCCGGCGATCTGATTGTCGTCGCAGGAGGACGCTTGGGTAAGGATGGCGTGCATGGCGCGACCTTCAGTTCGCTCGCTTTGCACGATCAGGTTGCATCAAACGTGGTGCAGATTGGCGACAGCATCACACAAAAACGCCTTCTCGATTTTACTTTGCAGGCCCGGGATCGTGGTTGGATTCAAGCAATCACTGATAACGGTGCCGGAGGCGTCAGTTCCTCCATCGGAGAGATGGCGCAGATTTCCGGGGGTGCTCGCTTGGATTTAAGCAAACATCCTTTGAAGTATGAAAATCTGGAGTATTGGGAAATGCTGATCAGCGAATCGCAAGAAAGAATTTCCTATGCGGTGAAACCATCTGACATTGCTCCTTTCTTGCAACTCGCTCAGGATATGGGCGTTGAAGCCAGCGTGCTTGGCGAGTTTAATAACTCGGGAATTTTTGAAGTTGTGCACGGGGAAAAAACTCTTGCGGTTCTGGATCTTCATTTTCTTCACGAGGGCTTGAGTCGCATGCAAATTCCAGCGCATTTTGCCGGAGCGAAAGAGTACAAGGAATGGCATCGCGAAACGCCGAAAAAGAAATCCCCACCGGCAACAGCAGCCGGTGTTCTGGAAGCCTTAAAAGAAGTGCTGGCCTCACCGAACGTCGCTTCACGTGAACCGATCATTCGGTATTACGATCACGAAGTGCAAGGGGCGACTCGCTTAAAACCTTACGGCGGGAAAACTCAACAAGGGGCCAGCGACGCCGGAGTTTTAGATTTAGCCGTGCATGGGGGTGAAACCGGAAATGCTGTGGCGGTATCCAATGGTCTTTGCCCGCAGTTTTCTTACTACGATACTTACTTAATGGCACAAAAAGCCGTCGATGAGGCGGTTCGTAATCTGATCGCGACGGGTGTAGATCCACGCAAGATGGCGTTAGTCGATAATTTCTGCTGGCCGGATCCCATTGGCAAAGAGACTAATCCCGATGCCGCTCATAAGATGGCGCAGCTTGTGCGCGCCTGCGAAGGTCTTTATCAGGCCGCCGTGATTTTTAAAGCGCCCTTTGTCAGCGGCAAAGACAGTATGAAGAATGACTTTATCGGCAAAACGAAATTAGGTGATACCGTCAAAATCTCGGTTCCACCCACGGTGCTGGTGACAGCGATTGGTCAAATACCTGACGCCACGAAAACGACACCGGGTTTTTTCCAAAATGAAGGCGATGAAATTTATGTCGTCGGAAAAATAACCCAAAGTCTTTATGCCTCTGCATACGCCGATGTTTTTGCAACGGCGGAGGTTTTGCCACCTGAATACCCGCAGCTTCAAGACAATGTACGTCTGTACGAAAGAATTCATCAAAGCATCCAGCAGGGCCTTGTGTCTTCATGCCATGACATCTCTGAAGGCGGTCTTATGGCCGCTTTGGCCGAAAGCTGCTTTGGCAATGCATTAGGCATGAATGTCAATTTGTCGGCATTCACATGGAATGGCCTGTGGTCGGAAACGGGTTCTTTATTCGTGGTGAGTGTACCTGCGCATAAGAAAGAGCTGTTCACAACCCACTTTGGCGAGGCGGCCCTTTATCTTGGCGTCGTGACGGCGAACCCGCAAGTGACTTGGCGTTTTGCAGACGGCGAAATGCAAACGCCTCTGCAAGATCTTCAAAACATCTGGGCTCAAGGAGTGCAAAATGTCTATGAAGCCTAAGTTTCTGGTTTTATGGGGCGATGGAATTAATTGCGAGAACGAAACCGCTCACGCCATTCAACTTGCCGGAGGCGAAGCCGGCAAAGTGCATGTCAATGAGCTCCTCAAAAATCCGCAGAGTCTACATCACTATGATGCTCTGGTTTTTCCGGGAGGATTTTCTTTCGGTGATCATTTGGGAAGCGGTCAGATTTTAGCGCTCAAGATTGAAAATACTCTCAAAGCAGAGCTTGCGACTTTCGTAAAAACAAAACCTGTTCTCGGAATCTGCAACGGCTTTCAAACGCTGATTCGTTTGGGCCTTCTGCCTGATGCGGATTTTGTCAGAAGCTGCGCTCTTGTAAAAAATGAACAGGGTCATTTTATTGATCGTTGGGTAGAGCTTGAAAAGGACCCGCATTCCAACTGTGTTTGGACGAATAATCTGCCGACAGATTTCGTTTTGCCGATTCGTCATGGCGAAGGCCGCTTTATTTGTCAGGATGAAAAAACACTGCTTCGTCTTAAAAACAATCATCAAGCTGTTCTAAAGTATAAAGAGAACGTCAACGGAGCTATGGCGCAAATCGCCGGCGTGTGTGATCCGTCAGGCTTGGTGTTTGCTCTGATGCCTCATCCAGAGGCGGCAATTCATGATTGGCATCTTCCCTTTGCCGGCAAAGCTTATGGTCTTGATTTTTTTAAAAGTGCAGTGACTTATTTAAGAGGTGAAGCATGAACTCCATTCGCAGAGCGCTATTAAGCGTGTCCGACAAAACCGGTCTTATTTCCCTGGCAAAAACTTTGGCGGAAAAAAACGTCGAACTGATCGCCAGTGGCGGAACAGCCAAGGCGTTGCAAGAGGCGGGGCTTCAGGTGACTCCTGTTGAAACCCTTAGTGGCAAAGGCGAAGCATTTCAAGGTCGCATGAAAACGATAAGTTTTGAAATCGCCTCTTCCCTTTTGTTTCGGCGGGAAGACACGCAAGACATCGAGCAGGCATCAGCTTTAGGTGTTGAACCGATCGATCTGGTGGTTGTGAATCTTTATCCCTTTCATGAGACACGCAAAAAACAAAGCGGCTTGAGCGAGTGCATTGAAAACATTGATATCGGTGGACCGACGTTGCTTCGGGCCGGTGCAAAGAACTTCCGCTCTGTCACGGTTCTGTGTGAGCCGACTCAATACGCTGAATTTATCAGCGAATTCACAGGCGGTGACGGAGGAACAAGTTTTGAATTCCGCCAAAGATGCGCGGCTCGCGTGTACACGATGACTGCTTTTTACGATCTTGCGATCGCAGGATTCATGACGGAAAATGCGGGGCAGGCTTTGCGTTATGGCGAAAACCCGCATCAAAAAGCATTTGTCTTGAAGGATCCTTTTCACGCAGGGCTGGCGCACGCGACAAGTCTTCAGGGCAAAGAAATGTCATATAATAATTTTCTTGATGCCGATTTTGCGTTGAAGACTCTGCAAGATATGCAGCGCTGGCAAAAGGACAAAGCACTTCCGACGGCGGTCGTTGTGAAACATAACACTCCTTGTGGGTTGGCTATTGCCGAAACACCTTTCCGAGCTCTTGAAAAAGCGTGGAAAGGAGACGAAAAAAGCTCCTTTGGTGGAATCATTGCCTTGAATTTTCCAGTGACGGAAGAAGTTGCTGCTTTTTTCTCTGACAAATTTGTGGAAGTGATTTTAGCGCCTTCGTTTGCGAAAGAAGCCTGCGAAAAACTTAAAAAGAACTGCCGTGTGATGGAAGTGAGTCTTAAGGCGACGCCTGCTTGGCAAGCACGTTCCATTGAAGGAGGACTTCTTGTTCAAGAACCAGACAGCTTCGACCTCAGTGATTTGAAAACAGTCACTAAGAATCCCGTTGCGCCGGAAAAAGAAAAACTCGCGGCCTTCGCCATGCTTGCAGTTAAAAACCTGAAGAGCAACGCCATCGCTCTTTGTGCGCAGGAAGGACCCGAGTTCGAGTTGCTGACGATGGGATCGGGGCAGACAAATCGAATTGACTGTATCGAAAAACTGATCACCTCGCGCTTGCACGACAAAGGCATTTTCGATCTTTCCCAAGTCGTTTTGGCTTCGGATGCGTTTTTTCCTTTCCCGGATTCAGTGCAGGTCGCAGCGAAGCTGGGGGTTAAATACATTATTCAACCCGGAGGTTCGGTGAAGGACCACGATGTCATTAACGAAGCTGACAAATTAGGAATTGCCATGATGTTCACCGGTCGTCGCCACTTTTTACACTAGGAGGTTACCATGGAAAAAATCGACTACAAAAACTCAGGAGTGGATGTTCATAAAGCCGATGCCTTCGTGGACAGAATCAAAACTTTGGTTCCTTCGACTTTCAATGAACAGGTTATGCAGGGGATTGGCGGATTCGCCGCTGTCTACAAATTGAATGAACAAAAGTACCTGGCGTCGTGCACGGATGGTGTAGGAACGAAACTTAAGCTGGCGCAAAAGATGAACCGTCATCACGGCATCGGCATTGACTTAGTTGCCATGTGTGTGAATGACCTTCTTTGTGTGGGAGCGCGACCTCTATTCTTTTTAGATTACATGGCCTTTGGGAAACTCGACACGCAGATCAGCGAAGAGCTGATTGCCGGCATGGTCGATGGCTGTCGTCAGTCCGGAATGGCTTTGATTGGCGGGGAGACCGCAGAAATGCCCGGCGTTTATGCTGAGGGTGAATATGACCTTGCTGGTTTCAGTGTGGGTGACATATCTCCCGAAGAAATGTTTACGCAGGAAAAGATGCAAGAGGGAGACGTTCTCATCGGTCTTGCCTCGAGTGGATTTCACTCAAACGGATATTCGCTTCTAAGAAAGCTCGTGAAGGACGAGGAAACGGAACTTCTTCAGCAACTTCTGGAGCCTACGAAAATATACGTCGAGACGTTCAACAGTCTGCGCCGCCAATTTCCAGCCGCTTTGCTGGCGACGGCGCACATGACCGGCGGAGGTATCGACAACATCCCACGCATGAGTGAGAATTTCGATTACGAAATTTCCTATTGGCCGTCGCTGCAAGAAATCGCACCTGTTTTTAAACCGATTTTGGAAAGAGTCGATATCGCCAAAGACGAGTTGTTCCGAACTTTCAATATGGGCGTCGGCTTTACTCTCCTCGTGAAAAAAGATTTCGCCGCGAATGTTTTAACTCACCTGCAAAGCAACGGAGTGAAAGCATGGCGTCTGGGAGAGATTCGTCAAGGAACTGGAAATATAAACATTTCCGCTGTCTGGTAATCTGGTAAAGCAAGTCGCAGACAAATAAAAAGGGAGACGGCAAGGTCTCCCTTTTTCGCAAAATAATTTTAGTAAGGCCAAACGCCACGGCCGCGCAAATGAATGCGCACATCTTCGGCGCCTGTAAGTTCGATCTCGATATCTCCGGTCTTAACTCCTAAAGAAGTCGGTCTGAAAAAGGCGCGCACAGAGCAGCGTTGTCCCGGCCACAAAAGACTTGGGCAGTTTTCGCTGTGCCAAAAACTGCTTCCATCGGTATCAATGTCGTTGATGTAGATAGGCAGCACGCCGGTATTGCGTAAATAAAAGCGGACAGATTTTGTTGTGAAAAGACGGGTGCGACGAAAGTTGTAAAAGAGGTTGCGTACTTTGATCTGGGCTCCCTCATCATTCGTGAGAGATATCTCATACGCTTCTTCGTTCTGTGGTTGCACAGCCTGGGTGTCGTAGATCTCTTGAGCATGAGTAGGAATCGAAAGAGCAAGTCCGAATAATACTGCGAAAAAGAATTTCATAGGGCACCTCCTTGATGGATTCATTTTTTATGAACCTAATAGGAGGGGCAAAAAAAAATCCAAGCATGGGGATATTTTCATGCAGAGTCTGTCTAGTCGATTGTTAGAAGACTATTTCGATTTTCTCTTTAGAATGACATTGATGTCTTTAACTTCCTCTTGGAAGTAGTCGTCTTGACGCAGTTTAATCTCGACGTTGTCAGCGCCGACATCACTCACTCGGCGCAGAACTCTTTTAATGTTATAGAGCGGACCCGCTATACGACTGGTTAGACGATTGAAGATGTATATTCCGACAAGCAGACTCAAACTGACAGGAATGATTTGATAAACCAAAAAGCTCACTTTGTAGCGGGACAGAAACTCCAGAGCCGACATAGAACCGACCACTTTTTCCACCTGTTCAATAAACAGATAGGCCGTAAAAATTTGCACGATAAAAATAGAAACCACGAAGAGGCCCACGTACATAAGAACGTCGTACTGAACCTCTTGATTCACGATCATTTTCCGGCGCGGTTTGAATAATTTCATAGAGGAAGGAGCTCCTTAAACTATGGTAGCCGAAGTGGCGCGAGACTTCCCCGAAATCTCGCGCCTGCAATACAACCGTCCCCCAATGAGACAACTAGGTATTGACGTCTCAATCTGGAGTCGACAGAATCGTGTTTGGTAAAACGATGGAGAGAGTTCAAATGAGAAAATGGACCGTAGTGGCAATCGTGGGCGCCAGCCTGATTTTACAACTGGGATGTAAGAGCAAGGGTTTTCACCGGCAGGAGCTCACCAACGCTCTTGGCGTCACCAAACCTGAGTTCGATGATGCCGCTATTAAAGCGGCGTTCAAAAAGAAACCCAATCTGCCAAAGCCGTTTAAGCTCGCCGTGTTTTTTAAAACACCTAAAAACTTTCAAGGTGGTTTAGCTTCCTGGCACTGGCAAGAAAAAGACAAAGCTTTATTTACGGACATGGCGCCATCTTTCAACGGAGCTGTCTCGGAGATTTTTCCGATCGTAAATTCCGTCGTGGAATCAGAAGATCTTAAATCCCTGCGTTTGGCTGCGGCTCAACACGGAGCCGATGCTT
Organism: Bdellovibrio sp. 22V; assembly: GCF_030169785.1. Taxonomy (NCBI): domain Bacteria; kingdom Pseudomonadati; phylum Bdellovibrionota; class Bdellovibrionia; order Bdellovibrionales; family Pseudobdellovibrionaceae; genus Bdellovibrio; species Bdellovibrio bacteriopascens. The sequence goes on from NZ_CP125854.1 coordinate 1,041,890, forward strand.
TGCTTGTTGTCAGTGGTACAGGTGAAATTGACCGTTACATCAACAAGTGGGGCTGGAGTTACATCCTGTTATTGCCGGCATTTTTTGTGCCTGGTTCCGAATCAGACACTTTGTTTTTAGCCAACGCCGTTATCTATGATGTAAAAAATGAATTTCTATATTTTACCGTAGAGTCTGAAGCGCAAACCAACGATCGTTACATAGCGGCCTTTCATCCTTCAGATAAAGAACTTTTTAATAAAGCCAAAAGTCAGGCGCTGCAAAAACTGCAAGCGGAAATGCAGCAAATGCTTTTGCAAAAGAAGCAATGAATGTAAAACTCCTTTTTGTAATTCTCCTTGGTTTTTCGGCACCGGCATACGCTGCGGATTTTCTTCTGTCTGCCGGCTATGCGAAGGGTGGGGAGTCTCTTTCAACCGCGACCGGGGGGCAAGATTATCGGATTGATGCCGGCGACGGATTTTATCTCAGCGCCGGTTTTATTTTTCCGGTGTCGAAAACTTTCCCGCACTATTTCGAAATTCAGTTCACTGCGGGCGTTATGTTCACGGGCACAGAAGAAACAGATGAAGTTTTGTGGCGGCGCCTGCCTTTAGAGGCGATTTATTTTTACAAGAATACAGATCATCGTTATCGCCTGGGTTACGGCGCGATTTATCACACAGGCAACGAACTTTCTGCCAATGGTTTAAGCTCATCCGCATCGGCGACGGTCGACGACGTCTGGGGTTGGACATTGGCGGCAGAGAAAATCTTCCCGCCTTCAAAAGAAGGTGTGGACGGTTCTCTCGGTTTGCGCCGCAACTTTATTTCCTACAGCAGTTCGCACTTTTCGAAACCTGTGCAAGCGGATTCCTGGCTTCTCACGCTGAACCTCATCGTCGACTTATCTCGTTGAGGGTTGATTCCTGGTTCCCTGAGTGCGAGACTCTTTTCATCTCAGGAGCTTTCATGAAGAACAAAAACCTGCGTTCACATCCCATGAACAATCCGATTATTTTAGCTTTGGATGTCGATACCCGTGATCAGGCCCTCCAAATCGCGGACGATGTCGCGGATATCGTGGGGGGCATTAAACTCGGCCCTCGCTTGTGCCTTCGCTACGGTACGGATTTCGTAAAAGAGATCGCGAGCCGTGCGCCTGTTTTTCTCGACAATAAACATTTCGATATTCCTTCGACAATGGAGGCGGCCGTGCGGGCCAGCTTTGAAGCGGGAGCCTCTTTGGTGACAGTGCATGCGCTGAGCGGGCGCGAGGCTTTGCAGCGTATGGCGGAAGTTGAAAAAGAGCTCAGTCAAAAGCGGCCTTTTAAGGTTCTTGCCGTGACGATTCTGACCTCTTGGGATCAGAACTCGTTGCCGCAGAATATGAAAGAACAACCGATTGCGACGCATGTCACGGATCTGGTGGGCCTTGTGCAGAGTTCAGGGCTTTCGAGCGTGGTTTGTTCTCCGCATGAATTAGACCTTTTACAAAACCGCGATCTTTATCTTGTCACACCTGGAATTCGCTTTAGTATGCAGGATTCCGGCGATCAAAAGCGTATCATGGGTCCGAAAGAAGCTCTTCGTAAAGGAGCTTCAGCGTTAGTAGTCGGTCGACCCATCCTTGAAGCAAAGAACATCAAGGAAGCTGCAACTGATTTTGTAATGGCTGTATATGAAGAAAAATAATTCTCGTCCTTCTCGTGGTTCTCACTCACAACGTCCGCAACAAGGTGGGGCTCGCCCCTCTGGTGGAGGCCGTCCTCAAGGCGGTCGTCCTCAGCAAGGACGTGGTCCGCATCCTGCGGCTCGCTCTGAAAATCAAATTCCGCGCGACTGGCGTATCGTCATCGGTACACACGCGATCAATGAAGTGTTGAACGTGCGTCCTCATCAAGTGAAAGGCATGTGGATTCGCTCAGGTTGGGAGCATTCCGGAGATCTTCGCGATATGCACGAACTCGCTCTCGAGAAAAAGGTGAAAGTAGAGATCAAAGCAGAGAATGTGATCGAAAAATTCGGTTCTTCTCAGCAGGGGGCCGCGATCTTCGTCGATGGCGTACCGACTTTGGATATGGACGGGCTGGACAGTTTTGATAAGTCTGTCGTCTTGATGTTGGACGGTATTGAAGATCCGCACAATTTGGGTGCAATTATGAGAACTTCTTGGCTTACGGGCGCACACGGAGTTTTGATTCCGGAAGATCGCGCAGTGGGTCTAACTCCGACAGTTCATAAGGTCGCGTGCGGCGGCGTCGAGCATGTTCCGGTTGAAGAAACGACGAATTTCTCTAACTATGCAGAAGAATTAAAGAAAAAAGGCTATTGGATTTTCGGGCTCAGTCCTCGTGGAAAACGATCTATCTTCGAATTAGATCTGCCAGACAAAGTTGTTTGGGCGATTGGTGCGGAAGATAAAGGTTTGAGAGTGACAACGGAGCGTCTTTGTGATGAATTAGTGTTCATTCCGCAGGCAAGCTCTTCGGCGAGTTACAATGCGTCCGTGGCGACAGCCATGGCACTCACTGAGACGTTGAGGCAGCATGCACCGCGAGGAAACCGAAAAAAATCGTAATCTGTCGTATAAATATCTTTGACGGCGTCCGATTTTGTCCGTACAACATTTCGGTTATCTCAGTAAGGCTGGTTTAGCTCAATTGGTAGAGCAGCTGATTTGTAATCAGCAGGTTGCGGGTTCGAGTCCCATAACCAGCTCCATTTTTTTCTGAGTCAACATTCACGATCTGGGTAGGTGCCCGAGTGGCTAAAGGGGACGGACTGTAAATCCGTTGACTCGCGTCTACGAAGGTTCGAATCCTTCCCTGCCCACCATTTTGAATGTTTCCCAAGAAAAAGATGGGAAGAGAGGGTTGTACTTCTCTTCCGGGCGTTCTGATGGGCGGGAGTAGCTCAATTGGCTAGAGTATCTGCCTTCCAAGCAGAGGGTTGCGGGTTCGAGACCCGTCTCCCGCTCCAATATATCAGAACTTAAGAGGGCATCGCGAGATAACTATTCTCGGTTGTGAGAAGTGCTTCGTCAGATAAGCCTTATCAAGGCGCGACGGAGGAAGGCGTACATCGTACGCCGACGACAGAGCAACGCGGAGAAGGGTTATCTGGCGATGCGCTTGCCCATGTAGCTCAGTGGTAGAGCACACCCTTGGTAAGGGTGAGGTCGTCGGTTCGGCTCCGATCATGGGCTCCACTTGTTACTTTGAATAATATTTGATAATGGTTTAAGACTTTTAAAATAAATCTCTGCAGGAGGAATAATGTCTAAAGAGAAATTTAACCGTTCGAAGCCGCACGTAAATATCGGCACAATCGGTCACGTTGACCATGGTAAAACAACTTTGACTGCTGCTATCACTACTACTCTTGCAGCAGCTGGTAAAGCTCAGGCGATGTCTTACGATCAAATCGATAAGTCTCCTGAAGAAAGAGAACGTGGTATCACTATCTCTACAACTCACGTTGAGTACGAAACTGACAAACGTCACTACGCTCACGTTGACTGCCCAGGCCACGCCGACTACGTAAAAAACATGATCACTGGTGCCGCACAAATGGACGGAGCTATCCTAGTAGTTTCTTCTGCTGACGGTCCAATGCCACAAACACGTGAGCACATCCTTCTTGCACGTCAAGTAGGTGTTCCTGCTCTAGTTGTATTCATGAACAAAGTTGACATGGTTGACGATAAAGAATTGTTGGACCTTGTTGAACTTGAAGTTCGCGAACTTCTTTCTAAGTACGAATTCCCTGGCGACGAAATCCCAGTAGTAAAAGGTTCTGCTTTGAAAGCTTTGGAAGGTGACACTTCTGAAATCGGTCGTCCAGCTATCATGAAATTGATGGACGCTTGTGATGCTTACATCCCTGAACCAGTTCGTGCTACTGACAAAACTTTCTTGATGCCAGTAGAGGACGTATTCTCTATCTCTGGTCGTGGTACAGTTGTTACTGGCCGTGTAGAGCGTGGTATCGTTAAAGTTGGTGACGAGGTTGAGATCATCGGTATCCGCCCAACTACTAAAACTACAGTAACTGGTATCGAAATGTTCCGTAAACTTCTTGATGAAGGTCAAGCAGGGGACAACTGTGGTGTTCTTCTTCGTGGTACTAAAAAAGAAGAAGTTGAACGTGGTCAAGTTTTGGCTAAACCAGGTTCAGTAAAACCTCACAAAAAATTCAAAGCTGAAGCGTACATCCTAACTAAAGAAGAAGGCGGACGTCACACTCCATTCTTCAATGGTTACCGTCCTCAGTTCTACTTCCGTACAACAGACGTAACTGGTGTTTGTACTTTGAAAGCTGGAACTGAAATGGTTATGCCTGGTGACCGCGTTGAATTGGCAGTTGAGTTGATCGCTCCAATCGCAATGGAAAAAGAATTGCGTTTCGCGATCCGCGAAGGTGGCCGTACAGTAGGCGCCGGCGTAGTTGTTGAAATCCTTGAGTAGGATTAACGCAGCATAATGCTAAATTAAAATCACCCGGGGGACTCCTTGACAAAAGGGTCCCCCTCGGTGTTTCTTGGCACGTACATTTTTTTAATGTTTTTTGAGTGCAGGGGTGTAGCTCCAGTGGTAGAGCGAACGACTCCAAATCGTTAGGTCGTGGGTTCGAATCCCTCCGCCCCTGCCAAATTTGTAAATCTTAAAACGAGGAACCATGGAAAAAGCCAACTCTAAGATTTTGACTCTCAGCTTTGCTATCGCAGGTATCTTGGTCGGTTTGACAGTCTCTCTTCTTATCAAAGCTTTCGCTGGAGCTTTTGGTGTAGTTGCAAGAGCTGCGGATTCTGATTTAGTAAGACACGGTTTGCCGGTTGTATTAGGTCTTGCCTTGTTTGCTGTTCTTCAATTCAACCCGCGCGTAATGGCATGGGGTGAAGAAGTTGTATCTGAAATTCGTAAGGTTGTATGGCCTACGCGCAAAGATACAACGGCAATGACTATCGCATGTGTCGTTATGGTTCTTATTTCCAGCGTGATTATTAGCTCTTTCGATTTGATCTCCGGCTTTTTTATCAACTATCTCATGAAGTAAGGAACGGACCATGGAAAAGAAATGGTATATTGTAAACGTTCAAACGAGCTGTGAAAACACGGCGAAAAAAGCCATCGAAGAAAAAATCAAATCTAACAAGATGGAAGAGTTCTTCGGGGAGATCCTTATTCCTGCGGAAAGTGTTGTTGAGCTCGTAAAAGGCCAAAAACAAACTAAATCGCGTAAATTTTTCCCGGGATACATCTTTGTTCAGATGTTTTTGAACGATGAGACTTGGCATTTAGTACGTAATTCGTCTAAAGTGACCGGCTTCGTGGGCGGTACTAAAACTCGTCCTCCGGAAGTTCCGGAAGCTGAGGTTTTGCGTGTAACACAGCAAATGGCTGGTGTTGCAGAAAAACCGAAACCAAAAGTGAAGTTCGCTGTAGGTGAAAATGTGACTGTGATCGACGGTCCATTCAGTAACTTCCAGGGTTCTGTAGAAGAAGTAAACGAGGACAAAGGGAAACTGAAAGTTCTTGTGAGCATCTTCGGTAGACCAACTCCAGTAGAGTTGGACTACATTCAAGTAGAAAAACAATAATCCAAATCCGCATAGGGCGGACGAGGAATTTAATAACACAACCTCTTGCAGGAGTGGGTCATGGCAAAAAAAGTTACAGGAATGATCAAGCTGCAAATACCGGCAGGGAAAGCGAATCCAGCTCCTCCCGTTGGACCGGCACTTGGACAGCACGGGGTAAACATCATGGAATTCTGTAAGCAGTTCAACGCTCGTACACAAGCGTTGGGTGATAGCATCATCCCTATCATCATCACTGTTTACCAAGACAGATCGTTTACTTTCATCACTAAAACACCTCCGGTGTCTTCTTTGATCAAAAAGGCGTTGAAGCTTGAATCAGGCTCTAAACAGCCTCAAAAAGACAAAGTTGGCAAAATCAATAACGATCAAATTAAGCAAATCGCTACAACGAAATTGCCTGATTTGAACTGCTTGAAAGTTGAATCCGCAATGTCACAAGTTGCTGGTACAGCTAAGAGCATGGGCATCGATATCGCATAGGGGTGATGTATGGCAGGTAAAAAATTCGAAGCAGCCTCTAAGAAGGTTGATTCTCAAAAAAAATACTCTGTTGAAGAAGCATTCAAACTTGTGGTAGCGGCAGCTCCAGCTAAATTTGATGAATCTATCGACGTAGCTTTGCGCTTGGGTATTGACCCTAAGCAATCTGACCAACAAGTTCGTGGTGCGATCTCTTTGCCTCACGGTCTTGGTAAAGAAGTTAAAGTTGTTGTTTTCGCAAAAGGTCCTAAAGAGGCTGAAGCGAAAGCAGCTGGCGCTGACTTCGTTGGTGCTGACGACCTTGTAGCTAAAATTCAAGGTGGTTGGTTGGATTTCGATAAATGTATCGCGACTCCAGATATGATGGCGACTGTTTCTAAAGTTGCTAAGATCTTGGGGCCTCGTGGTTTGATGCCGAATCCAAAAATCGGTACTGTAACTATGAACGTTGGTGAAGCAGTTGCTGCCGAGAAAAAAGGTAAGCTTGATTTCCGCGTTGATAAAGCAGGTATCGTTCACGCTGGTATCGGTAAGAAATCTATGGGCGATGCTAAACTTCGTGACAACTTCATGACCCTTTTGGGCGCGATTGTTAAAGCGAAGCCAGCAGCTTCCAAAGGTATCTATCTTAAAACTATCTCCGTAGCTTCAACTATGGGTCCTGGTATTAAGATCGAGCCAAATGCAGCAGCAGCTGCAACAGGCGCTAACTAAGAATAAAATAGGCTCCGACGTGTTCGGGGCCTTGTTTTTTGGTTGGTTCTTTTGTATTAGTTTTTAAGTTTTTAATTGCGATCAGAGACAGTAGGTTTCTTCTAGTAGATGTAATCCCGCGATTGTGTGGGGCCTACCGAGATAAGGCAAAAAGGTTTTCTGAAAGTTCTGGGTTCTCTAGAGCTATAAATGACCTCCAAACCGACCTGATTCGCACAGAGGTTCTTCGGTAACACGAAGGACTTAAATCTAACGAAAGGAGGCTCACACATGATCACTCGCGCAGATAAAGAGCAAGAGATTAAGCTTATCACTGAAAAGTTCGGTAAAGCTAAAGGAGCCTTCATCGTCGACTTCAAAGGCATCAAGGTTGAGCAAGTTACTACTTTGCGCAAAAAATTGAATGCTGCTGAATCTGAGATGAAGGTTGTTCGTAACACTCTTGCGAAGAGAGCGTTCAAAGATCACCCAGCTATTGAAAAAGCTTTTGCTAATTCAATGAAAGGTACTAACGCCATCGTATTCTCATACGGTGAAGTGAACGCTACAGCTAAAACACTTGCTGAGTTTGCTAAGGACGTAGAAGTTCTTCAAATCAAGTCTGGTGTTATGGATGGCGAAGCTTTGGATGACGCTAAAATTAAATTCTTGGCGACTCTTCCAGGCAAAGACCAACTTCGCGCTATGTTCCTCGGTACACTATTGGGTGCAGGTTCTGCACTTGCTAGATGCTTGAATGCTTACGCTGAGAAACTTGGTGGCGGTGCTACTACTGAAGAAGCTCCACAAGCATAAGCTTGCGGCGCTAATAAATTGAATTAATAAATAATTTTATCCTCTGGAGGATTTAAAAATGTCTCTAACAAACGATCAATTGGTTGATGCGTTGTCTCAAAAAACAGTTCTTGAGATCGCTGAACTTGTAAAAATGCTTGAAGAAAAATGGGGCGTTTCTGCTGCTGCTCCTGTAGCTGCTGCTGGCGCTGGTCCTGCTGCTGCTGTTGAAGAAAAAACTGCTTTCGACGTTATCTTGGTTGATGCAGGCGCGAACAAAATCAACGTAATCAAAGAAGTACGTGGTTTGACTGGTTTGGGTCTTGCTGAAGCTAAAGCTCTTGTTGAAGCTGGCGGCAAAGCTGTTAAAGAAGGCGCTACTAAAGAAGACGCAGAAAAAATCAAGAAAGCTCTTGAAGCTGCGGGCGCGAAAGTTACTGTTAAGTAATTTTGCACTTGAATGCGAATTCACAAAAGCCTCTGGGAAACCAGGGGCTTTTTTTATTTTGGCTTCTCTCTTCGAGACCTATATTGACTCCAGTTTAGTCGAAATCTAAAACTAGGAGTGCTTCAAAAAATCAGTTTTATTTTTTCATTCTTAGCAAGTCTGTATCTGCCAACGGCTTTCGCGGCCCCGCTCGGAACTATTCCAACAATTCAAGAGCAGAATCTTCAGATGCTCTTTAATTTCCGTTCGGATTTGTGGGCTTCTCCATACACATACAAAGAATCTCCTTTACGAATTATTGGCGGCGATATTCGTGTGCCACTTTTGAAGTCGGAAAGTTGGAGTGCATCGGCCAATGTTTTTCTTGAAGGTCTGAACTTGGGCCGCACGCAGTTCTCGTTGGGCGGAGAAGATGTCTTTATCGCGAACACTCTGCAAGATGAAGGTGTCGGATTCGGAGTGCGCAAAGATTTTGAATCGGGAAGTACACTGAGTGTTTTCGCTGCCTACGCCACTGCCAGCGACGATCCATGGGCTGATCTTCGAAACAATTATTTTAACGGAACTGTTTCTTATCGAACGGCTCCCGGTGGTGACTATTACTGGATCTTCGCCGTCAATCAGTCCAACAATCGCGGTATTTATAACGGAACTCCGTTTCCCTTTATCGGTGTGATTCGCGATGTAAATCCCGAGTTCAAAGCTTCTTTTGGTTTTCCTTTTGTAGTCTTGCAATGGGGAACCGGAGAGAATTGGATTAAAAGTTTCAGCATGACACCTTTTGGAACGCAAATTGGAGCAGCCAAAGATCTTGCGCATGGCTTTGCTTTTGATGCGCGCGCCGCTTTGACGGTGCGTTCGTACATGTTGGATGAACGCACAGAAGACAGCAGCCGGCTTTATTATCAGGAAATTTTTGTTGAGGGCGCTTTCAAAAAATTTGTAACGCCGGAAACAGGTGTTTCCTTCGCTTTAGGGGCGGCGGTCGACCGACGCCTTTACGAATCGGAACGCATCTATCATCCCAACTCGAAGGTCACAACCATTGACAGTGATTTTTACGGACGCCTTGGTGTGGAGTTCAGGCTATGAAGAGAATATGTTTTTATTTCTCATTCTTTGTCTTCTGCAGTTCCTGTGCGCCTTTTGTGGATTCGCCTTTTTCGGACAATCTTTTGCGCCCTGAAAGAAACCTCAATCAGTTGTCTTTAGGAAAAATTGGCGACATTGAAGGCGACGGAATCATTCGTATAGCTGTTTTCTCGGATCCGCATCAGAACTATAAAGCGACCGACAAAATGGTTTTTGGAATGAACAAAGAAACGGGCGTCGACTTCGTCGCGGGGCTCGGGGATTTTACGAATTCCGCCTACAATCTTGAGTTCGACGAATTTATTGAAGCTATCAAACCTTTGCGGCAAATCACTTTGAATGCGGTGGGGAACCATGACTCTATCGGGGCCGGGCCCGAGCTCTATCGCAAAGCTTTCGGGCCTTCGAATTTTTATTTCGAATCCGCGACCTATCGCTACATTTTTTTCAACTCGAACAATCTTGAAAATCCAAAAGAATTTGACCCGCAATGGTTAAAGGATCGAGTTGATGAGACGGGCAAAGACATCATGATTTTTTCGCACGTTCAATTGCGTGATACGGACCGCTATTTCAACGCTGATGCCGCAACATTGGGTTATGTGATCGAGCACCCGCGGGTCAAGATTATCTTTAACGGCCATAACCACGTTTACGATCTTTCAAAAGATCATAATACCATCATGATGCAATGTGGGCGTGTTGATGGTGACGAAGGCTCCCATTGGTTGCTTATCACAGTTCAAGGAAATCAGTTTTGTGTCACAAGAAAAGATACGGGGGCGCAAACGTGCGAAACTATAAAATAGCCTTCGTATTTTTTTCTTTTTTGTGGAGCCTGAGCGCTCACGCCGGAGACTGGCGGGCCATTGTTGAACGGGCCGGATTTATGGGAACTCTCGCTGCGGGGGCCAGCTACGAATGGCGTCCTGAGCATGCAACGGATCTTTCTATTGGCGGATACCCGATTGACGACGAAACTTTTTATCAAGCGAACTTCGTTTATCGTTATTCGCGCTGGAACAGCCCTGTGGGTCACGATATGTGGCGACCTCTGCAGTTCGGTTTTTTCATGGTATATGCGCTCAACTCTGATAAGTATTTTCTGGAATCTCCGGATAAGTATCCTTATCCAGACTATTATGACTTTACGGCTCTTCGTTATGGCGCAGAATTCGGAACGACGTACACCTTCATGCGCAGCCGCATTGGATTAGCTTACCGAATTCGTATCTTTGATAACGGGGTGATCGCGATTTTCAACAATACCAACCGCGACCTTCAGTATTATATCTCTTCCGGATTTTCGTTGCAGTACTTGTTCTAGTGTTCTTACCAGGCAAATCCGACCTTAAGACCCAAGGTGTTTTGTGATTTGTTATCCGAGTTGTCCCATTTGATATTGATGTAGTTATATTCCACAGCAAAACGCAGTCCTTTGCCATGAGTCGTGACGCCCAGAGAATAGTATTGATGTACGCCCTTGTCGTCATAGGGACCGAAACTTCCGTGTGAATTTGTCACCTTCGTGCTCACATCATGCGATTCATAGATGTAGCTTAGATAAGGCACAAAAAAAGCGTATTTGTAGCCCAGGCTTATGCCGGCTTGAGTGGAGCTGACGTCTGAGTCGGCGTCTGACGTCGTGCCTGACGTTTCACTCGTTGAAACATTTCTTTTGCCGATCGCGCCGTGCAAAGCCGCCACCCACGCGTTTTCTTTTACGCCGTGATTGAGGAATTGAAAGCGCAAACCCAAAAGCGAATTGTCGAGAATAATGTCGGTGCCCTTTAAGACATTCACGCTGGCATCCAAGCCGATATTCGTGACGTAGATTAAATCTCCCGCCGTGATGTCTTCGTTAATGCGCACTTCCGAGCGCAAAGGCGGATTGGAAGTAATGTCGTTAATAACATTGACCTTGGTTGCAGAAGCAACAACCGGAGCAACATGTCCGCTCCATTGTTCTTCGCCCGTCACCGGCACCGCAAAGTGAGAAGCACGAAAGTTGATTGTATGTCCACAACCCGACAGAACAACGACAGACAAAAGTAAAATCAGAATGTTCATAAATCTCCTTAACGTTTCGGCTGTGGCGCACACTGCTTATTTAATTCCTGTAAAAATAGACGTTGGTATTCTTCGGCGTTGGGGCCCGTAAAGGCCTGAATGTGTTTGCCTTCCGGAACTTTCAAAAACTTTTTCGGTTCGCGAGCAGAAGCGAAAACATCTTCGCCGTTTTCGATTCCGACAATGTCGTCTTCGTCGCCATGTATGACGAGCAGGGGAGTGGGTGAAATCTCCGCGATATGATCCTGTGCAGAGACCTTATCACGAGTCACCACGTAAGGAAGCCACTGAAAAGGCCACGTCCACCAATGTCCCGCAAGCACGCGTTGGCCCACTTTACGGTAGGACTTAAACGTGCTTTCAACGGCGACTAGGCAAACGGGAATATCCTTGCTTGTGGCGGCGGTATAGAGAGCCACGTTTCCACCTAAGCTTTGACCAAAAATAACCAGCGGCGTTTTGGGCTCAGTTTTCGCCAACCATTCCAGGCTGACGCGACCGGCTTCGGTCGTGCTCTTTTGCGTGGGTTCACCTTCGCTGCCGCCGTAACCGGGATAGTCGAAAATAAAATAATCGTAGTCGTGCTTTAAGATCCAGTGGAGCGCAATAAAATGCGAAGAGATGTTTTCGGCATTCCCGTGAAAGAATAGAAGTCGGGCTTTTGGTTTTGTGGCTTTGCTTTTGAAATACCAACCGATGATTTTGTTGCCATCGCTGCCGGCAAGTTCGATCTGCTGCGGTTGTGGCTCTAACTTTTTCAGATCCACATACATATAAGAGGTTGGATAATAAAAAAGATGACTGCACCCGCTAAGTAAGGCGCAAAATAATATGCTCAGTGTCGATATGGCCCAGTGACAGTTGCTTCGCATGCCATTAACCTAACAAGGTTTGTTTTCGATGTGGAGGCTTTCTTTGAGATATATCATCATTGTCGCAATCCTTTTTGCTTTTCATGGAGCATACTCCCAAGAGTTGAATGACTCTGCATTGAAGGCAGTCGCGAACTCCAAAGAATGGCTGCGACTCATGCATTATCGCCAGGGAACTTTTGGCGGGTACGTCAGCGAAATTGACGGCCAGGATTTTTTCTTTTCTCCGCAGGGCAAGTACGACCCCGAGGCAGAACTCAAGGCTTCGATCAAGGCTCTTCAGGAAAACACCCTTGAAGTCGGCAAGGTCAAACAAACTCCACGCTGCGCTTTTCCGGAGCGCTTCCGTTATCTTAATGAAACGTTTAAACTGAATTTGCAAAAAACGCCATGTGCTTTGTTCGATGCTTTCATGGAACGCTTTCATGATCCGCAAAGCCTGAGTTTGGTATTCTCGAGCGCCTATCCTAATAATCCGGCGTCCATGTTTGGACATACTTTTTTAAAAGTAAACTCTTCACGAGGTACAGACCTTCTCGATACCGGTGTTAATTTCGCCGCGGCTGTTTCCGACGACGAAAATCCTTTTGCTTTCGTTTGGTTTGGGGTGACCGGCGGTTACATCGGCCAGTGGTCCACACAGCCCTACTACGTGAAGGTGCGTGAGTACGTGAATTTCGAAAGCCGCGATTTATGGGAGTATGAACTGAATCTTTCTCCGGAAGAAACACGTCGTCTGTTGGCGCATTTGTGGGAGATCGAAACGAACAGTTATTTCGACTATTACTTTTTCGACGAAAACTGCTCGTATCAGGTTTTGAAGGCGATAGAAGTCGTGAAACCGAATTGGAACTTGGATCATCATTTTATTTACATGATCCCCGGGGAGAGTGTGAAGTTCGCGCTCAGTGAGCCGGATATTCTCAAAAGTGTGAAATATCGTCCTTCGCTGTACAGAAAGATGTGGCAGAAATACGAAGTGCTCGATGCGGAAGAGCGCGCAAGTTTTGCCGGAGTGATGGCGCAAAGTCGCCCATTGGATTCTGTGACTTCGCGACCTGTGATGGAAGCCGTGATTTATCATTTGGACTATTTGAAAAGCGAAGACAAAAACTTCGATTCGAAATATCAAACGTTGCAGGCTTCTTCTCTGAAACGTCGTGCGGAATTGGGACCCATGACGGCGCAAGAGGAAAGCCGTTACAAAGACATCGTCGGCACCACTCGTCCTGACTGGGGCCATGACTCTTACTCTTTTGAAGCCGGTGTGGGTCATCGTGGGGGAGAGGCGAACGATGAAACTTTCGGTCGTCTTAAAATTAAGTCCGCGTATCACGATCTTCTTAACCGTGATTTGGGATATACCTCTTACGCGCACATTGATTTTCCTTCGATCGAATTTCAATACAACGACGTTCGTCGCCAATTCCGTGTCGAAGAAATTATCGGTCTTGCGACAACATCGCTCACGCCTTTGAATGAGCTGCGCACGCCGATCAGTTATCGCATGGCGGTGGGAATGAACACCTCGCGCGAGTTCGCTGATTGTTATGAATGCAATCAAGTGTACGGTGAAGTCGGTGGCGGTTTTACCTGGGCGACCTCTGGCAACGAAGTGTGGGGTTACGCTTTGCTTCTGGCGCAAGTCGATTTGGCAGAGCACCTAAAGAAAGGTTATGACTACGGCCCCGGCGTCGAGTTGGGCTTGTTGTATCATCCGTTTGAGAATTACAAAGCGCAGTTGGAAGTTCGCGATTTCTGTTACGCAAATTATTTCGAGGACTGCCGCAATCTTCTTTCCGTGTCACTGAATCAATCGTGGAGCCTGGACCGAAATCTAGAAATCAGAAACTATAACAAGTGGGTCCAACCCGATCATCGCTTGCGTCCTGACTATTGGGAAGTCGGGTTGAGTTTCGTTCGGTTTTTCAATTGACGAATCCTTGCAGAAGAGAAAACCTAATAAGGTTTGTTACGCTAAACAACTAAAGGAGAAACAATGAAAAAAGTTTTAGTAGCGTTCATCACAGTATCAGCATTTGCATCAATCAGCTCTGCAGCAGATCGTTTGGACGGTTGCGGTCTTGGCTGGCAAGTAACTAGCAAAAAAACTTACACTGCGACAACAACTCGCGGAACAACAAATGCTTTCATCCCTCCAACTTTCGGTATGACTACTGGAACTATGGGTTGTGATAAACTTGATATCGGTAAAAACGATAAAGAAGCTGCTGAGTACGTAGCGACAAACTTCGATTCTTTGAAGTCTGAATTGGCTTCGGGTCGTGGTGAGTACGTAACTGCTTTGGCAACAGCAATGGGTTGCAAAGCTTCTGCTGACATGATCGGCACTCGTTTGCAAAAGAACTACAACACTGTAGTAGCTCCTGCTGCTAACGCTGTTGAGTTGTACAAAGGTATCAAAGCTGACGTAGCTGGCCTTTGCATCTAATTATTGAGTATTACTCAAAACGAAAAGCCACGGTTTCAAACCCGTGGCTTTTTTGTTTTGGGCCGTCGTGGCCCAAAAACCCTTCGAGGCTGGCGCGCAAAAAGGCCTTCCTGGCATTTTTGTATTTTGGGCGGGCTTTTTACCCTACGCCGCCATGAGTCGTGATGTTGAGAGTGGATTTTTAGTCACTTTCTTCTCTTTTTCTCTGAACTTTTTTCATTAAAAGCGAATGCGAACAAATGTCGCGCTGCATATTTGGTTTTCGCGGCGGTTTTGAAGTAGAAAAATGACTCGATCGCTCCTCTAAGAAAGAACGCCAAAAACCCTTATAATCACTTGATTTCTTTAAAACTTCCGGTAGTTTAAAGTGCTTATCTTTTTTTTATTTAATGTGGGCCTTGGATTTTCCCCCCGAAGCGAATGTCCGATTTTCTTTACAGGAGAGTAAATTGGAAAGAACTCCAGTTACAGCTTCTAACATCCGAGTTAGAAAGTCTTTTGCAAAAAACAAGCAGGTCATTGATATCCCAAATCTGATTGAATTGCAGAAATCTTCTTACGAAGCTTTCATTCAAAAAGATATGGATCCAGATCGCCGTGGCGATGCGGGTCTCAATGGCGTTTTCAAATCTGTATTCCCAATTACAGATTTCAACAACACAGCAAGCCTTGAGTTTGTCTCTTACACTCTAGAGCCAGCTAAGTACGATGTGGACGAGTGCCGTCAGCGTGGTATGACTTTCGCTGCTCCAATCAAGGTGACTCTTCGTTTGATCGTATTCGATGTTGATGAAGAAACTGAAGCACGCAGCATCCGTGACGTAAAAGAGCAAGAAGTTTACCTCGGTGAAATTCCTCTTATGACTGCGAACGGTTCTTTCATCATCAACGGTACTGAGCGCGTTGTTGTTTCTCAGTTGCACCGTTCTCCAGGTGTGTTCTTCGACCACGATGGTGGTAAGAACAATGCTTCTGGTAAATTGATTTACTCTGCACGTGTGATTCCGTACCGTGGTTCTTGGTTGGATGCTGAATTCGATCAAAAAGATCTTATCCACGTACGTATCGACCGTCGTCGTAAATTCCCTGTGACAATCCTCTTGAAAGCTCTTGGTTACAACACTGAGCAACTTCTTGAGTACTTCTACGACCTCGACGAAGTTTACGTAAAATCTGGAAAGCTTTATCGTAAACTTGATATCGAGCGTATGTCGGGTCAAAGAGCATTGACTGACATCATCGATCCAAAATCAGGTGAGGCGCTTGTTAAAGCAGGTCGTCGTATCACTCGTGCGATCGTTAAGAAAATCAAAGACCTCAACATCACTGAGCTTGAAGTTCAGCCAGACGATCTTGATGGAAAAGTTTTGGCGAAACCTCTTATCGATGAATCTACGGGTGAGATCATCGCTGACGCCAATGCCGAGTTGAACTCTGCAATCATCAAGAGATCCATCGAGGCGGGCATTGACCGTTTCTTCATGATCTTCTTCGACGGTTTGACAGTAGGTCCTTACCTTCGCAACACATTGTTAGTAGATAAAGTGACTAACAAAGAAGAATCTCTTGTTGAGATCTACAAACGCCTTCGTCCTGGTGAGCCTCCAACTTTGGAAGCGGCTACGACGTTCTTCGGTCGTTTGTTCTTCGATCCAGAAACTTACGATTTGTCTGAGGTAGGTCGTATTAAGATCAACCACAGATTCGGTATTTCTATGGATGAGTGCCCTCCTTCACACAGAACACTCACTCACAAAGATATCTTGAGCACTATTAAAACTTTGATCGACCTTAAAAACGGTCGCGGCGTTATCGATGATATCGATCACTTGGGTAACCGTCGTGTTCGTTCTGTAGGTGAGTTGCTTGAGAACCAATACCGTATCGGTCTAGTTCGTATGGAGCGCGCGATCCGTGAACGTATGTCTCTTCAAGATGTTGAGACGATGATGCCTCACGATCTAGTCAACGCGAAACCAGTGAACGCGGTTGTTAAAGAATTCTTCGGCTCTTCTCAATTGTCTCAGTTCATGGACCAAACAAACCCATTGTCAGAGATCACTCACAAACGTCGTTTGTCAGCTCTCGGCCCTGGTGGTTTGACTCGTGACCGTGCCGGTTTCGAAGTACGTGACGTACATCCTACGCACTACGGTCGTATCTGCCCGATCGAAACTCCAGAGGGTCCAAACATCGGTTTGATCGCATCTTTGGCGACTTACGCTCGTATCAACAACTACGGTTTCATTGAGACTCCGTATCGTAAAGTTGATCAAGGTGCTGTTTCTAAAGACATCAACTACTTGTCAGCTTTGGAAGAAGCAGGTCACTACATTGCTCCTGCGGCTCGTGATGAAGCTGGTAACAAAGCTATCCAAACTGCAACGACGATCACTCGTCGTGACGGTGAGTACGAAATCGTTGATAAAGACAAAGTTGCTTTGATGGACGTTTCTCCATCGCAACTCGTTTCTATCGCGGCTTCTTTGATCCCATTCCTTGAGCATGACGACGCCAACCGTGCGTTGATGGGATCGAACATGCAACGTCAAGCGGTTCCATTGTTGCGTTCTCGCGCACCACTTGTTGGTACAGGCGTAGAGCGTTTGGTAGCTCGTGATTCTGGTACATCCGTTGTTGCGCAAAACGACGGTATCGTTGAAGAAGTCGATGCATCTCGTATCGTTGTTCGCCGTTTTGCAAAAGGCGGGGAGCTTGGTGCGAACGTAGACATCTACAACCTCACGAAGTACCAACGTACAAATCAAAATACATGCTTTAACCAAAAACCAATCGTAACTGTAGGTGACAAGGTTTCTAAAGGCGACATCATCGCTGACGGTCCTTCTACAGAGCTTGGTGAGTTGGCTCTAGGTCAAAACATCCTAGTGGCGTTCACTCCTTGGCAAGGTTACAACTTCGAGGACTCCATCCTTATTTCTGAACGTTTGTTGAAAGACGACGTTTACACTTCCATCCACATCGAAGAATTCGAGTGTGTGGCTCGTGATACAAAGCTTGGTAAGGAAGAGATCACTCGCGATATCGCTAACGTCGGTGAAGAGGCTCTTAAAGACCTCGACAGCTCTGGTATCATCCGCATCGGTGCGGAAGTTCGTCCAGGCTTCATCCTTGTTGGTAAAGTAACTCCTAAAGGTGAAACTCAGCTTTCTCCTGAAGAAAAACTCTTGAGAGCGATCTTCGGTGAAAAAGCAGGCGACGTTCGTGATACATCACTTCGTGCTCCATCAGGCGTTTACGGTACTGTGATCGATGCTCAGGTTTACTCTCGTGAAGGTGCGGATCGTGACGAACGTCTCGCGTCTATCATCGAGGAAAAGAAACGCAAACTTGAGAAAGACTTGGCTGTTGAGCAAAACGTTATCAAAAATAACGCGATCTCGAAGCTTCGTGATATCCTCGTAGGTAAAGTCACTACGGGCGTTCTATTGAACGAAGACGGAAGCCAAAAGCTTCTTAATAAAGGCCAATCCATCACAGTTGCGGATATCGAAACAATTCCGTTCGAATTGTTGAACTATATCCCTCTTGAGCAAGATCTAGAGTTCCAAGTGAACAAGATCATCGACAATGCTCGCAACCAACTTGATGCTGTTAAACTTGTGTTCAACGAAAAGATCGACCGTCTCCGCAAAGGTGACGAGTTGCCTCCTGGCGTGATCAAAATGGTCAAAGTTTACGTTGCAATTAAACGTAAAATGCAAGTCGGTGACAAGTTCGCCGGCCGCCACGGAAATAAGGGTGTCGTTTCTAAAGTATTGCCTGTTGAAGACATGCCATACCTTGCAGACGGCTCTCCAGTTGACATGGTTCTAAACCCACTGGGCGTTCCTTCTCGTATGAACATCGGTCAGATCCTTGAGGTTCACTTGGGTTGGGCTGCTCATAACTTGGGTAAACAGCTTTCTGCACACCTTGAAAAATGGAATGCGGAAAATGCTCGTACTGAAATGAAAGATATCTTCAGTGATTCAGAAATCTCCGCGAAACTTGATGGCGCAGACGATGCTTCATTGAAACAAATGGTAACTCGTATGAAGCACGGTATCCACGTTGGAACGCCGGTCTTCGACGGTGCTCGTGAAACAGACGTGAAGGGCTTGTTGACGAAAGCGCAAGTTCCGACATCTGGTAAATCGATCCTCTTTGACGGTCGTACAGGTGAGCCGTTCACGAACCCAGTTACTGTGGGTATCATGTACATGTTGAAACTTCACCATCTTGTGGAAGAGAAGATCCACGCTCGTTCTATCGGGCCTTACTCTCTTGTTTCGCAACAACCTCTTGGCGGTAAAGCGCAATTCGGGGGTCAGCGTCTCGGAGAGATGGAGGTTTGGGCGATCGAAGCTTACGGTGCCGCTTATTCATTGCAAGAGTTCCTCACTGTTAAGTCAGATGACGTGGCAGGAAGAACGCGTATGTATGAAAGCATCGTGAAAGGTGAAAACATCCTAGAGCCGGGCCTTCCAGAGTCCTTCAACGTATTGGTGAAAGAGCTTCAGTCTCTTGCATTGAACGTGGAGTTGATGGAGTCCGACATCCTTCGTGATCAAGATGAAGATCTTGGCGACGACGGTATGGGTGAAGAAGTGCCAGCAGTTGACGTGGTTCCAAACGATGAACCAGGTCAGCACTAGGATTGATTTTTAATTTTTAACAACAGGGGTGTTCTTTGAGAGACTTGTTGAATTTTTTCGATAAACCAAAAGATCCACTTTCGTTTGATGCGGTTCGCGTTTCGCTCGCATCGCCGGAAATGATTCGTGAATGGTCATTTGGTGAAGTTAAGAAGCCTGAAACTATCAACTATCGTACATTCAAGCCTGAACGTGATGGCTTGTTCTGTGCGAAAATCTTCGGTCCTATCAAGGATTACGAGTGCTTGTGCGGTAAGTATAAACGTATGAAGTACCGTGGCGTCGTCTGTGAAAAGTGCGGCGTTGAAGTAACACAAACTAAGGTTCGCCGTGAGCGCCTTGGTCACATCGAATTGGCAACTCCTGTAGCGCACATTTGGTTCTTGCGCTCTTTGCCTTCTCGTATCGGTAACTTGCTCAACCTTTCTTTGAAAGACGTTGAAAAAGTTCTTTACTGTGAAGCGCACGTTGTTATCGATCCAATGGATACAACATTGGAAGAAGGTCAAATTTTGACTGAAGAAGCTTATCAAGCTGCTTTGAACGAGTTCGGCCCAAGCTTTAAAGCGGGCATGGGCGGTGAAGCAGTTCGTGATCTTCTTCGCAAAATCGATCCTGAATATTTGTCTCGTAAACTTCGCATGGAAGTGAAAGACACGAAATCTGAAGCGCAAATCAAGAAATTGACGAAGCGTCTTCGCGTTGTTGAGGCTTTCAAAGGCTCTATCAACAAACCAGAATGGATGATGTTGGAAGCACTTCCTGTTCTTCCTCCGGATCTTCGTCCGTTGGTACCACTTGATGGTGGTCGTTTCGCGACTTCAGATCTAAACGATCTTTACCGTCGTGTTATCAACCGTAACAACCGTTTGAAACGTCTTCAGGAGTTGAACGCTCCGGACATCATCATCCGCAACGAAAAACGTATGTTGCAAGAAGCGGTTGATGCATTGTTGGACAACGGCCGTCGCGGTAAGACTTTCACTGGTCCTAACAAACGTCCTCTTCGCTCTCTTTCTGATATGTTGAAAGGTAAGCAAGGTCGTTTCCGTCAAAACCTTTTGGGTAAACGTGTCGACTACTCTGGCCGTTCGGTTATCGTAGTTGGTCCAACTTTGAAACTTCACCAATGCGGTCTTCCTAAGAAGATGGCTTTGGAGCTTTTCAAGCCATTCGTTTACAACAAACTTGAAGAAAAAGGTTTGGCTGCGACAATCAAGCAAGCAAAACGCCTTGTTGATCAAGAGACAGTAGAAGTTTGGGATATCTTGGCTGACGTGGTTAAAGAACATCCAGTTCTTCTAAACCGTGCGCCAACTCTTCACAGACTTGGTATCCAAGCTTTCGAGCCGGTACTTCACGAAGGTAAAGCAATCCAATTGCACCCTCTAGTGTGTACGGCGTTCAATGCCGACTTCGACGGTGACCAAATGGCGGTTCACGTTCCACTTTCTGTGGAATCTCAAGTTGAAGCTCGCGTATTGATGATGTCTACAAACAACATCCTTTCTCCGGCGAACGGTAAGCCAATCATCAACCCTTCACAAGATATCGTGTTGGGCTTGTACTGGTTGACTCGTATCCGTCCTGGCGCAAAAGGAACTGGTAAAGCGTTCTCGAGCGTTCAAGAAGCGCAGTACGCTTACGAGACAGGTCTTGTTGACTTGCAAGCGGCTTGTAAAGTTCGTATCAACGGAAAAGTTCAAGAGACTTCCGTAGGTCGCTCGATCTTGTCTGACATCGTTCCTAAAGAAGTTCCGTTCAACGAAGTGAACGTAACAATGAATAAGAAGCAAATCGCAGCTTTGATCGATAAGACGTTCCGTCTTGCCGGTGCAAAAGCGACTTGTATCTTGGCTGATAAAATCATGGAACTTGGTTTCAAATATTCTACAGCAGCGGGTATGTCGATCGGTATCGACGACATGGTGATCCCTGCAGCAAAAGCGACTATGATCGCTGATGCAGAGAAACAAGTGACAGAGATCCAACAGCAGTACGATGAAGGTTTGATCACAGATGGTGAGCGCTACAATAAAGTGGTGGATATCTGGGCGCAAACGGGTGACAAGATCGCAAAAGAAGGTATGAACGCGATCGAAAAACAAACTTTCGTAGTTGATGGCAAAGAAGTAGTAGGACCTTCATTCAATCCTATCTACATCATGGCTGACTCCGGAGCCCGTGGTTCCGCTGCTCAGATCCGTCAGCTCGGTGGTATGCGTGGTTTGATGGCGAAACCTTCTGGTGAGATCATCGAAACTCCGATCACTGCGAACTTCCGTGAAGGTTTGACAGTTATCCAGTACTTCATCTCTACACACGGTGCGCGTAAAGGTTTGGCCGATACCGCATTGAAAACAGCGAACTCTGGTTACTTGACTCGTCGTTTGGTTGACGTTGCTCAAGACGTTGTTGTTTCAGAAATCGATTGCGGTACTGAAGACGGTTTGGAAGTAACTCCAGTTTATGAAGCTGGTGAGATCATCCAAAACATCGGTGACCGTATCCTTGGTAGAACAGCTCTTAAAGACGTTGTTGAACCAATGAACAACTCTATGGTGGTGAGAGCCGGCCAAGAGATGACAGAGTCTGATGTTAAGAGAATTGAAGAGCTCGGAATCGACAAAGTTGAAATCCGTTCTGCTTTAACATGTAAATCTAAACGTGGCGTGTGCGTGAAATGTTACGGCCGTGACTTGTCTCGCGGTAACACTGTGAACCTTGGTGAAACAGTAGGTATCATTGCTGCACAATCTATCGGTGAGCCTGGTACTCAGTTGACAATGAGAACGTTCCACTTGGGTGGTGCGGCTTCTCGTGCGGTTGAGCAATCAGTTCATACGACTCGTCACGATGGTACAATTAAACTTGTAAACGTTCATGCAGTGACAAACCGTAACGGTAAGTTGACTGTGATGAATCGTAACGGTTCTGCCCTTGTTATCGACGAAACAGGTCGTGAGCGCGAAAACTTCAAGCTCGTATACGGTGCTGTTTTGAACTTTAAAGAGGGTGAAAAAGTCACGAAAGGTCAAACTGTTGCTGAGTGGGATCCTTATTCGAATCCAATCATCGCGGAAGTATCTGCGAAGATCCAATACTCTGATATCGAAGAAGGTTCTACAATGCAGGAGCAAGTCGACGCGGTAACTGGTTTCGCGACCAAAGTTATCATGGAGTCTAAGTCTTCTGACATTAAGCCGACAGTATTCCTTGTCGATGGCGCTGGTAAGACATTGAATCTTCCTGGCCGTGATATCCCTGCGAGATACTTAATCCCAGTGGGTGCACAGCTTCTGGTTTCTGACCAACAGGAAGTTCATGCCGGTGACGTTATCGCGAAGATGCACCGTGAAGCTTCGAAAACGAAGGATATCACGGGGGGTCTACCGCGCGTTGCTGAATTGTTTGAAGCTCGTAAACCGAAAGAAGCAGCTATCATCTCTGAGATCGATGGTTACGTGACATTCGGTAAAGACGTGAAAGGTAAACAACGTGTGATCGTTACTCCTGAAGTGGGTGAGCAAAAAGAATACCTCATCCCTAAAGGTAAGCACGTTGCTGTAAGAGAAGGTGAGTACGTAAGAGCCGGTGAGGCTTTGATGGATGGTCCAACAAATCCTCATGACATTCTGGCGGTTCTGGGTGCGAAGGCCTTGTCTGCATACCTTGTGAATGAAATCCAAGAAGTTTACAGACTTCAAGGGGTTGGTATCAACGATAAGCACATCGAAGTGATCGTTCGCCAAATGCTACGTAAAGTAGAAATCAGAGACGCTGGTGACAGCCGTTTCTTGGCGGGTGAACAAGTTGAGAGATATGCTTTCGACGAAGAAAATGATCGTATCAACCGTGAAGGCGGACAACCTGCTACATGCAGCCCGCTTCTTCTAGGTATTACGAAAGTTTCTTTGAGCACTGACAGCTGGATTTCTGCAGCATCATTCCAAGAAACGACGAAAGTCCTCACAGAGGCGGCGATCAATTCTCGTACAGACCATTTGCGTGGCCTGAAAGAGAACATCATTATGGGTCGCTTGATCCCTGCGGGAACTGGTTTGACTTCGTACAAACGTTGGAAAGTGTCTGTAGCTGAAGACGACGATACGGCTTTCGTAGCATTGCCGGGTATGGCGACTTCAACTCAACCTCACCAAGGTTAGTCGAAAGAGTGAAAAAATAACAAAAAGGGGAACTCACGCCCCTTTTTGTAGAGAAATATAAATTTAACAACAAAGTCTTGACCTGGGTGCTAGGCAAATGTAAGTTCCAGCGTCCAGGATTCGAATAATTGTTATAAGGGGTATTAAAGTGCCAACAATTAACCAGCTCATCAAAAGTGAGCGTACTGTTCAAAAGAACCAAACAAAATCACCTGCTTTGGCATCTTGCCCTCAGCGTCGTGGTGTTTGTACTCGTGTTTATACGACGACTCCAAAGAAGCCGAACTCTGCTCTTCGTAAAGTAGCGAAAGTTCGTCTTTCAAATGGCTTCGAAGTTATCTCTTACATCCCTGGTATCGGCCATAACCTTCAAGAGCACAGCGTTGTTTTGATTCGCGGTGGTCGTGTGAAGGACTTGCCGGGTGTTCGTTACCACATCGTGCGTGGGGTATTGGACCTTCAAGGTGTAAACGGTCGTCTTCGCGGTCGTTCTAAGTACGGTACTAAGAGACCTAAGAAATAAGGGGTAGTGACAAATGTCTCGTCGTAAAAAGACCTTTAAAAGAGAAATTATTCCAGATCCCGTTTTTAAGGATCTAGTAATTGCTAAATTCGTAAACAAAATGATGATCCAAGGTAAAAAAGCGACTGCACAGAAGCTTTTCTACGGAGCATTGAAAGAGCTTGAAGGTAAGATCCAAGGTGAAGAACCAATGTCTATCTTCAAAAAAGCTCTTGAGAACGTTAAGCCTTCTATCGAAGTTCGCTCTCGCCGTGTAGGTGGAGCTACTTACCAAGTTCCTGTGGATGTACGTCCTTCTCGTCGCTTGGCACTTGCTATGAGATGGTTAGTTGAGTACTCACGCGAGCGTGGCGAAAAAGATATGGCTAAACGCTTGGCTGGTGAATTCATCGACGCTTACAACAATAGAGGTAACTCTATTAAGAAGAAAGACGATGTTCACAGAATGGCTGAAGCGAACAAGGCTTTCTCTCACTACAATTGGTAATCTGTATTCATGTCAGCTAAAGATCCTAAAGTTGTAGCTGATCTCAAGTACACTCGTAATATCGGCATCATGGCTCACATCGATGCCGGTAAGACGACCACCACCGAACGTATTCTTTACTATACAGGTAAAAGTCATAAAATCGGCGAAGTCCATGATGGCGATGCTACCATGGACTGGATGGTTCAAGAGCAAGAGCGTGGTATCACTATCACATCTGCTGCGACCATGGCGTTCTGGAAAGATCACAGAATCAACATCATCGATACTCCGGGGCACGTTGACTTCACGATTGAAGTTGAGCGTTCTTTGCGCGTTCTCGATGGTGCTATTGCTGTTTTCGACGGTGTAAACGGTGTCGAGCCTCAGTCCGAAACTGTTTGGAAACAAGCTGACAAATACAAAGTTCCAAGAATTTGTTTCGTCAATAAAATGGACCGTGTGGGTGCTGACTTTGTGATGTCTTATGGGACAATCAAAGACAAACTCAATGCGAATCCAATCCCTGTTCAAGTTCCTATCGGAGTTGAAGACACATTCCGCGGCGTTGTCGATTTGCTCGAGAACAGAGCGTACATGTGGGATCAATCCGGAATGGGTGACCATTTCGAAGTTACCGATGTTCCCAATGACATGAAAGAAGAAGTCGCGCGCTTCCGCACTGAAGTCATTGAGAAGATCGTTGAGTTTGAAGATGCTCTTCTTGAGAAGTATCTTAACGGAGAAGAGGTTTCAGTCGCAGAATTGAAACGGGCTCTTCGTAAGGGAACTCTAGAGTTGAAGGCGTTCCCCGTATTCTGCGGAGCTGCCTTCAAAAACAAAGGCGTTCAGCCTCTGCTTGACGGTGTGATCGACTATCTTCCGTCTCCAATTGAAGTTCCAGATATCATTGGTCATGATCCACAAAAGCCTGAAAAAGAAATCGTGTGTAAGACTGATTTCGATGCGCATACCGCAGCGTTGGCGTTCAAAATTGCCAATGATCCGTTTGCGGGAACTTTGACTTATATCCGTGTGTACTCTGGCGAAGTGAAAGTGGGCGACCAGCTTTTGAATCCTCGTACAGAGAAAAAAGAGCGCATCCAAAAGCTTGTGAAAATGCACGCAAACTCTCGTGAAGAAATCACGGGATTAAAAGCGGGTGATATCGGTGCTGTTGTCGGCCTGAAGTTCACTGCTACGGGCGATACTCTTTGCGAGACATCGCACGCTGTTGTTCTTGAATCCATCACATTCCCTGAGCCTGTTATTTCTGTGGCGATCGAAGCAAAGTCTTCGGCAGACCAGGAAAAAATGCTTCAAGGTTTGGAAAAGCTCGGCAAGGAAGATCCTTCTTGTCGCGTGAAAACAGATCCTGAGACAGGACAAATTCTTCTTTCGGGAATGGGTGAGTTGCACTTGGAAATCCTCGTGGATCGTCTTTTGCGTGAACATAAAGTTCAAGCAAACGTGGGGAATCCGCAGGTTTCTTATCGCGAGACTATTTCTGGTTCTGCGACGGCTGAGCACGTGTATGAACGTGAGATCGCCGGCGAAGCGAACTATGCAAAAGTTTCTTTGACGATCGATCCGATCAATCAGCATGACGGCATTCAGTTCCAATCAAAAGTTTCCGTGTCCAAGGAATTTACAGCTCCTTTCTTAAAGGCAGTTGAGAGCGGCTTTAAAGAGGCCGCTGAGGTTGGACCTCTGGCGAGCTATTCAATGCTGGGTATTCGCGGGACTTTGAACTCTGTGGAAGTGCGTCCTGAGGCTTCTACGGAAATGGCCTTTAAGGCGGCAGCGTCTTTGGCGTTCCGGGATGCTGTTAAGAAAGCCACTGTAGAGCTTCTAGAGCCTATCTTTAAGCTTGAAGTGACTTGCCCTGATGAATTCGTAGGTAACGTGGTTGGGGATCTTAATTCACGTCGTGGAAAAATCCTCACAATGAATGCAAAAGTGGGCGGCGGGCAGGTTATTTCTGCGGAAGCTCCGTTGGCGAACCTGTTTGGTTATGCGACGAACGTGCGCAGTATCAGTCAGGGGCGTGCAAGCTTTAGTATGGAGTTCTTGGAGTACGCTCCGGTTCCTGCGAAAGCACGCGCGGAAATCCTTCATAAGATGGGCCGCTACTAGAGGCTTTTTGAACGGGCGCCATATCCTTTTTACTGGGGTTGCGCCTCGAAATCGGACTTTCTAAACATCCCTCAAAAAAATAATATTTCCCTTTGACAATGTTTTTTTTGTTGCGCATAATCGCGCACTCGTGACGTCTAAATCTACAAAAAACCCCCCGCATTGGGTGATTTCACGGCCGCAAGGGCTAATTCGGGGCAAGTTTTCGATGGGATATTGACGTTATTTTTTAACAAATTTGCTAGTAATTACGCTACTTTATAAAAAGAAGAGAAGTGTCCATTATGCAAAGTCAGAAGATTAGAATCAGATTGAAGGCATTCGATCATAAATTGCTTGATCAGTCGACGAAAGAAATCGTTGAGACTGCTCGTCGTACAGGCGCAAAGGTTGCGGGTCCTATCCCCTTGCCAACTCGCATCAATCGTTACACTGTATTGCGCTCTCCTCACGTTGATAAAAAATCTCGTGAGCAGTTTGAGGTAAGAACTCACAAGCGTATGCTCGATATTTTAGAACCCACACAACAGACTGTCGATCAGCTCATGAAACTCGACCTCTCTGCTGGTGTTGATGTTGAAATTAAACTTTCAGCGATCTAGGAGTAACAAGTGAGCGAAACTACACAAACTACAAATACAAATGAGCAAGGCCTTAAGCTGAATGGCCTGTTCGCATTCAAAGAAGGCATGGCTACCATCTATAATGAGCAAGGTGAGGCCGTTCCTGTAACAGTACTTCGTTATGAGCCTTGGTTTGTTGCACAAATCAAAACAAACGAAGTTGATGGTTATGAAGCTCTTCAATTGGCTTGCAAACCAAAAAAAGCAAAAAACTCTAACAAAGCAGAAAAAGGTCACCTTAATAAAGCTGGCTTCGAGAATGGCGCTCAGTTCGTAAAAGAACTTCGTCAAGCTCTTCCTGAAGGTGCTTCTGTTGGCGCGCAAATCTCTATCGACTCTTTGGTTAAAGGTGATTTCGTAAAAATCACTTCTAAATCTAAAGGTAAAGGTTTTGCGGGTTCAATGAAGCGTTGGAACTTCGCGGGTGGTCCTGCTGCCCACGGTTCTAAGTTCCACCGTCGTCCTGGTTCTTCTGGTAACAGAACTTGGCCAGGTCGTGTAATGCCGGGTAAGAAATTCCCAGGTCACTTGGGTGCTGAGACAGTTACTGTTCGCAACGTAGAGATCGTTCAAGTTCTTGCTGACGAGAACGTTCTTATGGTTAAGGGACCAGTTCCTGGTGCTAGAAACACTTTGGTTAAGTTGGTGAGAGAATAGTATGGCAACAGTAAACGTATTAAACTGGAAAAAAGAAAAAGTTGGATCAGTTGAATTGGCTGCTGACGTGTTCGAAGCTCCTGTTAAAAAGGAAGTTCTTCACACTGTAGTTCAATGGCAATTGGCGGCTCGTCGTCAAGGTACACACATGACAAAGACTAAAGGTCTTGTGTCTGGTGGTGGTAAGAAGCCTTTCAAACAAAAAGGTACTGGTGGAGCTCGTCAAGGTTCTAGCCGTTCTCCTTTGATGCCTGGTGGTGGTACTATGTTCGGTCCACAACCTCGCAGCTACGCTTTCGTATTGCCTAAAAAAGTTCGTCGTTTGGGTTTGAGCATGGCTCTTTCTCACCTTCAAAAAGAAGGCAAGTTGTTCATCGTAGACAGCATGCAATCTGAAGGAAAAACAGCTGAGCTTAACAAGCGTTTGAAAGCATTCGGTCTTACAAAAGCTGTATTGGTTGATGCGACTGTGAACGAAAAGTTCAACCGTGCATCTAAAAACTTGCAATCTTTCAAATACTTCCCAGTAGAAGGTTTGAACGTATTCGATCTATTGAAATACGACGCTGCAGTAATCACTAAAGATTCAGTAGCAAAAATCGTAGATCGTTGCTCATTGGAGAAAGCGTAATGAAACAAGTAATTAAAGCGCCTCTCATTACTGAGAAAAATACTTATCACAACGCTGCTGGCGTGTACGTGTTCGAAGTAGATTTGAAGTCTACTAAAACAGACATCAAAGCTGCTGTTGAAAAGAACTTCAAAGTGAAAGTTGACAGCGTTAGAACAAGCATCTGCCGCGGTCATGCGAAGTACACTAAATTTGGATTAACTAAGGTCCCTTACTGGAAAAAAGCTTACGTTAAGCTTGTTGAAGGTGAGAAGATCGCTCTTTTTGAGGGAGTATAAAGATGGGTATCAGAACATTCGCCCCACGCTCTCATGGTCGCAGAGGAATGACTGGTTTTGATTTCTCTGAAATCACAAAGACAACTCCAGAGAAGTCTTTGTTGGCTCCGCTTAAGAAAAAAGCGGCGAGAAACAACCATGGTCAAATCACGATCCGTCACCAAGGTGGTGGTCATAAGAGAAGATATCGTTTGGTTGATTTCAAACGTAACAAGCTAGAAGTTCCAGCTAAAGTTGCTGCGATCGAGTACGATCCAAACAGAACTTGCCGTATTGCTTTGCTTAGCTATGCAGACGGTGAAAAAGCTTACATCATTGCTCCAGTGGGCTTGAATGTAGGTGATACAGTTGTTGCTTCTGCTTCTGCAGATATTAAGCCTGGTAACTCGCTTCCTCTTTCTGCGATCCCTGTAGGTACAGTAATTCACAACATCGAATTGCGTCCTGGTAAAGGTGGTCAAGTGTGCAGAGGCGCTGGTGCTAGCGCGACATTGGCTGGTAAAGGTGAACAATACTGCCAAATCCGTATGCCTTCTGGTGAATTGAAGCAAGTTCTCTCTGTATGTAAAGCTTCAATCGGTCAAGTTGGTAACACTGATAACGAGAACATCTCTCTTGGTAAAGCAGGTCGCTCTCGTTGGAGAGGTATCCGTCCTGGCGTTCGCGGTATGGCGATGAACCCAGTTGACCATCCTCTCGGTGGTGGTGAGGGTGTTGGTAAAGGTCATCATCCTGTAACTCCATGGGGTCAACCATGTAAAGGTTACAAAACTAGAAACAATAAGAGAACCAACTCTTCAATCATCAAGAGACGTAAGTAGGAGTAAAAGGTGGCACGCTCAATTAAGAAAGGTCCATTTGTTGATATTTCTCTACAAAAGAAAATCGACCATGCGATCGAAAAAAATGATAAGAAAGTTATTAAAACTTGGTCTCGCCGCTCAACAATTCTTCCAGAGGCAATTGGACTCACTTTCGCAGTTCATAACGGAAGAAAGTTCGTTCCAGTGTACATCACTGAGAACATGATTGGTCACAAACTCGGTGAGTTTGCTCCAACAAGAACTTTCCACGGTCATGCCGAGAAGAAAGCTGCTGCTCCTGCTGCTGCGAAGAAGTAATAGAGGTTGATAATGGAAGTTAAAGCAAGCTTGAAATATGCAAGAGTAGGTGCTCAAAAAGCAAGATTGGTTGCTGACCTCGTTCGCGGTAAAGACGTAAACGACGCAGTTAAAACTCTTACTTTCTTGAACAAAAAAACTGCTGGAATGATCAAAAAATTGATCGAATCTGCGGTAGCTAACGCTGAATACAAAAAGGTTATGGACGTAGATAGCCTTTACGTTAAAGCTATCTGGGTTGATCAAGGTCCCGTTCTTAAAAGATTCCGTCCTCGTGCACAAGGTCGCGCGTTCGGCGTTCGTAAGAAGACCAGCCACATTAACGTAGTACTCGAGGAGAAATAGTCGTGGGACAAAAGGTTAATCCAATTGGTCTAAGAGTTGGTGTTATCAGAACTTGGGATTCTCGCTGGTATGCGAAGGGTCAACAATATTTTGACAATCTCCACGAAGACATCCGTTTGAGAAAGTATTTGAAAACTAAGCTCAAACACGCGGGTGTTGCGAAAATTGAAATGGAACGTGCAGCGAAGAAGATTAAAATCATCATCTCTACTGCGCGCCCAGGTGTTGTAATTGGTAAAAAAGGTACTGGTATTGACGCTCTTAAAGCGGAAGTTCAAAAACTTACACCCAACGAAGTTTTCTTGAGCATCCAAGAAGTGCGCAAGCCAGACCTCGATGCTCAGCTCGTTGCTGAGAGCATTGCTCAACAACTTGAGAAACGTATCTCTTGGAGAAGAGCACTTAAAAAAGCTATTGCAGCTGCTATCAAAGGCGGCGTGAGAGGTATCAAGATCCGTGTTTCAGGACGTCTTGATGGAGCCGAGATTGCTCGTTCAGAGTGGTACAATGAGAAGAGCGTTCCTCTTCATACATTGCGTGCAGATATCGACTACGGTACTGCTGAAGCTTTGACTGCATACGGAATCATCGGATTGAAAGTATGGATCTATAAAGGCGATATCTTATCTGCTCGCGAAGTTGAGGAGGCAGGTCGTGTTAAGTCCTAAAAGAGTAAAATGGCGTAAACAATTTGTAGGCCGCGCTACTGGCTTTGCAGTAAGAGGTGCTAACCTCGATTTCGGAGACTACGGTCTTCAAGCTATCGAGGAAGGCCGCTTGACTGCTCGTCAGTTGGAAGCTGGTCGTATTGCTATCTCACGTTCAGTAAAACGTGGTGGTAAAATCTGGTGCCGTGTGTTCCCGAACATCCCAGTAACTAAGAAACCTGCTGAAACTCGTATGGGTAGCGGTAAAGGTAATCCGGAGTTGTGGGTAGCACGCGTTCTTCCTGGAAAAGTTCTTTTCGAAATGAACGGTGTGACTCGTGAGCAAGCTAAAGAAGCTTTCGAACGCGCAGCTCACAAACTTCCTTTCAAAACTCGTTTCTTGGTGAGGGAGTAGTTGTATGAAGTTCGTAGAGATTAAAGATCTTTCTGTAACTGAATTGAAGAAGAAAAGAGCAGCTCTTTCTGAAGAGTTGTTCCAAGCACGTATTAAGAACTCAATTGGTCAACTTTCTAATCCAATCGAGATTCGTAATCTTCGTCGCAACATCGCTAAAATCAACACAGCGATCGTTAAAAAAGTGGCGAGATAGAGGTAGAGAATGGCAACTGAAACTAATACTAGAGGACGTAAAATTGAAGTCGTAGGTGAAGTTATCAGTGACAAGATGGATAAAACTATCTCTGTCCTCATCTACCGCATGGTGAAACATCCAAAATACGGTAAGTACGTTAAGAAGACATCTGTGTTCAAGGCTCATGACGAGAAGAACCAAGCTAAAATTGGTGACATCGTTAAGATCCGTGAAACACGCCCTCTTAGCAAAACTAAGCGTTGGACTTTGGCTGAAGTCGTTGAAACGGCGAAGGCGTAAGGGGAGGCTGACATGATTCAAATGCAAACTAGACTCAATGTAGCTGACAACTCTGGCGCTAAAGAAGTTATGTGCGTAAAGGTTCTTGGTGGTTCTAAACGTCGTGTTGCTTCTATCGGCGACATTATCGTTGTTTCTATCAAAGAAGCTTTGCCAAACGCTAAAGTTAAAAAAGGTGACGTAGCTAAAGCTGTTGTTGTTAGAACTGTTCAAAAACTTCGTCGTCCAGACGGATCTTACATCCGTTTCGATGACAACTCTGCAGTTCTTATCAACGCTTCTAAAGAACCAATTGGAACACGTATCTTTGGCCCAGTAGCCAGAGAATTGAGAGCAAAGTCGTTCGTTAAGATCGTATCTTTGGCTCCGGAAGTTCTATAAGGGGTGATGAGATGAATCGCTTACAAAATAAATATCAAAAAGAGATCGCTCCCGCTCTTATGAAGCAATTGGGAGCTAAGAACGTGATGCAAGTTCCTCGCTTGGAGAAAATTACTCTTAGCGTGTGCTTGAGCGAAGCTGTTCAAAATCCAAAAATTTTGAACACAGTTGTTGACGAGATCACTGCGATCACTGGTCAAAAAGCTGTTATCACTAAAGCTAAAAAAGCTATCTCTAACTTCAAATTGCGTGCTGGCATCCCATTGGGTGTTCGTGTGACATTGAGAAGAGAGAGAATGTGGTCTTTCATGGATCGTTTGAACACTTTGGCACTTCCTCGCGTAAGAGACTTCCGCGGTTTGCCAAATAAAGGTTTCGACGGCCGTGGTAATTACAACATGGGCTTGAAAGAGCAAATCGTGTTCCCGGAAATCAACTACGATAAAGTAGATAAAGTACGCGGAATGAATATCACTATCTGTACAACTGCGAAAAACGATGCAGAGGGCAGAGCGCTTCTTGAAGCACTTGGCATGCCCTTCAGAAAGTAAGAGGGTGTCAAGTGGCTCGTAAAGCAAGTATTGAAAAAAATAACAAAAGAAAAGAACTCTCTAAGAGATACGCTCAATACAGAAAAGAGCTTAGAGAGAAAGCTGTTGATATGAAGCTTTCTGAAGAAGAAAGAGCAACTGCACGTAAGAAGTTGCAATCTCTTCCTAAAAATACAAATCCAAACCGCGTGATCACACGTTGTGAGATTTCTGGTCGCCCTCGTGGTAACTACAGAAAGTTTGGTTTGTCTCGTATTGCCTTCAGACAATTGGCTCTTGATGGTAAATTGCCTGGCGTAACGAAAGCTAGCTGGTAAGAGGTTATAGATGGATACAATTTCTCAATTTCTTACAATGATCAGAAACGCAGGAGCAGCGAAACACGAAAAAGTGGATCTTCCTGCTTCTAAAGTGAGAGCTGGTATTGCTCAAATCCTAGCGAACGAAGGCTTCATCAGAAGCTTCAAAGTAGCGAAAGATAGCAAACAAGGCATCATGCGTGTTTATTTGAAGTACGATGAGGCGGGTAACCACGCTATCAATTCTATTGATCGCGTGAGCAGACCAGGCCGCAGAGTTTATGTTAAATCTGACAAGGTTCCTGTTGTTCGCTCTGGTATGGGTATGTCCATCCTTAGCACAAGCAAGGGAATCATGAGCGCAAAACAAGCTGCTGAGCAAAACCTCGGCGGTGAATTGCTTTGCACACTTTGGTAGGTGAATTATGTCTCGTATTGGAAAAGCACCCGTTGTTTTTGATAACACAGTACAAGTAAGCGTTTCACCTGCTAACGAAGTCATCGTTAAAGGTGCAAAAAGCTCTTTGAAAATTGGCATGCAGCCAGCGATCTCTGCGAAAGTAGAAGGTAGCAAAGTTGTTTTGACTCGCAAAGATGACTCTAAAGAAAGCCGCGCATTGCACGGTCTTTACAGAGCTCTTATTCAAAACGCTGTGACTGGCGTGACTAAAGGTTTCTCTAGAGGTTTGGAACTTCATGGGGTTGGTTACCGTGCAAACGTAGCCGGCAAAAAATTGGAACTCTCTTTGGGTTTCTCTCATCCTGTGATCTTCGATATCCCTGAAGGAATCGAAATTAAAGTTGATAAGCAAACTAACATCTCTATCACTGGCCCAAGTAAAGAGTTGGTTGGACAAGTAGCGGCTAAAATCCGTTCATTCCGTCCGCCAGAGCCTTACCTTGCGAAAGGTGTTCGTTACGCTGGTGAGCATATCAGACGTAAAGCTGGTAAGTCGGCTGGTAAATAATTGAGGTAGAAAATGAAATTAAAATTCAATAAGCATACAAGCGACAGAAAAGTTAATCGCCTCAAAAAGAAAATCAGAATCCGCAAGACTGTAAACGGTACTGCGGACAGACCTCGTCTTTGCGTATTCCGTAGCGGCAAGCACATGTACGCTCAGATCATCAACGACGTAGACGGCACTACTTTGGTAGCTGTTTCTTCTCTTGGTAAAGAGGACAAATCTGGTGTTGAGATGGCGAAGCTTGTTGGTATGGAAGCGGCTAAAGCAGCAGTTTCTAAAAATATCAAAGACGTGGTTTTCGATCGTAACGGATACCTTTACCACGGCCGTGTTAAATCTCTAGCAGAAGGCGCTCGTGAGGGCGGCCTTAATTTCTAAGGAGTGATGTGTGGAGAAAGTTCAAGCTCAAGCAGCTGAATTAGAAGAGCGTGTAGTTGCGATCAACCGCGTAACAAAAGTTGTTAAGGGTGGTCGTCGCTTCTCTTTCGCAGCTCTCGTAGTTGTTGGAAATAAAGCTGGAGACGTAGGTTTCGGCTCTGGTAAAGCAGGCGAAGTTCCTGAGGCTATCGGTAAGGCAAGCAGATCTGCAAAGAAGTCTGCTAAGTCTGTAGCTTTGAAAGAAGGACGTACAATCCCTCACGAAGTTATCGGTAAATTCGGCGCAGCAAAAGTCATCATGAAACCTGCAGCTCCTGGTACTGGCGTTATCGCTGGTGGCGCGGTGCGTGCAGTTCTTGAGTCTGTTGGCGTAAAAGACATTCTTACTAAGTGTGTTGGTACTCGTAACCCACACAACGCGGTAAGAGCAACAATCGACGGCTTAAAGCAGTTGAAACAGCTTTAATCGGAACGGTGGCAAATATGGCTAAAACATTTGTTGTTACATTGAAAAGATCAACGATCGGCTGCACTCAAGATCAAAAAGATGCAGTTCGCGTCCTTGGTTTGAAGAGACGTCATCACACAGTAGAAGTGAAAGATTCTCCTGCTGCTCGTGGTAACATTATGAAAGTTCAGCATCTTGTTGATGTTGAAGTTAAGGGGTAATCCATGAGCTTGCTTAAAACACTTGCTCCCAAAGCGGGATCTAAGCACAGCCCAAAAAGAATCGGTCGTGGTATCGGTTCTGGTATGGGTGGCACTGCGACAAAAGGTCACAAGGGTCAATTGGCTCGTACTGGTGGCCGTGTACGCCGCGGTTTCGAGGGTGGTCAAACGCCTTTGCACCGTCGCCTACCTAAATTTGGTTTTAGCAACGTCGCGTTTGCTAACAAATTTGAGATTGTTAATTTATCACAACTTGCTAAATTTTCTGGAGAGGTAACTCCTGAAACTCTTCACCAAGCTGGCCTTATCAATGGCGGCGCGGTTAAGATTTTGGGAAATGGTGAGCTAAAAGCAGCTTTGACTGTAAAAGCTCATAAATTTTCAGAAAGCGCTAAGAAAGCTATTGAAGCTGCTGGCGGCAAAGTCGAGGTAATTAAGTAGTGTCTGCAATTGAGAGCATCGCAAAGAATTCGGATCTTCGTAAACGCATCTTGTTCACGTTGGCTATGTTAGCTATCTACAGAATTGGTGTGCACGTCCCAACTCCTGGAGTTGATGGCGGCGCCGTACTTCAGTTCTTCCAAGCACAAAGCCAAGGGATCTTTGGATTGTTTAATACCTTCACGGGTGGTGCTCTCTCCCAATTCAGCGTTTTTGCATTGGGAATCATGCCGTACATCTCTGCTTCCATCATTTTCCAACTTTTGACTTCGGCGATTCCATACTTGGAAGCGTTGAAGAAAGAAGGGGAGCAGGGACGTCGTAAGATCAATCAGTATACACGCTATGCAACAGTAGCCTTGGCAGTTGTTCAGGGCTACGGTATCAGCAGCTGGTTGATGAATTCTACAAGCCCAGATGGACACCCTCTTGTTGTGGCTCCAACTGTGGCATTCTTGCCATTCCAACTTATGACTATCATCACATTGACAGCAGGTACTTGCTTCATCATGTGGTTGGGTGAGCAAATCACTGAAAGAGGAATCGGTAACGGTTCATCTTTGATCATCTTCACAGGTATCGCTGCGGCTATCCCTGGTGGAGCTCAAAAACTTTGGGAACTAGTTCGTACTGGTGAAATGCGTTTTGCCTTGGTTCTTTTGTTGGTGGCTTTCATGGTTGCGATCATCGCAGCAGTTATTTACATGGAAGTAGCTCAACGTCGCATCACTGTACAATACTCTCAAAGACAAGGCGGCGGCGGAATGCAGTCTATGCAAACTCCAACAAGCCACTTGCCAATTAAAATCAATTTCTCTGGCGTTATTCCGCCAATTTTCGCAAGCTCCTTGTTGATGTTCCCAGCAACAATGGCTCAGTTTGTGAACACACCATGGTTGAAGTCTTTGCAAGATTCTTTGAATCCTTCAGGCACGATCTTCAACATCATGTTCGTGGCTTTGATTGTATTCTTCTCTTTCTTCTATACAGAGATCGTATTCAATCCAAACGACGTAGCTGACAACCTCAAGAAATATGGCGGTTTCGTTCCTGGCGTTCGCGCTGGTAAGAGCACAGCTGACTATATCCAAAAAGTTCTTGAGCGCGTAAACGTTCTTGGTTGTATCTACCTTAGCACGATCTGTATCTTGCCAGGTATTATGGCAAGCCAATTCAACGTGCCTTTCTACTTCGGTGGAACAAGCCTGTTGATCTTGGTGGGTGTCGCTTTGGATACGGCTCAACAAATCCAGTCTCACATGATCACTCAAAAATATGAGGGCTTCCTTAAGGGAGCTAAGATCCGCAGCAGAAGGGTTCAGTTCTAATGAACGTGATCCTCTTTGGTGCCCCAGGGGCCGGTAAAGGTACTCAGTCTGAACTTTTGATTGCGCGCATGGGAATGACACAGATCAGCACAGGTGATTTGTTCCGAGCAGCAATCAAAGGACAAACAGCCCTAGGGAAAAAAGCCCAAGAGTATATGGATAAGGGCCAACTTGTGCCAGATAGCATCGTTATCGGCATGGTTGAAGAGGTCCTCCAAAAAGGTGTAAAAAACTTTATTTTGGACGGCTTTCCTAGAACGACTGCGCAGGCAGAAGCTCTAGATGAATTATTGAATAAAATGAACTTCTCCATTGGAAAAGCCATCTTTTTGGAAGTTCCAATGGCGATTTTAATGGATCGTTTGACGGGTAGACGCGTTTGTAAAAATTGCGGGGCTGTTTACCATATCGTCAGTAAGCCTTCTAAAGTAGAAGGTGTATGTGATAATTGCGGTGGCGAAGTCATTCAAAGGAATGATGACAAAGCCGAGGTGATTGAAACTCGCCTCAAAACCTATCAAGAATTCACAAGCCCACTAAAAGAATTTTATAAAAAATCAGGGAAGTACATCGAAGTGGACGGTAATAGAGGCACCGAGGAAGTCTATAAAGAGATCGAAAAAATAATAAAGTAGGCTGCTGTATTGTTTTATCTCTAGACTTTAATGGTTCTCGGTGTTAGCGTGCCGAACCGCGTTTGTATTTTTGCTGGAATTTACGCCTCATTTTGGGGGCGAAAAATATAGCAAGTATGGGAAGACATTATGAAAGTAAGACCATCAGTTAAAAAAATCTGTAATAAGTGTAAAGTTATCAAAAGAAAAGGCGTTATTCGCGTTATCTGTGAAAACCCTAAACATAAGCAAAGGCAGGGCTAATCATGGCACGTATTCTTGGTGTCGACTTACCTAGAAATAAGCGAGTAGAAATCGCTTTGACTTATATCTACGGCATTGGCCGTCCACGTGCGGCTATGATTTGTAAACAAGTAGGAAT
The DNA here is from genome assembly GCF_030169785.1 of Bdellovibrio sp. 22V. Classification (NCBI taxonomy): domain Bacteria; kingdom Pseudomonadati; phylum Bdellovibrionota; class Bdellovibrionia; order Bdellovibrionales; family Pseudobdellovibrionaceae; genus Bdellovibrio; species Bdellovibrio bacteriopascens. The sequence continues at coordinate 1,079,531 of NZ_CP125854.1, forward strand.
TCCTCATGAATTGAGAACTGAGGGGCTTACTGATGAACACATCGCTAAAATCCGCGGAATCATCGAACAAAACTTCAAAGTTGAAGGTGATTTGCGTCGTGAAATCGGTTTGTCTATCAAGCGTCTTATGGACCTCAATTGCTTCCGTGGCATTCGTCATCGTAAAGGCTTGCCAGTTCGTGGTCAGAACACTCGTTCTAATGCACGCACTCGTAAAGGACCTAAGAAGACGGTAGCTAACAAGAAAAAAGCCGTATAAAGGTAGCTGAGAAATGAATACTGATAACAAAAAAACAGTTGCTAAGAAAAAAGTTAAAAGAAACGTTCCTCAAGGGAACTGCTATATCCAAGCTGGTTTCGGAAATGTGATCGTTACGATGACAGATCCAAACGGAGCTACGGTGTCTTGGTCCTCTGCTGGACACCTCGGTTTCAAAGGAAGCCGTAAAGGTACTCCATTTGCAGCTCAAGTCGCGGCAGAAGACGCTGCAAAGAAGGCTATGGAAGCAGGCATGAAATCTGTGGACGTTTATCTTAAAGGACCAGGCGCTGGACGTGAGCCTGCAATCCGTGCACTAGCTGCAACAGGCATGAGAATCTTGTCTTTGAAAGATATCACACCTGTTCCTCATAACGGTTGCCGTCCACCTAAGCGTAGAAGAATCTAAGGAGTATATCGTGAGCTGCATTAACGAAAGCGTTTGTAAGCTTTGCCGTCGCGAAAATGTGAAACTTTTCTTGAAGGGTGATCGTTGTTACACTGATAAGTGTTCTTTCGAAAGAAGACCTTATCCTCCAGGACAACACGGTCAATCTCGTTTGAAGTTCTCTGAATTTGCACTTCAATTGCGTGAAAAACAAAAAACTAAGAGATACTACGGTGTTTCTGAAAAACAATTTGTAAAGTATGTTACTGAAGCCAACCGTTCAAAAGAATTGACTGGTACTGCGCTTCTTAAGTTCCTCGAGACAAGACTTGATAACGTTGTCTACTCTTTGGGGTATGCTAACTCTCGTCGTGAAGCAAGGCAGCTTGTTAAACACAACCATTTCTTGTTGAATGGTAAGAGAGCTAACATTCCAAGCATCATCGTAAATAAGGGTGACGTTATTACGGTTGCGGAATCAAGCCGCGAAGTTGCTAAGATCCAAGCTGCTATTCAATCAGTAGCACGCAGATCTGTGCCAGCATGGCTTGAAGCTGATCATGCGAAATTCACTGGAACTGTTAAAGATCTTCCAAATCGTGAAGACGTAACAGTAGCAGTTGAAGAGAACATGATCGTTGAATACTACTCAAGATAATTTTACCTCTCGGGGGAAGCATGCAAGAGCACTATTATAAATTCTGGAGAGAGATGATCAAACCAAAGGGATTTGAGGTTGATCGTGATACTCTCCGTGAGGACTACGCTAAATTCATTATCCGTCCCCTCGAAAGAGGTTTTGGGGTTACTCTTGGTAACTCCCTAAGAAGAATTCTTCTTAGCTCAATGATGGGTTCTGCAATTACAGCTGTTAAGTTTGAAGGCGTATTGCACGAGTTCACTACGATCCCTGACGTTCTTGAAGATGTCACTGACATCATCTTGAACCTCAAAGAAGTTCGTTTCAAACAGTACACTTCTGACTCTGTTACTTTGAAGATCTCTAAAAAAGGTCCAGGTAAAGTAACAGCTGCAGACATCCAAACTACAGATAAGATCGAGGTTTTGAACCCAGATCACCATATTGCTACTTTGGGTGCGAATGCAAATTTCAATGCGGAAATCCTTGTGACGTTCGGTCGCGGATACGTTCCTGTTGAAAACAGAGAAACTGATCTTCCTGTTGGCTTTATCGGCGTTGACGCTCTTTACAGCCCTATCAGAAAGGTAAACTACAATGTTTCAAATGCACGCGTTGGTCAAAGAACTGACTACGATGCTTTGACTTTGGAAGTTTGGACTGACGGTTCATTGAAGCCGGAAGAAGCGGTTGCGCTTTCATCTAAAATCATGAAAGAACAACTTCAAATCTTCCTTACTTTCGATGAAAGCATGGAACCTGCTGAAGAATCTCGCGAAATTGGATCTCCTTCATTGAATGAGAACCTATTCCGTTCTGTTGATGATCTTGAGCTTTCTGTTCGTTCTGCGAACTGCTTGAAGAACGCTAACATCCGCTACATCGGTGAGTTGGTTGTTCGTTCTGAAGCGGAAATGCTTAAAACTAAAAACTTCGGACGTAAGTCTTTGAACGAGATCAAAGAGATCTTGGGCGAAATGGGACTTAGCCTTGGTATGAAGATCGAAGGCTGGCCACCAGCTGGTTGGGATCCAAGTCAACCTCCTCAAAAGAGAGAGACTCCACAGTAAGATTTTAAAGGGTGTTCTGCTTAGGTAGGACACCCATCGTTTTTTTAAGAATGACCAATGATGGTGTTCTGGACAAGTGACCCTTGCGGGGGTTGCGGGGCAGGGAGCCCTTAAAAGTGACCCTCGGGTCCTCTCGTGCTGATGCCTAATACGGTCAGTACGTTTTAACGGAGAATAAAATGAGTTCACACAGAAGAAGAGTAAAACATTTCGATCGTAAATCTGGCCCAAGAAAAGCTTTGTTGAGAGGTCTTGTAACTTCTCTTGTTGAGCATGGCCGTATCACTACAACTGTTGACCGTGCTAAAGAAGTACGTCGTCACATTGAAAAAGCAATCACTCTTGGTAAAAAAGGTGACTTGGCAACAACTCGTTTGTTGATGTCTCGCTACCCAAATAAAGAAGCTGTTGCGACTATCATGAAGGACCTTGCTCCTCGCTTTAAGACACGTCCTGGTGGTTACACTCGTATCATCAAGATTGGTCGTCGTCCTGGTGACACTGCTGAGATGGCATTCCTTGAGTTCGTAGACTACGATTTCGAAGCTAAAGGTGCAGCTGCTGAAGCAAAAGAAGCTAAAGCAAAAGCAGAACCTAAAGCGGCTAAAGCAACTGCTACAAAAGCAAAAAAAGCTTCTACTAAGCTTGTTGCTGCTAAGAAAAAGTCTGTTAAGAAAACTCAAAAGAAAGCAAGAGCAGCAGCTCGCGCTTAATTTGAAAAAATCAAATAGCACTTTCGAAAAAGGCTCTGGAAACAGAGCCTTTTTTTATTTCGAAGGTAGCGCTCAAAAATAGCAGCCAAAATTTAGCGTCGGTTTCTGATCCCAAAAACCTTGAATTCAAATGGTTGCATTCTTTTGTGCGTCTTGCGCTCGGACGGTCGTTCTAATAGAGTTTTGTCGGTAAGGAGTCACTTCTATGAGCCAACATCTTAAAGCCTTTATTGTCGTTGTTATTCTTGCTGTGGCAGGGGTGTGGGGTTACACGCATTTCTTCGGCAGCAAAGAGGGTAAGGCTCCTTCGGCGTATTCAGCGCTGGAAGTTATGGAAAAAGAAGGGGTGCCGAACTTTGAAACCAAGGATCTTAACGGGACGTCGTTTGATCTTAAAAGCTATCAAGGCAAAGTGGTTATCCTCAATTTTTGGGCTTCGTGGTGCGCACCTTGTATTGAGGAAGTGCCGTCGCTGATCAAGCTTGTGAAAGAGTTTAAAGGCGATGTGCAGTTGATCGCGGTTTCAGGAGATAGCAACCGGGAAGACATCGAAGTCTTCATGAAGTCATTCCCAGAGCTGAAAGATACTAATATCAAAATCGTGTGGGATGAGGACCGTGCCCTGATGAAGCAGTACCAGGTTTCTCGCCTTCCGGAGTCTTTGGTGATCAATCCCGAGCAAAAGTTAGCGAAGAAACTGGTTGGCTCTATTGATTGGTATAATCAAGACTCGATCGCTTATATCAAAACTCTCTTCAGCAAACCTCAGTAGGAGTTTCTGCGGCACGAGTATCTAATCCAGACACTCGTACATAAGGTCGATCTCTGTGCCCTCAATCAGTGCATAAGAGAATTTCAGGATCTTGCCGTCGAGTTTAAGTCCCGAGACATCCAAGCCGCCGATGCGAACCTTCAAAGTTTTCGGCTTCGGCGTGCACTCTAAATTCAAGTGCGACAAAGAGTTCACGATCTTATCCTTAAAGGTGTTCAAATTCGCGCTATAATCGGCGTCACAAATACTTCCGACGCCTCCGTCAGTCAGCCTAGAGGCCTCGGCGTAAACGTTTCCTGCGTGGCTTGGCGACGTTGCCTGGTCTTGTTCGGCTTCGCAGTTTTTATCGCCGGGTTTAACGATGATAGAGCTGAATGTAAAACGAACGTCGTCACCGAAACTCGACTTGGCTTGGGCCAAAAGATTTTGCGGAAGATCATCGGTCTCAAGCGGCTGATAAGCTCCCGATGCATCGTTGGGTTTTACGTTTTTAGGGTCACCGCCAACAGAGCGTTCGTCTTCATCGGAAATCACGATCACGGAAACCGCAGCGCCTGGGCGATAGCATGAATGAGATACGGAATCGCGGAAACTGTTATGAGCCGCTTTGATTCCGCGCTCGTCACCCGAGTTCGTTCCGCCGATCGTTGTGTTTTCGATCGTCGATGTGAATACAGTATTGAGATCCGGCGTTCCTTTTTTTAACAAGTATGCAGGAGTGCCCGTTGTTGGTACGTAGTTATTCCAGCTTAACGGAGTGCCATAGGCAAGAGAGCCATTCGCAGAATAACCGCGTGTCGTGGTCAAACACATTTGCCAATCAATATTGCTCGCATCCAAAGAGGTCACAAAAGTCGACATGCGGGCCGCAAGTTTTTTCAACTCGGGCAGCATCGAGTTCGAGTCATCCAAGACTAAAAGAAAATCCACCTGCTTATTCCCATACGCGACAACTTCGGTCTTCGAAATCGTTTTCGAAGTATCCACTGTCGATGCTTGTTCCTCGGGAACAGGGGCGAAGTTCATCTTTGCGCAGGCCGTGCTTAGAGTAATCACAACACAGCTCAAAACTAATTTGGATGTTAGAGTCGAAGCTTTCATACACACCTCATCGTCAGGCTAGCACGAAAACATTTGCGAAAAAAAGAGGCAGGAGTTAAAAATGAGGGAAAATAACTTAGTAAATTCGGTAAGTTAGATATTCTGTCGAAGCTCTTTACAGGTCCTGTAGAGAGCTTCGACATTCACAGAAAAACTAATTAGACAGAAAAAATAGGAATTAAAGACCGAATCTTTTCTTCAACTCGTCGACAGCTTTCTGTCCTTCTTTCTCGAGTTGTTTGCGCCCTTGATTTTCGGCGTCTTTCTTGGCTTGCTCAACGCGCGACTCGACTTGTTTCTTCTGATTATCAAGTTCACTTTGAGCTTTCTTCACTTGAGAGTCGAATTCGCCACGCAATTGATTTATTTGCGCATCAATTTGCGCTTTCTGTTTTCCAATTTCTTGGTTTACGGCGGCTTCGATGTTTTTGCGAGCTTCGTTGATTTTAGCCTGGATTTGTTTTTCAAATCCTTTTTGCAGTTCCGGTCCCAAGTTCGAGTTGATCGACAACGGAATATCCGGGAACACGCCTTGGCCCTGCACGTTCAGGGTCACAACGGGGATGCCGGCAAAGACGGCTTTCAGGATTTGATCGGCGATCTCATTCTTGGAAGTGATAAGATAATCAACTTTCGAGAATTTATTCTCCATGCCCAGGATAATATTTTTAAGACCGATGACTTTGCCTTCAATGCCCATGCTGCCGATGGCTTTATTAAACGCGATTTGCACGTCTGGTGTCTGCAAAAGCTCTTTCCCCAAAATAGAATAAGAGTCGACCTTAAAGCGGTAGTCAATTTCGCTTTCCGCTTTCGTGTTGTCGAGAGAAAGACGAAGCAAGAATCCGAAGATCTCTTTGCCAGGGAAGTCACCAGACAAAGAAGCGACCGTGGGCTTTCCGGTCAAAGCTTGGTTTGTGGTGATATCCGTGATCTCGCCTTTGATGTCGCCCGCGTCAGGAGACGATCCGGCCTGAGAGCTTACGGCTGTCCGCTTGATCCAGACGAGTGGATAAGAATTCGGTCTGCCAAATTCGTAGCTGATTCCTTCTTCGCGCGGATGCGGTTGAATAGGGACCTCGTCCTTTTCGCCTTTCTTTTTAAGATTTGGCGGGATGTATTTATCCGCCATTTCTTTGTAGCGATAGAACTTGGATTTGTAAGGCGCAAGGTAGCGGTTGAATACCGCCATCGTCATTGCTTTCGCATCCAACTGTGGAATACGGAAGTGCTGTTCGAGCGTTTTAACATCTGTCTTAATCTGGGTCTCGATTTGTTTGTACTGGGATTCGACCGCTTTTAAATCTTTACCAAGATCGTCGCCAGTGCTTTGCACTTGCTTGTACATGGCGTCGCCTTCTTTGTAGATGCGATCCAACTCCTGAATGGACGTCTGCAGCTCTTGTGGTGATTTAAAGTCTTTGTATTTCACTTTGTTCAAGCGATCATTCAAAGCGCGAATATCTTTTTCTTGCGGCAAGGTTTTAAGACGCGCATCCCAGGCTTGCTGTTTGCCTTTCAGATCGGCATCGAATTTTTCGAGCATCGCTTTGGACGGCAAAGACTCTTTCAGTTTTTCCAATTGTACGTTGGCATCAGAACCGCCGAGCATTGCAATGACGTCTCCAAGGACGTTATCGCCGGCTTGTCCTTGCGCTTCTTCCAGGGCGCGTTTCTTCAAAACTTCAGTAGCGCCGGGTTTTCCATCGTCAGCCTCGGGAGGTTTTACTTTGCCCGGGCGTTTTCTTTTAACGCCGAATTCGATTTGTTCGACAGCCGCTTCATTCACGACGACTTTCGCGCGCAAAAGAGCGTCCCAAAGCATAGAAAACCGAATGTCGCCGATTTTGATCGAGTCATGCGTCGGCTTCTCTGCATCCGTCACTTCGATGCCTTGTACGCGCAAGCTGGCTTTGAAAAAGCTGGTTTCGAGATTCGCGATGTTCACTTCGGCTCCAACAGCTTTGTAGCCCGCCCATTCGAGAGCACGACGAAGATGTCCGTCGAAGAAGAAATGAAAGTACGCCACAATTAAAAGCACGATGATCGTAGCGGGAATGATCGCTTCCCAGCGAATAGGACCTTTGGATTTTTTCTTTTGCTGATCTTGAGGTTGTGTTGCCATTGTTTTTTGTCCTATCCGTACAGCTCGTCGTATTTAAGATACCAGTTGTAAAACTTTGTCGCGGCGAAGGCTTTCCAGAACTTCGTGTTTTTGAAGCGCGCCACGACGGTCGCTCTGTACTTGATGATCAAAGCTTTGAAGCCAAAAAATGCAAATGGGAGCAAAAGAATGGAAACAATCATCGAACCCATCACGATGCTATTGTTGAATCTTGTCATCGGCACAAAAGGCATGTTGTACATCGCCGTGAAAAGCGGGCGCAGACCTTCGGTTTCCAAGACAGCTTTGCCAAGATGGTGCGCGGGAGTGTCGAAGAGGAACGCGACGAACTTAAAGAAAAATGCGGAAACAAAAGCGGCGCCAATTTGCACTCTGAACACAAAGATGATCAAGAACACAATGAATGTTTGAATCGAAAGAAAGGGCGCGAATCCCAAAATCAATCCCAGAGACATACCGGCCGCCAACTGCGTGGTGCCTGTATCTGAATTCAGGAGTTTTAGGAAGTTGAAAATCTGCTTCAGTAAGAGAGTCATTTTTTGGTTCCTCCGTTGCTGATTTTAATAAGCATAAATGCAAGGCGGCAAGTAGAAAGCCGAGGACAGGGGAGGGGTCTTGTCGTAAAATGTGGGGACATTTTCAGGAGATTGCAAAGATGATGCGTTGGGAAAATCTTATCCTTGATACGGTTCAAATCGGCGGAAGTCTGGTTTTCCTTGCCGAGAAAGCTCCATCGCAACAGCGCGAATGGTTTAAGCCGTTGCAAAGTCATTTTGCGCACGAAATTCCATTTGTTCTTCGTCGCACCGACGATCTCTTAACGGAAAAATTTAAAACGCGTCCGGAGGATCTTGTTATTGTTTTCTCGGAACAAAAAGAGGTGCTTAAAAAACTCAATCACGTTTTGCAGGGGCAAAGAGTTTTAGTTACCGAGCATGAAGGGGAGAAAAACCCTTACGTGGATTTTGCCTGGAACTGCGATGAAGAAGTGTGGACTCATGCATTGCAGAGTTTGCGTGCAAACTGGGACCGTCTGCAGGCTCCGGTGGATTTTGCCAAAAGTGGCGAGTCACCTTGTCTTTTTCTCGATCGTGATGATGTCATCGTGAAGAACGTGCCTTACAATAAAGATCCCGATGCAGTTCAGTTGATGCCGGGGATTGAAGAATTGATCAACCGCGCCCATGCTGCCGGTTACTGGGTGGCTTTAGTCACCAATCAATCTGGTTTAGGACGTGGCTGGATTTCGTGGCACGACTATCAACTTGTCCATCAACAAATGATGCGTCTTCTGGCGCAAAAAGGTTGCTGGATCGACGAGTGTGTTTGGTCACCGTTTATTGATCAAGAGGGCGTTCCGCAAGGCCGTTTTCTGGCAGGGCTTCGCAAGCCTCGTGCGGGCATGTTTCAAATGGTGCATGCAAAGCTGAAGGTCAATATGAGCAAGTCCGCGATGGTGGGAGATAGTGCTTCCGATTTAATGGCTGCTTTTTCTGCGGGAGTAAAAGATCTTTATCTTTTTAACTCTGAAAAAGTGGAAAAAGAAAAGCAGGAGCTTTATCGTTTTCAAACGGAAAACCCGCAGTTTTCTTACAATCTCATTCTTGATTTCAAGGAAGTGGAGATCTAGAGACTCCGCTTTCAAGGCTGGTCGATAAGATCCGCTGTTTCCACACGGTCTTTGCGGCGCAAATAGAAGAAAGCGCCAAGCAAACTCGTAATAAATGTGGCAACTTGATAAGCCGTGATTGTTGTCGGGCCGAGCTCGCTTGTTGTTCCCGTATACAAGTTAAAAAGAAAATAGAAAGCCGCTTGGCCCACGCCAACACCTGCTGGCGAAACGGGAATGGCCGTCGCCATAAAGCCCAAAGGTGCCACGAGGAAATAGGTCTTTGCGGGAACATCCGTAAAGCCCGCCATAGACCCCGCAAGATAGAGGAATACAATGGCGCAAGCCTGCGAGATCAAGCTGAGGAAAATCACAAGAATAAAGCGCTTACCATCGCGGCCATAAAGGTGCATGCTTTCGTAAAGTTTTAAAAACTTTTCCGAGAGAGGCAGTTTCGCGATGATTTTTTTCAGAACGCCTTTGTCATAAATTTTCTGTGAAAAAACCAAGGAAAGAGAAATCACAAAAGCCGCGAAAAGACCGGAGATGAAATAAAACAACGTCAACAAAGCCGGCGTTTGCACGATGTGGTTGAAATCGTAAGTCATTACGAGGAGTGCTAGAAGCACCATCGCAAATAAGCCCAATACGCGATCCATAAGAACGCTTGTCACGGCAATGACTTTGCTGCCGGGATTGTCGCGTGTGAAGTAGTAAGCTTTGATAACATCTCCGCCGACTCCGCCGGGCATGGCGAAGTTAAAGAAGCTGCCGATCAAACTGAGTTTAAAAACCGAGAAGGGACTGGCGGCTACATCTTGCGAGCGGATAAGAATACGCCAACGTTCGCTGGCAAAGAAAAGATTGATAAGCACAAGACCTAAAGCCACTGCGGCCGCTGTCGGCGTCAGCAAGTTCTTTAAAGCTGCAAAATTAATTTTTCCTGATTGGACCAGCCAGTAAATGATGCCTGCAGAAAACAGGATCTTGAAAGACTGAACCAGGAGCTTTTTCGTGTGCTTTACCATGGTTCAGTCTTACTTGAAATATCAACAGAACTCTACTTAGAAATGAGTCGTCCAGATTTTTTTAAGATTTGTAAGAACGGTCTCCAAATTATCCAAACGCAGAGAAGTTGGTCCGTCACAAAGAGCTTTTTCTGGATTTGGATGTGTCTCAAGGAAGATGCCATCCACGCCGACAGCCATCGCGGCGCGAGCCAAAGGCCATACCATGTCGCCACGGCCGCCGCTGCTTTCTCCGGTAGCTCCAGGAAGCTGTGTGGAGTGCGTGCAGTCCATGATCACCGGGTAACCCAAGCGACGCATTTCAACCAAGCCGGTCATGTCGTTGATAAGACGATTGTAACCGAAAGTCGTTCCGCGCTCGCAAAGAAGAATCTTATCGTTGCCAGCATTCACGGCTTTTTGGGCGATAGCTTTCATATCCCAAGGAGCCAAGAATTGACCCTTTTTGATATGAATAACTTTGCCTGTTTTTGCGGTCTCAACAAGAAGGTCCGTTTGGCGAGAGAGAAACGCCGGAATTTGCAAAACGTCTGCGACTTCGGCCGTCTCTTTCACTTGAATTGTTTCGTGCACGTCTGTCAAAAGAGCGCAGCCCAATTCGCCTTTGATTTTTTCCAAGCTCTTAAGAGCGGAGTTTACACCCGGTCCGCGGAAGCTTGAAGCGCTTTGGCGGTTGGCTTTATCGAAAGAGCATTTCAAAATCCAAGGAATACCCAACGCGCGAGTGATGCGTTGGATTTCTTTTCCTGTCTCAAGCACCATGCCTTCGTCTTCGATAATGTCAGGACCGGCAAATAACACGAAGTTTTTGCCGTCACCCCAAGTGATTGTTTCGTGAGCTGTCTTTAAGACAACTGGTTTTTTTAAAGGACCAAATCCTGTGTTCATTAGAACGCCCCTTTAACTGCGGCGATAATTTTATCTTGAGTTGCATCGTCCATATCTGGGTACATTGGCAAGCTGATCACATGCTCTGCCGCCCAACGCGCTACTGGAAGCTCTTGTTGCGGATCTGCCGTGTGCTCTTTGTACCAAGGTTGATCCGGCATGATGCGAGGGTAGTGAATTGAAGTTGGAACTCCAGCATCGGACATTTTCTTTTGGAAGCCCGCGCGGTCTTTCACAGTCAATGTGTATTGCGCCCAAGCTGAGTTGTTGCCAGCAGCTACGAATGGAGTTGAGAAACCATCCGCCTTGATCGATGAGAATGCGTCGTTATAGCGATCTGCTACGCGCTGACGTTGTGCCAATTCCCAATCATATCTTTCCATTTTCGCAAGAAGAACCGCGCACTGGATTGTATCCAAGCGGCCGTTGATGCCCAAGCGTGTGTGGTAGTAACGAGATTCAGAGCCGTGCTCGCGAATTTCTTTGATGATCTTCGCCATGTTGTCATCGTTTGTGAAGATCGCGCCGCCATCACCGTAACAACCCAAAGGTTTCGCCGGGAAGAAGCTTGTGCCAGTTGCTGTTGTCATGCTGCCGCTGCGGTGACCGTGATATTTTGCACCGAAGCTTTGTGCGGCGTCTTCAATAACCGCCAAGCCGTGTTTTTTTGCGATCGCATTGATCGCATTCATGTCTGGCATTTGGCCGTAAAGAGAAACGGGCATGATCGCTTTTGTACGAGGAGTGATCGCCGCTTCGATTTTAGTGACATCGATATTGAAAGTTTTCGGATCGATATCCACGTAAACAGGTTTCGCGCCGGCAAGGACGATTGTTTCCGCAGTTGCGATGAAAGAGAAAGCTGTCGTGATCACTTCGTGACCTTGACCGATACCCAATGCCATCAAAGGAACCCACAAGGCGTCCGTTCCGTTTGCGATTGTCAGACAGTGTTTAACTCCTACGTACTTTGCGAGTGTTTGTTCAAGTTCAACAACTTCAGGGCCATTCACGTAAGCGCCGTGCTCAAGAACTTTATGAATGCGAGAATCGATAGACGTTTTTAAAGCCTTGTACTGCGACTTCAAATCGATGAAAGGAATGGACATTGATACCTCCGAAAATAGTGTTTTTTAAACAGGAAAAGTATCACTCTCTTCGAGCGAAAAGTCCATTGCACACAGGGATTTAGGGCTTTGGGTCGAGAGCTTTTTGGCCAGTGTGGCGGGGAAGCTACGCTCTCGTGTTTACAAAAGGCCTCAGTTTTTTGACGAAATGAGCCATTATGTGACTATAATTACTCACTTAGCCGGTTCGTGATATAGATTATGAACTCAGCTCGGAGGTACGTTTTGATTCCAGTTATACTCTCAGGCGGCAGCGGCACGCGCCTTTGGCCTGTTTCGCGCCAGCACATGCCGAAACAGTTTTGCAGCATTTTCGGCCAGCCTCTTCAGACTTTGACGTTACAAAGATGTTTGCAAATGGGCACGCCGTGGATCGTAACCTCGAAAGCTTTGCAGACGTTGACGGAACTGAATCTCAAAGAAAATAAAGCGTCGCAAGTCCAAGTGGTGTACGAGCCTATCGGAAAAAATACGGCGCCTGCGATTGCCGCTCTTTGCAAACTTTTGCAAATGAAAGGTTTGGGGGAAGAGATCGTCGGGATATTTCCTTCGGATCATCTTATCACAAAAGAACAAGCTTTTTTGAAAGTCGTGGATTTTGCGCAAAAGGTCGCTGCTGATAACAAAGTGGTGACTTTGGGAATCACGCCTTCCTATCCAGAAACAGGATACGGTTACATTCAAACACGTGCGGTGAGTTTCAAAGAAGAAGGTCCTTTGAAGGCTTATTCCGTCGTGAAGTTTCATGAAAAGCCGGACTTGCAGAAAGCGAAAGAATTTATCGCGCAAGAAAGCTTTAGTTGGAACGCGGGGATTTTTGTTTTCAAAGTTTCACACATGATCAGTCTTTTTGAAAAACATCAGCCGGCACTCTGGAAAGAGATCGCGGGATTGAAAGAAGACGCTTCGAATTTGGAAACTGTTTACGGCAAAGTGCAGGGGATCTCGATTGACTACGCGATCATGGAAAAACTGAACGGTGACGAACTTACGTGCGTGCCGGCAGAGTTCGGATGGAGCGACGTAGGTTCCTGGGATGCCGTCGCGTCTTTGCAAGAGGGCCAAGAAGTTCTGAATGTGAAAGGTCAGGATAATTTCGTCTTTGGTGATGCAGGAAAAAACTATTCCATGATCGGCATGGAAGACGTGATCGTCGTTGATACCAAAGACGCCATGATGTTGGTTAAAAAAGGTCATTCCCAGGACGTGCGCTATGTCGTGGAAGCATTGACTCAGCAAAAGTCTTCCTTAGTGAAAGACCATGTTTTTGAATACCGTCCGTGGGGTTACTTCGAGATTTTAAAAGACACGGAAAATTTCAAATCCAAAGTGATTCGCGTGAATCCGCACTCACAGATTTCGTATCAATCCCATGCGAAAAGAGAAGAGCATTGGACGATCACGAAAGGTGCCGGCGAAGTTGTTTTGAATGATGAAGTGATTCCAGTAAAAGCGGGGAGCCATATTCACATTCCTCTGGGAGCGAAACATCGTATCCGCAATAACACCAACGAGATGTTGGAATTTGTCGAGGTGCAGTTAGGAACGTACTTCGGTGAAGATGATATCGTGAGATATCAGGACGACTACGCGAGGAAATAAAAAAAGGGATCTTACGATCCCTTTTTTCTTTAACTTATTTTTCATTTTTACGGATGGACTCTTCTTCACCCGGTAAGTCGATGTCTTCATCGTCATTCTCCGGTTGAACTTCTTGCAGCGTCGGGCTCTTTACAGCCTTACCGATCAAATCTTTATGGTAGGCGTAGATCACGCCGCCTTCTTTGAAGTTTGTGAGCATCTTATTGATAATTCCAGGAGCCACGGCAGGGCAGCCCCAGCTACGACCAAGACGGCCTGTCTCTTTCACGTAGTCTTCAGAAACGTAGTTGGCGGCATGAACGACAATGTCACGCTCTGCTGCTTTATTGTTGGAAGCTTCCAAGCCATGAAGGTTCAACGAAGCTCCGTGGCCGCCGTAATAAACCGTCCCGCCTACGTACAGACCTAATGAAGACATCTTCGAGCCGTCAACATTCGAGAATTTCGCGGCAATACGAACGCCCGAACCTTTTCCGTGGGCTACGAAGTGTTTTGAAACAGCACCCGTTTTTAAATTAATAACATAAAGACGGCGCTCGCTGGAAGGAAGAGAGAAATCGATGATGGCAATGGCATCATTTTTAATAGTGAGGTCTCGCTCATCCATATATGTCTTTGTTTTTTCGCGAATCTTTGCGGGCACACGAATCGTCTTGCCGCCATTCACGTCGAGGAATTCAAAGGTACGCTGGAGGGCTAACTCAGGAACACCTTGTTTTAAGACGATATCGTAAAGGCGTTGGTCTTTGATTTTGACGTCATAAAGGCTGCTGGCAAAGCTCTGAATGCTGAATAACGTGATGATCATGAAGCTCAAGATTTTCATTTCTAACCCTCTTCCAAAATTCTTAAACAATTCCTGAATAACGGAGACTTCCCATACAAGCCTTATGCCATCGGCAAGGGAGCCTCTTCAGAACTTAATTTCGAGATGAATTCCCGGAATCTGGTGGGGAGTGACAGGGAAGGACTCCCTGTTTAAAAGTTTTACATCGTTATTTCGGGTTGCGGGGGCGCATTGCCTTTGGCCAATTCACTGACCGTCTTGATGAGGGTGGAGCTATCGACGGGTTTCGCGACGTGAAGATTAAATCCTTCGCGGAGGGCGCGCCCTTGGTCTTCGTCATGAGCATAAGCGGTGAGCGCGATCGCCAAGGTGTTTCCGCCATGGTCTGCGGGCAACTGCCGAACCATGCGAATCAAATCGTAACCGTCTTGTTCGGGCATACCTATATCACTGATAAGAACGTGCGGTTTTATATTCACAATTTTTTTCAAAGCTTCAGAGGCGGACATAGCCGTGTTGACCTCAGCCCCCGCGCGCGAAAGAACTTTTGCGAGAAGATTGAGCGCATCAGGCTGATCTTCGACGACAAGCAGACGCAGACCCTGCAAAATCAATTCAGGCTTGCGGTTTTCAGTAAAATCAAACGGCAGATTGCTTTGCAGACGGACCGCGTGAACGGGAAGAATCACGGAAAAAACCGAGCCTTTGCCTTTCCCGGCGCTGTGGGCTTGGATGGTTCCGCCATGCAGCTCTACGATGTTTTTGCAAAGGGCAAGGCCTAATCCCAAACCGCCAAAGCGGCGGGTGGTGGTGGCGTCCTCTTGGCGGAATCTTTCAAAGACATAGGGCACAAAACTGGGGTCAATTCCAATACCGGAGTCTGAAACTGTGATCTTGACTTGCGATTCTATCACGCTCGTTTCGATTTCGATGTGACCGTATTGGGGAGTGAATTTAATCGCGTTCGAAATCAGATTCCACATCACTTGTTGTAAGCGCCCGAAGTCACCCGCCACGGTCGCCGCCACGGGGTCGATAGTTGTCGTGATGCGGATCTTCTTTGCCTCCGCCGCATGACGAAGGGACTCCGTGGCCGCTTTGATCACAGAAGGGATATCGACGTCATCCACCGTCAGTTTGAATTTCCCAGTCACGATGCGCGAAATATCCAAAATATCGTTCACGATCTGCGACTGCGCTTTGGCATTACGGTAAATGGTTTCATAGTATTGCGGCAGCTCATCTTCAGGAATGTCTTCGTTCGAAAGCATTTCACTGTAACCGATGATAACGTTAAGAGGTGTGCGCAGCTCATGTGAAATGGTCGCAAGAAATTCATCCTTCAGGCGGTTCGCCGTTTGCGCCTGCTCATAGAGAACTTTTTTTTCTTCAATTTCTTTGGTGAGCTGATCGTTCGCTAACGCTAAATCCAAGGTTCTTTGTTCAACTTTCTTTTCTAAGTTGCGGTAAAGCACGGCGAGCTCTTCTTCCGCCAGACGACGGCGCATGAAAAGTCCCATTTTCTTTCCCGTATCTTCTAAGGTTTCGATAATTTGTCGGTCGGGAGAAAGCTGCTCTTGGCTATAAAACATCATCACGCCAAAAACCTTCCCGCCTTCATAGATGGGACTGGCGACACAGGTTTTGAGGCCGGCCCGACGAACCAGATCGGCGCGTTGATACTTAGGCTCTTTGGCGATATCCGAAAACCAACAAGCTTCGAGAGAACTCAATAGTTTTTTGCAGAAAAGATCGTCGTCGGGAATGACTTTTTGTTGCGAGCTTTCATGAAGCTCGGCGTACTTTGGCTCATTCGGTGGCCAAAATCCCTTGCACTCAAAAAGTCCTTTATGCACCAGCCACAGCTCCGCGACGGCGAAGTCCAGCCCCGTGCAAAGCGATTGCAAGGCCAGTGGAATGACCTCTTCCAGAGTATTCACCTCTGTCATAATTCGCGTCACGTCGAAATGCGTGGTTTGAATGCGTTCAATTTTTTTCTTTTCAGATATATCGTGCAGGAAAGAACCAAAAAAATAGAGATCGCCTTGCTTGAAAGGATAGATCGTCAATTCCACTGGAATCTCACGCCCTTCTTTGGTGAGCCCCATGATCTCAAAACGTTTATTGAGGACGGGACCCTCGCCCGTATTGAGAAAGCGCGATAAACCGCGGTTGTGAGCTTCACGAAAACGCTCCGGAATAATTGTCGACGTCAAGTGCCGGGAAAGAGCTTCACTCCGTTTCCATCCGAACATCACCTCGGCCTGAGGATTCCACTCTTGAATGATACTGTGCGAGTCGATCACGATTAAAGCGTCGTGCGCGGAGGAAACGATGGCGCGGAATCTTTCTTCACTTTCGCGTAAGGCGTGTTCTGAGCGGGCGAGCTCTGCCAGTTGTTCCCGCAGAGGTTTGTCCGTGCGCTGTTTGAGAATGATGATCAGGACGCCAATCATCGGAAGCGCCAAGGACCACACCAAAAGACGCAAGCCAATGTTTTGAGGGGCGTACAGAGCATTGTCAGGCGTGAGCGAACCGTAAATCAAGTACAGCCAGGCGCAGACAACAGCGAACGCCGTCAGAAAAATACGACCAAAGAAACCGGAAAGAACCACAGCTAGAATAAGAATTGTTGTTGGCGGAATTTTCCATGCTGTTGTTTGGGTAAATTCCAAGGCAGCCACAAGAGCCAAGATAAGAAAACATCCTAAGATGTTTTTCGCAGTGTTGTTTGTGGAATTTGACGTCTTTGACTTCATTCAGTTTCCAGTCCGACAAGGTCCATACACGGTTTCTATTGTAAAGACTGCCGTTCCTTTGTCATAAACAAACAAGGAAAGTGAACTTATACATACTTTTATTTGCAGGTCTGTGTGGTTTCACAAAAAAACCGCGCGGGGAGCGCGGTTTTTTGAAGTTACATTTTGTATTCGTAGAGCAAACCTTCCGTCATCAAGTCAGCGACGGAGAAAGCCAATTGCCGGGCATGGGTCTCCCATTCCTCGGGAGTGCCCTTCGACAAGATACCGATCCATTTTTGCAAGGCGGTCCATTTGTCGACAAAAGAAGATGCGGAGTCTTTCATCGCGGAACAGTTTTTAAAATGCTCCATGACAATCGGCAAAGCCTGTTCTTTTTCGAAGGCACGCAACATATCTAAAGAAAGAACGTTGGTCGTTCCTTCCCAAATAGAAAAGACCTGCGCATCACGCAACAAGCGCGGCAAACCGGTATCTTCGATATACCCGGCGCCACCGAACATCTCCACAACTTCGCTGGAAATATGAATGGATTTTTTAGCGGTGTACAATTTCAGAATCGGCGTTAGCGCACGCAGAAGCACGCGTTCGGAAGCGGAAATCTCTCCCACTTCTTCTTTGCCTAAGAGATGCGCGACAAAAAAACTAAAAATAAAACAGCGACGGAAATCTTCTTCCAACGCAAGCAATGTGCCGCGGTGAAGAGGATGATCGATCAAAAGTTTTCCGAAGGCTTTTCTTTTGCGAGAGTAGTCCTGTATCAGATCCAAAGCGCGGCGCATGTGTCCTACGGCGCACATCGAATTATAGATACGCGTGATATTTAAAACGCTGGCAATTTTTTTAATGCCGTCGCCTTCGCCTCCGACCAGACGTGCAGGTGTTCCTTGCAAACTGAGCTCGGCCGTGGGAAGAGCTTTTGTTCCCAATTTGTCTTTAAGACGGTGAATTTGAATATTGTTGAGCTGTTGCTGATCGTTACGAAGTTCCAGGTAAAAGAGGCTTAAACCCTTGGATCCCGTGGGGGCGCCGTCGGGGCGGGCGAGGGTCAAAGCCATCTGCGAAGTTGTCGCAGATGTGAACCACTTCGTTCCGTGTAGCGAGTGTGTTGCTCCAAAAGCGCTCGTACCAGAGAAGGCATGTGCATCCGTCGACGTGCCGCTGACGTCAGAACCACCGGTCCTTTCCGTCATCCATTGGCCTGCCGTCCAAAATATTTTCGCGTCTTTCGACAACAAATGCGGAAGCGCTCGCTCTTTCAAATCCATGCTGCCGTAAAGTTCAAGAGCGCGAGCCGCTCCATCCGTCATCGCTAGGGGACAAGAAAAAATCGCCGAGCTAGGAGAATAAAGATAAAGCAAAGCCATTTGATAGATGCGTGACAGAGGACCAAAGCGTCGGTCGTAAGCTGTCGCTACGATGCCCTCCTCGGCGGCCGCTTTTTCTAGCTGTTTCCAGCCGTTGGAGGTTTTGATGTCATCGATACGTCGGCCCCAAGGATCAAAAGGAACGTGCTGAGGCGGTTGGGCTTCAGCCTCTTGTGACCATTCAAGCATGTCGGTCGCGGCTCTGTGGCCTAGGTGATCGAGGTGAGGAAGTGCGGTTCTCTGAACGTCCTCGGGGAGAATCTTTTTAAGAAACTTCTGCAAGGTCTCGTCAGAACGGAATGTGTTCGTGAGGCGGGGTCCCTCTTGATAAAAGTTTTTCATAGTGAGTAGTTTAGGCTTTCAGAGGAGAACGGACAAGAATATGTCATCCGCCTCGCCTTTTTTAAGAAAATTGTTGCTGTTTTGTAAGCCTCTCATTATAAGAGCCCCCTTCCTGAAGGAGAGAGAAGTGTCCCGTATTGTATTTGCATTAAGCCTTATTGCTTTGGTGTCCTGTACACCTAAAAACAACAACGATATGAACGGATCCGTAGGTTCAGCCATTATGGGCGGGACTTTGGTGAAGGAAAATTCCACTTTAGCGTCAGGAATCGTAGGTATTTTCGATACGCAAGACAATGCGATCTGCACAGGTTCTATTATCGGCGAGAACATCGTTTTGACGGCCGCTCACTGCGTGACGACAAAACCTTCCAAACTTAAAGTCATTTTCGGCAATGATATTGATGCCGCGATGGCCACACGCGAGCCCGATGTCTTGCAAGAATACGTTCGCCGGGTTGTCGATGTGAAGGTTCATGAGGACTACAATCCTGCAGAGCACGAGACTAAAGAGACTGATTACGCGGATATCGCTTTGATTAAGTTCCAGGGCGCTTTGCCACAAGGCTATAAACCCGTATCGATTCTACCGGACGACAGCGTTCTCCGTCGTGGTGTGCTGGTTACTTTGGCGGGATATGGCGTTTCTGATATTTACACAGAGCCCGTAGATCCTAAGAAAGTAAAAAATCTTGATGAAGCTTTAGAGTACGGCGAAGTCATGTGCGATGAGAATCTTCGCAATTGTCTTAAAGTTGAAATGTCAGGCGACGGCGTTTTGCGCGAGACAAAAGCTCCGGTTTCATCTTTGCAAGAAACGGAAGTTCGCTTGGATGAATCCAAGGGACATGGAACTTGTTCGGGAGATTCCGGCGGCCCTGCTTACATTGAAAAGAACGGCCAGTATTATCTTTTCGGAATCACAAGTCGCGGCAGTCAGCTTTGTGACAGTGTCGGCGTTTACACGAACGCGGTTTACTACCGTACGTGGATTGCTGAAACAATTCTTAAGATGAAATAGTTTGTAAACACACAACGTAAACAAATCGATTTTGTTTTTTTCCAGAAGATGCATGGTTATCCATACCTTGATGTTAGACTCAAGGCATGGATGCATCTTCCGCCTTTTCATCCTCCTCATCCTCGTCTTATGCTGTCGATTCATCGCCTGCACTTCTTTGGATGTCGGGCGTGGATGGTATGTGCAGCTACGTGAATCGCACGTGGTTGAATTTTCGCGGTTCCTCTTTGCAAAAAGAAAAAGGCGTCGGATGGCTGGATGGAGTGCACCCTGACGACGCGCAAATGGTCATGGATAAATACTCCGCGGCTGTCAACGCTCGCGCCAACTTCCAATTAGAATATCGAATGCAAAAAAAAGACGGCACCTACGTGTGGGTCTTAAATCAGGGCTTCCCTCGGCTTTCAGAAGGCGGGGAATTCTTAGGTTATGTCGGTTGCTGTCTGGACATCACAGAGAAAAAAGAAGCCGAAGCTGTTCTGCGCAGTGAAAAACTGCAAGCCGAAACCGCCAATAAAATGAAAAGCGGTTTTTTAGCCGTGGCGACGCACGAGATTCGCGAGGCCTTGGGCGCTCTTTTGGGTTTTTCAGAAATGCTTTCCGGCGGGGATCTCTCCCGCTCGGAGAAAGAACATTATCGCCAGAGTGTCCGACGTAAAGGCGCCCAGCTTTCGCAAATTATTAACAGCATCACGGATCTTTCAAAGATTGAGACCGGCGAACTGGAAGTCAAAAAAGCGGATGTGAATCTGCTCGATCTTCTGAATGAAGTGATTGCCACCATGAGTCTGCAGGCGTTGGAGAAGAACGTCGTTCTTAGACTGCAGTTTGAACATAATCTGCCGCGCTGGATTTATACAGACGGACTTCGCCTCAAAGAAATCCTCATTAACGTGATCGACCTTGCAATTAAGTACACCACGAAAGGAGAAGTTGTTGTTGAAGTCTCTCCGGAGGCACAGGATCTTTTATCTTTTGTCATTACCGACACGGGTCGGGGAATGACCGTTAAAGAGCAAAAAGCCATTTTTAATCCGTTTCAGTCAGCAGAGCTGGAGTTGTCCGAGGGAAGCGTAGGGCTTGGCCTTATACTTGCCAGAAATTTAGCGCAATCGTTAGGAGGTAATGTGGAACTTCTTTTTAGTGAACCGGGTAAAGGAAGCAAATTCAAAGTTACTCTCGTGCGCAGTCCTTCATTGCATAAAGATAAAATGGAGTCGGCGGGCAGCTCCATGGGAGGAGCGAACTTGCCATTAAAAGGAATGAAACTTTTAGTCGTCGATGACGTTAAAGACAATCAAGACCTCGTCAGCCGTTACCTCAAAAAAGTAGGGGTCCACGACTTGGATTTTGCTGAAAACGGCGCAGAGGCGGTGGAAAAGGCGCGCAAGCAAGATTACGATTGCATTCTGATGGATTTGCAAATGCCCGTGATGGACGGCTTGGAGGCGACAAAAACTTTAAGAAAAGACGGCTATAAAAAACCGATCTGGGCTGTCACCGCCTACGCTCTTAGAGAAGAGAGAGATAAATGTCTTGCGGAGGGGTTCGACGATCATTTCGCCAAACCCATTGATCGCAAAACTTTGATCGGCCATCTGGAAAATCTAAAAAAGGAAAAAGAGTCCGATGCCAACGTGTGAGCTGCGTTTAGAGTTTTTGAAAGCGACGGAATTTCAATGTCGCACCCAAAATAAAAGCGCCGCAAATAAGAAGGTGAATCAGATGGTCTGCGGTACCTTGCTCTATCACTCCGGGTATCGCCTTCCATAAAAACTGATCTTCTCGAATGGCTCCAACTGTGGGCATTCCAGGTCGGCCGGCAATAAAGCCTATCAAGCCAAAAAGCCCATAAAAAACTCCGGCCACCCAGCTAAAACGTCGCGCGTTCACTTCATTATCAAAACCAAACCATAACGACAAAGCGCCCGAGGCGAAGTGAAGGGCATTGACGGTGTAAGAAAGATGCGCGCGGAAAAGATTGTCGATAACAAAACCAAGAAGGCCGTAGATGAGCAAAGCTGTTCCCAGGACAACGCAAGTTTCCTGTACATAAGTGCGTTCAACGGGGAGCAAAGTCTCGGTAGGTTTACCTTGATAAGGACGAGGTCGTGAGGGCTCTGGCCGAGCGGGCTCCGTGGGAGGTTGGGAAATTCCACGGGGCGGTTGTCGACGGGGTTCGCGAGGTTCTCTTTGCGGTTCTTGTCCAAGTTCCATAAAAAGCTCCTTGTCTAATATAGATTATGAGCTTGTTAAAACTGGAAAGCATGCGACCCCGCCTGAAACTGACAGAAAACAAATCAGGCTTCTTGTATAAGCGGAATAAAAGAAAACTTCGTTACGTCCACCAGTCCTCGGTCGGTGAGCTTTAAGGTCGGGATCACCGGCAACGCTAAAAATGCCATTTGAATAAAAGGTTCGTCGAGGATCACACCTTGCTGGCGGAAAGCGACCTTGAGTTTTTCAATTCCCACCTTGATGGCTTCGGCACTTTGCAGGCTGAGAAGGCCTGCGATAGGAAGCTCCACCAACGCTTTTACTTTTCCCTGATCGACGACGACGAAGCCGCCGCCACACGCGATCAGTGAATTTGCCGCCACAGCCATGTCAGCGGCATTCGTTCCGATGACCATCAGATTGTGGGAGTCATGAGCCACCGAACTTGCGATCGCGCCGCTTTTTAAACCCAAACCTTTCACTAATCCCAAACCAGGAGGAAGGCCTTTGCCATAGCGTTCAATATTGGCCATAAACAGAACGTCGGATTCAGAGAATTTCTGGCCGTCATAGGAAATACTTAAGTGTTTCGTTATAATTTCATTCGGAACGATCTCGATGACATTGTACTGGCCGGCTCGCAACTGATAGTTCAAATCTTTTTCACAGAGCGGGTTTCGCTTCATCGTGTTTTCAAGAGGCGGCTGGGAGGCGTGCAGTTTTTCCTGAACGCCTTTTTCGAGTTTCAGTTCGCTGACGAATTTGCCCCCGATAAGAACTTCTTTGATGGCGACTTTTTCTAAATCCGTGAGCAGCACCAAATCGGCTTTCTTGCCAGGCGCGACAAGTCCCAAGCGTTTCAGACCAAAGTGTTTCGCGGCGGAATAAGTGGCTAAGCGATAAGCCACATGCACGGCAACCCCGTGTTTGTTAATCATCTCGCGAATGATGAAATCAATATGTCCTTCGTGAGCGATTTCGAAAGGATTGCGATCATCCGTACAAAGCAAACACTGTGCAGAGGAAAACTCGTTCACCAAAGGCGCTAGCGTGCGCAGATTTTTTGCGACACTGCCTTCACGAATGATAAGGCCCATGCCTTTTTGCAGTTTTTCGCGACCTTCTTCTAAAGTCACCGTCTCGTGACAGTTCTGAATTCCGGCCAGAAGATAAGCGTTTAAAGATTTGCCGCGCAAAAGTGGCGCATGACCATCCAGATTCAAATCATCAAAGGCTTCGACTTTGGCAAGCACATCTTTGTCGGCATAGATCACGCCGGGAAAGTTCATCATCTCTGCCAGTCCCAAGACGGCGGGATGATCTTTGTGCTTTTTCATTTCTTCTAAAGGAAAATCACTGCCTGTCGTTTCAAATCCCGGCAGGGCAGGGACGCAAGAAGACATTTGCACGAACAGATTTTGATGCATCAACTCGGAGGAGCGTAAAAACCATGTAAATCCGCGTGAACCAAGAACGTTGGTGATTTCGTGGGGGTCGCAGATCGCCGTCGTCGTGCCAAGAGGCAAAGTGGCACGTTCAAATTCAAAAGGCGACATCATCGACGATTCAATGTGCAAATGCCCGTCGATAAATCCAGCTGTGACAAAAGCGCCTTGAGCGTCGAAGACTCTTTTCGCAGGGCTTTGTTTGTATTCTTCGCCGACACCGACAATGTATTCACCGCCGATAGCTACGCACGTCGGATAAATTTCACCGGTAATCACATCCAAAAGCTGAACATTCGTAATGAGAAGATCCAGCTCCGCATCGCCGCGGGCTTGCGCCAAACGCTGAGGAAGTTCCGTGGAAGAAATTTTCTGTGTTTTCTTTTGACTCAGCGTTGATGCCATAAACCCTCCTAAGCAAGAGTTTCGGTATTTGCAAAGATTTGATCTTTGGTTTTTAAAAGTTGTGCGACGATGCTAAAGGCGATTTCAATAGGGGAGTTTCCGCCAAAGTTTTCACCCATGGGGCAATGAAACTGTTGGATCGTATCTTCTGAAATGCCCGCTTGCTGTAGATCTTTCTTAAGACGCAAGTATTTGAGGTCGCTCCCGATGTTCCCGACATAACTAAAGCGCTCTCGCTGTTTCATTGTTTCAATCAATATAGGAAGATCCGTACCATGTCCCATTGTCATGATCGCGACGAAAGAGCGCGGGGGAAGCTTCGCGACTTGCTCTGCCAGGTTTTCCGTACACAGTGTCGTGAGTTTTGGCGACGACGGTAAGCGGTTGATCCATTCAGGGCGTGAGTCGAAACAAGTGACCTTGCAGTCAAGCTTAAGCAGAAGAGGAATGAATTCTTGAGCAATATGGCCGGCGCCAAATACGGCGACATGAAACGGATGCTCTTTTTCAAAAAGCTCGAAAAAGAAACCGACGACTCCACCGCAGGTCATCCCGATGTCTTTTTGCAGATTCCAGTCGGCATACTGATAGCGCGTTTTATCCGCGATCATTTTTTTCGCTTCCTGAATTGCGCGGTTTTCGACTTTGCCGCCGCCGACGGTTCCGTACTCAAGACCATCGCTGCTGACCAAGGCGCGGGCGCCCACGTCTTGCGGCGACGAGCCCACTTGTTTAACTAGCGTTACGGCGACAAAATTTTTGCCGGCTTCTTTTAAAGCATTCATTGCGGAAAGAAAATCTTCAAAGTTTGTTTTACTCATAACGTGAAAGCTCCATGAGCATTTCTTCCGGTGTTGCCGGAGATTTTATATAAGGAAGAGTTTTGCCACTGCGATACTTCAATGCATCTTTAAGCGCCGTCCACACGCTGATGCCCAGAAGGAAAGGCGGTTCTCCCACCGCTTTTGAGCGATGGACGTTCTGACGGTTTTCATTGTTCTCAATAAAATGCACGTGAAACTCGCGGGGCGTATCTTGAATGTTCGGAATCTTATAAGTTGTCGGAGAATGGCTTAAAAGTTTGCCGTCTTTATTGTAATAAAGTTTTTCCGTTGTGACCCAACCCATGCCTTGAATGAAAGCTCCTGTCACTTGCCCGCGATCAATACCTGGATTTAAAGGTCGGCCTAGATCCATCAAAATATCAGTGCGTAAAACTTTGTACTCGCCGGTCCAAGTATCCACTTGCACTTCGCAGACAGCGACACCATTTGTGAAATAGCTAAACGGTGTTCCCATGCTGCGGGCTTTATCAAAACCTAGTCCTTCGGTTGTAAAGTGCGCGTATTCTCCTAAGGAAATGCGATTCAGATAGGCGCGCTTCACCAGATCCGGCCAGGCAATGGTTTGTTTCGTCGGCAAATGCTGAAGCTCTTTACCGGAGAAAATGAAATCTTCCAATCGCAATTGCGCGTCTTCAAGAGGCGGACATTCCGCAATATCGTTCATAGGCGTGCCATGAATAATATGCTGAAACAACCACGCCAATCTTTTTTGCAAAGCCACACACGCTTTTAAAGCGGCGGCGCCGTTAATGTCAGAACCGCTGGAGGCGGCCGTGGGCGACGTGTTGTGATTTTTCTCTGTCGACGTCGTCATGACTTTGACATCTTGAGGAGGAATACCAAAAGCATGCGCCACGATCTGCTGAATTTTCGTGTTCACGCCTTGACCCATTTCCGTGGCGCCGGTGGAAACTTGCACGGTGCCGTCTTTGTGCACGTTGACCAGCGCATTGCCTTGGTTCAGAAAGCGCGCCGTAAAAGCAATCCCAAACTTTGTCGCTGTTACCGAAAGACCGCGGATGTATCCGCTTTGGCTGCGATTAAAAACGTCAATTTCCTGACGACGGCGTTCATAGTCGGAATCTTTTTTGATACGGGCAAAAAGCTCTGGAAGCGGGTTGTGATCTAATTTCTGTCCGTAATGAGTGACGTTGTTTTTCTCGACGCCATAACAATTGAGTTCACGGATTTCGAAAGCCTCTTTTTTTAAGTAAACCGCGATATCTTCAAGAATGCTTTCAATAGTCATTGTTCCTTGCGGACCGCCGAATCCACGAAAGGCCGTATTCGAATGAAAATTCGTTCTGCACACCGAGCCTTCGATGTGCGCGTTTGGCAGATAGTAGGCTCCGTCAATGTGAAACATGGCGCGATCAAGAATCGACGAAGACAAGTCAGCGTAAGCGCCGCCATCCGCATAGAGGTGAGCTTTCAAGCCCAGAATGCGACCGTCGTTATCGAAGCCAACCTCATAGAAGTTTTTAAAAGGATGACGTTTTCCGGTCATCATCATGTCGTCATCTTTTGAAAGACAAAGACGCGCCGGGCGCTGCATACGAGTCGCCACCAGCGCCGCCATCGCTGCGAAAGGAGCCGCCTGACTTTCTTTTCCGCCGAAGCCGCCGCCCATTCTTTTTACGATGCAGACAACCTCGTGCAGACTCAAACCCAAGGCCTCTGCCACCACGTGCTGTGTCTCACTTGGATGTTGCGAGCTGGAATGAATTTCAATTTGTCCGTCTTCAAGAGGGTAAGCGATGCAGGCTTGCGATTCCAAATAGAAATGTTCCTGGCCGCCGCACTCAAATTCGCCTTTCAGCTTGTGCGGTGCTTTGGCCAAAGCCGCATCAACGTCCCCGGTGACAAAGGCATTCGCCTTGTAAATAAAACTATTTTTTCGGATGGCGTCGTCAATGGAAAGAATCGGTTCGGATTTTTCGATTTCAAACTTGATGTGGCTTCTGGCGCGTAACAAGGCCTCCATGGAGGTGCCGACAAGAAGTACTGCGGGCTCATCGTAGTATCCGATTTTATCCTGCACAAGAATAGGTTGTTCGGGAATGATGGTGCCCCACGCATTGTGATGCAGATCTTTTGCTGTGAAAACCGCCAGCACGCCTTCTTGTTGGGCTGCGATGTCGGTGTAAATATTCTTCACGGTTCCCGAGGCCGCCGGAACTCCGACAGGCAGAATCAAAACTTCTTTTTGCGTCAACAGACGGTCGTCGATAAAAACGCTGCCACCGGAAACATGACCACGTGAAGAGT
This sequence comes from Bdellovibrio sp. 22V, assembly GCF_030169785.1. Lineage (NCBI taxonomy): Bacteria > Pseudomonadati > Bdellovibrionota > Bdellovibrionia > Bdellovibrionales > Pseudobdellovibrionaceae > Bdellovibrio > Bdellovibrio bacteriopascens. The sequence continues at coordinate 1,106,309 of NZ_CP125854.1, forward strand.
CATGAGGGATGTTTTGTCCTATGGACATACGCTCTCCTTTTCTTCGGCCATTTCATACCAGCATTTATGGAAAAGATTTTCTGCGACTTGCAGACGATAAGCATCGCTCGCACGCAAATCAGAGATGGGTTTAATGTATTGGCGAATATTTTTACCGGCTTCTTTAAAGACCGTTTCGCTAAAAGTTTTGCCGACAAAATCTTGTTCGATAGCGGGCACGCGAACAACGGTCGGTCCCACGCCACCTACGGCGATACGCGCTTCAAGAATCGTTTCGTTTTCAATGCGAAGAGCCGCCGCGAAAGTCACCGCAGAAATATCTAGATCTTTACGCAAAGACATTTTGAAGAACTTCAAGCTCCAACTATCGCGCAAAGGCGGAATCGAAAGACCGATCGCGATTTCATCCGGCTGCAGATCAAAAGATTTGTAGGCTTTGTAAAACTGTGTCAGAGGCACTTTGCGCAAACCTCTTGTCGACATCAAATGGAGTTCTGCATTCAACACGAGTAAAGCCGGGATGCTGTCTCCGATAGGGGAACCGTTTAAGACATTGCCCAGAAGAGTTCCCTGATTTTTGATTTGCGGAGAAGCGAAAATTCTTAAAAGACGGCTGAACTCGGGGACGGATAATTCGACTTCGTTTTCAAACTCGGTCAGAGTGACTTTGGCGCCCACCCACAGCCCTTGTGCTGTCATTTCAACGCGTCCTAACTCGGGGATGCGATTAAGAACAAGAACTTGATCAAGGAAGTATTTTCCTTTGTTATGCAAAACGCCAAGATCTGTGGCGCCCGCGGTAATGCGAATGCCCGGCTTTTGCATTTTAATTTTAACGGCTTCATCCAGCGTTTTCGGCGCATGGATTTCTTTAAGACCGTCGACAAGAGTGATCGCGTCTTGCGCGCGAGCTTTGAACTGAAGTGCTTGCTCGGCCGTCAGATAGCGAGCTTTCAAAGAAGACCATTTTTCTAAGTCGATATGTGTGGCGGCATTGAGAATCGGCTCATATCCCGTACAGCGGCAAAGATTTCCGGTTAAGTGATTGCGGGCTTTCTTTTCGCTGATCTTCGTGCGTGTCGGAGCGCAAGCCTCTGCAAGTCCTGAAAGGGAGCACACCATACCCGGTGTGCAATAGCCGCACTGGCCGCCGTGAAATTCGCGCATTTTTTGTTGCACTTCATTGAGTTCTTCTTCGAAAGCCAAGCCTTCGACCGTGACGATCGAAGCCAGATCGAACAAATAAACCGGCGCGATGCACGAGTTGAGTGTTTGGAAAGCAGTCCAAGATTCTTGGTTCCAGCGTGCGACAAGAACCGTGCAGGCTCCGCAGTCGCCTTCGGCGCAAACGACCTTAGTTCCAGGCAAGTGTGCGTGATATCGCAAATACTGTGCGAGCGGTAAAAAGGCGTGTTCGCCCTGAACGACGTGTTCGGTTCCGTTAATCAGAAGGTGAATTTGATTGCGTGTGAATTGAGCCATTTTAAATGGCTCTCATAAAATCACTTTCATTACAACACTTATTCAAGTAGCGTTGAATGCATGGTGATTAAATTTTTCTTACCAATCGTGGCCGGGCTTTCCATCGTTTTACAAGGAACATTGAACCGCAATTCCGCCACGCAAATAGGCTTGGTTTCCGCGATTCTTTTGAATGCCGGGATTCTGCTCGTGTTGGCGGGAGCTTTGTGGTTACTGATGAAGTTCCAGATTATTTCCGGTACTCCTGCGCTGTCCGCGAAGCCCTTTATGGATTTACGCTGGTGGCAGCTTTTACCGGGCTTGTGCGGCTTTCTGATTGTTTTCGCGACCCCCATGGCCATTGAAAATTTCGGTGCGAATCTGACGTTCTCGGTGATTATTTGCACACAGTTGTTGGTCAGTCTGTTTTGGGATTCGTACGCGCAAAAAACTCCGCCGTCATGGATGAGCCTCGTCGGTGTTGCCGTGATGTGTGTGGGGCTCTTTATTCTTATGAGTTCGAAAAAATAGTCTTGCGAGGTTTTAATCTCGTTCGTTTGTGCGCCATGTTGCGGTCTCTGCGCGGTCTTTTCATTTTGTATTTTCTCTCCACTGATTGAACGGTCGGAAGTTTAAAGGTCCCCTTGAAGAGTAGGGGAAAAGAATGGACTCTTCTCGTCGGCACTTTCTAAAAATAGCAGGGACAGCGGCATTGACATCACTTCCGGGCTTGAGCTCAGCGTGGGAGGAACTGCTTACCAGTTATTATACCGGCCATGTGGCAGTAAATCAGCACATGACCAATGAAACCTCCGCGCAGTTTTCAGTTCTGACTCCGGGAAAACTGCCGTATGCCTACCGGGTTTTTGATCCTCACGGCAAAGAACTGCCGGTCGAGATGTACGATCATGACAAATTGAAAAGTTATGGTTGGGGCATCGACAAACTCATCGTAAGAAACTTGCAGTCAGACACAAAATACCGCTTGCGTATCATTGATAAAGATCGTGGAACAGTTATCGATGAAAGATTTTTTAAAAATCTTATTCTTAATAGGGCGTCCGCAAAGTTCGCACTGATTAGCTGCGCCTGTGATGCATACTTTTTTCAGAATAAAAACATGTGGCACCGTCTTTTTGATGACCGGCCCGAAGTCATCATGCTTTTAGGCGATGCCTGTTATGCCGATTTAGGAACGGACGGCAGTGAGTTCGATATTTGGCGCCGCTACTGTGAAACACGTAGAACCTTATCGCACTTTAAGCAATCCAATCTTGTGCCGACTCTTGCCGTCTGGGACGACCATGATTATGGCCAAGACAATGCGGATCGATATTATAAGAATAAAAAAATGGCGAAACGTTGTTTCGAATTGTTTTTCGGTTCCAGAGAGGTGACCGGGTATAAAAAAACCGTGGGAGTCGGTTCTGTCTTCACGGGTTTCGGGCAGCGTTTCTTTTTCATGGATGATCGGACCTTTCGTGATCCAAAGAATACCTCCGGCGGCATGATGTGGGGAGGAGAGCAGCAGGAGATGGTGCTCGACTTGATTTCTAAAAGTTCAAAGCCAACATGGATCATGAACGGAAGCCAATTTTTTGGCAACTATATGACGGACGAATCTTTCCAGAAGAACTTCTTTAAAAATCTTGTCGACGTGACTCGCAAATTATCGAAAATGGAAGCGCCTGTCTTATTTGCTTCCGGCGATATTCATTTTAGCGAAGTGATGCGAATTGAGCCGCGGGTTTTAGGTTATAAAACTTTTGAATTCACTTCGAGTGCAATGCACAGTTTTAATTTTCCGACGACGTGGTTTTTGAAAAATCCCCGTCGGGTGGCGCACACGTGGAAACACAACTTCGTCATGATGCACTCGAAAGTGATAAAAGGCGGTCTTAAAACTTCTTGTTATGCGACGGGCCGCTTTGGCCGAAATCTTTTTTACCATGAAGGTTCTGTGATTCGTTAGTTTGTGAATGAACACAGCCGTTCCGGATTTTACCACGAGTTTGCTGAAAATATTTTCTCGCGTATCAGTATGTTTATGTCTTTCATCCGCTGACTTGCCTGACATTTGGTCTTCAGTCTTTATTGGAGCCAGTGTTCAAACAACAACAAGGAGGAATCATGAAAAAATTAGCGATGATTTTGGCGTTCAGCTTGATGGGAGCCTTTGCTCACGCTGAGACCACAGAACTGGATACATACGGCAACGACGCTCATGCAATGGGTGCCTGGGTGTGCGGAATGACTTTCAAAGGAACGGCTAAAGGCTTGAAAGTTATTATCGGTCACTTCAAAACGGTGGCTTACGGCACGCTCGTATGTAAGGGGGTTGGTAAAAAGTATTACCAAGATGTGAAACTTACGATCGGTCACCACTGGATCGGCCCGTCAGCCGGCATTGGTTACTTCAAAATGGCAGGGGCAGCTTCTGAAATCAGTTTGTTGAATAAGTCTCCAGAAGTGATTCTGGGCAAATACAAAATTGCAACAGCGGACGCTTCGATCATTGCAGGTGTCGGAACTTTCACAGGTGTGAAAGTGGGCTTGCCGCAATTGGCTGTCAATTTCTCGGTCAAACTTCTTAAAGGTTTGGGCTTGAATGTTGGCATCGACAAATTGACGATCACTGCTGTCAGCGATCCTGAAGTCGTACCAGAATAAGTTCCAGAAGCGGTGTTTCTAAAAGAAGCACCGCTTTTTTTTCGTTTTCGTCCTCATGTAATCCTTCAGAGTGCCGGTTTAAATCTACTCACACGCTCCCTCTTATCGGTATAAAAAACCATCCAAATGGAGGGATGATCAATGATGAAAATGCTTTTTTCAGCAGCCTTAATCGTACTTGCGGGAAGTTCCGCTTTCGCAGCGGAATTGACTCCGGGAAATCTTATCGGACGTTACAGAGTCGAAGCCCGCGCGGGATTTCAAAAAGTTTATATCAAGTTCCGTGTCATCAATACGAAAGAATTCGAATTGCAAAGAACGTATCCGAACGGAAATGTCGATGAACTTTGCAACGGAACTTACAATCTTAATCCCACTTTGTTCTGGGATGATTTCGCGTTGCTCGCTAAAGGCAAGACTTTCAAAGGCACCTTCACATGCCCTAGCAACCGCTCTCGCGTAGTCACTTTCAATATCGATTTTCAGAATAAAACGACCGAGGACTTAGCTCGCGGGACAAATGTTTCCGTAACAAGTTCCATGGCCCCAGGAATGACGTTAAACGCTTACGTCAAAAAGCAGTAACTTTCTGCGGGTTCTTGGCGAGCACGACGGATTTAAGCGCCGGGCTTTGCAGTTTCCCGGCGCTTCGGTCGACACGGCCTCGTGCCTCAGTTGCCGCCCCGGGCTGACGCCCGGTTCGCGCCATCGTGGCGCCGGCAAAGGTCGACGCTACGGCCGGCAAACTGCAAAGCCCGGCGCTTAAATCGGTGCTTCGTCAAGATGTAGTATTCCTGATCTTGACGAAGCATTTTTTTTTTTTTTTTTTCGTGCTTAGAGTTCGCTTAGCAGAAGTTGAGATGAATAAAGTTTATTGAAGTCGCGGACGATTTCAGAGAGTCGCAGTTTGGCGTTGATATATTTTTCCGTGGCTTCGAGCATGTCGGGGGAGTTTTTGACTCCGCGGGCATATTCCTTTCTTGTGGCGTCGAGATAGCGGGAAGCACTTTTGATATTTTCTTCCGTATCATGCACGAACGAATGCAGGGTGCGGAGTTCGTCGATTTTGTTGGTTTGATCCAGTTCCGTTTTTTGGCGAGCGTAGTTAAGAGCCAACTCTTTAGAAGCAAGTTCCTTTTGCAGGCTGCTTCTTTCAACAAAAGAGGAAACGGTTTTTCCCAAAGACCAAGAGGCGCGCAGGCCCATATAGGTTTCGCGGCGGTCAGAGGCATCGGCGAAATCTCTTTCGTCGCGTTGATTGTTTTCAGCAAGACCCGCATAGGCATCAATCGCCGGGAAGTAGTCGGATTTGTATTGGCTTTTTTTGCTTTTCAGAACTTCCTTTTCCGTATTGAGAAGATTCACTTCGGGCAATCGTTCGCTGGAAATAGGTTTGAGGTTCTGTTCCCATTCGTGAAAATGGTGAAGAGACCCCTGGGCTATGACGGGAGACTTGGCACCCAAAGACAAGGCCAAAGATTTGGAGTTTTGACGGATGTCTTTTTCGGTCAGCGAAATCTCTTGTTTGATAACCGAGATGCGCATTTCAAACTCTAAACGGTCTGTTGCCGTTGCGACGCCGGCGGAAACGCGGCGGCTGGCTTCTTGAAGATTCTGTTGGGTCAGTTTCAAATCGTCATTGAGGATCTTCAGCCTTTCCTGCTGAAACAAAAGATTCCAGTAGAGATCGTAAGCTTTTTGAATTTCCTCCTGAAGGGACAATTTGGTTTCGTACTCCGCGGCCTTTGTTTCTAATTCCCGGGAAGCTTCCTCTTGTGAGTCCGCGCCACCGCGGAAAAGATTCAATGTGGCCTCAGCACGCCAATGCGGCTGGGTTTTTTGTTCTTCGTTTCCGACCTTGAAAGTCTCTTGTGCGTATTCGGCGTTGATGTCTGGGATAAACGAGCGCCCTAAATGACCCTCGCGCGATTTCTTGGCGTTTTTCTTACCTTCAAGCGATTCCACTAAAGGATTTTTACTTCGCACTCTTTCCGCGATCTGTTCAAAAGAGACACTCTCATTGGCGCTCGCACTGAGCGCAAATAAAAGACTCCCGAAAAGATAAATAATTTGTTTCATGCTATTTCTCACTTGCGAGGTTCTACAGTGAACGTCAATTTGTCTTCATGTCCTTGTTTCGCATCGGTGATTAAAACAATCAGGTTGTAGCGATGCGCGCCTTTGGCATCAAAGCTGGCTTCAAGATGATGTGCTTCCGTTTTATATGTCAGCTCTTCTGTTTTTTTAGAGCGCGGAAGTTCCGCCTTCAATTTGATTTTAAATTGGCTCGCGTCTGCGGGCTTGAGGTCTTTATTGTACAAATAGACCTTGATATCTTTGCCTTTAGAAATGACTTCGACGTGCACTTCTTCCAGCGATTTGATGACGCCGCCTTTGGGTGCCTGCACCATCGCAGGTCCGTCGTGATCGTGGCCTTCATGAGCGCTCACAGGCAACGCGAAAAAAGAAGCTGCGATAAGTGAAAGAAAAATCTGTTTCATAAAAATCTCCTGATTAAATAGTTTCGTTGTTATTTTCTGTTTCAATGGATTGTTCTGCCGCCTTTTTTCCAAAGCGGTAGAAAAGGGTTGGGGTGACGATGATGTCCAAAAGTGTCGAGCTTAAAAGACCTCCGACAATCACGACCGCCACAGGATGCAGGATTTCACTTCCCGGTTGGCCCTTTGCAAAGACCAAAGGTAAAAGTGCCAAAGACGCCACAAACGCCGTCATCATCACAGGCACAAGACGTTCCTGCGAGCCGCGAATGATCATATCTTTGTTGAATCCTTCACCTTCATGCTTCATCAAGTGCAAGTAATGGGAAATCATCATAATGCCATTGCGCGAGGCGACTCCGCACAATGTAATAAAACCGACAAGGCTAGCCACCGTGACCGAGCGATCCGTGATAAACAGCAGAACGATGCCGCCGATGAAAGCAAATGGTATCGTCGCCATAATCTGCGCGGTGATCATCGTCGATTTAAAGTGCGTATAAAGAACGAAGGCGATGCCGAATAAAGAAAGCACACCGAAAAGAATAATTTTTTTCGTTGCCGCCTGCTGACTTTCAAACTGTCCGCCATAAACGACATAGTAGCCGGAAGGCAGTTTTACTTTTTCAGTCACTCTGTTTTGAATGTCTTGAATCAGACTGCCTAAATCTCTTTGGCTCACATTGGCTGAAATCACGATACGGCGCTGGCCGTTTTCGCGGTTGATCTCGTTGGGGCCTGTTGTTTCATAGACGTCGGCGACTTGCTCCAAAAGAACCTTGCGACCGTCAGGCATCGTTTTTAAAACAGTTTTTTGCATTTTCTCTAAAGACTGTTTTGATTTGTCGTCGAAGCGATAGAAGACATCGTATTGCCGAGTCTCTTCCAAAACCTGGGCGACGGTTTCGCCGTTGAAAGCCCCCTCCAGCAGCGAAGTCACTTCGCCAGGACTCATTCCGTATTTGGCGGCTTCGTCACGCAAGACGTGAATCTTCACTTGCGGAATCAAACCCTGGCTTTCGATACGCAAGTCCACTAAACCTGGTGTGCCTTCGATGGCTTCTTTGAGTTCGATGGATTTTTCCCGCAACGTCGTCAAGTCAGGTCCAAAGATTTTAATTGCAACGGCAGCGCTGACACCCGAAAGCATGTGATCGATCAGATGCCCAATAGGCTGTCCGATGTTCACGCCCATTCCAGGAAGGTCGCGTTTGATGTTTTCGCGTATCTCATTAAGCACGGTATCTTTGCTGCGGCCTTTTGCATGGAAATCGACGTCGATCTCGCTGATATTGACGCCCATGGCGTGTTCATCCATTTCTGCTCTTCCGGTACGGCGAGACACCGACTTAATTTCTGGAGTCTTCATAATAATCAGCTCAGCTTTTTTGCCGATCTCATTGGAGGCTTGCAAGCTTGTGCCCGGAGGAGTGATCACGCTCACCATCGCAGTGCCCTCGTTGAACTGCGGTAGGAAATCGCGGCCCATGAAAGGAACTAATAACAACGATAAAATTAGAAGTACACTTGTTGCCGCTAAAATCAGTTTCGACCGCGGCAAGGCCCACTCTAAAATTCTGCGATCTTGCTTCTTCAACCACTGTACGAAATGAGTGTCCCCGTGTTCTTTTAAAGATCCTTGCGTCAGGAAGTACGAACATAGCACCGGAGTTAAAGTCAGTGAAACCAACAATGACGCCGTCAGGGCCGTTAGATAAGCAATCGCAAGCGGAGTGAAAAGACGTCCTTCGAGTCCCGTAAGATTAAAGAGCGGCAAAAACACCAAAGCAATAATCACAGTTGCGAGGACGATAGAGTTTCGCACTTCCGAAGAAGCGTCAAAAATAACACGCAAGCTCGAGCGCGGATTTGACAGTTTCATATTCTCGCGCAAGCGGCGATAAACGTTTTCAACATCGACGATCGAGTCATCGACTAATTCGCCGATAGCGATAGCAAGTCCACCGAGTGTCATTGTGTTGACGGAAAGACCAAACCAGCGAAAGACAACGAACGTCACCAAAAAGGAAACGGGAATCGCCGTCAAAGTAATGACGGACATGCGTAGGTTCGCAAGAAAAATAAAAAGAACCACAAAAACCAAAACCGTTCCGAACTTGAGCTTCCCTTGAATGCCGTCGATAGACGCCTCAATAAAATGAGATTGCTTAAAGATATCGGTATTGACGGTAACTCCCGGCGGCAAAGACGGTTTGATTTCAGCAATCGCTTTTTCAATATTGCGAGTCACCGTCACCGTATCAGCGGAGGGCTGCTTTTGTACCGTGATAATCACCGCAGGTTTTGCTTTGTAGCTTCCGTCGCCGCGTTTTGTTTTCGGAGCTTCCACGACCTCGGCAATATCCTTAAGAAAAATAGGACGGCCAAAGTGCAAACCGACCAGAGTGTTTTTGATGTCGTCGAGACTTTCCACGACACCAATATTTCGAACCAAATACTCTTGCGTATCCTTGTCTAAAAAACCACCTGTGGTGTTCTGACTGATTTGCGCAAGCTCCTTATCGATTTGTTCTAAGTGCAATTGATGGAGATTCATTTTCTCCGCCGACAGAAGGATCTGATACTGTTTTAGTCCACCGCCGATGGAAATAACTTGCGCGACACCCGGAACTGTCATCAGGCGTGGGCGCAAAACCCACTCTGCCAGATCGCGCACTTGCATGGGTGGAACAGATTCGTTTTCAGAATAAAGCGCGATCATTTGGATTTGTCCCATCAGAGAAGTGATAGGACCCATGATCGGCGTCACGTCTTTAGGCAGACGCTCCTTGGCTAAAGCCAGCTTTTCTTGGACAAGTTGGCGATTGCGATAGATGTCGGAGCCCCATTCAAACTCGACATAGATGGCCGACAAGCCGATACCGGATTGAGAGCGAATTCTTTCAACACCGGGCAGGCCGTTGAGGTAAGACTCGATCGCATAAGTCACACGCGTTTCGACTTCTTCCGGTGCCATGCCGTGCGCCTCGGTCATAATCGTGACCGTGGGTTTATTGATGTCTGGAAATACATCAATGGGAAGATTTTTAAGAGTAACCGCGCCATAGACAATAATCAGCGCAGTGACCGCCACCACAAGCAGTCGATGGTTCAACGCGAACCGAATAATAGTATTGAGCATTTTAATGCCTCTAATTTCTAACTAAAGTGAATCGAAGGTGCGTGCGATAAATCGAAAGATCGATTTAAGCTCGGGGAGGTTGCCAAGGTTTACCTTGGACGAAAAGGGAACGAAGCGAAGACTCTCGAACCACAGTGAGAGGTTTCGCAAAATAATAGTCTTCAGGAACAATAGCATTACTTGTTACTAGGACCGAACAGTGTCCCATGTGACAATGACCCAAAAAACAAAGGCCGATATCTTCGCAATCGGCTTGATGTGTCTCTGTACCATTCGAGTTCACGGTCTGCTCGCTTGTGACGTGAGAGCTTGTCAGATGTTCATGACAATCCGCTTGGGTAAGGCTGAAGGAAACGATTTGCAGAGAAAATAAAAAGAGCATAAGCACCCAAAACGGGCGAAGAAAGATTTTGAACTTTTCTGAGGAGTTCTTCGGTCTCATGCTTCAATAAGACTACGCTCCTAAAGAGGGAATGTCCACCGGTCATTTCAAATGATGCCGCATCTATTTAAGACATTGATCTTCGCTGAGATATTCTCGGTTGGCGAAAGTCTGTGTCTTTAAGAACTCATATTTTTCGGGCTGGGCTTTCTTTAAGTAAGCTCCGCGAAAGCGATAGGCGACTACGGACTCTGCAAAATCCTCTTGAGGATTGAGCATGCCATATTCTGAGACAGCCTTGCTTGGATCCGCCAACTCATAGACTTTGTACTCGAGCTTATTCACGAGCTTACGCGACTCTTTCCAACCGCCGATTTTTAGCCACGCAGTCGAAGTGTCAAGCTGACCGCGGTAGGCGAGCGTGTGACCCAATTCATGCAAAAACGTCTGCTGCCGCTCCGGAAAAGAAAGTTCATTCCAAAGATCAAAAACTTCCATACTGGCGTTGGCCACGATTTCTTCACCGAAGCTGTACCTTTTGCCACGGGCGAAATGAATAAGGCGTTTGTTATAGGTAATCGGATAAAGCGAAAGAGGATAATCATGCAGGGCTTGCAGAATTTCATTCAACTCATCCGGTCTCCAGGCAGAGGCATTGGCTGTGCGCAGATGTGAACCGTTAAAGCCAAAGGTCTTCAAAAGATAAAGAAGCTGTACTCCTTCATCGTCTCCGTAGATTTCCTTCATCGCACAGACAACTTTGTCGCACTTTACGGAAAATTTTAGCGCCGGTCTGCCACGCCAGCTGATGTCTAAGGCGTGCAAATCAGCGAAAAGTTGAATTAAAGGCTGAGCCTCATTTTTGAAGGCCACGCCATGAACCGTCGTTGTAAGCAGGGAAGCCCGAGGAAACTTCAAACTTTGCAACATCTCTTGGCGAGAAGGCGGATGCTGCGTTTTGCAAGGCGCTTGCAAGACCTGCTCTGCGGTGGCGGCCCACCACGTCAGCTCCTCAGCCATGACGGGACTGGTGAGACAAAACAAACATAGAATCGTTAAAGAGCGCAACATCGGGGCGTAAATTTCAGGAATATCGCCGTGAAGTCAAAGGAAAACGGGCGAGGGTGCCGCTTCCGGAAAAGATTTTGGAACAGGCACTTTTTTTAGAGTCACTTTTGAAAGCGTCAAGGCCCTGGACAGCGCTCTTTCTGACGAGGCTTTAAATTCCAGGAGATTCCGGAATGAACCTTGCTAAAACCAGAGCGTTACTAATTTTGTGGAGGATTATATGAAAGCAATATTGGCACTCTGGGTTCTTGTGATCGCGCTCCCGGCATCAGCCGCTTCCTTGGCGGAGGGAGATACCGTGTATGATAAAGTCACGGGCTGGGTTTACTATATCGACAGCATTCATGGCGATAAAATCTATATCCACAACAATGACGAAAAGGCCTGGCCTCTTCAGCGTAAAAGTTCCGACTTGCTTAAAAGTATTGAGTCCTACGGGCGAGTTTCCACAGGCGCGACGGTGACTTATTATAACGAATCGACAAAGTACATGGAGACTTCGGAAGTAACAGCGGTCTTCGAAAACGGTCTGGCCTTCTTGTGGTCCACCGTCATGAATAAACCGTGGTTAAAGCGCAGCACACGTATTGCTGTGGCGAAGTTGGGAGTCGAAGTCGCGGAATACATGGGCGTTCGCGCTGGAGATCATCTTTGTGTGCCTAAAAAACTTTACGCGGCAAAAGGCTCTGTCAAAGCTGGCACACAAGCTATCGTGAGCAAAGTGTACGATAACGGCAGTGCGGAAGTGAAATTGGGAAAGGTCCTTTTCCTGCAATATAAAGAAGTCCTTCTGTTGAAAGACCTCAGCGCCTCTTGTAACTAATTAGCGGTACAAATAGGGGAGATAACCGGCCCCTAAAACGCCAGCATGATTCTTCGTTTTTGCGATCTCAATCTTGCACTCAAAAGCGGGGTTCATCTGGCGGATCATCGTTTTGTAGTGCGCTTTCATTTCGTTGAAATAAAGATTTTTGATCTTAATAAGGCCACCGCTCAGGAAAATTTTCTCTAAGTTATAGCCAATAGAAAGATTGTAGCAAAGGCACGCTAAAGCACTGGCCATTTCATTAAATAAAACGCCGTACTTCGCATCTTTAGTTTCGATAAGTTCCTCGACAGAATTTCCCTGGAACCCCATTTCTTTCGCGCGACGAAGGAGTCCCGTTCCGGAGGCAACACCTTCCACCGTGCAGTGGTGGAGTTTGTTGGGTTGGTTCTGCAGTCTTTTGAAATCAACGATCGTGTGACCGTATTCAGAGCCCATTCCGCGGCTTTGCGCTGGCAAACCGTTGAAGATAACTCCGGAACCGATGCCGGTTCCAACGCTGACGACGGCAAAGGAAGACATCGCTTTAGCTCCGCCGACCCAACCTTCCGCAAGGGCCGCCGCTGTAGCGTCATGCTGGAAGTACACTTTGGTTTTAAATCCCTGACGAAGCACTTCTTTTTCCAAAAGGTCGCGGATCGGAACGATTTTCCAACCGGGATAATTCACGGGATGAATCAGTTTTCCCTCGGCGGCATTCAAGGGCCCGGCACTAGCCAAGCCAATACCTAAAAAGGTTTTACCGCTGGTTTCCTTCGGGAATCTCTTTTTGAAATCCAGAGCAATATCGGCCATCAAACCAATCACGCGCTTTTGTGTTTTTGCCGCGGATCCTTCGCGTTTCATATCGACGGGCACTTTAATGAAGTCGATCATGTCGCCTTTGTTGGATAAAAGCGCTGCCGCAAGTTTCGTTCCGCCAAGATCAAAGCCGATAGTGTACGTGGTTTTTTTCATATTACTCTAAGATATTTTTTGTCGTTGATTTACGCAAGAAGGCCACCGCCGACATCGCCGGGACCAGGATTCTGACACGGTTGTTGCTGACACGATAACCTTGCGCACACGTTTTATTTTTAATGTTGTAACCGGAATCCAGGATGTTGCAGTAAATTCCTTCGGGGAGTGTCGTCGAGAAATCCTGCGTGACGTCCTTATTCGAGAAATTCAAGGCAAGAAATCCGTACGCGCCTCTACTGAAGGAGAGAACGTCGCGACCGTTGCTCCACCAGTTATTTACTGTGAACGCTTTGTCTGTTTGATTGCGGAAGTCCACCATCGCTGCGACTTCCGGTAAGCGGTGTTCGCAAGTCCAAGGGGCATGACATTGATTGCTGGCATCTAAAATAGGAAGTGTTGAATAGTCTGCCGCTAAAGGCGGTCCCTGTTCAGGGTTGTTGAACGCATACCCAGAGTAAAGTTGCGGATAACCAAAGGGCCAGGCCAGCATGAAGATCTGCGCCAGGCGATACAGGTTTTGTTCCGAACCGTTGTAGCTTAAAATATTTCCAGTGCGCTCAAGATCGTGATTCGTGACGAAAACGATTGAGTCAATGCTCGCCGGGAATCCTTGCGCGATATTTTGCAAAGGCTCGGTTTTTTTATCACGGAATCCATACGCCAACACGCGAGGATAGTCATAGGCCATGACGTCGCCGACCGGAAGATAATCGTTGTACTCAACGGGACCGCGTGGATCGTAAATGACCTCTTGATAGATATAAGCGGAGCGCTTGAGTTTCCATTTGATCGCGGCTAAATCCTGCACGGGAATGTGTTTGGCGGCGTCGATACGAAATCCTGTAACACCGAGATCCAGCAGATGATTGAGGTAATCCGCGATTTTTGTGCGCACGTATTCGGACTCGGTCGCGAGATCGGCAAGATCTAAGAGCTCGCAGTTCTGCAATTCGTAGCGGTCATTGAAATTCGAGATATTGTCGTTGCCGTTGCGACCGCAGTGATGAAAATCGTTGTAAGAATAAAGACCGGGATACTCATAGTGACTGAATTTTGTTCCCGCATATCCGATGCCGCCGGGAATTCCTGTAGCATGGTTGATCACGGCATCGACGTAAACGTCGACACCCGCTTGCCGGCAACGGCGAACCATGTCGGCAAATTCCGTTTCATTGCCACTGCGCGATTGAATTTTGTAAGACACCACTTGATAGCGTTCCCACCAAGGATTGTCTTGCCATAAGATGTGTTCATGAGGCGGCGAGACCTGAACGGCGGCAAAACCGGCAGGACCCAAATAAATCTCGCACTCGCGAGCAATATCTTTCCACGGCCATTCAAAAAGATGCACAAAGACCGTGCGCGGGGCCGCGTGCGACTGCAAAGCCAGAAGCAGAACGAAGAACGGGATTATTCTGGCAAAAAAAGACGTCGGCATCGCAGCTCCTAGACGCGTTGATTGAGTCCGGTTTTTTTATCAAAGAGGTGAGCCTTTGTCAGGTCGATCTTCAGCGTGACCTTTTGATCCTTGGAAAAATTATCCGCTGAATCCACAAGAATTCTGACGTTTTGACCCGCTAAGTTTCCATGAAGCATTTGCTGCCCGCCAAGATTTTCAGATAGTTCGATCTGATAGCTCCCCAATTCGATTTCATTGGCTGCGAGCGGTCCTTGTGACACCTTTAGAGCTTCGGGACGCGCCCCTAAAATCTGTCCCGGGACACGAGCTTCCGGCCAAGGAAGTTTTTGCACGGGTTCACCTTCGATGAAATTCATCTCCGGGGACCCGATAAAGCTCGCAATAAAAAGATTTTTCGGTTTGTGATAAATCTCGGAAGGCGTTCCGATTTGTTCAATAACACCTTCTTTGAGCACGGCGATACGATCGCCCATCGTCGTCGCTTCCATCTGATCGTGAGTCACATAGATCATCGTGCTTTTCAGATTCTGATGCAGACGTTTGATCTCCACACGCATTTGACTGCGCAGATGCGCATCCAAATTTGAAAGTGGTTCGTCAAAAAGAATAATAGAAGTGCGACGAGCTAAAGCGCGCCCTAAAGCCACGCGCTGGCGTTGCCCGCCGGAAAGTTCTTTTGGTTTGCGCTGTAAAAGATGATCGATTTGCAAAAGCTGCGCGATTTCTTTTACACGTGATTCAATTTCGGACCCGGAACGTTTTTGTAACTTCAAAGCAAAGCCCATGTTTTCGGCCACGTTCATGTGCGGATAAAGAGCGTAATTCTGAAACACCATGGCAACGTCGCGGTCCTGCGGTTCGATTTTGTTGATCGTTTTACCGTCGACTTTGATTTCACCGGCATCCGCTTTTTCCAGACCAGCCAAAGTGCGAAGCAATGTGGATTTGCCGCATCCCGAAGGACCCACGAGAACCAGAAACTCGCCCGAGGAAATCTGCAAGTCGACGTTCTTTAAGATATGTTGCGGGCCGAAACTTTTAGAGAGCTGAGAGAATTCAATGTGCGCCATAAACTATCCTTTCACGCTTCCCATCGTCAGACCGGAAACCAAATAACGTGAAATACTGATGAATAAAATCAAAACGGGAATGCTTACGATCAATGCTCCCGCTGCATACAAACCCCATTGCGTCGCGAGGCTGGCTTGAAACGAGCGCAGGCCCAGCGGCAAAGTGTAAAGCTGCGGGTCTTGCAAAACGACGGCGGCGATAACGTACTCGCTCCAACTTGTCATGAAACTGAAAAGAGCGGTGATAACCAAAGCTGGTGAAGACACCGGCAGAATGATTTTATAAAAAGTTTTCCATGGAGAACAACCGTCTAATAGCGCCGCTTCTTCGAGTTCTTTAGGAATCGTGTCGTAGTACGCCTTCATCTGCCACACGCAGAAAGGCAGAGCCGTTGAGGAGTATATAATGAAAAGTCCCCAGAAGCTGTCGATCAAACGCAATTTAGAGAGAATAATGTAAAACGGAAGGATCAACATCGTGGCCGGAAACATCTGCGTCGCCAGCAAAGAGAACAGCATCATGTTGCGGCCGCGGAACTGATAGCGTGACAAAGCATAAGCGCTTGTCGACGCGAACGCGACACCCAAAAGAGTTGTCATCGTCGCGACTAATAAAGAGTTGCGCATCCACAAAATAAAATCGGTATTAACGAAGAGATCTATAAAATTCTTTACGGTGGAGGTGCTTGTAAAGATCTCCAGTGAATGGGACTGGAAAGCATTATCACCGCGTAAAGAAACGGAAAGCACGTACAACATCGGATAGATGGAAAACACCGCAAAAAGAAGAATGCTTAGCCAAGCGAGAGTTTTTTTGATCATACTTTTTTCTCTTTGTTGTATTGGCGTACAAGCGAGCCCAAGCTCCAGCCGACGAGGATCAGGAAGATAAGAACAGACACGGCCGCCGCGTACCCGTAGCGATAAAGATTGAAGGCGGCTTTGTAAACGTAGCTCACTAAGATATGCGTTTGATCGCCGGGTTCGCCGGCATTGCTGACGAGCCATACGATGTTCAAATTATTAAATGTCCATATACAGCCAAGCAAAGCTGCCGGGATCATCACCGGCATTAAGAGTGGCAGGGTGATGTGGCGGAAGCGTTGCCAAGCATTGGCCTTGTCCAGGTAAGCTGCTTCATAAAGCGAATGCGGAATGGATTGCAGTCCGCCTAAAGCGACAATCATCATGAAAGGAAAGCCAAGCCATACATTCGTGATAATACACGCCGTGAAGGCCGTGAACGGTTGGCTTAACCATTGGACCGGTGAAAGGTGCAAAAATTTTTGCAGGAAAATATTAATCGGGCCGTACTCTTGGTTAAACATTCCCCGCCATGTCAGTGCCGTGATGTACTGAGGCACCGCCCATGGAATAATGAAAAGCGTTCTCCAGAAGCCTTTGGCCGGCATCACCTGATTGATGATCACCGCCAGAAAAATACCCAACGTTACGTGAAAGAAAACGTTCACGACGGTCCAAATCACTGTCTTTAAAAGAAGAGAATAGAACTTCGGATCTGTCAAAGCATCGACGTAGTGTTGAACACCGACAATCGACCAATCCTGGAATGTGCGCAGACTGAAATTAGAAAACGAGATCGCGATATTATAGAAGAACGGATAAATAATAACGGCAAAGATTCCCACAAACGCCGGTAGCATCATGTAGTATACGAACTTCTGCGGTCCACGGAAACCTTGGATGAAGTGGCCGACGGAGTTTCGAGACATCCACAGAAGAGCAAGGATTCCCGCTAAAATAAGTCCTTTGATAATGAAAGCCGAAGCATCCGGTTGAATGACTTCATTCATGTCATGAATCTGCGCTTTCGCCATGGACTGTGCTTCTTGCGCAGCCGCCTGCGGAGTTACCGAGCCCGCCAGAAGCTTTTGATACTGAATGCGAAGACTGTCCCACACCGCGCGCACCTCGGGCACCACCGGCATGGGCGTGCCGACTTCCATGATTTGCGAAGAAACCTGCAGCAACGGATTGTCTTTGACCAAAGGATTCGCGCGCAAGGAAAGGAGTGAAGGCAGGACACCCACACGTTCTGTGAAAAGCAGCTGGACTTTTTCGGAAGTCAGATACTTCAAAACTTTTAAAGTCGCGGCAAGATGTTCGGGACTGCGAATGTTTGCATTCACGGAATAACCGGCCGTTCCGACCAAAGGACTTGGCCAACGCTGCGTCTCGCTGATCATTGGGATGCGTGCGATGCCGAAATCCACGCGAGCTTCTTTGTAGTCGCCCCAAGACCAGTCGCCATTGATAAGCATGGCCGCTTTGCCTTGTTTGAACAAAGCATTGGCGGTTTCGTAATCGCACTCTTTAGGAATGATTTTATACTTATCGCGCAGATCTAAAATGAACTCGAAAGTTTTTTGCAAAGCCGGTGTGCCTAGATTCGGCTCTGTATTCCCGGTCATAAACGGCGCGCCAAAAGCTGGAATAAACGGAGCAAAAAAGAAAGGCTCCGTATAGTTGAAAACCAAACCGAAACGGTCGATCTTGCCGTCGCCATCAAGGTCCGCGGTCATTTTCTGACCGATCTCAATCAGCTCTTGAGACGTTTGCGGCGGTTGCGACAAAAGCTTCTTGTTATAAAGAAGCATCAGGTGATTTCCGACGCCGCCGCCGATCATGTAGTATTTTTCCTGGTACAGAGGTGTCGCTAAGGGATCGAACTGTTTGAAATAATCTTTTTCTAAAAGCTCATTCAAAGGACGAATGATATTCATCGCCGCGAAAGGGCCGATTTGATCGCTAGGACCATAGACAAGTTCCGGACCGCTGCCACCCATTGCCGCCGCTTGATAAGAGGACCGCAGTTCTTCCGTCTCGCGATAAGTTTCTTGTACGACGATATCGGGATTTTCTTTTTCAAAAGCGCGCAGAGCTTCGGCTAAAACCTGGCGATGGCCGTAAATCATTTGATGCCAAAGCTGAATGCGCACCGGTTCCGCGTGAGCCGTCGCGATGTTCATAAGTAGGCTTAGAAAAAATACCAGTCGCAAAAACATCAGTGCGTTCTTTCAGCGGGATTGAGTCGCAAGACAAGAGTTGTACGCCCGGGAATTTGTACGGACTCTTGATGAGGATTTAAAACCACTTGGCTTAGAACCGGATCCACTTGTGAATCCAGGAGCGGATGCACATGCCAAGGGAATTTAAGTAAATGATGTTGAAACACTCGAGCTTCACGAGAAGCATTGAGGAATATCAATAAAGACTCTTGGTGATTGCGCAGGGACATGGCAATCAAACCCGGCTCGGCTTGTTGATCGTTATCAATAAACTTCAAATGCGCCTGAACTTCCGAAGCTGTACGCAGCTTGAAAAGATCCGAGCTTTGGCGTAAACGCAGCAGCGCTTTGAAATAACGACTTGTTTGCGCCAGTAAAGCTGATGAAGGCTTAAGTGCAGGCTCTTGCAGGCGCGGTTGCCAGAAAGACCAATCGTTCAGATTTTTCCACGCCGGGGGAAGACCTTCGCCCCAATGGTTCGAGCGCAATGTCCAATCCAGGCGATTAAAGAAATCTCCTGAGTCGTAACTGTCTTGATCGCCATTTTTTGAGCGCAGCAACTCGGTGCCGCCTTCAAAAAACGGAATGCCCTGACCCAGAAGAGGAATCGCGAG
Source organism: Bdellovibrio sp. 22V (assembly GCF_030169785.1). NCBI lineage: Bacteria > Pseudomonadati > Bdellovibrionota > Bdellovibrionia > Bdellovibrionales > Pseudobdellovibrionaceae > Bdellovibrio > Bdellovibrio bacteriopascens. The sequence continues at coordinate 1,125,449 of NZ_CP125854.1, forward strand.
TGCCAATTGGTGCATGCGCTGGCGGTCTTCCGCTGTTGCGGTGGCAGGGCTTCTGTAAGGAGTGTGGAAAGGGGCCTTAGCTTGGATGGCATCCCACAAACTGTAACCGTCGTGCGCGACCACATAGTTGACGGTTTCAATCGTATCGTGAGCAAAGGCCACGGGAGTGCCACGGAAGCGTAAATCGCCCGAGCGAATGGTTGTGCCAAGATGTTCACGGAAACTATAGTCTTGCAGATTACCCGCAAGGCCGACTTTAATCACATCGCCTAAGTGCAAAAGTTTTCCGCGTTGCGCTTGTAAGTCTGTCGGTGTGTTGCGATTGGCAGGCTCATGATTGAAATCGAAATAAAGCCCCGTTGCAAAACCTTGATCCGATTTTTCAGCGGAATTCGTCGTTCCGCCGCGAACGGCATCACGCAGACGATCGTTGAAAAATCCAAAACCGCTTCCCGCCGAATTTTCAACCGTCATCGCTTCACGAGGGAAACGGTCATAGAAAGACCCGAAGCTCCAGCCTTCTCCGTAGAAAAGAATCTTTTCGCCATCGACGCCGTCCCGTTGCAAAGTCAAAGAGCGAACTGTGTCGCGCAGCTTTTCCATGGTTGCGCGAGAATGAAATGACATCAGATCAAAGCGGAAGCCATCGAGCTTGTATGTCTTAGCCCAAAACACCACGCTGTCGATCATGAGTTTTTCCATCATGCGATGTTCGCTCGCGGTGTCGTTGCAGCACGAAGATTTGTGAACCACGCCCGCGTCGTCCACACGATAATAATAAAGCGGCACGATCTTATCAAAAACCGAGAACGGCTCTGCACCGCTTTGGTAGGTGTGATTGAAAACAACGTCTTGGACCACGCGCAGACCCAGCTCGTTGATCGCTTGAATCATTGAGCGCACTTCGCGGATGCGGTTGGCTCCTTGTCCTTGCACGGCATAGCTGCCTTCAGGAGCGAAATAATGAACGGGATCATAACCCCAGTTGAAAGGGTCGGAGGCGCGAATAAGGCCGATCTCGCTTTGCGGTTCTTGCAAATCTCCTGGGTGATGTTGGTATTGATTCCACTGTGATTTGTCTTCGTTCACGCTGCCAAAGTCATTGAAAGGCAATAGATGTAAATGCGTCAGACCCGCTTTGGCCAAGGAGCGCAGGTAGTGAACTCCGTCGGAGTTTTCCTCTGAAAAAGCCAGATAAGTTCCGCGCAGAAAGACGGGAACACTTTGGTCGTCAGCGCTGAAGTCTCGCACGTGCAATTCATAGATCACAGAATCCTTCAGCGAGTTCAAAGGCGGTTTTACAAAGTTTTTCCAATGTGCCGGTGTTGTTTCCGCTGAGTCCAAATCCACAAGCTGCGAATGAGTGCCGCCCAAAGAAAGACTGAAGCTGTACGGGTCTGTCGTTATGGACGTCTCGACCTGATCTTTAAGTGGTTGATACACCTGCACTTCATACTGATAGTAGGCAAGAGCGTACGAGCGCGGTAGCTGCAACGACCAAACACCTTTGTTCTCGCGAATCATCGGGAGGGATTCAGTGCCGATCAAGACGCGTACGTTTTGCGCGGTCGGTGCCCAAAGTTTTAGACGGCAATTGACAGCAGAGCAGTGTCCGCCCAGATCGTCGCCGGCGTAAAAATAGTTTTCATCGAGCAGACCCGCATATTGAATCGCCGTCATGTCGAGGATTTGTTTATTGTTGTTCGTAATCACAACTTTCAACGGCAGACGAATCAGCTGATCTATTGTCGCAAGAGGAATGTGCGCGGCACTCAATTCGGCAAAGGCACCTTGCGCGCGAATCAGCGGTAAAGAAATCGAAGTTCCAGCGCGCAAGGTTTGAACGCTGTCGACTAAAGAAAACTGCGTTGTCGAGGAATTGACATAAAGACCTGGAGGCAATTGCAGACGAATTGTCGAGGAGTTCAACCACTGCGCACGCGCCAAACCTGCCATCGCGCTGGAGCAATGGAGCAACAATAAGAATGGCAACACCCAGTAGCTTTTTTTCAAAAACCCCCCTCAAGGAAATGTCAGTCTCTACGCGTAATGTATGGTCAGGCGCCGACTTTATGGGTATCCCTCGTCTTTTTCAAGGGGCGAAGGTGAAAAGTATTACGTTGTTCTTAATGCTAGTTTTCTCGGGAAATTTTGCGTCGGCATTGGATGCTGAATTTACAGGCTACCTTCGCGGGGGCACGGGAATAAATCTCGAAGGCGGCAAACAAGATTGTTTTTTTAATACGGGAATCCCTGGGAATTTCCTGCGTTTAGGTAATGAGTGCGGATTCTATTCAGAGTTGGCCCTGATCTTTCATCACAAGAAACCGGAACCGACAGATTCTGTCTATTTCAAAACTCAGATGCGCCTCGTCTTCAACTCCAAAGGCACGCGCCAGTGGGAACCTGCGGCAAACCGCGACATGAGCCAGATTGAAGCCTTCGTTAAAGCGGGTGGATTCACGGAAATTCCTGGAGACTTGTGGATCGGGAAACGCTTTTACCGTGATGTCGATCTTTATATTTTTGACTGGTACTACTATGCCGATATGAGCGGTGTGGGCGCAGGGATTGAAAACATTCCGTTGGGCGAAGGTCGTTTCGCTGTCGCGCACTTGGTGCAGGCCAACGACGATCTTTCAACGTCTGTGGGTCTGCCTGTTTTGCAAGCTGTGGACTTGCGTTGGACGACGATTCCAGTGACAGAAGACCACAATCTGAATTTCTGGGCCGTGTATGCGTGGGCTCCGGAAAGCAACGATGGGATGACTTCTTATCGCTCAACAAACGGTTACTCCATCGCTTCACGCTTACAGGGATTGTGGTGGGGCGGACAGAATAACTTTGCACTTCTTTACGGCAAAGGAACGATGAAGGATTTTAATATCTATGCGAAGAGCGCCCTGCCTGCCAATGACGACAGTCAAAATAAAGCGTGGACTTTGCGTATCGTTGAAGACTGGCATCAAGATGTTTCTGATCGCTGGGCTGTGATGTTAGGTGTGGCCGCAGAGATAGGCGATAACGGCACGGAAGACGACAGCAACAATCATCGTGAATTTCAAGAAATCGGCATTCGACCTATTTACTTCGTGTCGGATCGTTTCCAGTGGGTTTTTGAAGCCGGTTATTCCCGCTACAAAAACGACAACGAATTTTCCGGCGCCGAGAGAGTGGGTGCCAGAGAATTGGCGCGTGTGACGATTGCTCCGCAGCTTTCAATTCGTAAATCTATTTGGGGACGTCCGGTTCTAAGAGCCTTCTTGTCGCAGTCTTTTTGGAACAACAACAACAAAGATGCCATCGCGACGCAGGCGCCGGCTTTCAGAAATCAAAATGACGGGACGTCGTTTGGTTATCAGTTCGAAGCTTGGTTCTAAACGTCGCGTTTCAGAGTGAGAATTTTCATTTTGAGAAAGTGTCGATGCTGACAGCAGGTTGTAAAAGAAGCTGACAACCAGCTAACAATAATCGGCACTAGAGGCGGTCTTAGTTTTGCTTTGTCTTAAAAGCATGACAAAACAAACACAGCTTAAAATCATGATGTTCTGTTCAATGATGATGGCGGCCGAGGTTGCAGAATCTCGCTGCTCTGACGGAATTGCGACAACATCCATGTACTTCATCCCGCATATTAAGGACTATTGCAAAGGTTCCACTCCTTGCAAGAAGTTCAAAAAAGAAGTGAAGATGCAGGGCTCTGGAACTTTGCCTGGCAATAAGCTTCTCACTTATACGGGAAAGACCATTTCACTAGGAAGCTGTGACACGGCTTTCGGTGCGAGTGGAAATTGTTTGATTCCATTTATTTCCGTTGCTGCCGACGCCGACCACTATCAAATGGGCGACATTATTGAAATGCCTTCATTAAGAGGTAAAATCTTTACTTTGCCAAACGGAAAACACATGGTGCATCCAGGTTATCTCATCGTGCACGACACGGGTGGGGCTATTAAGGGCAAAGGTCGCTTTGACTTCTTCACGGGCTCTTATGCTATCGACAACTGGAACAATCCGTTCGGCTTAAGAGGCGCTAAAGACGTGCGCATGGTGGATACGGGCGAGTGTTCTCTTCACAAACAATACTCTGTGATCCGTCGTGAAACTCCAAATTACGAGTCATCATTGGCAGCTATTGAAAATGCGACTCGAAATATCAGCACTTCCGCGATCGAAGTGATGGTAGCCGCTGTTGGAGGAGTACGCTAATGGGTTCATTGAAATTACTTCTTCTGGGGCTTCTGGCATTTTTGATGATGGGCACGGCTTCTTTTGCCTCGGCGGAAGTTCTGCAAGTCGGTGAAGATAAAATCGATATGGCGGAGCCGCCATTTTGGATGTCGTCTTACGACGAGTTCAAAGATCTTCGTCCGGAACAAAAAACGTTTTATCTGGAGGCTTTAACTAAGGCTCTTCCGAAGGTGCCTTCGCTTGAAGGGACCGACAAGCATACGCTGGAAGAAGCGGCGGAGTGGTATCAGTCCTGGAATATCTTGCGCCGTAAACTTTACGTTTCTTGCCATAAGTCTTCGTTGCATGAAACCTGTCAAAAAATCGCGGCTCTTCGCAAAGAGACCCTAGGGATGTTCGCGAATAAAAAGAAAGAAAATCGCGAAGCGCTGGGCGAAAAAGACACCGATGACGAGAGCCCGGCAGAAGAGACTAAGAAGAACCCTTAGTCTTTTTTAAAAAGAACTAAATCCGTGCCACGAATGTCGCCCAGACTCTGGATGGAAACCCTTTTCGAGACAAGTCTTTCCGCCTCTTTGAGGTAACTCATTCCATGATCCGCTAAACTTCGCAAAAGAACGAAAGCCCGTCCTTGCGGCGCCAAACTGTTTTCAATTCCCAAAATCAACGAGCGAAAATCCGAGTCGATAAAAAAGCGGCAACGATTTTTAAATTCGGACGGAGAGAGTTTTCCCTGACCCACTTGGAAATACGGTGGGTTTGATAAAACGATGTCGTAACGTTCTTTGAAAGGCTCGGTGCTGAGAACTTGATAATTGTCGTTAATAAAATGACAAGCCGTTTTAGTTTCGCCAAGTTCACACAGATTTTTTGTAAAATGGTCGTGATAAAGAGACTGCACTTCCAAAAAATCGAAAGCGGCCAAAGATTTCCCGGTTTCATTTTGCAGGTGAAACAAAAAATCAAGACCGATGATACCGCAGCCGGAACAAAGGTCTAAGCCGCGTGCCTGATCCCAATCGTCATCCTTAACGAATTCAAACACTCTTCGGGCCAAAAACACCGAATCATGGGAAAAGCGATACTCTTCGGGTTGCGAGTATTGAAAGGTGTAGTGCGGGTTTATGGACGACATGGCTCTTTTTAGCCTTTTCAAAATAAAAAAGCCAGTTTCATTCTATTTTTTACCGACCTGTGATAGGGTGGGGATCTATGGAAAGTTGTTCAGTTTGCCAAAAGCCTAAAGCCACGCTTCAATGCGGATGTTGTCAAAGTGCCGTTTGTAAGAACTGCGCCCAGTTTTTAGAAGAGGGCAGCTTTTCTTTTTTGGCAAAAATCCCTGAGGACCTTTCTCATTCAACTTATTGCGGTCCTTGTTTTGACGCCAAGGTGGCGCCGGAACTGGAAAGTTATAATCAAGCGTTGGAAGACGCCAAGAACATCATCGTGTTTTTTAAAACTCAGTCGAAAGAAACACGCAACTTCAAAAGAAACGAGACACCTTTTAAGGTGAAAGGATGCGCCGACCGTGAAGAGACTTTGCTGCGTCTTGCATTCTTTGCCGTCAAAGGCCGTTTTAATGCCTTAATCGATGTCGACATCACGTCGGAAAAAGTTTTGAAAGGCCGTTATCAAACGCAGATCTGGCATGGCACAGCTATTCCTGCGCAAGTCACCTCTGAAAGAATGAAGCCCTCATGAAAATTTCAAAGGCTCAGGCGCGCCGTATGTGGTTGCGAGCGCAGCGTTTGGACGAAAAGACGCCTTTTGGGAAAGGGGTCTCTGCCACGGAGGCAGCCGTTGAACACTTGGGTTACGTTCAGATCGACACCATCCATGTGATCGAACGCTGCCATCATCACATTCTTTTTACGCGGATTCCCGCTTATACACGCAAAGATCTTTTTGCGGCCCAATCTAAAAACAAATCCGTTTTTGAATATTGGACTCACGCTTTGTCGTACATTCCGACGAAAGACTTTCCCTTTTTTGTGAACGAGATGAAGCGCATGCAAAAGACTCCGTCGCGGTGGTTTCAATCGGTGACGAAATCGGATTACAGCAAAGTGTTGCGGATGATTAAAAAAGACGGGGCGTTATCTATCCGGGATATTGAGGACGACGTCTTAGTTGAAAAGACTCACGCTTGGGCCAGCAAAAAACCTTCGAAACGAGCACTGCAGTTGGGCTTTTACTCTGGCAAGCTGACGATCAGCGAGCGCGTGGGGATGTTGAAAAAGTACGAACTGACCGAGCGTCACTTTGGCTGGGATCGTTTTCCCAAGGCCGCTTCTGAAAAGCAATGTACGGAGTATTTGTTAAATCGCTCTTTGCGCGCGCAAGGGCTTGTGACTTTGGATTCCATTTGTCATCTTTACCCCAGCCGTAAACCTGTCGTGAAAAAAGTCATCGACGAAAAAGTAAAAAAAGGTTTGTTATTGCCCGTGGAAGTAGCGGGGCTTGAGAAAATCTTTTTTTGGGCGACTCCCGAAGCTTTGCAAGAGGATCTTCAACCGCGGGATGAAATGACTCATATTCTTTCTCCTTTTGATCCTTTGGTTATTCAGAGAAAACGTCTTAGCGCTTTGTTCGATTACGATCACCGTTTTGAAGCGTATCTTCCGAAAGAAAAAAGAGTGTTCGGTTATTTCGCTTTGCCGGTTCTGATCGATGATCGCATTGTGGCGGTGATGGACTTGAAGGCCGATCGTGAAGAGCAAGAACTCTTGATTCAAAAATGGACATGGCTAAAAAAAGAAAAAACGGCTTCTGCTAAACGCAAAGTGGAAGAAGAACTGCATCGCTTTGAAAAATTCCAATTCGGTATTTAGTGAGGCAACGGCGCCGTCGTCAAGACGCCGACCGAAAGATGATACGAATCCGTAATCGCATGGGCTTTATGCCAATAGCCTGCGGGGATGTAAAGCCAGTCGCCGGCTTTAAGCCAGCAGCGTATTTCTTGAGAGCGCGGCTCTTTCATAAAATCGGCATTCTGCTTTTTTAAGTCATAAGGTTTTTCAGAGACCGTATTTCTGCGCAGATGAAATTCTTTTTCCCCGGCACTTTGAATGACAAAAACGTCTTCGATGTCATAATGCCAATCAAAACCTTGCTGCTGCGCCGGCGTACAATAAAGCTGGATATCGATTGGTTTGTTAAAGAGTCTTTTGAAATCCGTTCCAATCAGAGTCATTAAAGGATGTGCTTCCTCGGCATGTCGAACAAGAACCGTGCGTCCTTCGACAAAACCTTGACGGGCTTGTTCGTAATTGAGCAAGCCGGTATTAAGGTGAGGCTCGTCTGGCAGACATCCTGCTTTTGGCAACCAACAATTTCTGTGTCGGGATAAAAAGATTTCTTTCAACAAAGACCACGAGACCGTGTTTTTCAAAAACGACGCCTTAAAGGGCGCTGCAAACGCTTCTCTTTGGAAGTAGTGAGTTTGGAACTCTGACAATGTCAGAGGAGACAGAAGTTCTTCCAAAATAGACATGTAGAGAGCTCCTCGTGAAAGCTTTCATACTCTGCCGAGAGAAAACCTACAAATTACAAATTGCTGAGGGGACGGGGGGCTCTTAAAATTTTGGCATCGAGAAAAAATAATGGAAGGAGTCCTTTATGTACAGCAAAGCCAAGATCGGCCGTCATCCTATTCATCCTATGTTTGTCGCGTTCCCAATCACTTTTTACCTTACGACATTTGTGGCTTTCTTAGTGTACCAAACGGCGAGCAACGACATCTTCTGGTTTAAGCTTGCTTATTTCTGCAATTTTGCCGGCGTAGTCACGGCTTTAGTGGCAGCGATTCCCGGGTTTATTGATTGGGCCTTCGGGATTCCCCGCGACACTTTGGCGAAGAAAGACGGAATGATTCATATGACTCTAAATCTCATCACTCTGGGCATTTTCGCTACGAATGCGATTATGATCTCGGGCCAATGGGAAACGGGCATTACCGGCGTTGGCATGAGTGTCGTCTTGACCGCCTGCGGTTGTATCACCCTTATGTTCGCCGGATTCTACGGCTGGAAGATGGTGGGCCAACACAAAGTAGGTGTCCTCATGACCGCAGAACAAGAAAGAATTCAAGATCGTTATGAAAATGAGGAAGAGCCTCCCGTCGTCTTCCATTAAGAAAGTGATTTGTGATGTTTCAAAATCGTGATGAAGCAGCTCGTTTGCTCTTAAAAAAATTAGGCGCCTATAAAGACAAGAACGTTCTGGTTCTGGGGATTCCCCGAGGCGCCGTGCCTATGGCAAAAACGATTGCGGAGGGCTTGCACGGCGAACTCAGCGCCGTGCTCGTGCATAAAATTCCCGCTCCCGGTTATGCGGAATTGGCTATCGGCTCGATCGGTTTAAGCGGAAAAATTTTTCGCAACAAAGGCTTGATCACCGTGTATGGCATTCCTGAAAGTTATGTCGAACGGGCCGCGGCTGAAGAGCTCGCGGTGCTCAAAAGACGCCAAGCTCAGTTTCATCTTAAAGATATTTCTTATCGCGATCGTATCGTTATGATCGTGGATGACGGAATTGCGACTGGTGCCACCGTTCTTGGCGCTATTGAAGAAGTGAAATCACAGCACCCTAAAGAGGTCGTGGTTGTCACAGCCGCCATTGCTCACGATACGGCGGATAAGATTCGCCCGCAGGTGGATAAGCTGGTGTCGTTGGTAGAGTCTGACTCGTTCTATGCTGTCAGTCAGTATTTCGTGGAGTTTCCGCAGGTGACAGATGAAGAGGTTATTAAGATTCTTCACCCTTCTTCGTACAAAGAGTTTTCAATTTAAAAAGACGCCAAGGCAAAAAAAGGAGGAGTCCTTGCGAACTCCTCCCTTAAGGGTTTACTGTGATCCTTCGATGGATCCAATCTGACCCATTTTGCCTTGTTGAAAGTCGACAAAGGCTTGGCGAATTTCCTCTTCAGAATTCATCACGAAGGGACCGTAACCGACGATTCTTTCGTTGATAGGTTCTCCGCCGAGGAAAAGCAATTTTGTATCGGTCGTTGCCGACATAACAATGCTGTCGCCATCGCGATCAAAAACGCCAAGTTCCGCTTCGCTCAAAGTTTCACCGCTTCCTAAAGTCACTTTTCCACTCAAGACAAACACGGCAGCCGTATGACCGCGTGGAGGAGTGAACTCGAACTTGTGACCTGCATTAAGACGCACGTCCCACAAGTTCATCGGAGTGAAGGTGCTCGCAGGACCTTGGGCTCCTTGGTATTCGCCGGCAATGACTCTTAAGTATCCAGAAGAATCCGCCAGTTCTACTTTCGGGATTTGCGCGTTACGAATGCCTTGGTACTTAGGTTTTGCCATTTTATCTTTCTTAGGCAAGTTGACCCAAAGTTGAATCATCTCAAAGGGACCGCCTTTTTTCGCAAACGCGGTTCCATGAAATTCTTCATGCACAAGGCCCGAAGCCGCTGTCATCCATTGCACGTCGCCCGGAGTGATCAGACCGCCGCCACCGGAGGAATCGCGATGTTCCACTTCACCTTCATAAACAATCGTCACGGTTTCAAAACCGCGATGGGGATGCTCACCCACACCACGGCGGTGTTCAGTCGGAGGAAACACCGCAGGTCCCGCATAGTCCATAAGAAGAAATGGGGACATTTCGCGAGCGATATCGTTGTAAGTAAAGATCGAGCGGACTGGAAAACCGTCGCCAACCCAGTGACGATCATTACTTTGTTGAGAGAATAATAGCTTTTTCATACTCAGTCCTTTCATCTATAGAGAGACTATACTCCCGTTCGCGGGCCTTGATTAGTCCGTATAAAATGAAAAGATTATTCAGCCTATTGGATAATAGGAGCGATTTAAAGGCATCTAGCAGGTTTTAGGCCACTTTAGGAAGTTTCAGAATCCCATGAATAAACAATCGACACTAAAATAGACCTTTTTTGAAAGTTGTAAAAAGCGTCAAAAACTTAGAGAGACGTGCAGGTCATGATGAGCCAACATGCGCGAATTTATAGAAACTCCAAAAGCTTCTTGTAACATAAAGGTCAAGCAAACCATCAGGAGTCTTGTATGAATAAAAAGATTCTCTTAGTAGCATTAGGATTGTGCGCGCTGACGGCGGGTTGTTCGAAATCGCCGGAAGCAGGCGGGGAGCTCGAATTGACGAGTGGTAATTCAGCTCTGAGCTGCACGCCCGGTTCTGAAAAAGTAGGGACGGAGGGCTTGAGTATTCAAGGAAACTCTGTCAGTCAGGCTGGTGAATCCGTCTCATACAGACTTAATAAGTCTTTAAGCTGTGATGGAAATCAACAGGTCGTATGGAAAACAGTTGGTGGCAGCACTTATACTGCAACCAGCGTGAACTCCACATTTAATAAAGCTGGAACATATATAGTAACAGCGAAGATTGAGGACGGAGCCTCTTCTTCTCAAGAAGTTGCTATGATGACAACAGTCGTATCGGATGAGGTTGTTGTATCAGGTCCGCAAGTGGGCGTGGTCAACGAACCTGTCTCTTTACAATTGGCTGTTCCAAGCCACGTCACCTTATATAGAGCCATTTGGAACTTTGGAGACGGATCTCCAACTGAGACGACGCTGCAGCCGGTGCAACACACGTTTACCGCTGTGGGAACATATCAGGTGAAAGTTGAAATTGCCGGTGACTACGGTAACGAAAAAGTTTTGACTCACACAATTGAAATCACAGAAGCACCTGTGGAAAATTGTACGATGGCGGCAGCGATCTCGGGTCCTTCTGAAGCGAAGGTGGATTCTCCGATCGCATTGTCTATTTATATGCCACAGTGTTTGGCTGATAAAGTGACTTCGATTAAATGGACGATGGGTGACGGTGGCACGGCTTCAGGCCAATCCATCCAACACACTTATGGTGCGAAGGGGACATACGCGGTTGAGGCTGTGTTGTACTCTTCAGACAAAGCTCTTTTCACGTTGGAACATTCAGTTCTTGTAACTGAAAAAACAACGGAGCCAGAACCAGAGCCCACGCCAACACCGACACCTGAACCTCTTGCGTGTTCAGTTGCGGGTCAGACTCGTGAATCTCATGGTGAAATTTACTCTGAGACAGCGTCTTGCGGTATCGACGGAACGAAAGAGATGTCTTACCGCGATCTTATTAAAGAAGAATGTAAGCTTGTAGGCGAAACGTTGAAATGGGTTGAAGTTTCTCGAACAAAAGAAACGACTCATGAAGGAACTTGTGAAGGCCAATCTTGCCGTTTGCCTGATGGAACGATCGTGCCTAATGGAACTTCGCATGTCCTTTATTCAACGCAAACTCCTGCGGGAAGTTGTGCGACAGTAAGCCAAACACGCGTATGTACGAACGGTGTCCTTTCGGGATCTGAGTCTTACAATCAAAGATCTTGTCATAATGGTTGTGGTGACTTCGGTTCTCATGGAACGGTGAAAACAAACGTCGTGACTGGTGAAATCAGCATCGCGAAAACTTGTGCTTACGGTGAAACTGGTATCTTTGATATCTTTGAGCAAGTGTCTGATCAAGCCTGTGTTGAAGGCCAGATTGTGACCTCAAACACTCACCAAGGAAATATCAAAACTCCAGGTGTATGTCCTACTTATAAATATGCTCCGACAGATAACTTCACAGCTTGTTCTGCAGACTGCGGAGGCAAACAATCACGTATCTTCGTTTGCGTGGACGATAAAGGGACGCAAGTCGATGCCGCTCGTTGTGCGGGACTTGCATATCCAATCGAAGAACGCCTTTGTGACGGAAATCCAGAAGCGGTTCGCCGCCAAGAGTCCTCTGTTGCGATCGAAGAAGCAAACAGCTCGCAAACATGCCCTGCCAACCAAATCGGTGTGGTTGTGAACAAACGCGAAGTAACGACAGTGAAAACTTATGCATGTATTGATCACCAAGTGCAACTCGAGGGACAAAACGTGATCTACGGTGCTTGGGTCTCTGAAAGTTACTGCCGTGACTACGTGGCACACAGATGTTCACACGACAGCTTGAGCAACTCTGAAGCGCAAGGCCGCTATGAATGGATGGTGAAGTGTCAGGATCAATTGCCAATCATCAAAGAATTCCTAGTGTACTTCGAAGATGTTCAGAAGAAAAAAGGCAACACGTCTTACGCTTTGGATTCCAAAGGTCAGCACTTGTATCCAAGCTTCATGAACCGCGCGACGGTGCCAGAAAAACCTTGGATTGCGCCTAAGAAGAAAAGCGCTCCTTGTGAAATGCCAAGCACGGTTTACGTAGCGACAGTGTGTGTGTCTTCATGCGCGACACCTGAACAGCAAATACTTGCTCAGGCAGAGGGCTCAGGTAAGTTGCAATACGTTCCGTTTGTTGAGGCTTTGACGAAGAACTATATGTTCGTGGCGTCACTACAAAGCGCTCAATCAATGGGCAGCAAAGACGTTCAGAAAACGAGAGTGGATCAATGGGTGACAGAGCTTATCGACAGTGAACATGACATCCTTGTTTTCAAAATGAAGTCGGGTCGTGAGTTGCGAGTGACTCCAAACCATCCTCTCGTGGCTTCGAACGGATTTATGAGACTTTCGCAAGAGTTCAAAGTAGGTGATGATCTTGTCCAAGTCGGCGGCATCTTGGATCCGATTGTGTCGATCACTCCTATCAAGTACTTCGGTAAGGTTTACAACGTGTATGTGAAATCCAATGCGATTCATCACAACATCATCGTCCTTAACGGCTACTTGAACGGTTCCGCATACTTCCAAAATGCGGGCGCGAAAGATCTGAATCGTTCACTCTTTAGAAAAACTCTGACACGCGGAGCTTTCTAAGATGACGACAAAGGTGAAACTCGGTCTTGTATTAGGAATGATAGTTATTGTTGGGGGAGTCATGCTGGTCATGACTTCCTCTCAGTCTGAAAAAGTGGAAGAGGCACCAACGCAAGAAACCGGTGTCGGCGAAACGGAAGTGATGGAAGCGAAAGCCCCGTCACCCGCGGCGCCAGCAGTGAAGGCCCCGGTAGTTCAAGCAGGGAAAAAATCCGTGGCCGAGACCAAAGCTTTGTTAGACAAAGCCGATGTCGTCTTTCGGGATTTTCCATATAAAAAAGATCTTGAAGAGTATAAAAAGATTCATACGAAAGTTTTCTTAACTCCAGAAGAACGCAATTTCCGCAAAGATCTGCTTAATAACCACCGTGCGATCGCGAGCATGAAGGATCTGCTTTTAGTTCCTGCGACAAAACCAGATCAAGAGTCCATGCAAAACGCAGCCTTGGATTTGCTTTTGGAAGGCTTGCAGAAATCAGCGAATAGTGAGGCCGCGCAAGTCCTAAAGGATGTTGTGGCCGATTCTGCCGTCGAGGACAACAAAGTCGATGCGGATATTCGTAAATCTTTAGGCGGAATCAAGGGCGAGATTCTGTATCAGTGGAGTTCACTCTACCCACAAAGCCAGGGCGATCTAGAAAGAATGCTGCCTGGTCCGTCCTCTCAAAAAATTTGGGCCAATGTTAAAGCCCAACAAGAAAGCAATCTCGCCGAATCGGCCTTTGAAGCCGGAAAATAAAAGCTCTTTAAACCACGTTCTTGAAAAACAACTCAGCCTTTTTTCGACTGAGTTGTTTTAATCTTAATGCTTATGCGGTTCTTGCGCGTAAGTCGCCATACCTTGGAAGTCTACGATCACGACAGGTTCATCGCCGACGACCCAAGCATCGTGGCCCGGAGGGACGTTTGAAATATCTCCCGCTTTACATTCGATTTCGGTGCCGTCGTCCATTTTAATTTTGAGAACGCCAGACACATGATATTGAAAGTGCGGAGCTTCGCAGCTTTCGGTGCCTGCGATGGATTTTACCGACTCGGACCATTTCCAGCCCGGTTGCAAAGTGGCTCTGCCAATCACTCGATCACCAAACTTGAGCAGCTCAAGTTTGCCATTCGGGAATTCGCGAACTTCGGTCGCTTCCGAAAAGTTTTGACTCGAAATTTTATCTAAACTTTCCTGAAAGCCCTGAGGTTGTTGTTTTTGCGGCGACGGGGTTTGCCCAGATACATTTGTTGCCATAACCGCCTCCTTTACTGTTTCTTTATATTTTACTCCTCAGGGACAGGAAAAGATTCCGGTCTGCAATTCGACAGGGCTTTTGGTCCACGTAATTCCGAAAATATACATAATTCCTTTTATATCTGGGCTATTTTTTCTTTAGAGGGACCTTGATTTGGGATGCGCAACGTTTGTCCTGGATAGATCTTATCGGGCGAAGAAAGCATCGGACGGTTGGCTTCAAAGATCACACTGTACTTGTTGGCATCGCCATAATATTGCTTCGCGATTTTTGAAAGGGTGTCTCCCGACTTTACGGTATAAAACTGTGATTCCCCCGAAGCTTGAGTCACCGTGAGATTGTCCTCCACGGCGCCAACGCCTTGAATATTCCCGCAGCAAAGAAGCAATTTTTCTTTTGTCTCCTGATCGGGTACTTTGCCCGAGATAACAACTTTATCCTGAAGGCTATCAAAAGAAATGTTAATCCCGTCCGTGGAAATGCCTTGGGCTTGAATGTACTTTTTGATGGCGTCGATGTTGGTTCCTGCAGGAGGTGTGGCTGGTGACTGAGCCGTCGCGGTTGGTGCCGCCTTCGTGTCTTTTGCTCCGAACAATTTTTCTCCGGCGTCTTTCATGAAATTCAGAAGTCCCATCTTGGATCCTTTCTTTTTTGTTTCAGATATCTTCGATCGTAGGAGTTAAACAAAAGAACGAACACTTGATTGATAGCAAGAGGCGGAGGTGTTACTATTCAAGCATGAGTCCTGCTTTAGAGAAAATCGGCATAAAAAGATTGATGGAGGTGTTCAAAGACACTCTTCAACAAATGCGTGACGGAGAGTTGGCATTGGTGGCGGCTTCGTTGTCGTTCTCTACAGCTATTGCTCTGGTTCCTTTTATCGCCGTCGTGCTTGCGACTTTTCAATCTATCGGTGGACTCGAGGCTTTTTACCCGAAGGTGGAAGCTCTTCTTTTGCGCAATATGAGGGAAGCGGCGGGGAGTGATGTCACAAAGTTCATCCGCATTTTTCTGAAGAACATCAGTGCCGGCAAGCTCGGTTTTACGGGCGCGTTGTTGCTTTTCCTGACGTCGCTTCGTTTGCTTCATGATATGGAAGTCGGTATTCACCGTGTGTGGAACCAGCGCAACACTCGACCGTTTTACAAGCGGCTGATCTATCAATGGGGTTTGATTCTGGCGATTCCTCTGCTCTTGGCGGTCTATGTGGGTTTCACATCTTTGGAGCAGTTCAAGTTCGTTCATCGTGTGTTACCCGCGACGGTTTCCAACTCTCTGGTTTTGGTGGGAACTTTGTTTCTGATTTACAAGATGGTGCCGGATCTTGCCGTGCGTACGAAAGCGGCCTTTGTAAGCTCTATTCTGACATCGATCACATTGTATGGAGTACATAAGGCGTATGCGATTTTGGCGATCAAATTTTTTGCTTACAATAAAATCTATGGCTCGTTCGCCGCTCTTCCGATTCTTTTGTTATGGATTCTCACGATGTGGTACGTGATCCTTGGGGGAGTCGCCTTGTGCGCCTCTTTACAAAAACGACACGTTGCGTAAATTAAGGTTTTTGCGTCCCATAGGCTTGGATTTTCGGAATCAATTTGCTAGGTTGTCCCTCTTTAAGATATTTTTATCTTCGTGGTCCGGTAGCTCAGCTGGATAGAGCAACTGCCTTCTAAGCAGTAGGTCGCACGTTCGAGTCGTGCCCGGATCACCATTTCCCTCTCTTGCGCCGCGAACAGTGTTACTGCCTTCCTGGCAGTAATCCCTAGCGGGACTACGCGAAAAAATGCCTTCCTGGCATTTTTTTCCTCGCTCGTTTTTTTCTTTTTAGTTTAGTTTGAATTTTGGCTCGATGGTGTTTTTTGCCTTCGTGTGAATTTGCTTTTGCTGCGGAACTTGCGCAAGAGAGGGAAATGGTGATCTGCGTTTGTAAGTTGTAATGAGGGATTGGTCTTTGACATTGCTTGTAGGCGAAGTCTTGAATTTCTCCGTTTAGAAGGGAGAAATTAAGGCGAAATAAACTTCGTTTTGAAAGGATTGTTGTAATGAAAAGCACACCTATCAGAGATCAAGTTAATGATCACTTACTCACACCCAAAAATGCCGCTCTCGTCATTATTGATTATCAGCCCCCGCAGATTTTTACGACCGTGTCGATGGATCGGCAACTCCTGATTGACAACATGAGGGCTCTTATCAAGACGGCGCAGAACTTTAAACTTCCCATTGTTCTCAGCACGGTGAACCATACTAACGGGCGAAATCCCGATACGATTCCGCAACTCAAAGAACTTTTGGAGGGTGTTCCATCGATAGACCGAACATCGATTAATTCTTGGGAGGATGAAGAGTTCGTGAAAGCAGTGAAAGCAACCGGGCGAAAAAAACTGCTGATCGCGGCGCTATGGACGGATGCATGTCTGTTGTTTCCGACAATGGATGCACTCAAGGAAGGCTTTGAAGTGTTTCCAGTTGTTGACTGCGTGGGCGCGAATTCATTGGAAGGACACCGCGCGGCTCTTGAGCGAATGGTTCATGCGGGCGCACAACCCGTTGGCTGGAATTCCGTCGCTTGCGAATTGCAGAGAGATTGGGCGCGGTCCGAGACGGTCTCGGGATTTGTGCAAACCGCTGTAGATCAGGGTGGAGCTTGGGGTTGGTACCTGACCCTTGAAGGTGAAGTCGCTGCTTATCATAAATATAAAGCTGGAGGCGAAATGCGAGCGTCGGGAAAATCCTCTGGGGAGGAGCATAGACCGCATTAGCCGTGTCTTAAGAGCGTAGAGCCATTCTTGCCTCTACGCTCGAGTTTGTTTTTTTAGCGGATCTTAATCAGGAAAATTAAGAGTGTGAGAGTGATCATCACTTGGATCAGAGCAAAGCGGACTAATACTTGAGTGTTGGACCAGCCTTTGTTGTGGCGCATGTGATCGTGCAAAGGGAAGCGAACGTTTTTGAGAAAAGCTACTTTGAAGAAGCGCATGATCGCTACCTTCACAAGACCTGTTCCTCCGTTGACCATCAAGACGGCGGAGACGATCAAGATACAGAAAGGGTTGCCTGACTTGATCACGAAAACGCCAAGCAAAAATCCTAAAGCGCGCGAACCCGCATCACCCATGAGTAAAATGGAAGGATTGGCGTTGTACCAAAGATAACCCAAGATACAGCCGACCATCGAGAAAGCCATCATTCCCCAGTTGGCACCGTCAGCGTAGTGAGGCAACAACAAGTGGTTCGCGATTTCTTTGTGGCCCAGGATAAAATACAGCAACGAACCCAAGCTCGTGAAAGCAAACGCCGTCAAAGTGCCCGAAAGACCATCGACGCCATCTGTGCAGTTCGTAGAGTTGATAGTCGCCCAGAGCAGAATAGTTGCGAGAGGAACAAAGAGCCACAACGGAAGCAAAAACATTTGCGAAGTAAAAGGCAGCCAAATTTCAACGTCTTTCATTCCACTAAGCAAAAAGGCCGCCGCGATGGCAAGAACCATGTCGATCAAACCTTTTTTGTACTCGCCCCAGGAAGTGACTGACTTGTCATCGAGCCATCCCGACATCATAGCTCCGAAGGTTAAAAGCAGAATTCCCAAGACCTCAATGGACAAGGGTAAAAACAAGAGCTCGACGACAACAAAAAGACTGACGAAAATTACACCCGCGCCCGTGGGTTTGCCAGCGGCAACGGCCCCTTGGACCGCATGATTGCGACCGCGATCACGTGGCAGCTTATTCATCAGACGAGGCAGCAGGAAAAAACTTAAAACAAAGCAGGATAGAACGCTAAGACCACTCAGGACCAAGTGCGACGTCAAAAGACGAAACGGTCCATAATACTGAGCGAGAATTTCCCCTAACCAATAAATCATTGAGCTTACTCCACTTCTTCACAAAGACAGAACGAACGACTTTTAAAGTATAGAGGCAGCGTTTGTGAATGTACAGAACTCGCCTGTGTTTTTCGCCACATCCACCAAGGCGGCAAGTTGACCCGCACCAGACAAATATCAAAATGGAGGTATGAGAGGTTTCCATGCGCTACAAAAACCGCAGCGGCAATTCCGGCGTGGTTGCTTACGAGACCGGCGAGGATTCGATCTCGGTGACCTTCGTTGACGGAAAAGTCTACGTCTATAATTACGCGGTCACCGGTAAAGACGAAGTGGAAACTATGAAACGGCTCGCGCAAGCCGGAAGGGGACTGAGCACGTATATAAGCACCGTCGTTCGCACGCGGTACGCGCAAAAAAGAACGGCTTAGAAATTAAAGCCAGAATCTTTTTTGAACGGCGAAATCGTGACCGCTTTTTTCAATAACGGCGGCATCACAGTAAGGATCGTGTTCAAAGAACAAGTACCATTTCTGATCGGCAGCCTGGCTCAGGAATTTTTGTTTTTCCTCCATCAATGTCAACGGATGCAGATCATAACCCATGAGCCACGGAATTTTCACGTGCGTGCTTGTTGGCACAACATCACCGCAATAAAGCACCGTGGTTTTTCCATCGGTGATTTTCACCATCTGTTGCGCTTGCGTGTGACCATTGGAAATGAGCACGGAAATCCCCGGCAGAATTTCTTTTTCTCCTTCGATGATGTTCAGGACGCCTGCATCCATCAAGGGTTGAAAATTCGCCGGATAATAACTGGCGCGCTCACGCAAGTTAGGATGGCTGGCTGTTTCTAGGTTGCCTTTTTGAATCCAATATTGAGCATTGGGAAATGTCGGCACAAGTTTTCCATTTTTTTCCGTTGTCGCTCCGCCTGCGTGGTCGAAATGCAGGTGAGTCAGAATCACGTGATGAATGTCTTCGGGTTTTAAGCCGTGCGCCGCCAACGATTTTAAAAGTGAAGGACCGCTGTCTTCGATGTTGTACATCTCGGCGAATTTGTTACCGAGCTTTTCCCCGTATTTTGCGACGAAATCTTTTCCGTTCCCGGTGTCGATCAAGATATTCATCCCCTCTGACTTTAATAAAAGACCGCGGGCTTCCATCTCGATACGATTTTTTTCATCAGGAGGATTGGTTTTTTCCCAAAGAACTTTGGGAACGGTTCCAAACATAGCACCGCCGTCCAAACCAAATATGCCTGTGGGAACTGGGCATACTCGGTAAGGACCAACGGTTAAATCTGTCTTTTCAACGTCAAACTTGCTCGGAGTCATCTTGAGCTTCCTCTTTAGGAGCTGCAAAGGCATTCGGATTGATAGTTACAACCCATGCCTTATAAGCATCATACACCTGTTGAATCGGACCGGGGGGATGAACCGGACCAACGTGCAAAACTAATTTACCTGGTAATGGAATCGGCTGACCCTTCGGCCAAAGCTCCATATTTCCCTCGAGATATGTGAATAAAAGAGGCGTTTGCGTGCGCTCGGAAAATATAGAAACGCCTCGCTTAAATTCCTGAATTTTTCCGTCTTTAGAACGCGTGCCTTCGGGGAAAATAATCAGCCACATGCGCGGAAGTTCTGAAAGCAATTTTAAGATCAGATTGATCGCTTCTCCACGGCGGTCCTTACGGTCGATAGGAATCGCGCCCAAGCAGTGCTGCGAGAAAAACGTAAATAAACCGTTCGAGAAAAAATAATCCTTCGCCGCCGCGATATACAAGTTCAGCCAGTAGCGGCGCGGAATAGAAGCGGCGATGGAAACCGCATCCAAGTGGCTTGCGTGATTACTGATAATAATCAGCTTCGGCTGCGTTTTGTAAATTTCTTTAAATGGCGTGCCTTTGACTTCCAGGCGAATGTAAAATTTAAACGCGACATTTTTCAGAAAAATCGACCACAAAAAACGCATGAACACACTGAACGAGTCAATATGTCTCGTAAAAAGCGGCAGATGTTTTAAATATGTCGGCAGTTTGGTCCACTGCTCATTTTCGTAGTTCCAGTCCTTCATAGAATAACCGTCATCACGTAATAATAAATCGGTGCCACGAAGATCAAACGGTCCACACGGTGAAGAAAGTCACCGCGGCCGATGATGAAAGGTCCCACAGTTTTCATGCCTGCATCCCGGCGCACCACTGTCATCACTAGATCTCCCACGAAACCGCCCAGAGATGCAACGAGACCAGAGGCCAGCCAGTATTTGTCAGAGCCATCAGGCAAAAGGAAGCGCATGGAGCCCGCCAGGAAAATAGTCAGAGCCACGGACACCGCGAAGCTGCCTACGGTACGGCGCGGGTTGATACCGGGAAACATTCTCCAGCCGCCGAAGTAACGGCCCATTGCCAAGTTCGTGTTATCACAAAACTCCGTCAGGATGATAAGGTACATCACTTGGTAAACGCCGTTCGGGAATTTTAAAATCAATCCCAAGTGCATGAACGACCAGCCCAAGAAGATGAACGCAAGCAATGTCAAAGACATGTACTGAATCATGCGTTTATAAGAGTTGCGAATCAGCGGCACCAGACAGCTTGCGCCTAACACCATCATCGGCATGGAATTGTAAACATCAAGACGGTCATACCAAGCGCAGATTCCCAAACCAATAATGCCCGCGTAACAAATCATGACGAAATTACTGCGATGGAACATGCCCATGATTTGAAAGAAGATCTTCGCCCCAAGAATTGCAAGAGCCGTTAGGAACACCAACGGCCAAGGCTCTGGCAGGCCCATCACGATGAACATCAATGGCGCCGCAATCAGCCAGCTCTTGATGCTCGCCCAGGACTGCACGAAGTAATAGTTTCTGTTACGGAAGAAAAAGATGATCGCGCCGGAAACAAAGATGATCGAAAGAACAATCAAAACAGTTTGGCGGTAGATATGACTTTCCCAAGCGGTGGGCATAGCAATACGGATGGGAAAATTAAAATCAAAAAAATCCATTACGAAGGGTCCTCTTCAATTTTGTAGTCTTTAACCTTTTTGTACAGGTTGGAGCGCGATACTTGCAGTGCTTTTGCAGCCTGCTCGATATCGCGGGTCTGTTTTAAACAGCTGCGAATCACATGGGCTTCGAACTCTTCAACCAAAGTGTTCAAACCTTTATTAAAATCAATCACGGTATAAGAAGGTGCACCGCTGGGAGTCGCCGCGGGCTTTAGCCAAGACAAAACATCTTCTTCGCGAATAAACGGCAGGGGCGATGTCAGGCTCAATTGTTCACACACACGCTTGAGTTCGCGCACGTTGCCGGGCCAGTTGTACTTTTTCAAAGTTTTCAGTCCGTCTTCCGCAAACGTCTTGTTACGGCGCGGGCGTTCGGCCTGTAAAAAGTGCGAAGCTAACTCGTCGATATCTTCCAGTCTTTCGCGTAAAGGCGGGAGTTCAATTCGCTGTGAAGCCAAACGATAAAGAAGATCTTCACGGAACTCTCCGGCTGCAACCATTTTTTCCAACGACTTGTTGCTGGCGACGATCACACGAGTTTTAACCTGTGTCGTTTCTTTGGCACCGACGCGGCGGACCTCGCCCGTTTCCAAAAAGCGCAAAAGTTTTGCTTGTTGTGAAAGAGGCAATGCTTCGATTTCGTCTAAGAAAAGATCTCCACCATTGGCGGCTTCAGTCAAACCGACTTTGTTTTGATCGGCTCCGGTGAAAGCGCCTTTCACGTGACCGAACATTTCTGATTCAAAAAGATTTTCAGGAATGCTTGCGACATTCACAGCGATGAAAGGGCGTTCGCCCTCTTGCTCGTGTAAAAGGCGCGCGACCACTTCTTTCCCGCAGCCTGTTTCGCCTTCGATAAGAACGGGATTTGCTTCCCCGCGCAGATCCGCGATGCGTTTTTTAATTTTTTGCGAAGCGGAAGAGGTGCCAACCCAGCGCACAGTACGGCGGTCGGCGCTAGGGTCCACGCTGCGCAAGTCCCACAGGGCCTCGATTTTTTCCAGCACTAAAAGAATTTCTTCAGGCATCAGTGGTTTTGCTAAAAACCTTTGGGCTCCGGCCTTAAGACAGTTTTCCATCAGCTCGCGGCTAAGATCGCCCGACATCGCGACGACTTCGAGTTGGTTGTTGTGTTTAACAAGTTTTTCTATGACCTGAGGTCCTGCCGCTGTCTTCGCGTTCGGTTCAAGATGCATGTCCACGAAGGCAGCATGATAAAAACGCTCGTATTGGATCGCTTCCAGTTTAGGTGCAGAAAAAACTTTCCAATGCGTTGGCAGGCACATCTTCAATGATTGATGCACCAGAGGGTCGTCATCGACGATTAATAGAGAAAATACTCGAGTGGAAGTCATGCTCTAAGTTTGAATCCTCCTCACAGTTTTGACTATGCTTAGCGCGTTAAATTTTCGTATGGCTTATGGCGTTTTTGTGATTAAACTAAAGAGAATGGAGGTGCGGTTCATGAGCGCGCTCAGAATTCTTCTTGTTGAAAATATCCACACCGTGGCGAAAGAAAAATTAGAAGAGGAGGGCTTTAAAGTCGATCTTCTTTCTTATGCTCCTTCGGAAGAAGAATTGCTTAAAGTTTTGCCGAATTACGATGTTTTGGGAATTCGCTCCAAGACGGAAATCACCGGCAACGTTCTAGAGAAGAACCCGCATCTTACAAGCATCGGCTGCTTTTGCATTGGTACAAATCAGGTGGACTTAATGACAGCACGGGAGCTTGGTATCCCGGTGTTCAATGCTCCTCATTCGAACACTCGATCGGTCGCGGAGCTCGTGATTGCCGAGATGATTTCTCTGTCTCGACAATTGGGCGATCGTAACAGCAAAGCCCATATCGGGGAGTGGGTGAAATCCGCTGAAGGTTCGCGCGAAGTGCGCGGAAAAACTGTGGGGATTGTGGGCTACGGTCACATCGGGAGCCAGGTCAGTGTTCTTGCCGAAGCTATGGGCCTTAAAGTCGTGTTTTATGACGTCGTTAAAAAACTTCCGCTGGGAAATGCGGAGGTAAAAACGTCTTTGGAAGAGCTTCTGCGTGTCTCTGACTTTGTGACTTTGCATGTCCCTGAAACTTCCGAAACGAAAGACATGATTGGCGCGAAAGAACTTGCACTGATGAAACGCGGAAGTCATCTGATCAACGCCAGCCGCGGAACGGTCGTGGTCATTGAAGCCTTGGTGGAGGCGCTCAAATCGAAACATATCGCCGGCTGTGCCATTGACGTTTTTCCTGAAGAACCGGCATCAAATAAAGAGAAATTCAAATCTCCTTTGCAGGGATTGAATAACGTGATTCTGACTCCGCACATTGGTGGCAGCACGGAAGAAGCCCAATACGCCATCGGTATGGAAGTCGCTGAAAGTTTTCGCCGCTATCTCAAGATCGGGTCTTCCTCAGGCGCTGTGAATTTCCCGAACGTCGATCTGCCAGTGAAGCAGGGAACGTCGCGCTTGTTGAATGTGCATAAGAATGAACCGGGCGTTTTGGGTGAGATCAACGGTCTGATCTCAAAAGCCGGTGCGAACATTGAAGGCCAGTATCTTTCAACGGACGAAAAGATTGGTTATCTGGTGATGGATGTGCACGCCGCGCATGCAAAAACTTTGGCGGATGATATCGGGAAGCTGTCGCGTTCGATTCGAACACGCCTTGTTTACTAGACGGTCTGCCGGTCGGCCGTGCTCTTATTCAAAGAGCACCGTGCCGGCGGGGCTGAATTTCTTGATAGCACTATTGGCGTTGTCGGCCACAAAAATATTTCCATAGATATCCGCGAAAATTGCCCAGGCTTGATTAAACTTATCAAGGCTCGCGCCCGTTCCTCCGAAACTTGTCACATAAGTGCCGTCAGCTTCGTAAGTGTAAACCTTGTTTTTAGTAGCACTTGTAATGACAACGCGACCGTCTTTAAGTTCCGTGATTCCAAAGGCTGCACCAAGTGTGATGTCTGCACCGGCCGCGTCGAACGTATCTAATAACACTCCGGCAGCATTGAATCTTTTTGGAGTGGAGTTTGTGCCATCAAAGTCTAACACCAAAATAGTTCCGTCCTGCGCGATATGAACGCCGGCGACGATTGCGATCGCAGTGGGGAATGCAGAAGCCGTCTGGCTAACTGTTGAAAGAACAACAAGACCTGCACCGCCGCCATCAGCGATGTAGATATTATCGTTTTTATCAATCGACATTCCATAGGGAGCTGCCAAACCAGGAACATTGATAGTGCCTAGAGCATTTCCGTTGAGATCGAATTTATAAATCGTCGTCGGAGATCCTAAGTTTGCCACATAAAGAACGTTTTGACTTGAAACCACCATCGCCGTAGCGAGGTTGGGGCCGAAGAGTCTTTGCCATTCGCCTTTTGCATTATATTGGTGGACACCCGTTGTTGTCCCAACAAAAAAAGTTCCGTTCAAGGCTTGCGTGATACTCATGGGATTTTGCATAGGTGTCGCATAGTCTTTAAGGTAAGTACCGTCAGACGCATAGACATAAAGGCCTTCACGAAAACCCACATAATATTTGCCGTCATACTTTGTATATGTCAGTAGGTTGCTATCCCACTTCGTGCCGCCGTTTTCAGTGCCGTCGAGAGACCATAACAGTGATCCCGTGCTGCTAAAACTCGTGATACGCCCGTCGCCTCCCATGCGCTCCGAGATAACGAAACTGCCATCGGGGTTGCGACTAAGATCTTCGATAACACTGCCTGGAATTTGTCGCGGCCACATAAACTTGCTGTTATAGGAACCATCAGCATTGAATTTTTGAACTCGATCCGAGAAAACATCAGCGACATAGAGGGACCCATCCGAGTTCACAGTAAATGACGGACTGCCGTGAAGCTCGCCGTCATTCGCACCTTGAATGGTTCCGAACGTCGTTAATAACACACCCGAAGAATTGTATTTTCTGATCTGCTCAAAGATCGTCACATAGATGGTTCCGTCATCAGCGACATAAGGATTTCGTGGTAAGCCCACCATAGTTCCAGCTCCAGGATCCTCATCGCCATAGGTGATAATTTCACCTAGATAGTTGCCGCTGATATCATACTTCCGCAAGAATCGATGATCATTTTGATTGGGAGCGTCCGCTTCGCCGGTTATATAGATGTGACTGCTTGAATCAACAAACAGCCCGTCAATCGCGGAAGTGTCGGCGGGCTCGAAACTCGTCAACAAAATGCCACTATCATTGACGACATGAATCTTGCCATTGAAATCCGCGAAAACAAATTTCTTGTCAGGAGCCGCCCTGATATAATTTTTGAATTCGGCCGTAAAAGGACTGATGATCGGAAAAGTTCCTTTCACGGCCTGAAGATTGTCGGAAGAAGGAAGAGAAAGTTTTTCTCCACCAAAAAGCGAAGTTTTAATCGTGCATCCGCTTAAGAATGCCAGCAATCCAATAAGGAGGAGTACGTACCGCGTGGTTCTCATAAAATAGTCCAATCAAAGGTCTTATGTGCTCTAAGAGACTTTTCGGATTTTTTAGAGAAGGCCTCGAGAAGAAGCCGACAGCACTCGGTAATCCTGCTCCACGAAATTTCGGCAAAACCCCTCTTTCTCGAAGTGAGACAGAGGGATGTGAGTCTATAAGGATTTATTAAATGACTTTACCGGGATTCATGATCGAATCCGGATCGAAGACTTTTTTAATTCCGCGCATGATCGCGATTTCCGCTTCCGAGCGCGTGTAAGTGAGGAACGAACGTTTCGTCATTCCCACGCCATGCTCTGCAGAGATTGAGCCTTTGTACTTTTTCACGGTATCAAAAACCATAACATCGACTTTGCGGCACTCTTGCACGAATTCTTCTTTCGTCATTCCTTGCGGGCGCAGGATGTTGATGTGCAGATTTCCATCGCCGATATGACCGAACCAAACAACTTCCCATGTCGGATAAGCTTGGGCCAAAACTTTATCAAGATCTTCCATAAATGGAGGCACTTTAGAGATCGTCACGGCGATATCGTTTTTATAAGGTGAGTACTTCGCCAAAGATTCAGAGATGTCTTCGCGGTAACGCCAAAAAGTCGCGGCTTGGACGTCAGACTGACTGATGACGCCGTCAAGAACCCACGCTTCTTCCAAACATTTTTCAAAAACACCCAAAGCGTGTTCTTCATCTTGCTCGTTGCGAGTTTCCACTTCTGCAAGAACGTAAAACGGTGACTGTGTTTCGAGGGGAGCCGGCAGACCCGTGTTCTCTAAAACTTTTTTCAAAGCTTTGTCCGAAAACATTTCAAACGCCACCAGCGACGTTTTCGTTTTAAACTCTGCAAAGATTTTCATGACAGCATCAAGGCCGCTGACAGCCATAACCAAAACTTTCATTGGCGGAGGTGCCGGAGCCAGGCGGATGGTCGCTTCAACGATGAAACCCAATGTACCTTCCGAACCGATGAAAAGATGGCGAAGATCGTAGCCAGTCGCGTTCTTCACAAGACCGTTATTAAGTTCAAGAACATCACCGGCGCCTGTAACAACTTTCAGACCGATGATCCATTCACGCGTCAAACCGTAGCGAACGACTTTGATGCCGCCGGCGTTGGTAGCGATGTTACCGCCCATTTGCGAAGAACCAGTCGCGGCGAAATCAACAGGATAGAAAAGATTTTTTGAATGCGCGAACTCTTGCAAAGCTTCCGTTACCACGCCCGGCTCAATCACAACGGATTGATCGACGCCGCTAAAGTCTTTGATTTTGTTCATTTGATCAAAAGAAACGACGACCTCGCCTTGAGTCGCCACGGCCGCGCCTGACAGTCCCGTACGTCCTCCCGAGGGAACGAGCGCGATTTTGTTTTTGCGCGCCCATTTAACCAGGCTCACAACATCTTCAGTACTGCGGGGAAAAACGATCGCGGAGGCTTTGATGTCGAAATAGGTTGTCCAGTCTTTGCCCCAATACTTCAGACTCTCTTCGTCGGTCTTGATCTGGTCTCTGTGTAAAAAACTTTCGAGTTCGACAAGGGCAGTAGACATAGAAACATCCTATTCTTGGTCGCGAATCGGTCGGTGAAAATCTCTCAGAGTTCTAATTCTAAAGAAAGCGTAAATGGGACACAAGCCCCAAGCCGCTGTGATAAGTCCATAAATGCCGATGTACGCCCAAAAAGGACCGCCTGCAATAGCGTAAGCGGTGAGGCCGACGCCCAAGATAAATCTTAAAATGCGGTCCCAAAGGGCGACATTGCATCTCATCTTACTGTTTCAAGAGCTCTTGCAGCTCGCCAGATTGGTACATTTCCATCATGATGTCGCTTCCGCCCACCAATTGTTTGTTGATGTACAACTGCGGAATTGTCGGCCAGTTGCCGTATTCTTTGATGCCAGAACGGATTTCTTCATCATCCAAAACGTTGACGTCGTGGAATTTGATGCCGATGTCTTGCAAGATCGCGCAAGCACGTGCAGAGAAACCGCACATAGGGAACTGTTGTGTGCCCTTCATGAAAAGCACGACTTTATTTTCATTCAAAATATTTTCAATTTTTTCGTGTACTGTTGCCATGAGTAGATCCTTTTTTAATTCTTAATCTTAGTCTTGATTGAAAGCGCGTGAACCTCTCCAGTCTTCAATTCTGGACCAAAGCAGGCCATCACATGCTGATGTTGTTGAATACGAGACATCCCCGCAAAAACCGGGCTTTCCACAAAGACCTCATAGTGATCTTGAGTGCCTGTGAGATCGAAAACTTCGACTTTGCAGTCGGGATAGTGCGTTTCTAATCGTTCTTTCATTTGTTCTGGTGTCATAGGAGGCGAACGTAGCAGAGGCCCGAAATGAAGTCACAGGTCTGGCTTGTATGACACATGCGGTCGATGTAGTATTAGGGCTTATGTTTGGTCCTACTCATCGGTTGCTTAAAATCTTCTCCCTGGTCCTTGTGGCTTTGCTCTTTTATTTCTTCGCACGGGTGGAGTTTTTGCTATGGAACTGGAGTTTATTTAAGAATAAGCCGGTCCTCGATATTCTGTGGTCCTTTGTGGTGGGACTGCGCTTTGATGCCGCCGCTGCATTGAGTGTCACGGCTCCTGTTCTGCTTTTGGCTTTCGTGCCGTGGCCGAAGAGCTGGCATTGGCACTGGTCGACGCTGACGTGGGTGCTTTTCTCTTTGCTGCAAGTGCCATTTCTGATTCTCAATCTTGTCGACGTAGAGTTTATTAATTTCGTCGGCCGTCGTTTTTCTTACGACACTCTTTTTATTGTGAATGAAATTCCCGGTAAGTTTTGGAATTTTGTTACCAGCTATTGGCTGCTCTTTTTGATCAACACCTTGCTGGTGGTTTTGTTCGTCTTCTGTGTTCGTCGTGTGATGACACGCGAATCGCAAGAGGTCGTATGGCCGGGAGAGAAGAAAAGCTCCGTAAAACTTTGGCTCTCGCACGCCTTTTTATGTTTTGTCGCTTTGGCGGTTTCGGTCGTGGGCATTCGCGGCGGATTGCAAAGCAAGCCGATCAATTTTGTGAATGCGAATGTCTTTACGGCGCCGCTTTTAAACAATTTGGTTCTAAACTCGACGTTTACTTTTATTAAAAGTTACGGCGCCGAAAGTCTTAAACGCGAAAAATATTTCGCCAACAAAGATGAAATGCTGACCCACCTTAATGGTTTTCTCAAGGTTTCTGCGCTCGAGGGAAAACGTCCCGCCAAGCCTCAAAATGTCATGATTATCATCCTTGAAAGTTTCGGCGAGGAATTTCTAGGCCCCGTGAACGGCAAAACCTACACGCCGTTTTTGGATTCTCTTATGGCGAAGTCGTTGGTTTTTAAAAATGCTTACGCGAACGGCCGCCGCTCTATTGAAGGCGTCGGAGCCGTCATGGCCGGCATTCCGGCTTTGATGAGTGAGCCGTTTATCTCTTCGCATTTCACGTCCAATTACTTTTTGGGTTTAGGAACACTGGTTTCACAGAAAGGCTATGCGACAAGTTTTTTCCATGGCGGTCATAACGGGACGATGTATTTTGATTCCTTCATGCAAAGTGCCGGGGTGGAAAAATACTATGGCGCGCGTGAATACGGAAATGCCGCCGATGATGACGGTGTGTGGGGAATTTGGGACGAGCCGTTCTTGCAGTGGATGCTCGGGCAAATGGATTCGCTACCTCAGCCTTTCATGAACACGGTGTTTACGCTTTCTTCCCATCAACCGTTTAAAGTGCCGGAAAAATACCAGGAGACTTTCCCTGAAGGTCCATTGCCGATTCTCAAGACGATCGCCTATACGGATTATGCTCTGAAAAAGTTCTTTGCCGAGGCGGAAAAGAAGCCGTGGTTTAAAGATACTTTGTTCATCATCACGGCCGACCATGCGGCTCTTCATTATCGTCCTGAATATGAAAACGACATCGGCAGCTACCGCATTCCGTTGTTCTTTTATCATCCGTCCTATTCGTTTCCCAAAGTGGATACGGAGATGATCGTGCAGCAAATCGACATCTTGCCGACGGTTTTGGATTTCTTAGGTTTGCCAGAGAAAGACAAAAACTATCTTGGCAGCTCCGTTTTTATTTCCGGAGATAAAACCGTCGTGAACTATATTGACGGCCGGTACATTCTTTTCGCCAAAGAGGCCCACCTGCGATGGTCACCGGGACATAACGAACCGCAGATGTTTGCCATCGACGACCGCGTCGGCGAGCGCGAACTTTCGTCTGCAGAAACCAACGCGCGCAAGCAGCAGTTGACGGAAAAATTGAAAGCCACTATACAATATTTCAACGAAGGAATGTGGGATAATAAATTGTATTATCCATCTAAGTAGTTCCGCTTTGTTGAGCAGCTTGTATGTCTGAAGAAAATAATAATAATTTTGAAATGCGTTGTGGGGTTGTGATCGCGATTTTTGCGGCGATCATGGCGGTGAGTGATTTGGTCGCGGGCAAGTACGGGGACGATGAGATCATCGGCACCAACGAAAAGGCCGCCGCATATATGTGGTATCAATCGAAAAGCATCAAAGAAACTTTGGTGGAAGGGGAGAAGTCCCTTCTTGTGAGTCTTAAGGAAGCGGGAGCCATCGAAGCCAAAGCAGCACCAGGTGTAGACCGGCACATCACCAATTTAGAGCGAAAAATTCTGCGCTATAAAAAAGAGAAGAACGAAATTCTCAAAGGATCACAAAGTGTCGGCCCTGAAAACTGGGTGCAGGATCTTAACGGCGAGCTCGGAAAAATCATCGGGGCGCAAGAAATGGAAGCCCATTTGGCGTCTCTGGGGAAGGCCGGAGATCGCTTCGACATGGCCAGCTTGTTTTTTCAAGTATGCTTGGTTCTCGGAGCATTAAGCTTGGTTCTAAAAAAAGAAAAACTGCAAATGGTGTTCTTTTCGGGGATGTGCCTGCTGGGAGTTTTGGGCGCCGGAATTTCTTTGTGGGCGTTTGTCTCTGTCGCATAAAGCGAGCGTTTAGCCCGCTTTTCTAAAATAAATTTCTCTTTGCAAATCGGTGAGGGAGGTGACGATTTTTCCCTCGCTCGCATTCGCCATGTGATTAAACTCAATGCCTAACACAAGATGGGTCATGCCTTGGGCGCGGATATTTTTAAGCAAACCCTGCACAAGAATCGGATCACGATCCCCTAAGAAAATCTCTGCTTCTACAAGGTCTTCCAGTTTAAGATTGGCATCTTCTTGCGGGATTTCGACAGCGCAGCCTTCCGTGCTGAGATCCAAAAGACGGCAAGAAATGGAGCAAATACCCTGGTTCAGACAGTTAATAACGAACTGAGCGGAATAATCCTTCGGAAGCACGTAGCGATAGTTGCGACGTCTTTGTAAATGGAAAAGATTCAGCACTGTCAGTGTGACATAGTTGTCGCCCACGATCGGGTGGGTTTCGAAAATGTATTTTTCCCCCTGAATGGAGAAGCTTGCGGTGAAAGTTGCATTCTCCTGAGTGTTCATGGAAGTTTCCTCAGGAGGATGACATTTGATTTGTTGGTTCGAGTTAATGCTTACGGGCTTTAAGGAAATATTGCGGTCGAACTTATCGCGCAAATAGATCGTCTCTTTGCTCGCAAGAATTTTTTGCAACAAGAACTGCTTGTCGGCTTCGTTATGAATGGCTTTGAAAACGATCAGGGCCTCACTCATATTATGCCGCCGCTACAATCTTGTGACCACACTCGTGACAGAATTTCGCGCCCGCTTGAAGCTCGACAGAGCACGCAGGGCAGGAGGGTCCGCCAGAAGCTTTTTTCTTGGGACGTTCTTCTTTTTCATCCATGTCAACGAAACCTTTTTCGTTCCACTTTTCAATTTCACGAAGCATCTTCCAGCTTTGGAAAATTGAGCGGAACTCTTTCACTTCAAATTGCAACAGAACGCCGGAACCGCCATTTTTTCTTTTCATGAAGACACCTTTGCCTTCAAGACGGTTGAAATGGTCGTTATTCAAGTTAATGCCGATTTCATTTTTACAGTGTTCAGAAAATTTCGCGAAATCAACACCCACAATACCAAAGCGGTCTGGTTGCTCGTTCTCGCAAAGTTTCAGAAGAGCTTCCAACATTTGCTGGCAAAGCTCGTCGACTTTAAGAAGCTCTGAACGGCCGCCTTTAAAGTAGTAATACTGATAGAACTCAAAGAAGCTTTCCACCAATGGCAGATCCAAGAAATGCACTTTCTGGATTTCATCCGGTCCATCTGGATTGTCGGGCGCTTTCCCCATTTCATAAAGAGCGAGCTTCAGCTTCACAAGAATATTAATCGCCTGTTCAATGCGCTTCGGAGATTCGCCCATCACACGTTGTGAGTATTGTTTCATCATACTCCAGTCGACGACAATACGGCCGGCTTGTGACCGATCACCCTTATGATTTGCGGTGTGGAAGACAGCCCCGAAAACTTTAGCCACCTGATCTTCCGGACAAGGTGAGGAGTCCTTTTCAAGTTTGCTCGAACGCACGTCATTGACGGCCAAACGCAAACGTTCTGCCAATGATTTGATGATCACTTTGAGCATTTGCGGAGCGCCCTCATATTGCTGCTTCAAAGTCTCAACAGGAATTTCCAGAACTTTGGTTTCTGTCGTCGCAATGGCGGAAGTAGGGTGAGTGTTTTGCCCCAGAATCACTTGATCGCCGAGAATGTGCGAAGAGCCTAACTGAAAGAAATCAATGGTCTTCTTACCGCGGATAAGGCATTGGTTGGCGCCTCCCGTTTGGATCAGATAAACCGACGTGATCTTATCGCCATCCTTATAGATGACTTCGCCTTTTTTGAAGGTTTTAACAGACATGGGCAGAACTCCTTAGAGTTCCATATCGGAAAAATCCCCGAATAATTGAGGTTTTAACCGGTCTCTTTCGTCCAGTTTCGGCTGCCTCTTGCGGGCGAGGAGGACTTCGTTTATAACAGGCCCATGGATTATTTCTTTTCCCCGGCCTCACCAGAACATCAAAAGCGCGAAAAGGCGAAAGCCCGTGAATTGCGTTTGAGTCAGTGGTGGAAGCAGGAGCTAGGCAAAGGTCTGTGCTATCACTGCGGAGAGCGTTTTAAACCGGCGGAATTGACCATGGATCACCTGATTCCCATTGCACGCGGCGGGAAGTCCAATAAGAACAACTGCGTTCCTTCATGCAAAGACTGCAATACGAAAAAAGGTTACAAGACCCGCGCGGAAATGGCTTTGGAATCGCTGTCTCAAACTGCGACAACAACAGAGCCTGATTCAAACGACGAAGAGTCTTAAGCTAAAGACGCCGTCGCAATCAAGATGACAGCCACATCAACGCCCTCTTTTTTGAGGGGCGAAGCCCACAAGAGTTTGTTGCGAATGGAGAGACGCTCTAAAGAATCTCTTTCTTTAATGACGTGCTCAGGATTATTCACTCGAATCGTTTTTTTCTGCGCGAAAAGCTCTGCCGCTGTTTTTTCAATGGCGGCCTGGTCGGCAGGAGTGCGTTCGTAAAGATTATACCACTTACGACAGTACAGATCTTCCAGGGTGTAGCTGCCTACCTCAAAGAAAAGCAAAGTCCGGAAAATCTGCGTTTGTAAAAAGTTGTAAAATTCAACGAGATGATTCGATTCGATTTTATCGAGAAGGTCCGGATCCACGGCGAAGCCATGCCGCTCTAACGCCTTGAGTGTGAAAAACTTTGTGTCGCGCAATGAACGGCCGTTCATCTTAACATCCAAACAAATTTGGTAATATTGCTGCAAGTCGCGAATCACTTGCAGTTTTTCATCGTCGTTTAGCAAATTAAAAAAAGGAAGTCCATGCCGAGCGTGAGGACGAATGACGATCCCTTCTTCCTCTACAAGAGCGCAAATATTTGAAGCGTGTATACGAAAACGTTCTTCGAGAGACGTCAATGGCATAAAAACTTTTATACCAGTCTTTGTTTGGTGTGACTACAAGAAGTGTTGTGTACAAAAATTATTGACCGACACCCATCCACTTGATCGCAAAATTGAAGTTGTTGTGAGGCAAGGGACCCGTAGTATTACAAGTGGATGTCCAATTTCCCATCAAGTTGACGTACACACGAAAGCCAGTGGGAGTTGCGCTGTAGACAGAGGTCGCACCATAAGAGGCCCAGTGCGAGCCACCCGCATGAAGCGTCGTAAAATAGTTAAAGATAGAAGTAAATCCGCAGGCAGATGTGTTTACATCCAAGTACGCACCACAGTTGCCAGTGCCACCCACATCGACAGCGTAATAAACCCAGCCGGTGTTGTTGCTTGTTCCCACGCAAGAGCGCAAAGCATTTCCTGACGTGTCTTTCACGGCACCATAAAGATTTCCCGTCACCTTAGCGTCGCCTGCGACTTCCAACTTCGCAGTCGGTGCCGCGGTATTAATGCCGACATTTCCGTTTTGGTCGACACGAATTCTTTCTTGACCGTTTGTCGCGCCATTTGGAGTTGTCACGATTCGCAGAGAAGTTCCATGACCTGTTGTGCTCCAGTTCTCCGTCGCGATGGCGTTGATACCAGGAGGTTGCGCTTGAGCTGTAAAGGCCGAGCCGTTGTATCCGTTAAAGGCATACCAACCATAAGAGTCGTTCGTTTGCAGAGCTGTCGGAGCGCTTGCTGTCCCGCGGGCCCCTCGAGTTTGAATAAGTCCTCCCGGATTGACGGAAGAATATTGTGTAGAGCTGATTCCACGGCTCGCAGTTGCTGTCGTGTCGACAACTTCCAGGGCCGTTGATGGCGCTGTCGTGCCCAAGCCGACTTCACCATTGGATTCGATCACGAAGGCGCGAGGACCGTTGTATTTAAAAGCATAGTTCCCTGTAAGACCGGTCACGCCATCAGAAGTCTCGATATTAATACCGACGTATTCAGAAACTGTTCCCGTATTTGTAGGAGTTTTGACGTTAAGGCCGCGCGCCGTCGTGACGGTACCGCCTGTATTGCGCACGCGTGTCGACATACCATCCACTGTTGTGACGGTACCCGCGGCGCTGTTGATAAATGCATCTGCAAAAACGCCGGCACCGTATTTAAAGTTGTTGTTTGTCTGCGTGCTGGTGTTTTCTACTGAAAAATAGCCTCCATAAATTCCGTCACAACTACTATTTGAGTTGATACTGCAATCTGCCTCACCGCGAACGGCTGAAACATTGGAGCTGAATCCTCCAGGCCAGTAGTTAGCGCTGGTCTCACCATAGACACCTGCATTTTCAGAGGTTGAGAAAGGAAGACTCAAATTAGGCGCTTGCCCGCGAATAGAGGCATTGAGTGCGCCGGCGGTTGATGTTGATAAGACATCCAAACGGTAGCCTGGTGTCGCCGTGCCGATACCCACTTTACCATCGGTGAGAATCGTCATACGTGTTGTGCCGGCTGTTTCAAACGCGAGAGTGTTGGAATCGTTTGTTCCTAAAACGGCGGCTGCAGCAAAAGAGTTTCCGCCATTGGCGAACATTCCTGAAGAAGAGTAGCTCGTGCAACCCATAATGCCTGAAGCATCAAACGTCACAAGCTGACCGACGCTGCAGTTGAATGGAATGATGGCCGATCCGCTTGCATTTGAAACTAATAATCTATTTGCAGTCAGACCCGTTGAGCCTGTACCGCCTTTACTAACAGGAACTGCCGAAGGGAAGTTCGCAGGGTCCGCGGTGATCGTTCCGGCAGAGACAGCGATACCTGCGCCGACTTGCACAGCGCCTTTCGCCAACGTTGTTGCATCAGCAATTGAAATCACCGGTGTTGGGCCTTTTTCAACAGCCGTCACCAGTTACCCGAGGCGCCGCCTCCCGAGAATCCCCCGCCACCGCCGGACCAGCCGCCACCACTACCACCGGAGCCCCAACCTCCGCCGCCGAAGGTGCCTCCGCCCCAGCCACCGCCACCACGATAGTAACGACCGCGACCGCCGCCGAAACGACCTAAGATGGAGATGATGATGAGAATAGCGATGATGACAAAGACAGGAATGTCTCCGCCGCCTTTGGAATCATTTTCTTGAAGTTGTTTTTCATCGGCGAATTCTTTATCTGCAAGACGCAGAATTTCGTGAACACCGACGACGACACCCGCGGAATATCTTTTCGCTCGGAAAAGCGGAATGACCTGATCGCTGATAATTCGTTTTGCGTAAATATCAGGAATAGCGCCTTCAAGGCCCTGCCCGACTTCGATGCGCATTGCACGCTCTTGCGCCGAGATCAAAAATAAAACACCGTTGTCTTTCTTTTTATCCCCCAACTGCCATTGATCCGTGATTTCAATAGAAGCCTGCTCGATTGGAATTCCCTGCAAATCGGGAACGATCAAGACCTGAACTTGCGCTACCCCGCGACGATTGAAATCGTAAAGAAGCTGCATCAATTCTTGACGGTCATTGCGAGTGAGAAATCCCACCTCATCAATCACGGGACCTGACAAAGGAGGCGGATCAAATTTGGCCCAAGCAGAAAAACTCAGGCCGAAAAAGAATAATAAAAAAGAAAGAGCGATTGCGCGCATCAGATTCAAATCTTCCGCGACTAGAATTTAACTTCAGGCGCTTTTTCCGCCTGAGCTTTTTCTTCCGCTGTCATATCCCATTGAGGCATTTTTTCGAAATGATACATGATCGAGTTTGTCCAGCTTGTTGGAGGAACCGTCACAAGATTGTTAAACTCTTTGATCGCTTCGATATATCTTTGACGAGCAATTGTGATGCGATTTTCTGTGCCTTCAAGTTGCGCTTGAAGATCGCGGAAGTTCTGATCCGCTTTCAAATCAGGATATTTCTCCGCAACAACCATCAAGCGCCCCAAAGCTTGCGAAAGCCCGGACTGTGCTTGTTGAAACTTCGCCAATTGTTCGGGACTCACCTTCGAAGGATCAATCTGCGTCGCCGTCGCTTTTGCACGCGCCTCCGTCACTTGTGTCAAAGTCTCTTGCTCATGCTTCGCATACCCTTTAACAACATTCACAAGATTAGGAATCAAATCAGCACGACGTTTGTACTGGTTATTCACCTCAGCCAAAGCCGCCTCAGTCATATTCTTCCCTTGCGGCAAAGATT
Organism: Bdellovibrio sp. 22V; assembly: GCF_030169785.1. Taxonomy (NCBI): domain Bacteria; kingdom Pseudomonadati; phylum Bdellovibrionota; class Bdellovibrionia; order Bdellovibrionales; family Pseudobdellovibrionaceae; genus Bdellovibrio; species Bdellovibrio bacteriopascens. Next base: position 1,162,008 of record NZ_CP125854.1, read on the forward strand.
GAATTCCACATCCCGCCAAAAAAGGCATTACTAAAAGGACTACTATCATCAGGTTTTTCATACGGTTCTCCGTTATTCGCTAGAAATTATAGCTGGATCTTGAATCCCGAGTTCCGCAGCGAGGCAAAATCCACCGGCGGAAGCCATCACCTAACATAACGAGCGAGGACTGTTTGAGGGAGGCAAGGTCCAGCTATAATTTCTAGCGAATATACCGATGACCCTCAATGAAAACCGGATTATAGTAGGCCGATGACACGTGTGATTAAGCTTCGATACACAGAGACAGCCGGCTGCATTTTCGTTGACAAGATAGCTGGCCTCAACACCCATACGCCTGAATACGGTCAGCGCGGTTGCGTAGAGATTTATGAAGATGAATTGGATCGAAAGCTTTACGTCGTTCACCGTCTGGATAAAGCGACATCGGGCGCGCTGGTGTTTCCTACTTCTCCGGAGCTGGCCACTGAAATCACGCAGCTCTTTGAGCAACACAAGGTCGCAAAAAAATATCTTCTGCTAACTGACAAGAAAATCGGAATTAAAGAATTCACCTACGAATCGACGATTACAAAAGAGAAAAACCAATTCGTCAGCACCCCCAGCAACGAACCGAACGCGAAGACGTCGTTTAAGTGGCTCAAAAGCCTGGGCCCTTATGAACTTTGGGAAGCTGTCCCGCACACGGGAAAGCCGCACCAAATTCGTTTGCACGCGGAAGCGAGCGGCATGCCTATTTTGGGAGATGAAGATCACAACGGCTCTCCGTACTTCCGTCTTTGTTTGCATTCTTTGTCTTTGAAGTTTGCATTGCGCGGTCAACAAATCGACTTTGAAACAGATTGGCCGGAATGGGCCGTGAGTGATGATCCTTCACAACTGGAAGACCTTACTTTGGCAGAAGCTTTTCAACGTCGCGAGCGTCTGTATAAATTCTCGGAATTAAAAGACGAATCCTTACGTTTAAGTCACCGCGAACTGGATACGTACCGCATTGACCAATACGGCGAATACCTATGGGTCTATTGGTACAAAGAGTCTGATCCCACGGTGCAAGATCTTCTGCGTTTTGAAAAACTCGCAAAGAAACATCAAAAGAAAATTCTTGTGCGCAAGATGCTCAACCGCGGGGAAGATCCTAACGCCGAAATTCTTTGGAAGATCGGCAACACAGCTCCCCGTTGGACTGCAAAAGAAAATGGCGTGAAGTATGAACTGCGCACGGACTCGGGTTTGTCGCCAGGCCTTTTCTTGGATCAGCGCGAGAATCGTTTGTGGGTGCAAGAGCACGCGCAAGATCGACGTGTGCTTAATTTATTCTCGTACACAAGCGGCTTTAGCGTTGTGTCGGCGCTAGCCGGTGCGCAAGAAGTTTGTACCGTCGACGTTTCTCAAAACTTTATCGACTGGAGTAAAGAGAATTTCAAACTCAACGGTTTGGATCCCGAAGCCGAGAACTACGAGTTCTGGGTGCAAGACTGCCTTCTCTTCCTTAAGGGCACCATCCGTCGCAAAAGAAAATTCGGACTGATTATTTGCGACCCGCCTTCTTTTGGTCGTTCTAAAAATGGCGTTTTTTCAATTAGTAAAAACTTCGACGAGCTGTTGATTAATTGCATGTATTGCCTGGAAAAGAACGGACTGCTTTTGTTCTGTACGAACTATGAAAAGTGGACGACCGGCGACTTACATTTGCGTTTGAATAAGCTCAAGAAAGACTTTTCATTTAAGATTCTGCCGGCTCCCAATCAGGGACTTGATTTTGAACTCCCCGATCAAGAGCCTTTGATGAAATCCATCATTCTGCGCAAGAACTAAGGATAAAAATCGTACTTCACTTGCACACGTTTCTCCCCTTGCAAGCCCATCTTAGAGCCGCTTGCATAAGGAGGCACCGTTCGTGCGACTTTCTTTTTGCCCTTAGGATAAATCTTATCGTCAACCGTGCAATCAAAGCGTTTGTCTTTGCAAAGACGGGTAAAGTTTTTCTTTTCGTTTTTAAGAACGTAAGATTCGACGGCTTTGTTCATTTTCTCCAGCACAGCAACGTCGCCGGCATCGACAACGATCGAACTGGCTTTGGCCGGCGCTTCCGAAGGCGCAGATTCCGCGCGCGAAGACCTTTTCGTCGCGCCCGAAGAGGTCGATTTTTGTTGAACTTCGTCAAAAGACAATTCGTCTTTCGGTTGTGTTGCGCAGGCACTGATAAAAATCAACACGGATACTAGAAATAGCTTTTTCATTTCTGTCTCACCCATTCTGACCACGTCATCCCCTCACCGCGCGGATGAGCTTTGGCGTATTCATAGAAATTGCGAACGAAATCCGCACGCTCTTTCTGATAAGGATACTTCCATTCTTTCGGGTCGCCAACTGCTATGACGTCATAGTCATTGCTGAGTTTCGTATTCTTATTGATGATCTCGTCAAATTCCGAGTATTTCGCGCGAAGAAGCATTTCATAAAGAACCATAAACGTCGTTGTACGACCCTTGCCGGCGCGACAATGGAAGTGAATCCAAGAGTTTTCAGGCAACGCTTGAACCGCCTCGATAAAACGATCCACTTCCGAATCCACCGGGCGTACATGGTCCGTCACCGTCAAACGCACATACTGATGGCCGCTGCTGCGAACCATGCTCTCTTCCGTTTCGATACTTTTAATCTCTTGCCCGGCGATTCTTTCGCCAACGCGAAGGTCCCCAAGAAGGCGTCTTTCACGTCGGACCGCCTCATCATGATTTAAATCAGCATTGGCCCAGTCGCGGTCGGCTTGCCAAGTCACGGGAATATCGTTGATCAAACCGTGAGACTCCTGGCGCAGATCAAAAATATGCAGAATGGACTTGTTCTTTTTTGTCGGCTTTGCAATCACTTTTAAAGCCTTTGGTCCAAACATCGCACTGCCTGACATCTTCAATTCATCATTCTTGCGGTAGTTATTGGGCTTAGCCCCCGCACGCTCTTTTTCAAAGACCAGCTCCACGGGCTCCGTTGGCTGAGGTCGAGTCATAAAGAAAGAGGATTTTGGAGACGATTCCGACGGACCTGAGTGTTCTTGGGCGATTTTTTTCTCCGCACAAGCGGTCACGAACAACAAGATGAATATCAACGATGCTTTCATAGTCCTCCCTTACCGAAAATCCTAGAGGAATTTGCGCCCGCAAACAACACTTCCTTATTCTGGACTCGAAAGGATCTCGGAATATCTCTATCCTAAAGCAATGAAGACATTTATCTGCAGCTTCTTGTTTCTTGGTCTTTTTTCCCTGCAAGCTCACGCATCGCAAGAGCTCAATCAGCTCATACAATGTCACGAAGCCCTTGACGGCAAATCCGAAGGCCAAAGCAATAAACTGAGCATCGAAACACCGACGCCGATTCTTGTGCCGTCAGGTAAGAAGCTCTACTTCGTCACTCAGAAATCCATTTATGTAACAGACAATACCTTCGCCGATAAAGACGTCGTTATACGTTTAGAAAATCATCCGACGCCATTCTTTCGTAAACTGAGTTTTCGAAAAAACGGAGAACTCGGTAACATTGATTATGCCGAAGTAACCTCCGATCAAAAGAAAAACGCCGTCGACCCCCGCGCGGCGCTCGACGATAAAAGTCTTTCCGTTGTTAAAAAAGATCTGCTGAAAAGAATGAATAGTGTTATGGGCGAATATCAAAACAAGTATGATCCGCAAGACACGATCGATGCCCTTTTGAAATGTCGAAACGTGTCCTCTTCTGAGTTGCAGAAAAGTCTAGATAAGAATGTCGCTTATTACGAAAAAATGGCTCGCAAGAAAAAATCCGCGGGCGGCTCGTACAACAAAAGCGCGCCGGGCACTAAATAATCAGATTTAAGCTTTAAGAAGACCGCGCGCAAACATCTCTTCAAGATATTGAGTCGCGGAGTCCTGCGTGCGCATATAGTAGTGCGCGCGCAAAATCGCCTGCTCTTCATCGTTTAATGAAGCGTTGGAACCCAAACGCTTCATACGATCTTGCGAAATATGATAAAGGCTTAACGCCCCTGCCACAGAGATATTAAAACTTTGCACAAAGCCTGACATCGGAATGATGATCGTTTCATCCGCCGCCGCAATCATTTCCGGAGTGACACCGTCTTTCTCGTTCCCGAGAACCAAAGCGACTTTACCGGAAAAATCGATCTCATGAAGAGGTTTGGATTTCGCATCCAGATGAGTCACACAGATTTTGTAACCTTGTTTTTTCAAAGTCTGCACACAGTCGGCGGTTTTTTTCCACTTCTGAACTTCGACCCATTTGTCGGCGCCTTGAGTGACACGGTTGGCCTCTTTGAATTTTTCCTGCGTTTCAATCACGTGGAAATTGCCGAAGCCCAAGCCTTCCGCACTTCTCATGACGGCGGAAATATTTCCGCGATCATAGATGCCTTCCAAAACAACAGCCGTATCGAAATTACGAAGAGCAACGACGCGCTCGATTTTTTGTCGGCGCTCGTCTGTGAGCAAAGGCCCGATTTTCTCAAGAATCAGTTGATGGTGCACTTTGAGGTTGGCATTGATCGCCAATTCGGGCCCGTATGGAAACATTTTTAAATCGCCTTACTTGTACAATGACTCAGGGTTTTTCGCCAAGTCACGTGTGATATTCTTTTGGTGCGCTTCCAAAGTCCCGCCGCCGATTTCAAGAAGCTTTGCATCTCTCCAAAGTCTTTCCACAACGTACTCGCCGACGTAACCGTAACCGCCCAATACTTGGATCGCACGGTCTGCCACGTTTTTCGCCATTGTCGTCGCCACAAGTTTCACACCGTCTGAATCCAGGCGATTTCCTTCTTTGTTCAGATCCATGCGACGGGCTGTCTCGTAAACGTAAGAGCGTGCTGCTTTGTATTCCGCATAGCTGTCAGCGATGTAGCGCTGAACTTGGCCGAAGTGGTTGATGGATTTGCCGAACGCCTCACGCTCAACCGCATAACGATTCATGATTTCGATAGAGCGCCGAGCGATACCGATGCTCATCGCTGCCAACGTCAGACGCTCGATCTCAAGATTTCTCATCATGTGCAACATTGAGTCGCCTTCATGGCCGACAAGTGCTGTCTCTGGAACATGGCAGTCTTGGAAAACAAGCTCCGCCGTGTTCGAGCCGCGCATGCCCAACTTGTCTTTGATTTTTTGGCCTACAGCGAAACCTTTGTGATCTTTTTCAACAAGGAAAGTGGAGATCAATGCGCGACCGTGTTTTTCACCCGTTTTTGCGTAAACTAAAACAAGATCGCAAGGCGTGTTGTTTTCATCAATCGTTCCGTTTGTGATCCACATCTTGCGGCCATTGATGATGTATTCGTTGCCGTGCTTGACGGCTTTCGTTTGCATGCCCAAAACGTCAGTGCCCACGGCAGGTTCTGACATCGCCATCGAACCGACCCATTCGCCAGAACACAATTTCGGCAAAACGCGATGACGTTGATCATCACTGCCGTTCACAGCGATGTTGTTCACGCAAAGCATGGAGTGGGCAAGATACGCCAAACAAAAACCCGGGTCAGATGCTGATAATTCTTCATGTACGATCGCTGCCGCTGTTGCATCCATTCCAGCGCCGCCGAACTGTTCAGGAACGGTGATACCCAAAAGACCCAGCTCACCGATTTTTTTGAAAAGGCCGAGGTTGAATTTTTCGGAACGATCGTATTCGTGAGCTTGAGGTTCGATCTCTGCTTCCGTAAAAGCTTTTACAGTCTCACGCAACATGGCGTGTTCAGGTGTTGGATTGTAAAGATCAAACTCTTTCCAATTGAAAGACATGGTGACTCCTTGGGCTCAAATAGAACTCTTATTCAACGCGAGAATCTATTGAGAGACGCCCTCACGGGCAAGGTTTTGACCACAATAATGCGCCGCATTTGGGCCATTTCGCAATGACTCAGCGGGAGCACCTGGACTCCTATCCAGACGAAGCCTTAAGTAAATATTAATCTCACTTTTTCAGGAGGAATATGCAAAAAGTCTCTCTCGTCCGGCTCGTGATTGCGTGGGCATCTGTTCTGTGTTTTTTCATCTTTGGTTCGACTTGGCTCTCCAATCTCGATTCTCCGGTCGTTTTAACGGGACTTTTTTTGTGGGTTTTCTCGGTCATTCTATGGTCGGCTTTTGGCGTCGTTCATGAAGCGGAGGAATTGGCCGCTCTTCTTGGCGAACCACAGGGAACTCTGATTCTTACTCTCTCGATCGTTATTATTGAGGTGGCTCTTGTCGCCGCCGTGATGTTGGGAGCCAAGGCGGCTCCGACATTGGGTCGTGACACGATGTTTGCTGTTTTGATGATTATCATGAATGGCGTTGTCGGTCTGGGACTTCTTATCGGCGGCTACAAATATCGCGAGCAGTCTTATAACTTGCAAGGTTCCGCTTCTTATTTGGCTGTTTTGATTCCGTTAACAACCGTGCCCTTGATCCTTCCGAACTTTACGACGTCAACGGAGGGTGGGACTTTGACGACGTTGCAGTCCGTGGCCTTTTCGATTTTCACGATCGTGCTTTACGGAATTTTCCTAATCACTCAAACCGGGCGGCACAAATCTTTTTACGTTCATCCGGATGCTTTGGAGGCGACCAAGGCGGATCACTCGAATGAAGACCCCGTCACCATCGCTAAACACACTGTCTTTAAGCACACGCTTCTTTTGCTCGCGCACATTCTTCCGATCGTGTTGTTGTCGAAGAGTCTTGCGAAAATTCTGGATCATGGTATCAGCGTTTTGAATTTACCGGCCGCTTTGGGTGGTGTGGTTGTTGCCGCGATTGTTTTTACGTCAGAAGCGATCAGCTCTTTGAAAGCCGTGGCTCGCAATGATCTGCAAAGAGCTATCAATCTTTGCCTGGGTTCTGCGGCGTCCACGGTAGGTCTTACGGTTCCCGCCGTTCTGATTATCGGTTTGGTCACGGGCCAGCCGGTTGTTTTGGGATTAAAGCCCACGGAGATGACGTTGTTAGCCGTGACTTTGCTTTTAAGCACGCTCACCTTTTCTAACAAAAGAACAACGTTGTTGGAGGGCGCGGTGCATTTGACGATGTTCCTTGTTTATCTCACTCTTGTTTTCAGCCCTTAGTTTTTGGAGTATTCCATGAAAGCATCCATTCTCGGTATTGGTACTGAACTCACGGACGGACAGATTGTAAATCAAAATGCCTCGTGGATTTCAAAACAGTTGAAAGACGCCGGTATTACGACGACGTCTCATCTTGTCGTACCTGATGAGCGCGCTTTGATGCGCGAAGGGATTGAATTCATCGCCGCTCACGGAGACGTTCTGTTTATTACGGGAGGTCTTGGCCCCACCTCTGATGATTTCACGCGCGATATCGTCGCGGAGTGGGCGGGTTTGCCTTTAAAGTTTGATGAAACTTCCTGGAAGCACGTGAATGAACGTCTTACTTCGCGCGGTTATGTCGTCAAAGATATTCAACGCCAGCAATGTTATTTTCCCGAAGGCGCCAAGGTTCTTTTTAACTCGCAAGGCACCGCCAATGCGTTTCAGTTGCAGGTTCACGGCAAAACTGTTTTCGTTCTGCCGGGACCACCGCGCGAGATTGAAGCGGTTTGGGGTTCCTCCATTTCATTTTGGCTCGATGAAAATACGAAGCATCTTGATCCTCGGATTACAAGAAGCTGGGACACCATGGGCGTCGGTGAATCCGATGTCGCCGTCATTGCTGAAGAAGTTCTTCAAGGTGTCGACGTCGAAAAAGGATATCGCGTGCATCTGCCTTATGTGGAAGTGAAGCTGTCTTACTTAAGTTCGCGCGAAAAAGAGATGGAACCTGTCATTGAAAAATTGAGTGAGGCTTTGCAGTTTTGTACAATCGTGCGCGATCAAAAAGATCCCGCCCAGCATTTCGCCGAAATCGTTAAGCCGATCCAGTCCATTTGTGTGATTGATGAGGTGACCGGATCTTTCTTGATGAACCGTTTGATGCCCGTTCTGCGCACGTATATGAGCGAACAAATGTGGAGCTTCTCAAAATCGCGCGCCGCTAAAAGTCCGGCGGATCTGCACTTGCATGTTCTTCCCAAGGACGAGCACAGCTGCGAAGTCAGTCTCGAATATCGCGGTCGCAAAATCAAAGACATCATCACAACTCCCTACAAAACCGCGAATATGCGCGAGCGCCGCCACCAATACATGGCCGAGATGGCTTTGATTTTTTGGATTAAGAATCTTCAATAGCTTGAACTAAAAAAGCCGCTGTTTTGCAGCGGCTTTTTAGTTTTCGAATCGCAACCTTTTACTTAGGTTTGATATTCAAATTCTTAAACGCATCCCCTAAAGAGCCGAAGCCGTTTGCGGAGGATGTATGAGATTTCCAGCTTGTGTCTTCGACTTCGCCTGGAAGCCCCAAAGAGATCTTCTTTTCTTCGAAAAGAATTTGATCGACTTGCACTGTGATCTCGTCACCGCGCTTTTTGTTTTCGAATTGGGAAGCCTCCACAGAGTCGCGCCATTTTGATTTTGGCAAAAGACCTGTCACGCCCGGAGCGATGTTGACGAAAAGACCGTAAGTCTCTTTCTTTTCAACTTTGCCTTTTACAACCGTTCCCACAGGGAATTTTTGCGGCACGGACAACCAAGGATTGCCTTCGCCATCGGCTTGTTTCAACGACAACGAAATTTTCAATTTGCCGTCGATCTCTTCCGTTTTCAAAAGTTTTACTGTGAGGTTTTGACCAACGGAGACAATCTCATGCGGATCGTTTACGCGGGACCACGCCAATTCAGAGACGTGAACCAAGCCCTCAATCCCCGGCTCCAATTCAACGAAAGCACCGAAGCGCTCCAAGCGCACCACTTTACCGTCAAGCAAAGCGCCCGGCTGGTGCTTCAGCATGAACGTGCCTTCGTTTTCGGCTCTTTGCAGCTCGAGCAAACGACGGCGAGAAACCACGATGTTGCGCTTGTCGAATTGTGTGATCAAGAATTCAAACTTTTTACCAACGTATTCACTTGCGTCTGTTGCAAACTTCATATCGATTTGGCTGATAGGACAGAACGCCGTTTTACCTTGAACGTTCACGCGGAAACCGCCGTTGCAAGTCTCTGTCACGCGACCTTCAACAGGAAGTTCCATGTCAAACGCGTCTTCCAATGAATCTGTCGTCGCACCTTTAGCGCCACGTTTTGCAAGACGAACTTCGCCGCCTTTGATGGCTGTGACAACGCAGTCGATGATGTCGCCGACTTTGTATTTTACTTCTTTGTTTTCATCCATCAAATCTCTTGTGAAAATCATGCCGTCCACAGGAGTGCCGGTAGAAACAAAAGCCTCTTCTTTACCGATAGAAAGAATTTCTGCGCGGATTTCATCGCCTACGCGAAGACGGCGATCAAGGCCTTTATCTGATTGAGCGAAAAGTTGCTCAAAACTCGCCATGTCTTTTGTTTCTTCAATATCATCACCAAAAATATCTTTTTTAGACATAATGTCGTCCTTTATACGTGTACCTGAGGAAGCGAGCTTACCCTAAGCTAAGCCCGCTGAAAAGAAAGATTACGAGCACCCGACCGTCGTGCCGCAGTTAGGACAACGATAACAACCACTTGTGAGCACCGTGTCGCTTCCACATTCGGGACATTTCATCGTGAAATTAGGGACCGCGGGCTCCTCGGATTTCTTAGGTTTTTGCATATTTAGAGGCTGGCTCTGCTTACTGCCGTCACGATAAACCGCGACCGCTTTAAGACCCAGTTTCCATGCGAGCATATAGATCTGGCTGATGTCCTCTTCCGTCGCACTGTTCGGCAGATTGACGGTTTTGGAAATGGCACCGCTGATAAACGGTTGCACGGCCGCCATCATCTTCACGTGACTTTCAGGTGAAAGCACACGGCTGCCCTGCACGCCCGCCGCACAGTCAAAGACACTGATGTCTTCACCATGAATGGCAGAGCTGCCCACAACGGTGTTATGCTCTTCCACGTATTTGATAATCTCTGCGATCTCTTCGTCGGTGTATTCCAATGTTCGCAAAGCGGGTTCTACCGCTTGATTGACGATTTGAATCTCTCCGCCGCCGACAAGTTTCTTGTACTTGATCAAAGAGAAATCCGGCTCAATTCCCGTCGTATCACAATCCATCAGCAAACCAATAGTTCCGGTGGGCGCAATCACCGTCGCTTGAGAGTTTCTATAACCGTGCTTGCCACCGTTATAGATCACGCCCTTCCAAAGATTTTTTACCGCTTTATCCAAGCCGTGCGGAAGAAACGACCACGCCACATCTTTAAGAGCACTTTCGTGCATCTTCATCACTCGCAACATCGGTGCGCGATTTTTCTTAAAGCCGGCAAACGGGCCTTTCGCACGCGCCATCTCGGAACTTGTAAGATAAGCCACACCGCTCATAAGAGCGGTCAAAGCGCCCGCCCACGCACGTCCCTCATCGCTGTCGTAAGGAATTCCCTTACGCATCAACAGACTTCCCAGATTTGCAAACCCCAATCCTAAAGGACGATAGTCATGCGAGTTCTGCGCGATCTTCTCTGTCGGATAGCTTGAGTAATCGACAAGAATTTCCTGCGCGACAAAGAGTGTGCGGGCTGTATGAATAAAAGATTCAAAGTCGAAATTTCCATCTTCACCCAAAAATCTAACGAGATTAATCGATGAAAGGTTGCACGCGGAATCATCCAGGAACATGTACTCCGAACACGGGTTGCTCGAATTAATATCGTCCGTATTCGGGCACGTATGCCATTTATTAATCGTATTGTGAAACTGCACGCCAGGATCCGCGCACATCCACGCGGCATGAGTGATTTTTTTCCAAACCTCCGCAGCCGGCAACTCACGCATCGTTTTCCCGGTAACACGCGCTTTGAGTTTCCACGGGCTGTCTTTTTCCACAGCCTTCAAGAAAGCATCCGTCAATCTTACGGAGTTGTTGGCATTTTGGCCCGAAACGGTTCTGTAAGCTTCGCCTTCAAACTCGGCACTAAGACCTGCGGCGATCAACATGTGCGCTTTCTTTTCTTCGCGCATTTTCCACTCGATAAAGTCGAGAACTTCGGGATGATCAATATCCACAACGACCATCTTCGCTGCACGCCGAGTGGTGCCGCCGGATTTGATGGCTCCCGCGCCTTTGTCTAAAACCTCGAGGAACGAAAGAAGTCCCGAGCTCAGTCCGCCCGCGCTGGTCTGTTCATAGCGGCTGCGGATTTTCGAAAAGTTACTTCCTGTGCCGGAACCGTACTTAAACAGCTTCGCTTCGGTTTTCGCGAGATCAAAAATTCCTTCGATGGAATCATCGACACTTTGGATGAAGCACGCAGAACACTGCGGCCTTTCGTAAGCGTTGTGCGTGTTTAAAATCTTTTTCTTCTTTTCGTCCCATGCATAGTGCTCACTTGGAGAAGAAATTTTATAAGACTCCCACAAACCGGCATTGAACCACACCGGGCTGTTAAAGGCGCCTCTTTGCGAGAGCAAAATATACTTAAGTTCTTTAGCAAAGATGTCGGCCTCTTTTTTGGATGCGAAATAGCCGCCTTGTTTCAAGGCGGAGGCCGTGATTGCTTTCACCACGCGATCGACGAGTTGGCGCATGGAGTGTTCGTGGTTTGTTTTGGGAACTCCGACTTTGCGGAAATACTTGCTTGCGGCAATATCAATTGCAAGCTGCGACCAGCCTTCAGGCGCTTCGACGTTTTTCATAGAGAAAAATGTTTCACCCTTGCGATTGCGAATTTCACAATCGACTTTCTTCCATTGGAATAAGTCTTCGGGTTTCTTTCCGGCAGGCACGAAATAAGAGGGACTGTGCAGAGAGAATTTTTTCATGAAGACATTGTAAGCTCTCTTGCGGTGCCCGCCAAGATCTCCTGTTGTATCCAACAACTGTGCATAGGATTCGCTGACTTTAGCCTAGGCTCCGTTAAGCCTTCGCAATCTTTGCAGATTTAATTCTTAAACACTTCTTTGCTGTCCTGAATAAACCGTTAAGAGTCTAGGTCACAAACAATATTCTTTTACGAGGTCCGTCATGCAACAAGAGAATATGAAGAAGACGTTACTTATCATCAAGGCGCAGCCTCAGAGTCTCGGAACCGTCGAAGGATTTTTACGAAATCGTGAATGGAAGATCAAATCCACAAGCAATCTTAAAGAAGCTTTGATCTTCCTTGTGCAAGAACAACCCCAGTTCGTAATGGTTTGCATTGATCATCCCAATCGCAAAGTGCGCAATCTTCCGAAAATTTTAACTCAAGCCTTTCCCGTGTGTGTGATCGCCTTCACGGAAGAATCGTCTGCGGCTTCCTTCAACCTTTTAAGCAATAGCTCGACGGAGTATTTGGTCTACCCTCCCGTCACGGGTCCCGCCGTTGAAAGAACGGTGAATAAATATCTCAAAGACCTTCATGCAAAAGGACTTACCTCTCCTCCGCGCGGTGGTCTCAATGCCGTCAATAACGGCGTGATTTCCATTAAGGGCGAAGGCGGTTCTTTCTCTTCTCACGATGCGCAGAGTATTCTTGCGCACATGCTTTCCAATGACGAGAACTCGGCTTATCTTGCTTCGTCGGCGAACACTTCACAACCTGGTATGGCGGCTCACGGTCTTGGTGCGGGCACTCTTCATTCAGCGATGCTTGCAAATGCAACCGTCGATCCATTGGCGACCCGACAAAATCAGGCGCGCGCACCCATGATGGGTTGGACGCCTCTGCCTTCCGCCCTCAATAAAAAACAACCATTAACGCCAGAGCAGATTGAGCAAGAACCGCGAGCGACAAAAAAGGATTCCATCATTTTGCGCGGAACCAAGGAAGCTCTGGAAAAAGCCTGCGTGAAACCTCCCCTGCAACCGACAACATTTATTGAAGAAGCCTCCAACGTCGCTTGTATCGTGATTCAGTCGGCGCGTTTTTCGGGTTATCTGATTACGGCGATGTCCAAAAATAAAAAGATCGACTCCGTTTTTATGGATAAAGTGCGGGAGCGGCTTTTTCGTTTTCTTAAGGAAAATGGCGAGAACGTCACGGATGGCGAAAAGATGGATTTACAAATCAAACAAGTACCCTTTGAAGATTGGGCTCTCGATTGTGCCGAGTTTTTACGAAAGTCAGTGCATGAAGGCCAAGAAGTCGCGATGGCTTTTTTTCCGCGCCAAGATATTGAAGTGCGCTTAGCGGATTCTCCGACGGAAGAAATGGCGGCCATCAAAATTGAAGAACTCGCTGGAGATGTCGCGGTGGAGTTCAATGTTTATATTCATTTGCCACGAAACAATAGGTACGTTCTTTACACTCCCCGAGGCAGCGTCTTTTATCATGTGCAGAAAGACCGCTTATTAAGCCAGGGCATTTCTCAGCTGCATATTTTGAAGGGAGATTTGAGGGATTTAGACAAATACCGTGCGCAAAATTTCCTCAATGAAAAAATCCAGGAATTCGAGGAAAAACTAGGTTCCAAAGAGCCCGCATAAGCGGTTTTACGCTCTGTAGAACGTAAAAAATCACCAGGCACCTTTTTGGGGGTTGACGCGGCGATTGGGACGGGATTAGCTCAAGGGGCTATGGAATTGAATACTGAGCGCCCTATGGGAACAAATCTGCAACAAGATAAGTCTATCTATTTGGATTACAATGCCACGACTCCCGTGGACCCTCGCGTATTTCAAGCCATGGAGCCTTACTTTAAGGAACACTTTGGCAACCCTGCCAGCGCCGGCCATCATTGGGGTTGGATCGCTGACAATGCGGCGACAAAAGCGCGCAGCCAAGTAGCTTCGTTGATTGGCGCAAAATCTTTGGAAATCACTTTTACGGCTGGAGCCACGGAATCAAACAACTGGGCGATCTTTGGTTTGATTTCAAAACTGCGCGAAGAAAATCCACAAACGCCGATTCACTTTATCACTTCTTGCGTTGAACACAGCTCTATCATGAAAGCGATGGCGGCTGCAGAAAAAATGGGTGTGGAAGTTGACTTCCTTCCCGTTAATTCTTACGGACAAGTCGAAATTGAAACTGTTCGTAAAGCTATCAAGCCGCACACAAAACTGATGAGTTTCATTTGGGTGAACAACGAAATCGGCACGATCAATCCTATTCCGGAACTCGCTCGTCTGGCGAAAGAACATCAGATTTATTTCCATACTGATGCGACTCAAGCCGTCGGCAAAATTCCTGTGAACGTGACAGAGATGGGAATTGACTTGATGTCTTTCTCTGGTCACAAAATTTACGGACCTAAAGGCATCGGTGCTCTTTATATTCGCTCGAAAGATCCTAAAGTTCAGATCAATCCGTTGATTTACGGCGGAGGCCAAGAGCGTGGACTTCGCTCTGGCACTTTGAATGTGCCGGCGATTGTGGGCTTGGGTGTCGCTGCTGAAATTTGCGCGCAGAATCTGAACGAAGAAAAAGCTCGCATGACAGAACTCCGTGATTTTTTCTGGAGCAAGCTTCAAGCGGCTGTTCCGGGCATTCGTTTGAATGGCCATCCCACCGAGCGCGCGCCAAATAATTTGAACGTGACTTTACCAGGTCATAAAACCGAAGCGTTGATCGCCCGTCTGCAAAAGATCGGCGTCAGCACCGGCTCTGCCTGTGGCACAGGAGCGATGGTCATCAGTCACGTTTTAAAAGGCATTGGTTTGAGCACCGAAGAAATCCAATGTTCGTTGCGTTTAAGCTTGGGTCGCTGGACAACTCAAGAAGAACTTGAAAGAGCTGCGGAAATCCTTAAAAACGCGCTTCCTCACTAAATTTCAATAAATTTAAACACTTAGAAAGCCTGAAAAGCGCGGAAATCGGGCCTCCCCAGGGCTTGACACCTATGATATACTACCCACGTTGTATTTCAGAATAGGGAGCCCTTTTATGATTCAAATTTCACCAGAAGCAGCTCAAAAGCTTGCTCATCTTAAAAAAGAAGAAGGAAAAGACGATGCCGCATTCTTGCGCGTTGAGGTGAAAAAAGGCGGCTGTTCTGGCTTGTCTTACAAAATGCAATTTGAAAACGATCAACGCGAAGGCGATAAAGTTTTTGAATCTAACGGTCAAAAAGTCGCCGTAGATCCACAAAGTATGCTCTACATTTTGGGTATGACTTTGGAATATTCAGGCGGATTGAATGGCAAAGGTTTTGTCTTCAACAATCCAAATGCCTCCAAGCATTGCGGCTGCGGTTCAAGCTTCAACGTTTAATTTTTCATCCGATTTAAGATTCGAATAACGGACTAAGAGCTTCTCCATGAGAGGCTCTTTTTTTTTGGACGCTGTGGCCGTCAATATTCGAACGAAATGACGTGGCGTAGCCAGAAAAAGAAGCAGGCACCTTTTTTAGGCGGCGATTTGGGATTCTAGGAATTCGAGCATGAGCTGGGAGATGATTTCGGGGCGGGTTTTGATGGCTAAGTGGCCAGCCCCCGAGATGGCGATGATGTCGTCGCAGCCGATATGTTTTGCGAATTCGCGGTAAGCGGCTTGATCGAAAAGAAGATCTTCTTGATCGAAGATCAGTCGGCACTCCCCGCGATGTGAATACAAACGCTGATGCCAGTACTGCCAGTCTTCCGAGCGCAAGATCCAAGAAAAATGATGAATCATGTGAGCGACAAACTGCAATTTGCGTCCTTGTAAACGCTCGACAGAAATAGAACCTTCACTGCGTTCGTCACGGAAAATCTGCGCCGCCCGCTTCAGGAAAATGCGTCCCATCGGCGTTGAAAGCATCAAATAAATACTTTTTAAATTCAGCGGAATCGAAAAGAAAAATTTCAATTCTTTCGGCAAGAAATGTTTCACAGGATTCGTGACCATCGGATTAATAAGCAAAGACTTTTGCACAAGCTCCGGATGCTGAGTCGCCAGCCCCCAACTCAAAGCCCCGCCATAACTAAGCCCCGCAACATGCACTTTTTGCTCAGGAAAAGTCTCTCGAATAAACTTCGCCAAAACTTCGATCTGCACAGAGAAAAACAGCTTATCACTGCTCATGTAAAGATGGCTCAAATTCGGAATCACAACACGATACTTCTCCGCAAGCCTGTCAGCCACCGCATCCCAATGATGAACACTTCCACCATAGCCATGAAGAAGAATTAAGATAGGCCCTTGCTCCGGCCCGCGCTCTCTGAAAGTAATCTTGTGAGACATTCACAGAACATATCGGCATTAATGACTATGCAATAAACAGGACCAAAGCCCTACTTCTTCACAAGATATTAACCACCAATCCCAAAAAACCAAAAAGCCCAAGCTCCGGAAAAATACCAGCAAAACCTTTAAAAAAATTCTAAATCAGACGGCTCTTTTTAAAGAAAGTTTGAAAGCAAGATTTGTTGCTGGAGGGCCTTCCCTAGCTTTGTCCGAAGGCTCGGCCTTAGCCGGCGCAGGATGCGCGAACCGCACGAAGTGCGGCGGCGATTGAGCACGGATGCGTGCCGACCGAAGCGACAAGGCTAGGGAAGGCACTCCAGCAACAAATCCCTCGCTATCAACCGAGACTAGGTAAAAACGACTCTCGTATTCAGATTATCTTTTAGGTTTTTCTTCGTCTTTTTCCGCGAGCAACATTGTATCGTTGACGGCTTTTGATTCGATTTGTTTGTTAGAACGGAAACCGCGGATTTTCTTAGTTTGATTTTCTTGGCGCTCGACTTGTTCTGTGAGGTCGACCGTCACGTCACCGAAGCAGCGTACTTGGCAGCTCAAACGGCGGCCATCGATAAAGTGGCTAGTGCCGATCAGATTTAATTCAGCTTTGCCCGGAGGAAGAACATTCGACTCCCCTTCCGTGATTCTTACGCGGCATTCAGCGCAAGAGGGAACGCCTTTGCAGATTGAACGAATCTCAAGCTGGTTTTCCGTCGCAATCTGCAAAAGACTCTTGTTAGGAGTTCCTTCGACTTCGATATTTTGCGGAAGAAATTTAATTTTCATAACTTGAGATTCCTATTTCACTTAACAATTATAACACTTCTATTTTAGAACGACCTTCGCGTATTTCGTCTTACCCGCTTTGATCACAAGACCGTTCGCTAAGTCGGCCTCTGCAATCTTCAATTGAGGGTCCGAAATCTTCGTTCCTGCGATTTGTACGGCACCGCCTTGAATCAGACGTCCGGCTTCTCCGTTAGAAGCTGCTAAACCGACTTTCACCATCAACGGGCGAATACCAATAGTGCCGCCTTCAAGATCCGCCGCAGAGATATTCGCCACTGGAATTTCATCCGGAAGACCTTTATCGACGAAAATACGATTAAACTCTTCTTCAGCGGCTTGCGCTGCGGCTTCAGAGTGGAAACGTTTGATCAAGAACTTCGCCAAGTTCACTTTCACATCACGAGGATGTTTGCGTTTTTCCGCCACGTCGGTTTTCAACTGCGACAACTGATGCGCGGAAATATCCGTGAGCAATTCGTACCAGCGGAACATCAACTCGTCAGAGATGCGCATCGTTTTACCAAACATGTCTTTCGGCGTATCGATCACGGAAATATAGTTGTCCAAAGACTTGGACATTTTATTCACGCCATCGATCCCCTCAAGAATCGGCATCGTCAAAACACATTGAGGCTCTTGGCCGTAAGCGGATTGCATGTCACGACCAACAAGAAGATTGAACTTCTGATCCGTACCGCCCAACTCGACGTCAGCGTTCAAAGCCACAGAGTCATAGCCTTGAGTCAAAGGATACAAGAATTCGTGAATACCGATCGGTGTTCCGGATCTGTAGCGCTTCGTGAAGTCTTCACGCTCAAGCATACGCGCGACCGTGTATTGTGCCGACATTTTGATGAAATCAACAGGAGTCATTTTGCCAATCCAAGAGGAGTTGTAAACGATCTCTGTTTTTTCCGGGTCCAAAATCTTAAAGATTTGCTTCGCGTAAGTACGACCGTTTTCTTCGATCTCTTCGCGCGTGAGCATAGGACGAGTCGTATTTTTTCCTGAAGGGTCCCCAATCATCGCCGTGAAATCCCCGATCAAGAAGAAAACTTTATGTCCCAATTCTTGGAAGGTTCTGAGTTTATTGATCACGACCGTGTGACCGATATGAATATCAGGGCGTGTCGGATCTGCTCCCAATTTGATGTTGAGAGGTTTTCCCTTTTTCAGCTTCTTAAGCATGTCTTCGTCGTTGATAAACTCAGCGACACCGAACTTGATTCTTTCTAGCTGTTCACGAGGATCTAAAAAACTCATACTTAAATTCCTAAACCTTAGCGTGCGTGCTCAACACTTCTTGTTTCACGAACAACAGTGACTTTCACTTGGCCTGCCTGAGGCAGCTCGCGCTCGATCTTACGAGCGATATCACGAGACAACATCACAGCTTGATCGTCTGTCACCTTGCTGGATTCCACAAGAACACGGACGTCTTTACCCGCTTGCAAAGCCAACGTCTTAAGAACTCCGTCGAAGCTGTTGCCGATGCTTTCCAAATCCTCCAAACGATGGATGAAGGAATCCATTTGCGGACGACGTGCGCCCGGACGAGAGCTTGAAAGCACGTAAGCCGCATGCACAATCCACGCAAGAATCGAATGAGGTTTTTCCTCTTCGTCGTGCGCGCGGATGGCATGGCAAACATCTTCGGATTCATTGTATTTTTTCGCGGCTTCAGCACCAACAAAAGCGTAACTGCCTTCGGCCGTGTGATCGATCGCTTTACCGATATTGTGCAAAAGACCCGCACGGCGAGCGAGCTTCACGTTCACACCCATTTCACCCGCAAGAAGTCCTGCGATCTGTGCCACTTCCAAAGCTTGGTTCAAAGCGTTTTGACCTTGGTATGAACGGTATTTCAAACCGCCGATGATTTTCACAAGCTCCGGATGGATGTTTGGAATTCCCAACTCCATCACATGGCGCTCGCCTTCTTCTTTAATCGACTTCATTAATTCGTTACGTTGTTTCTCAACAACTTCTTCGATACGTGCTGGATGCACACGACCGTCTTCCATCAATTTCTCGATAGTACGGCGAGCCAACTCGCGGCGAACTGGATCAAAACCAGAGATCACCACCGCTTCCGGAGTATCGTCGACGATCAAGTCCACACCGCAAAGCGCTTCGAGGGTACGAATATTACGACCTTCACGGCCGATAATCTTGCCCTTCATCTCGTCGTTCGGCAGAGCCAAGACACTGACTGTACGCTCAGAGGTGTATTCCGATGCGAAACGGGAAAGAGCTGTCGCCAAAATACGTTTTGCTTTTTTATCAGCTTCTTTATTGGCTTCTTCTTCAATGGCTGCGATTTTTTTCGCTGCTTCCATTTTTGCTTCGTCTTCAAGAGCTCCCAAAAGCTGACGACGAGCTTCGTCTTGCGACATGGAGGCGACACTTTCAAGTTTCGTCTTCAACTCCGCAATGTGCGCCTCGCCTTTTTTCTCTAAATCCTTGATTCTGTTTTCTGAGATCGCGATTTTTTCTTCGCGGTCTTTGAGCGTATTAAGGTAACGCTCGTTTTCTTCCATCTTCTGTTTGAACTGATCGTCGATTTCTTTCAGACGACGTTCCAACTGAGACTCTTTGTTTTTAACTGTGGATTTTTGCTTATGAATGTCGGCTTCGACGTTTTTGCGGGCGCGGGCTTCGAAATCCTTGGCTTTTGTTTCAGAATCCTTTTTGATTTTTGCGGCTTCTGACTTGGCTTTGTTTACGATTCTTTCCGCTTCGATACGAGCTGACTTCTTTTTGTTTTCATCTTGAAGGCGCTTAACAACAAAAACACCTACTCCACCTAAAAGAACACCGATAATTGCGGTGATAACGATCTCCATGACCTATTACTCCTGATACTGCTTGCACTCGACAACGCCTGATTCCGTAATGAGATAATCCATCACGACATCGTGGGGCTCCGTGGGAAGTGGATCGACTGTGACTTGAAAATCAAAAGCGATTCCGACTTTAATCCCTTGGTATCCAGCAAGAGTCTTGTCATAAAACCCTTTGCCCTTCCCCAGGCGATTGCCATTCTTATTAAACACGAGTCCTGGAATCAGCAGACCGTGAAGTTCTCTCAGATCCTTTTTGACGGATTCTTGGGATGGTTCCCACACTCCGTAAGGTCCCAGCACAAAATGCGGGGCTTCGAAAAACTCCAAGTGGCCTTCATGCATGCGCGGAAAAACCCAAGCAATCGAAGGGATTTGAAACACCTCTTCGACTTGCGCTTCCTCCGGCAGAGCACGGTAGGCTCCCCAGATTCCCTTTTGCGAACTCATATAGTTGCGCAAATGAGAATTGAGCTGCTGTTGGTTGTGAACAAGACCTTGCGCAAACTCTTGAGCGCAAAGAGATTTAAAGAAGGAACGACAGTCCTTTTTAGAGCTCCAAGAAACAGGCATGGAAACCCCAAGAATCAAAACAAAGTCAGTTGTTCAAAACCTTGTTGCTCTTGGAATTTTCTAGATCCATAGAAAGTTGCAACGCTTTTTCTTCGAGTTTTTCCAACTCGCGATGCGCCTTTCTTTTCAAAAGGATAAGTTCCTCCGCCAAATTCATCGCTGTCAAAACAGCGGCATTTTGGAAAGAACCGTTTTTAGTCAGGGACATGGCTTGATTCATTTTGTTGTTAACAAAATCGACGAGCTCTTGAACAGTGGCATCGTCATGAGAGGTTTTTAACTTGTAAGGGACACCCGCAATTAGAAAATTGTAGGTTTTTTTATCAGATGTCACTAGCACCTCAACAGCTGCAGAACCGAATTGCCTAAACCTTTTAAAACTCTAGAAAAAACCTAGATCAACACTGTTAAAAGTATATCGCTAAAGGCTCGATATTCAACAGTTTATTTTTTCGAACAGGTGCATATAATGCCGAGGTCTTTCTTCGTTTCGCAGAGAATCGAACGTTTGCCGGGCTTATCGACCAGCTCGTACTCTTCGATCTCCTTAAAGTTCCGGCGGTAGGTCGAGAAAACTTCATTGAGCTTCGTGTCATTATAGGAGTATTCGTCTGATTTAATTGTTCCGTTGAGCAAGAAGTTGTTGATGATGTCCTGCTTAGGATTGATGCGTTGGTTCGACGTGAGCTTGATATCGGTGATAACGCCCTTCTCATCGACCTCTTGCAGGATCAATTCGGTATCCATCTTTTTTGCACCCATGAACTTGGTGCGCAAAATAAGATTCATCAGTTGCTTGTCTGCGTTCACGTACTGAATTTTTCTTTGACGCAGTTGCGATTGCGAGGTCACGAACTTTTCATCGCCCAACTCTTTCAGGCGATTGAGATCGACTTTGAACGAAAGCTTTTCGTCCTGAAGTTCAGGAAAACAGCGCATAAGATTTTCATATGAAACAGAGATGGGCTTGATGGGCTCAGCCTGAACAAAGTGAGCCCCGAATGTGCAGATAATACCAATTAAAACTTTTCGCATTCCTTTTTCCCATTACATGGGTTCGCAGCTCTCCGCCGAAGAGCGATCACAACCTTCTTGTTGATCGCTTGTGCAATAAGCGCGAGACTCCGTCTTCCAAGTACGTGCAGATGAGCAATCCTCGCCATCAAGGTTAATGAAAGACTTGATTTGGTTCAATGAAAATCCCAAATTCGATGCATTCTGGGACAGATTCCCGACCTTCACTGTAACCGCTTGTTGATTTTTTCCTTCAGCTTGGACTTTGTAAGAGCCCGGGAAAACTGAAACAAAGTCAGCATCCGAAATCGGCGCGGAAACCAGATAGCGCGGGTGTTTTGAAGGAATCACGTCACCCGGGAAGGTCACCCACATCTCTTGAAAAGTGCCGTCGTTGCCAAAGCTGAAAAGCTCGCGCAAGCCCATCGCAGAGGTCGCGGTATTCCACGCCTTGCACACGGTTTTTGCCGCGCTCGCCACTGATCCATAGGCGTCGATCTTGGGACAAGTCTCGTAAGTGAAGCGCTGAACGTAATCTCTTTCCCATGCACCCGTAAGATATAAATCGCCGAAATTTTCCTTCTCAAGACGGAAGAAGTGACGATTCATCAAGAACATTGTCATATAGATTTTCTTTTGCTCCACCAGTGACGTAAAGTCGCGGTACACCCGGATTTTTTGCCCGCGAACTTGCGAAGGCACCGTCAATCTTTCCAAATACAACTGCGTTGTCGAACCCGGATTTACAGAGATCGTTTCGGGGTGAATGGAGTTTTCAAAACCCACGATATAATTTCCGGCAGGCAGCGCTTGCGGTTTATTGAGATCAAAGAACACGGGATTATCACACGCGCCTCGTTGTCCGATCTCACAGCGAACTGCCTTCACCTTTTGGAAAATTTGAAACTTGCCGGCCTGACCGTTGACTTGCAAAGCGCCCATGGATTGAGCTTGAGCCAAACCTGCGAACAACAATGTCGAAACTGCGATCCACATTTTTTTCATAACTCTCTCCTTTAGAACAACTCGCCTGCGGATTTTTTATTCTGCAAAGCTTTGCTTAAACGCGTGTCTTGGCCGTAAACGTCGTCGATAAAGCGCATCGACCCGTCTTCGCCTTTTTCCACCGTCAAGTACAAGAAGTACACCGGCATCGGTTTTTTCAAAGTAATACGCTTATCCAGCTCCGCCGCCTGCTGATCTTTGTACATTGGTACAAAGTTCTGAATGTCATACAAGCTCCAGCCCGGCTGATCGCGCAGCAAATAGGCGGCAAGCTCCAACGGCTGCTCTAGGCGCACGCAACCTGAACTTAGGTGACGCTTGCTTTCACCAAAAAGATGTTTGTCATTTGTATCATGCAGATAAATCGCCCAAGGGTTTTGCAACGGAAACTTCACAACACCCAAAGCATTGTCTGGCCCCGGCAACTGGCGGATGTAATAGACGAAATTTTTTGCCGTCATGTTTTTCCAATCAATCGTTGAAGGATCGATGACTTCGTCCGTCGCTTCTTCAATAAGAAGCATGTTGTGTTTTTCGAGATAACGACGGTCTTGTTTCAGCAAAGGCAATTTGTCTTTGATCGCGATACTGCGAGGGACCGTCCAATACGGATTCAAATTCACGAAAGTGATCTGATCGCGCATGGATGGAGTCCGGCGGAACGCCTGACCGTTGATTGTTTTAAAATAGAAAACCTGACTGCCTTCATCGAAAAGACGGAACTCTGTCGTCGCCAGATTCACAAAGATATGGCGGTTTTCAATAGTCTTCGGAAGCCAACGAAGTTTCTCCATCGTCACTTCCACTTGCGCGATTCTTTGACCTACTGTGAAGTTCAAAGCACGCAATACTTCAGAGCGTGTTCCAATAATACCGTCCGATGTAAGACCGTTCATCGCTTGATATTGTTTTACAACATCTTCCAACTCTGTATCGAAGGTATTTCCCCCGGCATCAGAAACATAGTATCCAAGCTGTCTTAAGCGGGCGCGCAACTGACCAATGATCGGATCCTTCACTCCACGTTTCAAAATAAAACCTGGCGAAGTCAACGTCGGCCAGCCGCCGCGGGCCTTCAGATCTTTTAGAGTTACCAACAGACTCATAAGATCTTTATAACGAGGATGCGAAGGAGCGAAGCCGTCAAGCGCAGACGCCAAAGAGCCCGCGCCATAAGAAACCGCAAGATTGAGTTCATTGTATTCGTTGAAATCTTTTTGTTTGTACTTAATATCCGTGTCGATTTGTTCCGGATCAAAACGACCCGTCGATAAATGCGTGACGTAACGGATAAGCGCTTCACTTGCCGCCAACTCAAAAGTGATCCAGTTTTTTTGATTTGTTTGAGCCGCCTTATAAAGATTTTCGACATCCGCATCCCAATAATCACCGGGATTTAAACCGTGGCGGTCCGACGTCAAAAGAATGTTTTTAAGAGTCACGGCCATCGCATTGGGAAGACCATTGGTGTCTGTCCAAATAGCTTGAAATCCCCGCAAGGAGTATAGCTTGTTTAAAGTTTCAGTATGAAGAATGAAATTTCCCCAAGAAGGTTTAATCAAGGGAACTGTCGTTTGTCGGCCTACGTAGCCCTGAATGACTGCCGCTTCCCCGTAAGCGTGCGAAAAGCTCGGCGCCAACAGTGTGAAGCTCATTCCTAAAACGAAAGACTTTCTAATCCAACTTTTTAGCATCATAAGAAACCTCTCCGAGTTTCTTACTATCAAGTAAGATGCCATCCTGATTGGACTTTCACCGGTTTTTAGATGCCTTTGATAGATCAAAGTTTAGACAGGGCCCTTAATTCGTCACCGCCGTCTCAAAATGGGAAAAAGGCACCAGGTACCTTTTTCTTAAGAGAGTGGAAGGGAGCCCGAAGGCTCACCCTCCACAGGTGGTTTTTTATTGCTGCGACTGAAGATAGCTAACGATATCGACGTCAGGGGCTTGGGCGATCCCGGCCCCCGGCTTCGGCCCGTTAAGTTCTTCCAGGGAAAAATCCATACGCGCATCATAGCGACGCTCCCACTGATTGCGGAGCCATTTTTCCCGCGCGTACCATTGGCGTTTGTTTTGACTGTCCTGACAAGAGGAAAGCTCTTGCGGAGTTTTCGCGCCCCAACGAAGTTCGACACAGTGATAAGGGTCGAAGCTGATATCGAATAATCGCGCGCGCGCATTTTCTAAATCCAACGTCACAGCGCTGCCGCTGGAGTTCGTATAAGAAAACTGGCATGCGCGAGACTCCCGCTCATACACCGCGAGCATGTCCGCTGCGAGATTTCGGCCGTAATAGATGATGTTGGGATCGCCGCCCTTATATCTGGAAATCATCGTTTTTGCCTGGAAGAGCAAGTCCATGTACGACACTTTCAAACGCGCATCTCGAGAGGGAGTGGCATACGCCTCCCAATCTCCGTCCGCGCCATAGATATTCAGGGGCAAACGCAAAGGATGCTCTTGCTTGTCGATGCCAGATTGAATCGCCTGATCCACCGCCACGACGCGGTCTTTTAATGAAGTGCAAATATCGCCAAGAATTTGGCGCAAGTCTTCGATCGGATTGATTTGCAGGTTTCCATTCGACATCATGATGCGAAGATAATCGTAATAACCAAACTGCGTTCCGTGGAAAATAAATTTTCCTTTTTGCCAGTCACCCGCAGGATCCGGCGTATTACCGTAAAACTGCTCGTAACTGAAGTGCGGCAGCATATTGTTGCGAGCGCCAACGATTTTTCCGCCGGTGTATTCACCGGTTGCGGTACGGCGAGCTCCCATCAAATAGAGTGGACGAAAGTTTTTAAAACCCGCACCGTGATAGGGATTGCTGCGCACAAACTTAGGAGTGTACATCCCCGACGTCAAAGTATTATCAGGGTGAGAGTCGATATAAAAAATCCGCCCGTCATCACTGATACGGTGAATGATCGCGACATGTCCGTTGGGATCATAAATCACTGTGCCGGGACGAATCGCTTCACGGCTCAACTTCACAGGATAGAAATCTGAGAACAAGTTGCCATCTTGATCACCCATCACGCGGAAGGTGGCGGAGTACACCGCATTCACAATCGTTTCGTTCAGCAAACTCACCGCATTCGGTGCGCTAAATCTTCCCGCGGTGATGCTGTAACGATCCGTCACGATATTGCCGTTACGGGAATAACGGACGTCTTTGCCTGTCTGCGTTTGTCGCGGACGCACGCCGCTTGCGATCGACATCGGAAGGCCATTCTTCCACGCAAAGTAAGAACGCAGGTAATAAGGAAGATCGGCGCAGTCCGCGAACAACCTAAGACTCGCGGGATCTGTTCCGGCATAAGGATTCGCGCTATAACTGCGCAGACAGTCCGCAACGGTGGCGCATTCGCGGCGCTCTACCGCGGCGCCAATACGTGCGATAAATTCACCAAAGCGCGCTTCATCTTGCGCCGACCATTCCGTGCGCGTGATTCTCCAGCGATTGTTTTGTGCCTCGGCGAGGGCTGTTCCGAGCAGTAAACTTAAAACTAAGATCCATCTTAATCCCATACCGTCTCCTTACGATTCTCGTAAACATCATTGCTTCCAGAGAATATTAAGACGGACCTTGGGTGAGGCTGTCACCGCCGCGCTTGTTAACTGGCGAGTCAATTTCTGCATTTTAATCGAAGACGAAAGAAACGTTGTGCGATGGCAGTCGAAAAAAAGCAAAGGCCCGCGAAGCGCGAGCCTTTGCAAAGAGAGAGGGAAAAACTTTATTAATTATTTACCAGCTTGAAGAAGCTTGAAACCTTCAAGGTACGCTTTGTACTCGTTCACTTGAGTTGTTGTCTTCGTGCTTTCACGCAAGTTGATAACTTCACAAGAACCTGGTCTCAAAAGGTCAACCAATGGCATACGTTGACATTTGAACTTCGCCTTACAACCTTTGAAGTCACACTGCAAAGACTTACCACCGAAAGAGTCGTAAGTACCGCCAGTCGCAACCGCGTTCTCAAGACCTTGACGGCACTTGTCGCGTTTTTCTTGCAAACCAGAAGCAGGGCACAACCAGTCGAAAACAACGTCTTTATAGTCTTCAAGGCTGCTGTTCACATTGATCGGTTTCACAGAAACCGCGTTGATCATAGAGCGAGCCATCGCTTTTTGACAGTCTTGAGTCGTATTGTTCATACAGAAGAACTTGAAGAAACCAAGACCACCTTCAGAGAAAGATCCCCAGTAACCATTGTAGTTGTGGTTGTCAGGGAAAAGACGGCGGCAAGCACCCTCTGAACAGTTTTCGTTTCTTTCGTAAGTCTTTTTGTTAACGCCTACGAATTTACCTTCGTTTGGTTTTCTTGCGTCATCAAAGTACCACTGACCGTTTTCATGCAAACGGTTGAAGTCTGTTGATGTGAAAGAACCTGCCACAGGAATGTTCCATTGAAGAGACAAGATTGGAGCTAGGAACTGACCTGAGTTACAGCCATGAAGATACGCATAAGCATCCTTCGTGAATCTGTTCGCCAATTTTTGGTAACCGTCTCTTTTAGGGTCCATGCGGTTGAATTTACCGTCAAGGATCACACCGTAATAAGCCACGCTGTGAGAGTAAATATCCACAGTCGCAATCTTGTTGAACTTTTCCATCTCAGACATCACGTCCGTCGTGTCAAAGTTAAAACCGCGGTGTTCTTCAACGTTTTTAAATCCGTAAGACGCAAGAAGTTCGAGATTGTCTTTACCACCCGTTTCGTTCACGGAGATAAGACGGATCTGTTCGTTAGGATAAAGCTCTGCATACTTCTTCGCTTTAGCCGCTGCAGAAGTTTGCAAAAGAGTTGAAAGTTCGTTTCCTTTACCAACGATCAAAATATGTGTACGAGTGTTTGGATCTGTACCCATGTTACCATAGGTCGCAGTGATATACGCCCAAGCCGGCGAGCTCACCATCAAGCTCACAAGAGCTGCAAAAATCTTTTTCATCTTCAACACCTTTCCTTTTACTCAGTAGCCAACAAATAAATGATTTCTTCGTCAGTCAAGTTTTGTGCTTCAGCGTTCACTGTCTTATAGACTTGAATCGCTTGAGTCAAAACCGTAGAACGTTCCGCTGGGTTGCCCGCAACGATATGTGCAATAGCTTCTTGGCGGCCCAAATCCATGATGATTTTGTAACAAGTGTAATCTGTCATATCACACTCAACATCTGTATAGAGTGATCCGGATGAGCTGCTGATGCCTTTGTCCTTTTTCTTTTCTTCTTCTACTTTAGGAGCAAGGTCATCGTTCTTTTTGCTCGAAGCTTCGAATGCGAAAGCTTGAACAGACATAAGCAAAGACATAATTAACAACGTTCTTTTCATAACACACCTCTCGTTAAAATTAAGACTCACGACCCGTTTTGCAACAGGCACGCCAGGGGTTTGCAACACCTATCTCGTGTTTATTCATTTTGAGACGAAAAGTTCGCTCAGAGTGACCTTATAGGCCGTCACTGACGAGATATTAGACAACGGTAATGAAGGTCTATTGCGAGGAAAGTTTCTTCAGGACATCTCTATATGGACTCGATCTTGCACCTAGAGACTTCTATGAAGAAGAGCGTGCTTTTTCTCCTTATATATATGTTGTCTTCCATAGCCCTGGCGCAAAACGTAGGCGGCTCACGCCTTTTGGATATGATTGCGTCCCAAGTAAGCTCGCAAGAACGTTTGGATCTTTGGAAAGCTCAGGTCGAAGTCGAAAACATGCTCCCGCCTTTGATGAAGCAACGTCTTATGCAAAAAAGACCAAAAAATGGATACCGTCTTTTTGCGGAAGACTTCAAAGAACACGTTGCGGGGTCTTCGAACCGCAAAGGTGAAATGCGCATTAATAAGAGTCTGTTGAAAAATCGTCCTCTTCTTATCAAGACGATGATTCACGAATGGGCGCATATTTATGACTTCATAAATTTCCACTCAATGGAAGTTCTTTCCCACGCCAGCTGGTGCGATACTTATCGCGATGACCGCGAGATGAACACGGGCGAGTGCGATCTTTATTTTGATCTTAAAACCACAGTTTCAACGACGGCGGAATTCCAGGAAATCGGCGGGTGGTTCCTGAACCTTAGCGGTAAAGGCGCACGCATCCGTCAAACATCGTTTAACCTTCGCAGTCCTGACAAATACGAACAAGCCAGCAAAGCCGAGATGTTTGCCGTGAACATGGAATACTTTCTGACCGACCGTGAATATCAATGCCGTCGTCCAACGATGCATCGGTACCTGAGCGAGCACTTCGGTTACAATCCGTTTCCGTTGGCGTCTTGTGGTGACTACTTAAAGATCGTCGATCCATCATTCACATCCGCAGACAGAGCCCTTGCGACGATCGATAAAAGAAGACTTTATCAAGTGCATTATCTTCTTGCGAGCCGCGGAGACGGCATCTCTGGCAAGTTCGGCCATTCTATGTTCCGTCTTGTGATGTGTGCTCCCTCACGTAAAGTGATGGGACCGGATTGTTTGAAGGACATTCAATATCACTTGGTTCTTTCTTACCGCGCTTTCGTCAACACGCCTGAGATCAGCAATTTGGCCGGTCTAGGCGGTGACTACCCGTCTCGTCTTTTCTTTATTCCGTTTGCACAGGTCATCGAAGAATATAATAAGACAGAGTTGCGCGATTTGATGAGCTATCCTTTGGCTTTGTCCCGCCAAGAGATGAATCAATTCGTCGATCGCGCCGTCGAAACGCACTGGGGTTACGACGGTCAGTATTATTTCCTCAGCAACAACTGCGCGGTCGAAAGCATCAATCTTCTTCGTTCGGCGACGTTGCGCAAAGAACTTATGACAGAGAGTGCGCAAACCCCGTACTCGCTTCGTAATCTTCTGGCGCGCGCCAAACTGACGCAAAAAGAATACATGGACAACCGTGAGTGGGCTGTGAAGAATGGCTATCTGTTCATCTCTCACGGTGAACACTTGGAAAAAGCGTTGGAGTTTATCGACGACTACGTCACTGTTCGTGAAGCTCAGCGTATCTCGGACTGGGTGGAGCTCACTCCGGGTCAAAGAAGATACCTTTTCCAAAAGCACATGCCGCAAGACCGTCGTGTGCAAGTGAAATATGCCGCTGCATTCTTGCTTTTGGAAAACTATGCCGAAAAAGAATCAGAGTCAGGTCTTCAAGGTTTCTTGCTAAAACTTCTTAAGTCGTCGAACTTGGAACAAGGTTTGGCGGATACGTTAAGACAAATCCTCGCGATTCAGAGTGGTTTCTTTGAAAGCAAAGGCCAGCTGACGACGCCGGCGCAAATGCTCAATATCGGTTACGGTCTTCCGTCTCCGAAAGAGTATGCTACGATGCAAAAGCAGCTTGAAAGCATTGCTAAACGTAAGAATGAGAGCAAATCTATTCTAGCGGACCTGTATGAAAGAATCTTTAAACCGGAGCAGTTTTCCATCGTGAAACAAATCCGCTATAATAAAGATCTCTACACGCAGACGATTCTCAAACGCTAAGGGATGTAACGTGCTCATGAAATTTCCGATCAGTGTCACTCTTGTTGGCGGCTCCGGCCTCGTTGGAAGTGAGCTCTTGCAGATTATTGGACTGCTGGGCGAGATCAGCTCTATTAAAGCCGTGTCCCGCTCCGCTCTGGGCAAGTTACCTAAAGACACCGAAAACATTGTCATGAACCTGGACCAGCTGAAAGATCGCAAAGATCTTTTGAAAGCCGACGTTTTCGTTTGCTGTCTGGGTTCCACGATCAAAAAAGCCGGCAGCCAAGAAGCCTTCCGCAAAGTTGATTACGATTATGTCGTCGAGTTCGCAAAAGTTGCTGAGGCGGTTGGAGCCCAAAAACTTTTGGTGGTTTCAGCCATGGGCGCGAACAAAGAGTCTTCGATTTTCTATAATCGCGTTAAAGGCGAAATGGAAAGCGCGCTGCGCGAATTAAAAATCCCGCAGATTGAGATCTTCCGTCCCTCTTTGATTTTAGGTGAAAGAAAAGAACATCGTGCCGGCGAAAAATTCGCACAGAAGATCACTCCGGTGATGAATGCGATTTTGCGCGGGCCTTTGAAAAAATACCGACCTATTGCCGCGAAAGACATCGCCCGCGCGATGGCGATTGCGATGCTTAATTTCCAACCGGGATTCCATATTTACGAATCCGATCAGATTGATCACATCGCCCATCAGAGAAATTAATTACTGAAACAAAGACTCCACGAATTCTTGCGAAGAGAACGAGCGTAAATCCTGAATGCGCTCACCTACGCCGATCAGTTTAATAGGAATCTGCAACTCTTGCGCAAGCCCCACGGCCACGCCGCCTTTTGCGGTTCCATCCATCTTCGTCAAAATCGCGCCTGTCAACGTCAGCGCATTGTGGAATTCTTTAGCTTGCATCAAAGCGTTTTGACCTGAATTCGCATCCAGCACAATCAAAGTTTCATGAGGCGCTTCCGGAATGACCTTCGCCATAACCCGCTTCATTTTTTTGATCTCTTCCATCAAGTTCGCTTGTGTATGCAGACGGCCTGCCGTATCGACGATCACGACGTCATAGCCTTGCGCTTTCCCCTTGGCCACCGCATCGAAAGCCACGGCACTTGGATCCGTCACGCCTTCTGGAGAGAAAATTTCAACCTGCGCGCGGTCCGTCCAAACCTTAAGCTGTCCACCGGCAGCAGCACGGAAAGTATCCCCTGCCGCAACCAAAACTTTTTTCCCCTGACTTGCCAATTGCGCGGAAATTTTTCCGATCGAAGTCGTTTTGCCTGCGCCATTCACACCCACGATCATCAACACCGTAGGACCTTCTGCTGCAAAATGAATTTTAGAAAGAATATCTTCGCTCGGTCTTGCTGAGTGAGAACCCGCAAAAATATTTTTGATTTCTTCTTTCAATGCCTCGCGCACTGTTTCGTAATCGGCGCGTTCTTTTTTAGACAATTTGTCTTCAACAGCACCCATCAAACGTTGCACTGTCGTAGGCCCCAGATCACTTGTATAAAGAATCTCTTCGATTTCATCCAGGTGCTTATTGCTGGTCTCCGCTTTAAAAAGACTGCGAATGCGACCAAAAAGATTCTCTTCCGTTTTCTTCAACGCCTCTTTAAGATCGACCGCTTTTTCCTCAACAGCAGCCGTGAGACTTGGAATTTCAATTTCGGAGACCGTCTGACCCATGGAATCCACACGCGCAAGTGTCGTTTCCCCTTCTTCTTTCGCAGTTTCCGTTTTTACTTCGTGGGCAACGGCTTTAGCGGTCGGCTTTTGACGAAGACGCTTAAAGATGCTGAGGAAAATAACGCCAAAGATGATGAGAAGAAGAAGAGCGACAGCTCCAAAAAGAAGTTGAATCTGTTGTTCATGTCCTGGCGACATCATGGGGCCTCCAACAAAGCGCGTCACAAAGGGTCTAAAATTCCCCTTTTTCTAACCTACTTTGCGTGCGGAGACCACAAGAAAAAGGGCCCTTCTGTGGAAGAAGAGCCCCTAGGTCGTTTCATTTTTTTAGCTAACTTTAAAATCCGGAAACGTCGCCGATTTTTCTATCGCCGCCCTCGTCATCCAACGGCAGGATATTTTCGGCCTGATTCTTTTTCGCTTTCGGCTGGAAAGACTTTACTTTCGCCAGAGGTTTCGCAGGAGCACCGGTACGCACCTGCGGAGCTCTTCGAGCTTGTGAAACAGCGCCTTGACCTTGCACCAGAGTGCGCAGATCCATAACTAAATCCGCCAACATCACCGCTTGCGCCGACATTTCTTCGGAAGATGCCGCCACTTCCTCAGAGGACGCCGCATTTCCTTGTGTCGCTTGGTCTAACTGATTCATCGCTTTGGAGATCTGCTCAAGACCTGTTGACTGTTCTTGGCTCGCGACTGCGATCTCATTATTCAAGTCCGCTACTTTTTTAACGGAGTTGACGATGTCTTTAAGAACCGCGCCGCTTTGACTTGCTACGCGCGCGCCGTTTTCACTCTTGCTGACGTTGTCTTGAATAAGGCTTGTGATATCTTTGGCTGCTGCAGCACTTCGTTGCGCCAAGTTGCGAACGGCTTCCGCAACGACCGCGAATCCTTTACCTTGTTCACCGGCACGAGCCGCTTCCACTGCCGCATTCAAAGCAAGCAAGTTTGTTTGGAAGGCGATATCGTCAATGACCGTGATGATTTCTTCGATTTTTTTCGAACCACTTGCGATATCTTCCATCGCACCAATAAGTTTCGTGATTTCGCCTTCACCTTGCTCAGCAGAATCTTTCGATTTCTGAGAAAGAGCATTGGCTTCTTTAGCATGATCCGCATTGAGTTTCACCATACTTGAAAGCTCTTCGATGGATGCCACGGTTTCTTCCAACGAAGCGGCTGCTTCTGAAGAACCTGATGACAACTGCTGGCTGGCTGCTGACAACTGCGTGCCTGAAGCCGATGTTTGATCCGCTGAATTGGAAATGTCGCCGCTGATTCGAGTTAAAGAGCGCGCAAGTGAATTCGCAAAGATGAATCCAACCACACAGGCACTGATAAAACCGAAAGCGATTACCAACGAGACGAAGACTTGACCTTGGCGTGTCGTGTCGGCGGCTTCGATTTTCGCTTGCTTCACGGCCTCTTCATGGAAAGACAACAATGCGCCCAAACCGTCGACATGTTCGCGGCGGATTTCACGAAGTTCTTCATCAAGCAGCTTCAAGATACGCTCGTTATGCTCGGGCTTTCCGGCATTTTTTACGATGTCGTTTGTCATTGCGACGTACTTCTTCCAAGACGCATCGACTTTATTGAAAAGAGCTTCTTCCTGACTGTTAAAGAAAGGAACTTCGAGATACTTTTTAATGAAGCTGTCATACAATTCCAAAGATTCGCCATACTGTTTCGTATAGTGAGCCACCTCTTCCGGTGTTCTTGCCATGACGGCTCTTAGCATAGTGCGATTCGCTTCCTGGGCACGGTAACGAATTCTTCCCAGTGCTTCAACATTTGGAAGATTTAAATTCGCAATACGATCATAAATAGCTACCACTTTGCTATTTGAATAAAAACCCAAACCTCCGACGACAAGCAGAAGCATGGAAATCCCCATAAAGGCCAATAACATTTTGGCTTTTAAGCTGAACCTTGAAAGCATTCGATCCCCTATTCGATGTGTGTATTTAAAAAGACGGCGCAGATAACCTAGTGGTGTACTTATACCGTAAACATATTTTTGTTATCGGAAGAGATTGAAAAAACTTAATAGATGAGGAAAAGAATTATTCGATTTTTTTAATTATTACTTCAGAAGGTCCGAGATGTCGACGCGAAAAGCGACGGCCAACTTATGTAAGGTGTACACACTAGGCGAATGCTTGCCAGCCTCGAGCCGCTGGTAATTCCGCAGATCAAAGCCAAAAGCTTCCATGTTTCGCTGAGATAAGCCTTGAGCTTTGCGAAGCTCTTTGATGTTCTTCGCAATTCTCTTCAGGACTTTATCGTATTTCGTTTCGATTGAAGATGCCACCTAATCAAGTTTATATATACGGTATAGTTTAACCAGTGGTGTTCTTATACCGTAATTTAGTCGAGGACAAAATTGTCATAATACAAAGGCGGCAAATAATTTCTCGTAATTCTACCGAGAATTTCATCGCATTCTCAAGTAACAAAACTAGCCTTTGTTTTTCTTTTTTTCACCCGAATCATTGTCCACAAAAGTGAGATTTGCTTAGTACTCGCATGAGGGAAACAATGAATTCAGTTCAAACAGTCAAAGTAGTCGGATTAAACAAGAGCTTTCGCGATGAAGTAGGTGAACTTATTCGCCAGATACTTGCAACTATGCTAAACAACGCAGAACGAGTCACCGTCACCTATGAAGTCGGAACACGCACGACTGTTTTCAAAGTCGACTGTCACCCTGACGACTACGGTCAACTCCTAGGGAAACAAGGAAGAAACATCGAGGGCCTCCGCAGAATTACTATCGCTATGATGGCTAAATATGGATGTCGCGCCATCATTGAGATTCCTTACGTTAAAAAAGACACACCTTAATGCTGCGCCATTCTTCGACGCTGCACTTCTTCTTTATAGAAGTTGCGTTCAAAGCGTCGGAAGGATTCCACACGCACTTCAGAACCCAATACGTCTTTCATACGCGCCAACGTCTCTGTTTCTAATTGGCGCATCTTTTCCAAACCTTCTTTGATAAAGTCAGGATGGATCTTCGCTTTGCGTTCCGTGAGTTCCTTCACCAAGGCATTCGCTGTTGAAAGAACTTGAATCGATTTGTCCTCGTCCACGCGCCATGTTTTTAGCAGATATTGGGAAGCGCTTTTATACAGTTTCTGCTGGAACTGTTGATCCGTGTAAATCTCCGGAAAATTGCGGGTGTAAATCACCGCATCCGTGTATGAGTCCTTCAACTCCTCAGCTTGCGGAGGATTAAAGCGTCTTTTCTCCAGGTCATCTTGGCGTTTCTTTGCTTCCTTTTGCACAAGCGTTTGCATTGGTGCTTGATCCGCAGAAACTTTATCGACAACGACTTGGCTCACAAAATATCCAAGGGCTCCCATAGCCAAACCCACTGTCGCCCAGCGAAAACGGTCTGACTTTCTTTTCTTCATAAGGTCGACAGGCTTCGCCGTCGTGACCGTCGACTGAGAAAGAGATGCCACCTTGCCGTCCACGGCTTCTTCAATATGGCTCATCACAGAGTCAGAAATTTTTCGCCACTGCGCCGGCTCCATAAGCATGACGACTTCTTTTTCGATAGCCGCATGCACTTCCTGAACCAGAGAGCTTTTCTTGCGGATCATCTCGTCAAGAAGTCCCTGCTCCATTTTTTGCAGTCGTTTGGACATTTCCAAACGCATTTCTTCCAGGCGCTCTTCTTCAGATTTAACGATCTGAGATTTTTCTTTTTCGAGTTTTTCATTAAGGAAAATCTTCTGCGCTTCATATTCCTTGAAAAGATGCGCTTTTTTGGCGTCGAGATCCCGCACATCCATGGTCAGCTGCGCTTGTTTTTCCTGCAAAGCCCGCACGCTGTCTTCCAGCGCCTTGTTTTGAGTGCTCAAAGTCTGTTGCTGGCTTTTCAGCTCTTTGACTTTCTTTTCTTCGTTGCTCAAAAGTTCTTTGATGCGTTCGTCTTGGATTTTATGCAGTTCCGCCAAACGATTGGCTTCATCTTCCAAAAGCTGCTTAATACGCGCTTCTTCATTCTTAATCTGTTCTTGCAGATCCGCTTCTTTTTCGACAGTGCTTTGCAGCTGCGTTTGCGCGGCAAGGAAATCCTCTTGAGTGCGCTGCAAGTCCGCACTGACCTTCGTTAAAGTCTCGCGGTCTTGAGTCAGCTTTTCTTGCACTTCTTGATTCTGCAATCGCGTAAATTCGCGGATTCTTTCCGCCTCTTCCTGAGCCCGCGCGACAACCATCTCGGATTCTAAGCGAGCGGTATTGCGGCCCGCTTCCAAGGCTTCTGATTTCAAGCGCTCCGCGGAAAGAGTCGCCTCGGAAATCAAATCTTCTACGTCTTTTTTAGCTTTGTCTTTAAGAGACTGAACATAGACGTCGACTTCTTCACGCAGCTCCTGCGCCATATTACGAGCGTCATGTAAAAGCGCCTGCCCCTGTTTTTGGAAGTCGATCAAAATCGCATCCGCTTCCTTATGGGCTTCCGCCATACGGGTTTGATAGAAGGACTCTGCTTGAGCTTGCGCTTCGCGCGCTTTTTGATAAATCGCCTGCACACGTTTTTCAGCCTGCGTTTCGCCTTCAAGAATAATTTGCGCGGCTCTGCGCTTGGCTTCGTGCAAAGCTTTCTCGGCTTGAAACTGCGCCATGCTGTGTGCTGGCGGTGGCATCGCCACTGTGTCCTCAAGAGGCGGTTCTTCCGGAGCCGGAAGCTCAGGCTCCGGCTCGGGAACTTCCACCTCATCTGTTTTTAAATCAATAATAAGAACATATTCAGAACGGCCGATCTGGATCTTATCGGTATTAACGATATTCACCGGCGTTCCTTGCACAATCTTGGTCCCATTAACGAAGGTGCCGTTGGAAGAGTTTTTATCTTCGATCCAAATTTGATTCCAACGGCGATTCACGACAAGATGAACACGACTCACGTGACTGTCATCGCCCCATAAAATTATATAGAATGCGAAGAGGTAAAAGATGTGATGCCTATACGGCTTTCTTTGTTGTTTTATTTCGAAGCTGTTTCAGCTCTTCGATCTGACGTGGTTGTATCTTTTTAGTTAAAGGCCAGTTTGGAAATAATAGGACGGCAGGATGGACCCCAAGTGCAATCGCCAATCGTTCTGCACGCTCGGCACCTAGTGGGACTCTGCCCGATTCGATTCCAGAGATTGTCGATTGAGGAATATCAGATTCTTCTGCAAGTTGGCTCTGAGACCAGTTGAGCATTTCACGGGCAATTCGAACACTTATTCCTGGCGTTAAATCTAATCTTGATTTCGATTTTACAAACTCTGACATAACATTCTCTCAATTCATACATTTGATCTTCATTTCAATTAACGCCGCCGATAGTCGTGGTGGTTTACATCAATAACATAGACTCGCACCTCGTCTCGCTCTATCACATAAATAACTCGGTATGATTCATTTAAGTACGAGGAACGACAGCCTTGCCACTCTCCTTTTAAAGAGTGATCTTTAAATCCTTTAAAAGCCCTGAGACCTTCGGGACCTGATACTCGGATGACATTTTTCCAAAACTCGTACTTCTCCTGAATCCGTATGGGAAGCTTATCTATGTTTTTAACAGCAGATCTTTTTTCAAAAACCTCCCACATACTAAATATATACTATACCAAAAATGGTATGTCTATCCTTTCCACAAAAAGGGTAAATATTGAAATCACAGGGAGTTCAGCAAAAAGGAGCCCAGAATATAAACTGCATGAAATAACTTTAAGGATCGGAATTCGTTTTTTTGACGTAAAAAATCTTGAGTACAAAACTTCAAAGGGCCTAGGAGGCCCTTCGAAGTTCTTCGTGCTGGAGAGCGTTTACTCTTCGAGCAAGCTACGCAACATCCACGCGTTTTTCTCGTGGAGTTGCATTCTTTGCGTGAGAAGATCGGCGCTGACTTCATCGCCTGCTTTTTCGACTCTTGGGAAAATCGAGCGAGCTGTTTTAACTACGGCTTCTTGGCCTTCGACTAATTGGCGGATCATTTCTTTTGCGGATGGCACGCCCTCTGGCTCTTCAATGGAAGTCAGTTTGGCGAATTCTTTGTAGGTGCCTGGAGCGTAAACACCCAAAGAGCGGATGCGTTCCGCGATCAAATCGACAGCCAATGCCAACTCTGTGTACTGAGTTTCAAACATCAAGTGCAATGTTTGAAACATAGGCCCTGTGACGTTCCAGTGAAAGTTGTGGGTCTTAAGATAAAGAGTGTAAGAGTCCGCGAGAAGACGAGAAAGACCCTCGGCGATTTTTTCGCGGTCGGAAGTAGAGATGCCGATATCAATAACTGGTTTCTCAGACGCATTTTTCTTTTTTGAAGATTTCATAACTCACCTTTCTTAGTGGACTTGTAAAAGCCTAAACTAA
Source organism: Bdellovibrio sp. 22V (assembly GCF_030169785.1). NCBI lineage: Bacteria > Pseudomonadati > Bdellovibrionota > Bdellovibrionia > Bdellovibrionales > Pseudobdellovibrionaceae > Bdellovibrio > Bdellovibrio bacteriopascens. The sequence continues at coordinate 1,199,913 of NZ_CP125854.1, forward strand.
AAATAGATCATGAGGTAGAACTCTCACTTGCCTTCGACGCCTGCGGTTAGGAAAGATGTGTTGGAACCCAAAAAAACAAGAGCCAAGTTGGTGGACTTGGCTCTTGAGTGGTTTTGTATTTTAATGCTTTTCAGTTTAGCGACGGCCGGATTTGATTTTCACTTGAAGTTTAGAGATCAAGTGAACAGCCATTTTCTCTTGAACTTTACACATCTTCAATTCGTCACGACGGTAAGATCTTTGTGACGGAGTCAAAGTGCCTGTTTCAAGTTCCATTTCGTAATCAAGTTTAGAAGAACGGATGCCTTCCAACTCTTTCGTTTGTTGTTTGAAAAGTTTTGTGACGCCAGAAAGAGGAGCGACTTCAATCCACTCTTCTTTTCCGCGATACCAGCTCACCATTCTCAAAAAGCGAGCTTTATTCTTAGCCAAAGTGAATTTAGGGAATCCACCTTCGTTAAGCTCAAGGATGTTCTCGATTTCATCAAGGTTCAAATCGTCTTCTTCACCTTCCATAAGAAGGTTGCCGGGCATTGCTGCAAGGGCAGCTTCATTTTCCAGCTCGTCATCCATGTCTGCTTCAAAAGCAGAGGTTTTCTTCATCTCTTTTTCGTTCTCTAGGTCCGAGTCC